>NZ_JBDPLU010000006.1:0-390704 GCF_039871525.1 Streptomyces sp. B6B3 | reverse complement strand
CGGTTCGCACCGTGGTGCGAACCGAACGGCCCCAGCCGCCGTCGTGGCCGAGCGGGCCGCGGGCTAGTACGCGCCCTGCGACCGGAGCACCGCGAAGACGGTGCGCCAAAGGATCATCGCGTCCAGCGCGAGCGACCAGTTCTCGACGTAGCGCAGGTCGATCCGGACCGACTCCTCCCAGGACAGGTCGGAGCGGCCGCTGACCTGCCAGAGGCCGGTCAGCCCGGGTTTGACGACGAGCCGGCGGTTGACGTCGCCGGCGTACTGCTCCACCTCGCTGGGCAGCGGTGGCCGTGGGCCGACCAGCGACATCTGACCGGTCAGCACGTTGAACAGCTGCGGCAGCTCGTCCAGCGAGTACCGGCGGAGCAGCCGCCCGAGGCGGGTGACCCGGGGGTCGTCCCGGAGCTTGAACAGCACTCCGTCGTTGTCGTTGACCGGCCGCAGCTCCGGCAGCCGCTGCTCCGCGTCCAGGTACATCGAGCGGAACTTCAGCACCGTGAACGCGGCGCCGTTCTTGCCGATCCGGGTCTGCCGGAACAGCGCGGGACCCGGGCTGGACAGCCGGATCGCCAGGCCGATGACCAGCAGCACGGGCAGCAGGAACAGCAGCGCCAGGGCGGCGCTGAGCCGGTCGAAGAGCTCCTTGGCCAGCCGCCTGCCGCCGGACAGCCGCGGATGGTCGACGTGCACCAGCGGCAGCCCGTCGACCGGGCGGATCGTGGTGCGCGGCCCGGCCACGTCGATCAGCGCCGGGGCGACCACCAGGTCCACGTCGCTGGCCTCCAACTGCCAGGCCAGGCGGCGTAGCTCGGTGCCGTCCAGCTCGGGGCAGGACAGCACGGCGACGGTGTCCGCGCCGGTCGCCTCGACGGCCTCGACGACGTCGTCGAACCGGCCGTACACCGGAACGTCGAGGTCCTCCACCTGTGTGCGGAACGGCCGGTGCGGGGGCAGGCAGGCGCCGACCACGCGCATGCCGTGGTAGCGGTGCCGGTGCAACTCCCTGGCCATCACGGCGATCGACCGCTCGTAGCCGACGGCGATCACCCGCTGCATGAACCGGGCGGACTTCACCCGCCGGCGGTGCACCCACTTGCGCAGCAGGTAGCGGCAGAGCAGGTCGAGGAGCAACGCCCCGGGCAGTGCCAGGGCGACGTAGCCGCGGGCCACCTCGAGGGCGGCGGCGTAGGAGACCACCGCCACGCCCGCGGTCAGCGCGACGCCGGCGAGGAAGGTGCGTTGGTACTCCTCGGCGCCCAGGAACAGGAAGCGCACGTCGTAGGCCCGGCTGACGGCCAGCGCCCCGACCCACAGCAGTGGGAAGACGGCGCTGAACACGAGGTAGCCGTCGCCGGCGGGCGAGGTGCCGAAGCGGGCCCCGGCCGCCGCCGACGCGGCCACCAGGGCGACCAGGGCGTCGACCAGGACCAGGGTCCCGACGTAGCGCCCCTCCCAGCGGTTCGATCTGGGCTGGCCGCCCGGTGGACGGCGGTACGGACGACTGGTGCGGAACGGGTCCGGCTGGGTGAGTTCAAGCGTGGGCAGCGACATCGCAACACCCCCGCTTACGGTTCGGCTGCGTGCCGGACGGAACGGCCCGGCGCGATGCGGGCATGGTGAACGGTTGACTGGCACCCGGCCGCTGGCGGCGACGGCGGGTGCCGATTGGTGACAGCGTCATGGCGAATCACATTTCTCGTGGTGTTAGAGGTGTGGGGGACGGCGACGACGGAGTCGCCGATCCTCTGTGACGAGAGGTGACGCGTTATGAGAGAAACCGTCAGCACGGTCCTCAGAGGGCGTCTGCTGCAGGACGGGGTCTGCCGCGGGTGAAGTTACGCGGATGAAGTATCAAACCCCCAATTCACAGCGTCGGTCAGCAGCAGCGGCGATCAGTACAGCAATGCTGCGAGATACATGTCAACAGGTACCTGTGGCCTCCTTGTGGACCATGCGTGAATAGACTCGAACGCTCGTGCCGGGCGTCGAGGCGGCCAGCGGCCTCCTCGACGCCCGGCACGCTGCGCACACTGCCGCGCCCCGGGTGGGGATGGTGTGGGGGGAACGGGCACGGCAGTTCCGCGAGACGGTGGCGTTAACGGCTCAGCGGTCCAGGGTCACGTAGTCGTGGCGACCCGCGTCGGCGAATGCTTCCAGCACGTCCGGGCGGGTGGAGACTCTGGTGTCGCAGTGCTTGTACGTGTTGAACTGGGCGACTGCCTTGATGTTCGGGTACTTCTCCAACGCCGGCACCAGGTTGCGGTACCACTCCGCCTGCGCCCACTCGTTCTCCGGATCGGCGACGGTGCCGTACTCCCCGAGCATGATCGGCTTGTGGTCGAAGCCGTTGCGCTGGAGCCAGTTGTACCAGGTGCCGAACGCCTCGCCGGGCGAGCGCCATTCGTTGTCCCGGCAGACGTAGTAGTTGAACGGGTCGTATCCGATCCAGTCCACGTAATCGTCACCGGGGTAGAAGTTCGGGGTGGTCTCCTCATGACCCGTCCACCCCACGTGGAGCCACGTCCACACGACGTTGTCGACGCCCATCTGTTCGAAGACATCGTAGATGTGGCGCCAGGCCTGCACGTAGTCCCAGCCGTCGCCCTGGCCGGGGCGACGGTTGCCCTCGGCCTCGTGGTCGAACGCCAGGAAGACGGGCTTGCCCCAGTCCTTGAGACGCTGTGCCACCGGGCGGATGACGGACTCGTCGTACGCCCCGCTGTCCACCTCGTCCCAGGAGACCCGCTCGTCGGTGCCGTGAATGCGGGTGGTCCAGTTGATGAGCAGCATGCGCTCGTCGTCCGCACCCAGCTGTTGCTCCCACTGGTCCGGGAACCTGCCCTGGGAACCCTGGTTGGAGAAGTCGTGATAGCGGTGCACGAAGTCGAACTGCCTGCCGATGTCGGACTCGAGGTCCAACACGGAGGTGTAGGGATTCCTGCCCTCGGCGGTCTCGGTGTAAATGCCCCACAACACGCCGCACTCGGGAACGTAGATCTCGTTGAGTGGGCAGTCGGGCTGCTGCGGGGCGGCGCCGGCGGTGGATGAGCCGCTGACCGTCAACGGGCTGAGGACGGCGGCACAGATCGCCGAGGCGACGAGAGTCCACCTGCGGCGACGCCCGGGAAGAGCGATATGTCGCCACCGGGAGCGGGGTGCGCGGGCTGCTGGTGTTCTGTCCTTCATTGACGCCCCTAACTCATCGGACTGACCTTTCTTTTTGCGCGCGCGGAGTACTCCGACCGCGCGAACCAGCCCCTGGGGCGGCGGTGCACACGAAACCGACGCCCCTCCCCATTTCGTGACGTCCACGGGAACCCCGGTGAACGGCACGGCCTCCGAGTATGGTGATCGCCAAGCGCCCCGTCCAGTGCGGCCCGGACATCATTCAACGGGCCTCCACACTATTTCGGCGGCATGACCGTCATGTGTAACGAATGTTGGCGAGTAGCGGTTCGGCGCGCGGCGTCACGTCGGGATGTCTCTCCTCCTCGCGGAGCGCGATCGCGCCCGCCGTCATCGCGATGACGAGTCCGGAGTCCATCAGGCCGTAGTAGAACATCATGACCGTCGTCATCACGACGACGACGTGCATCCACAACGCCAGCGTGCTGGGCGCCCGCAGGGTGCGCCAGGAGAGCCAGACGAACCAGCCGAGGAACAGCGCGGCGCCGAGGAAACCGTGCGAGAAGAGCACGTTCCAGAACTGGCCCTGGGTGCCGACCGCCGGCACGCCCTCGCCCAGGATCGAGGGCCGCGGCGCCCCGTATCCGAAGAGCGGCGAGTCCAGCGTCCGCTCGTACGCCTCCTGGTACACGGCGAGCCGGGTCTCGTTGGTCTGGCTGTTGCCGACCCGGGCCGAGACCCGGTCCCGCACGCCCACCGCGAGGCTGATGCCGAGCGCCACCGTGACCAGCCCGCCGAGCCCCAGCAGGCCCTTGGCGTTGCCGCGCAGCGCCATCCGCAGCGCCGCATAGGCCAGGCCGAGGCCCAGCGCGATGAACATGCCGCGGTTGACCGTGAGGTAGGCCGGCACCAGCGAGAGCGGCAACAGCCCGAGCACGACCCAGAACAGCGGGCCGCGGCGCAGGTAGCCGAGCGCGACCAGCACGAACGGCACGAGTTCGGCGTAGTTGTGGCCCCAGCCGTTGGTGTAGGCGAACGGCGCGGACGGGCGAGGCTCGTTCTGGTAGAAGCCGTCGGGATCGCCCTGCGCGAAGCGCGGCGTCACCATGTGCGAGACCAGCTCGTTGGCGCGCAGGCCCTCCGGCACCAGTTGGGCCATCGGCGTCGAGATCGAGCCGTGCGGGAAGAAGACCCCCAGGTAGCCGCCGGCGACCACGGCCACCCAGTAGGCGGTCAGCACCAGGGCGACCCGGCGGGCCGGCAGATCGCGCTCGGTGCCGTTGTAGACGTAGAGGAAGATCACCGTCGCGGCGAGGTAGATCAGCGCGCGGTAGAAGAAGCCGATCATCCGGCCGCCGGTGTCGATCTCCACCACCGAGACGAACATCCACACCAGGAAGAGCAGCCACAGCCCGAAGCCCTTCGGCGCCCGCAGCTCGCCGTGCCGCAGCAGCAGCACCAGCATCGGCACGGCGAACAGCGGCCAGATCATGTCGCCGAGGCCCAGCAGCCACCACAGCGGGAAGACCACGAAGAGCGCGTACATCGGCCAGCGCGGCAGCGGCCGCGCCTCGGCCCGGGTGGTGGTCAGGAGGGTCGGCGGCGCAAGGCGTTCGAGCACGGACCCGACGCGCGCGGGCATCAGATCCCTCGGCCGGAGCGGTGCGCCATCTTCACGATTGTGTCGATCTTCACCAGCCTGGTGCTGGCCAGCAGGGCGGCGTACGCCCGCTGTTCGCGCCAGTTGTGCCGGCACGCGCGGAACGCCCAGCGCCTGGCCTGGCGCATCTCGCCCAGGCCCGCGTGGGCGAAGGCGAGCTGCGCCTCGATGCGGGCGATGCCGACCGGTTCGGTCGCGAAGTCCGGATGCTTCTCCAGCAGGTAGTGCAGCGCGGAGATGATCATCTTCCACCGGTCGAAGAAGTACGACCGGGCGCTCCAGAGCACCCTGACCAGCGGCTCGTGCACCGCGTGGATATGGCCGACGTCGACCGCGCGCAGCAGGAACTCGTAGTCCTCACCGTACCCGCCGGGAATCTCCTCATCGACCAGGCCGATCCGGTCCAGCAGCACCTGGCGGCGGATCAGCACGGTGCTCGGATGCACCTCCATGATCCGGTCGCGCAGGAAGTCGGGGCGGGCGAGCGCCCGGTCGGGCGCCAGTCGGGGGATCTCCCGGTCGCCGTAGGAGACGACGATGCCGGTCGAGACCAGCGGCGCCTCCGGGTGCCGGTCCATCAGCTCCACCTGGGCGCCGAGCTTTCCCGGCAGCCATTCGTCGTCGTCGTCGCAGAAAGCGACCAGATCGCCGTTCGCGACGAGGATCCCGGTGTTGCGCCCGCCGGCCAGGCCCGGGGTGCGCTCGTTGCGTATGTGGCGCAGCGCGCGGTTCTCGCCGGGCTCCACGTCCACGGGTACCGGATCGCTCTGGTCGAACACGACGATGCACTCGACGAAGCCCTCGTACCGTTGCCCGAGGATGGCGGCGACGGCGCGGCGCAACAGTTCGGGCCGGTCCCGGGTGGCCACCACCACGCTCACCGACGGTGACGGTCTGCCGGGGTCCGGAATCGGTGTCGCCTGCCGCTTCGCCGTCGTCTTTGCTGCGGCGCTCTCACTCATGGTGTGACCTCATCGGTTAGCGGGCCGCTTGCCGGGGGCCGAGATTAGCATTCGCGCTCTCGGCCGGGTCGTCCGATTGCGCCGTGCGCTGTTCATGCGATGTTTATACGTTCACGGAATCGCCTCAGGGTCGCCAAGGGCGCCGTTGTATGGTCGTTCAGGTCGTCCCCCGCTGAGCCGGGGTGTCCTGCTCGCCCTGGAATCCCCCACAAAGCCCCCCACAAACCAAAGGTTCTCATGACTGGCACAACGGGCACATCCGACGGGCAGTCCGTAGCGGTGCGGCAGTATTTCGAGGTGCCCAGGCGCCGGTGGCGAATCGTTCTCGTCGTCGCGTTGATCGGTGTCGCGGCGGTCGTCGGGTACGCGCAACTCGCGTCCGACAGGTACGAGGCTTCCACGATCGTTCGCGTGAACCCGATAGGCACCGATCCGTTCACGAGCGGGAGAACTGCCGACCAACTGGTCAATACGGATTCCGAGGCGCAACTGGCCAAGTCGTCGGAGGTCGCCGAGGCCGCCGCGGAACTGCTCTCGCCGGCGGGCGATCCGGAGACGATGCGCGCGGGCCTCACCGTGACCGCGGCGAGCGACACCGCCAGCCTCACCCTCAGCTACGCCGGTAACTCCCGGCAGGACGCGGTGGACGGCGCCAACGCCTTCGCCCAGGCGTACCTGGAGCACCGGGAGGCGGAGGCGCGGGACCAGCAGCGGCAGATGCTGGACAACGTCGAGGAGTCGCTCGGCGAGGCCAGGGACGACCTGATCGCCGCCGAGGAGGCGCTGGCCGCCGCGGAGGCCGGCACGCGCGAGGCCCAGGAGGCGGATGCCGACCGGCAGATCGCCGACCGGAGCATCCAGAGCCTGTCCACCCGGCGCGGCGACCTGCAGAGCCTGGTCTTCGAACCGGGCACCGTGCTGCGCGAGGCCGAGCAGGCGGCGCCGGCCTCGTTCGCCGGCGGCCCGACGTTCCTGGTGGGCGGCGCGCTGGCGGCGCTGGTGCTGGCGTTGCTCGCCGCGTTCGCCCGCGACGGGCTCGACCGGCGGGTGCGCTCGGGCCACGACGTGAGCCGGGCGGTACGGGCGCCGTTGCTGGCCGAGATCCCCGGCGGGCCCGGCGCGCCGCTGCTGGAGGACCCCGACGGGGACGCCGCCGAGTCCTACCGGGTGTTGCGCGCCCACCTGATGCCGGCGCTCCGGCGCGCCGACATCCGCGTGCTGTTGGTCGCCGACCTGACCCAGGGCCGCGCGGGCACCGCGGGTGCGGCGCTCGCCGTCGCCATCGCGCAGGCGCACAGTGGCGTGGCGTTGCTGACCCCCGGCTGGTCGAACCCGGGCGCGGCCGGGCTCGCGGCGCTCGGCGAGGGCGGCGGCATCTCGTCGCTGATGCCCGGGGCGGTGCCCGGGATGACGAGCCCGGCGGACACCCTGCGTTCCACCGCGGTCCCGGGGCTGCGCGCGGCCTACGGCGGCGACGTGCGGTCGCTGCTGGGCAGCGGCCACTTCGACGCGCTGGTCGCCGAACTCACCACCACGGACGGGTACGTGGTGCTGGACGCCTCGGGACAGCTGAGCCGGTCCGAGACGCTGGCGATGGCCGGCGCGGCGGGCGCGGCGGTGGTGGTCGGGCAGCGGGGGCGGACCCTGGCGCCCGATCTGTCCGCGCTGGCCACCGACCTGGAGCGGCTCGGCACGCCGGTGGCCGGCTGCGGCATCGTCACCACGGCCCGCCGCGGCGGGCGCGCCCGCGCCACCCGGCACGACGCGGCGGCGGCGCCCGCGGCCCAGAAGCACCGCCGCCCCGAGAGCAGCCTCCGCTGAACCCGCGCGGGCCGCACGGGATCAGCGATCGCCGCTCAGCCGGTCGGGCTCAGCTCGCTGGATGGCTCAGGTCCACTGGATGGACGAGGTCTCGTCGTTCATGGACTCGCCGATGTTGGCGACCTCAGGCCCCCGGTAGCCGGTGTTGCTGCCGAGCCAGTTGTCGTGCTGCCAGTGGTTGGCGAGGCAGCCGGCGTAGCTGCGGAACGAGGTGATCCGGTCGTTCCACCACGGGAAGCCCTGCCCGGGTGGGGGATTGAGATGCCCCACCCGGGCGACCGAGAACTCGGCCACGGGGAGGACGTTGGAGCACGTGCCGTCGCCCCACACGTCCGCGCTGGCGCCGCCGTAGTTCTCGTGCTCGTACTCGGTGGCGATGAGCGCGTAGTTCGCTCGTTCGTCGTCGGTGGCGAAGAGCGTTCCCTGCGCGGTCCGCAACCGTCCGGTCAGCGCGGCGTCGGCGAGCGCCGCGTCCCGGTCGCGCGGCGCGTCGGTGACCGCTCCCTCCGTCAGCCAGCGCACCTCCGCCCGGAAGTCGCTGAAGCACCCGGACCGCACCGGGATCGGGTTCCCCCGCTCCAGGACGATCGCGCAGTGGTCCCGATCCTCCGGGACCGGCGCCGCCTCGGCGGATCCGGCGGTGCCGACCAGGACGCCCGCCGTGGCCGCGGCGAGCGCTAACAGGGTCCTCAGGCGTCTGAACAAGACGGTCTCCTCGTGGGTCGCTGATGCGGCGCGGACCGCTCGTCCACACCGGCTTCGCAATTCTGGAGGTGATGTGCCCGTTCTGTCACCAACGCCTCGGGTGGCGCCGGGGGTTCGGGTCAGCCGCTCAGCGACCGGCGCGGTCCGTGGCCGGGGGCGCGGCGTCCGGGCGAGGGCCGGAGCGGGCGCCGCGCCGCCGGAGGATGTCCAGCAGGGCGGCGAGCCCGAGCGCGTCGCGGCACAGCCACAGCGCCGCCGCGTAGACCACGCCGGTGATCGCCAGATAGCTCAGGAACGCCCCCAGTGTGGCGCCCGCCGTGAGCCGGAGCGCGAGGCCCACACCGCCGTAGACCAGCGCGGCGAGCACGGCCGCCAGCACGAACCCCCTGCCGTGGCCGCGCAGCCCGAGCAGCACCCGCACCTGGTACATGCCCATCGTCCGCTCGACCAGGATGCTCGCCGACCAGGCCACGGCGGCGCCCACGATGCCGTGCGCGGGCACCAGGAGGAGGTTCAGCACGATGTTCGCGGCCAGGGCCGCGACGGTGTTGGCGGCGTTCCACCGGCTGCGTCCTGCCATCAGCAGCACGGTGTTGACGTTCCCGGTGGCCAGGCTGAAGAGCATCGACAGCGACAGGATGGTCAACGCGTCGGCGCCGCTGGTGAAGTCCTGGCCGAACAGCCGCAGCACCTGGGGTCCGAACGTGGCCAGCACCAGGTAGAGCGGCCAGGAGGAGGCGACGATCCACTGGGTGGTGATCCGGTAGAGATCCTCCGCGCGGCGCCGTTCGCCGACCGCGAGCGCCGCGCCCAGCTGCGGCTGGATGCCCAGCCGCATCGCCTGCATCACCAGCGTGCCCGTCGTCACGAAGCGGCTCACCGCCGCGTACACGCCGGCCTCGTGGGCGGACCGCAGGGCGCCGACGATGATGACGTCGAACCAGACGATCGACTGGGTGAACGCCTGGGCGAAGCCCCGCCCCGAGGCGTACGCCCAGAACTCCCTGGCTATCTCGCGCAGCGGGCGCGGCGGTTCGGACTCCGGCAGCAGCCGGCGTTCGGTGCGTCGCAGCTGCCGCCACAGCGCTGCCGCCGCCAGCGGGCCGCTGATCAACAGCGGCACCGCCCAGGCCAGCGGCACCGCGAGCCCGTGCAGGCCGAACGCCAGCACCAGCCCGACGGCGAGCACCCGGCCGATCGGCAGCAGCAGTTGCTGGAGCAGCACGTAGGTGCGCAGGCCGCCGAAGCCGCGGGTGGCCTGCACGGAGATCAGCCCGAGGATCGCGACCACGAGGAACGGCGCGAGCAGGGCCAGGTAGTCCGCGCCCTGCTCGCGGTGCGCCTCGTCCACCAGCAGCGCGGACAGCCGCGGCGCGGAGAGGTAGACGGTCAGCGCGATCGCGCTCGCCGCCAGCGTGGTCGGGCCGTAGGCGACGAGCAGGGCACGGCGCAGGTCGGCCACCCGGCGCAACGCCCGACTGCGGGTGGCCGTGTAGAGCAGTCCCGTGTCGGCGCCCGCGGTGCCGACGGCCGAGAGGATCGTGAAGACCGCGAAGCACTGGAAGAAGACCCCGGCGCCGGCGGAGCCGAGGCCCCGGGTGACGACGACGGTGAGGCCGAACCCGCCCACGGCCGCGACCGCGGCGCCGAAGAGCCCGAGCGCGCCGCTCCTGGCGGCCCCGGACAGGTCCGACCTGCTGGCCCCCGCCTCTGGCTCGTTGGTTACTCCGGATGCGGTCGTCACGGCGTGGTGTTCTTTCGACGGAATTCGGGTGAACGCCGGGCAGTCTAGTGTCCGCTTATGTGACTTAGGGCGGTCATAGAGGTCGGGGGTGGTGGACGTGTTGTGTGTTTAGGCTAGTTAATATTGTGTGCCTACACGCGGCACTCCTAGGCTCCGCGACCATGGATCGCGTCCGTGTGCTCTACATCGGGGGACTGGGCCGCAGCGGCAGCACGATTCTCTCTCGTGCGCTGGGCGAGCTTCCGGGTTTCTGTCATGTGGGTGAAGTCGTCTTCCTCTGGACCCGCGGCGCGGCCGAGAACCACCTGTGCGGCTGCGGCGCCCGCTTCCTGGACTGCCCGTTCTGGAGCGAGGTCGGCGAGCGCGCGTTCGGCGGCTGGGCCGCGGCCGACCCGGCCGGGGTGGCCGCGCTGCAACACGAGGTGGACCGGACCCGCTACCTGCCCAAACTGCTGCGTGGCCGGCCCTCCGGCGCCTACGCCGCCCGGTTGACCGAGCTCACCGAGGTGTTGGGACGACTCTACGCGGCGATCCGCGAGGTGAGCGGCGCCTCCGTGGTCATCGACTCGTCGAAGCACGTCAGTTACGCCGCGGTGCTGCGGCGGACCGGCGGCGTCGACCTGCGCCTGCTGCACGTCATGCGGGACAGTCGGGGCGTCGCGCACTCATGGGCGAAAAAGGTCAAGCGGCCGGAGATCACCGACGAAGACGCCTATATGGCGAGGATTCCGATTCCCCGTCTGGCGGCCCGATGGTCCACCTACAACGGCTTGTTCGACGTGCTTCGACTGTTCCACCGCGGCGGGGAACGGCTCCGCTACGAGGGCTTCGTGGCCGATCCGGCCGGCGCCCTGCGGCGTATCTCCGCGCTCACCGACCACGAATTGGGACCACAGGATCTGGATTTCGTGCAGGAGTCCGGACTGCGACTGTCCGTGGAACACAGTGTGTCCGGCAATCCCATGCGTTTCTCCGACGGAACCGTGCCGTTGCGCGTCGACGACGCCTGGCGGTCGGCGATGCGGCCGAGGGACAAGGCCGTCGTCACCGCGCTGACCGTGCCCGGCATGCTGCGCTACGGCTACCGACTAGGCGGAAGGCCAACCGATGGCTAGGGAATCGCTCGACCAGCGACCACTGCGGGTGCTGATGGTGTGCTCCTCCGGGGGACACCTCGCCCAGCTCCACCGGCTGGCGCCCTGGTGGCGGGACCACGACCGCAGATGGGTGACGTTCGACAGCGCCGACGCCCGCTCGCTGCTCGCCGGCGAGGAGGTCACCTGGGCCTACCAGCCGACCACCCGGAACATCCCCAACCTGCTGCGCAACCTCTGGCTGGCCTGGCGGCTGATCCCGCGGTACGCGCCCGATCTGGTGGTCAGTTCCGGCGCGGGCGTCGCCGTGCCGTTCTTCTGGGTGGCCAGGCTGCGCGGCATCCGCACCACCTATCTGGAGGTCTTCGACCGCATCGACAGCCGCACCGTGACCGGACGGCTGTGCCAGCCGGTGACCGACCTGTTCCTGGTGCAGTGGGAGGACCAACGCCGCCTGTACGACGACTCCGTCGTGGTCGGGAAGGTGCTCTGAGATGCCCACCGAGACGCGGAACGCCCCGCTGGTGCTGGTGACCGTCGGCACCGACCACCACCCGTTCACCCGGCCGATGGGCTGGATCGAGCGCTGGGCGGACACCGGAACCCCGGTGCGCTGGCTGGTACAGCACGGCCACACGCCCGAGCCGTCGGCGCCCGGCCTCCGGGCCGCGCCGCTGATGCCGCACGAGGAGCTCCAGGCCGCGCTGCGCGAGGCCGCGGTGGTGGTCTGCCAGGGCGGACCCGGTTCCATCATGGACGCGCGCGGCGTCGGCAAGATGCCCATCGTCGTGCCGCGCCGTTCGGACCTCGGCGAGCATGTCGACGACCACCAGGTGCGGTTCAGCCGGCGCCTCGGCGAGGCGGGCCTGGTGCGGCTGGCCGAGACCGAGGACGCGTTCCGCAGCCTGGTCTCCGCCGCGCTGCTCCGGCCCGAGCGCTTCGTGGCCGAGCCGCAGGTGAGCGATCTGCCGGGCACCGTGCGGCGGTTCGGCTCGCTGGTCGAGGAGCTGATGACCCGGCCGACCCGGCGCGCCCTGCTCCCGCTGCGCCGCCGCGGCCGGCCCTAGCCGCCCAACCGTCACCGTCCGGCCGTCACCGTCCGGCCGTCACCGTCCGGCCGTCACCGGCGCCGCAGGTCAGCCGTAGAAGCGGTCCCGGGTCTCCCGGGTCAGCTCGGTGACCCGGTCGATCTCCTCCCCGCTGAGCCGCTCCTTGTACGTCTCCAGCGAGGTCTGGCTGTCCATCGGCTGGAACGCGGTGCGCGACAGGCCGCCGCGCAGGCTCCACGACATCGCCCGGGTCGGCGCGGTGCCGGCCTGGGTCGCGGAGCGCACCGCGCTCCGGGCGGCGTCGTCCCAGGTCAGTCCGCACGTCCGGTAGAGCTCGCCGAAGGCGCGCTCGGGATCGCCCGCCAGGTCCTCGTAGCGGACCACGTGCAGCGATCCCGGGCCGCCGTCGGCGTCCGCGTCGGACGCCCGGCGCATCGCGTCCACCGCCTCGTAGGTCACCCGCCACAGCGTGGCGTTCTTCGCCAGCTCGTCCTGGCTGCCCACCAGTCGGCGCAGCTCCTCGGCGTGTTCGCCGAGCACGTCGCGCACCAGCAGCGGCTGTTCCAGCAGTTCGTGGAAGTACGTGGTCCAGCCCAGCTTGCGCCAGCTGCCCGCCCAGCTCACCGGCTCCCGCACCAGCACCACGGTCACCGCGCCCAGCCGCCGCGCGAACCAGGCGGCCGAGAGCACGGCGTAGGGATCGTCCAGCAGCGCCCGCCGGCCGCGCAGGCGGCCGGCGGTGAACGCCCTGAGGTTCTTCGCCAGCCGCGCCAGGTCGGGCAGCGACCGGTTGGCCCGCAGCTCGGCGAGCGTGTGATAGCGCAGCCCGGTGGTGTCCCGGTACGCGCCGAGCCACGGGGCCTCGTTGTCGGCGCAGATGTACTGGAAGGCGTGGCTCACCGAGGCGTTGAGCACGCCGGGGGAGCGGCCCGGCGGACGGCTCGGATTGAGCGGCTCGTTGACGTACACCACCTCACCACTGGCCTGCAGCATCTTGCCGACCCAACTGGTGCCGCTGCGCGGCAGACCCGTGATGAGTATCGGTGGGTTCGTCACTGGCTTACGACGCCTCCTCGGGCCACCTCGGCCGTCTCGACCTTCCGTGCCTCGACCCGCGCACGGGCGGGCAGGCCGTTCAGCTTACGCGCCCACATCCAGGCGAGCGGGCCCAGGACCACGGAGAGGGTGACGATGATGCCGGTGGCCAGCACCGGAACTCCCAGCATCTGCAGGCCCGAGGCGACGAGCACCACGATCAGCACCCGGCGCACCAGGCCGCCCGACACCGAGGAGGAGAACCTGGCCCCCAGGTAGACGCCCGGTATGGAGCCGATCAGCAGGGTGGCGGTCATGCCGAACTCGAAGTCGCCGAAGATCATGTGGGCGATCGCGGCGGAGAAGACCAGCGGCACCGCCTGGGCCAGGTCGGTGCCCACCAGCGAACTCGCGCTCAGCATCGGGTAGAGGGCCAGCAGCGCGATGATCATCAGGGATCCCGAGCCGACCGACGTCATGCCCACCACGATGCCGCCGATGACGCCGATCACCACCGTCGGGACCGGCTTGATCCGGATGGACAGCGCGTCCTGGTCGCTCACCTGCTTGCCCTGCACCCGCTCGCGCATCTGCAGATAGGCCTTGGCGACCAGCGACCCGGCGGCCAGCAGCAGCGCGGCGCCGAGGGCGGTCTTGATGACGTGCTCGATGTCGTCCCCCGAGCCGAGCCATCTCGCCAGCAGCACGCCGCCGAACGCGGCCGGCACCGACCCGACCATCAGCCAGCCGACCAGCCGTTTGTTCACCGTGCCCCGGCGCATGTGCACGCCGGCGCCCACGGGCTTCATGACGGCCGAGGCGACCAGGTCGTTGGACACCGCGGCAAGGGGGGAAACTCCGAAGAAGAGCACCAGAATCGGGGTCATCAACGCCCCGCCGCCCATTCCGGTCATTCCCACCACCGTGCCGACGAAGAGACCGGTCAGCGCCATCCACCAGTTCACGGCATCGCCTCCAGGGGACCCTGTCGTCGCCGAGTCGAGGGATAACCGCCGGCACGGTGCGCGAAACTCCGTGACTCAGGGCGTCACGATTCCCACGCACCGTGCCACGATCCACGTGGCGGCTCCATGCGACACATAGGATTCTCACGGTCGGGCCATGGGTGGCCCGGCCCGAGTACGCGCCGATGGTTTCCCGTTCAACTCGCAATACTGTCGTAAAACCCTAGCAATCCTATCGGGAAGATCTAAAGGGCGCCTCGGGTCTGTGTGGCCGCCGTCACCAAGGCCCGCAGGGCCGGTTCCAGCTCCGCGTAGCCGCGGGTTTTCAGACCGCAGTCGGGGTTCACCCAGAGTCGCTCCGGCGGCACCGAGCGGACCGCCTCGGCGAGCGCCTCGGCGACCTCCTCTGCGCTCGGCACCCGCGGCGAGTGGATGTCGTAGACGCCCGGACCGACGCCGCGGCCGAAGCCCGCGTTCCGCAGGTCGCGCAGCACCGTCATCCGGGACCTGGCGGCCTCGATGGTGGTGACATCGGCGTCCAGCCCGTCGATGGCGTCGATGACGTCCCCGAACTCCGAGTAGCAGAGATGGGTGTGCAACTGCGTCGTGGCCGACGCCCCGGAGGTGGCGAGACGGAACGCTCCGATAGCCCATTCGAGGTACCCCGGCCGGTCCGCGGCCCGGAGCGGCAGCAACTCGCGCAGCGCCGGCTCGTCCACCTGCACGATCCGCAGGCCCGCGGCCTCCAGATCGCGGATCTCATCCCGCAGCGCCAGCGCCAGCTGGTCGGCCGTGGCCGCCAGCGGCTGGTCGTCGCGGACGAACGACCAGGCCAGCAGGGTCACCGGGCCGGTCAGCATGCCCTTGACCGGCCGGCTGGTCAGTGACTGGGCGTAGGCGCTCCACTCCACGGTCATCGGTTCCGTCCGGGAGACGTCCCCGTGCAGGACGGGCGGGCGCACGCAGCGCGAGCCGTAGGACTGCACCCAGCCGTGCGCGGTGGTGGCGAAGCCGTCGAGCCGCTCCGCGAAGTACTGCACCATGTCGTTGCGCTCCGGTTCGCCGTGCACCAGCACGTCCAGGCCGAGGCGCTCCTGCAGGGCGATCACCCGGGCGATCTCGGCCCGCATCCGCTCGTTGTAGCCGGCCTGGTCCAGCCGGCCGGCGCGCAGCGCGCTCCTGGCCCGGCGGACGTCCGCGGTCTGCGGGAACGAGCCGATGGTGGTGGTGGGCAGCGGCGGCAGCCCGAGCCCGGCCCGCTGGACCCTGGCCCGTTCCCGGTACGGGGCCCGTTCGTGGGGCCGGCCGCGCAGCGCGGCGACCCGGGCCCGCACCCGGTCGTCCCGACGCGCGGCGGCCCGGCCCCGGCGCACCGCCTCGCCCGCCTCGGCGAGGCCCCGGGTGACGGCCGGCTCCTCGACCCGCAGCGCCCGCCCGAGCAGCACCACCTCCGCCACCTTCTGCCGCGCGAAGGCCAGCCGGTCGCGCAGCCCGGGGTCCAGCCCGGGCTCGGCGGCCAGGTCGTAGGGCACGTGCAGCAGCGAGCACGAGGTGGACACCGCGAGTCGCCCGACCGAACCCAGCAGCCCGGCGCAGGTCGCCGCCGCGGCGCGCAGGTCCGTGCGCCACACGTTGCGCCCGTCCACCACGCCGGCCACCACCGTCTTGTCCCGCAGCCCCGGCAGGGTGGCCAGCCGGCCGGCCGCCGCGGGGCCCGCCACCAGGTCGACGCCGACCGCCTCGACGGCGGTGCCGGCCAGCACCGGCAGCGCGGGGCCCAGATCGCCGAAGTAGCCGGCGACCAGCATCCGCGGCCGGCGGCGCGGCGCCGCCAGCCGGTCGTACGCCCGGCGCAGCGCCGCGAGCTCCGCCTCCGTGCGGTCCGCGGCGAACGCCGGCTCGTCCAGCTGCACCCAGTCCGCCCCGGCGTCGGCCAGCCGCTCCAACAGCTCCGCGTAGCAGGCCAGGAGCGGCTCCAGCAGGTCCAGCGGAACGAACCCGTCCGGCGCGTCCGGGGCCGGCTTCGCCAGCAGCAGGAACGTCACCGGGCCCAGCAGCACCGGCCGGGTCGGCACCCCGAGCGCCGCCGCCTCCCGGTACTCGGCGACCGGTTCGGGGTCGTCGGCGAGCGCCAGCCGGGTGTCCGGCGCCAGTTCCGGCACCAGGTAGTGGTAGTTGGTGTCGAACCACTTGGTGAGCTCCAGCGGGGCCACGTCGTCCCGGCCCCGCGCCATGGCGAAGTAGGTGTCGAGCGGCGGGAGGCCGAGCGCGCGGAACCGCGGCGGCACCGCGTCGACCAGCACGGCGGCGTCCAACACCTGGTCGTAGTGGGAGAAGGTGTTGCCCGGCACGGAGTCCAGGCCGGCGTCGGCCAACTCCCGCCAGGTCGCCGCCCGCAGCGCGCGGCCGACCTCCAACAGGCCCGCGGTGTCCAGCCGGCCGGCCCAGTGGTCCTCGACCGCGCGCTTCAGCTCCCGGCGCGGGCCGATCCGCGGATAGCCCAGCACCGTCGCGCCGATCTCGTCAGCACGACGGGCATCGTGGGTGCGGTGGGTGCGGTGGGTGGTGTCGTCGATCACAGCTCTCTCCTCGCGAGCTCGCTGACCTCGGTCGGAACCACGAGGACAGCACGCGAGAACGGCGCCGCGCCGGAACCGGCACGAACGCGTCCCACGAGCCCACCCGCGAGGCCCAGGACCAGCGCGCACCGGCGGTGCGCGCGCCGGCGGCAGGTCTTCGGACTCGCGGGCACCCGCCGGCTCCCGAAGGAGCCGCCGGACCTACTGGCCGTCGCTTCCCGGGCGCGGCGCGCCCAGTGCCTGATGACGGCGGTCGTTCCCACTCACCGCTGCGGGGCAGTCCCGGATTCGCACCGGGTTCCCTCTTGCCTCGCCGGACTCCGCGGAGCCCGACGAACCGTCGGCGTCCCCGACCCTATGCCCTCCTCCGCGGCGCCGGGCCTGGGGGAGGGGCGTCCGGCTCTTCGCCGTGCGTTCGCCGGGCGTTCCGCCGCGCGGCATCCGACGTCGTCGCGGGCGGACCATGCTGCGGCGGATCAGCGCGTCGCACCACGGGAGGTACCTCATGACCGAGTCGAGTTCCGGACGGGACGTCGGATCCCACCACCGGCGGCCGGTCGGCCGCCGGACGGTGCTGCGGGGCGGGGCGCTCGCCTCGGCCGCGCTGGCCCTGCCCACCCTGCCCGCGCTGGCCGGCGCCGCGCCCGCGCAGGCCCGCTCCGGGCGCCCCGAGGCCCGCTGGGGCGTGCAGGCGGGAGACGTCACGAGCTCCTCGGGCCTGGTGTGGGTGAGGTCCGACCGTCCGGCCCTGATGGTCGTCGAGACCTCGGCCACCGAGTCGTTCCGCGCGCCGCGCCGCTGGCACGGGCCGCTGCTCGGCCCCGACACGGACTTCACCGGCACCACGGCGCTGCGCGGCCTGCCGCCCGGCGAGCAGATGCACTACCGGGTGCTGCTCGCCGACCCGGACGACCCGCGGCGGAGCGGCGCGCCCGTGACCGGCACCTTCCGCACCGCGCCCGCCCGGCGCGGGGACGGCGTCCGGTTCGTGTGGTCGGGCGACCTCGCCGGACAGGGCTGGGGCATCAACACCGAACTCGGCGGCTACCGCGCGTTCGAGGAGATGCGCCGCCTCGACCCGGACTTCTTCCTGTTCAGCGGCGACACCGTCTACGCGGACGGCCCGCTGGAGCCGAGCGTCACCCTGCCGGACGGGCGGGTGTGGCGGAACGTCACCACCGAGGCCAAGTCCAAGGTGGCCGAGACGCTCGACGAGTACCGCGGCACCTTCCGGTACAACCTGCTGGACGCCAACCTGCGCCGGTTCAACGCCCAGGTGCCCTCGATCGTGCAGTGGGACGACCACGAGGTCACCAACAACTGGTACCCGGGCGAGATCCTGGACGACGAGCGCTACACCGAGCGGTCGGTGGACGTGCTGGCGGCGCGCGCCCGCCAGGCGTACGCCGAGTACTTCCCGGTGCCCACGCTGGCCCCCGACCAGAACCGCGGGCGCGACGGACGGATGCACCGGGTGGTGCGCCACGGCCCGCTGCTCGACGTCTTCGTGCTGGACATGCGCACCTACCGCAACGCCAACTCGCCGGGCCAGCAGACCGCCGACCCGCAGGGCATCCTCGGCCGCGCCCAGCTGGAGTGGCTCAAGGCCGAGCTCGCCCGCTCCCGCGCCGTGTGGAAGGTGATCGCCGCCGACATGCCGCTCGGCCTGGTGGTGCCCGACGGCGAGACGGACATCGAGGCCGTCGCCAACGGCGACCCCGGCGCGCCGCTCGGCCGGGAGCTGCAGATCGCGGAGCTGCTGCGATTCGTGAAGCACCGCCGGATCACCGGCACGGTGTGGCTCACCGCCGACGTGCACTACACCTCGGCGCAGCACTACCGGCCGGACGCGGCGGGGTTCACCGACTTCGAGCCGTTCTGGGAGTTCGTCAGCGGCCCGTTGAACGCCGGCTCCTTCCCGGCGAACGAGCTGGACCCGACGTTCGGGCCTGAGCGGGTCTTCCTCAGGGCACCCGACCGGGCCAACGTCTCGCCCGCCGAGGGCTACCAGTTCTACGGCGAGGTGGAGATCGACGGCGACGGCGGCGAGCTCACCGTCCGGCTCCGCGAGGTCGGCGGCGACGTGCTGTTCCAGCAGACCCTCCAGCCGGGCCGGGTCGGCCAGTAGCCGGCGGGAGCCGGGTCACAGGACGCCGCGCCGCACCAGGACGCCCAACACCAGGGCGCCCGGCAGCAGCGGGAGCCAGACCGTGATGACCCGGTACGCCAGCACGGTGGCGGTCGCCGTCGCGACGGGCGCTCCGACGGCGACCAGCGCCACCACCAGGGCGGCGTCCACGGAGCCCAGTCCGCCGGGGGACGGCACGACGGCGGCCACCACCGTCGCGGCCAGGTAGGCCAGCACCACGTGCGCCACCGGCAGCCTCCCCCAGGCCTCAGAGGCCTGGGAGGTGCCCCCCTGCCCCATCGAGAGCGCCACCGCGACCAACCCGGCCGCCTGGAGTGCCGGGAAGGCCAGCGAGCCGCCCCAGAGCGCCAACGCCCGGGCCGGCCGGGCGTGCAGGGCGCGGACGTCGGTCAGCGCGGTCGCCAGGAAACGGGCGACCGCGTGGCGCGCCGGGCGGATCGCCAGGGCGGTCAGCAGGAGGACGACGGCGACGGCCGCCGCCACCGCCGCGACCAGCGACAGCCCGATCCGCTCCGGCAGCAGCTCCTCCATGCGGAGCGCGTTCGGGAAGGCCAGCAGCACCGCCAGCAGCAGCCCGATCCGGGACACCCCCTCGGCCAGGAAGTACAGCGCGAGCGCGGCGGAGTAGCGGGCCGGCGGCAGTCCGCAGCGCGAGAGGAAGCGGACGTTGACCGCGCTCGCCCCGATGCCGGAGGGCAGCAGGTGGTTGGCGGCGCCGGCGGCGAACTGGGTGACCAGCAGCCGGGCGGGCGGCAGCCGCTCCCGCACGGTGCCCTGCCGGGCGAAGGAGACGGCGACGAACCCCAGCGCCGTGCACGCCGCCGCGGCCATCAGCCAGGGGCCGTCGGCGTCGAGCGCCTGCCGCGCCCCGGTCCACAGCGTCGAGCGGTGCGCCACCAGCCAGCCGGCGACGGCCACCAGCGGCAGCAGACAGAGCGCCTGGCGCGGGCTCGGCAGCAGGCGCCGCCAGGTGCGGTTCTCCTGCGGCATCGGCCCGGCCGTTCCCTCCCGTCGACGTCACGCCGAGCGTGCCGGGCGCCGGCGACCAACCGGCGTCCGGCGCCCGACCGGCCGGTGAACCCCCTCAGTCCTTCACCGCCCCGGCGTTGGCACCGCGGACGAACTGGCGCTGGAAGCAGAAGAACAGCACCGCCACGGGGATCGTGGACAGTCCCGCCGCCGCCAGCTTCAGCGGGAACTGCGTGCCCTGGCCGAGGCCGCCGGCGACGAACCGGGCCAGTCCCGTGGTCAGCGTCTCGTACTGGCTCGACTGGGTGGACACCAGGAAGTGCGTGAACTCGTTCCACGAGCCCTGGAACGACAGGATCGTCAGCGTGATGAGCGCCGGCCTGGCCATCGGCAGCACGACCGACCAGAAGATGCGGAGGGTGCCCGCGCCGTCGATCCGCGCGACCTCCTCCACCTCCCGGGGTATCGACTCGAAGAACTGCTTCATGATGAAGATCCCGGCGGCGTCCACCAGCAGCGGCACCACCATCCCGGAATAGGTGTCGAACATGCCGAGCGTGCTGAGCACCAGGAACTTCGGGATGAGCAGCACCACCCCGGGCACCGCCATGATCCCCAGCAGGCCGGCGAACAGCAGCGCCCGGCCCGGGAAGCGCAGCCGGGCCAGCGCGTAGCCGGCCATCGAGTCGAACAGCACCCGCCCCGCGGTCACCAGCACCGTCACCACCGCGGAGTTCCCCAGCCAGCGCAGGAAGGGCACGCTGTCGCCGGACTCGCTCAGCCCGAACAGCCGCTGGTACGCCGCCGTGGTGGGGGTGGCCGGCCACACCGAGAGCGGGTCGGCGGCGGCCTCCGGATCCGTCTTGAAGCTGGTGGCCAGCTGGAGGACGAACGGCAGCAGGTACAGCAGCGCCAGGCCCACCACCAGCGCGTACCCCAGCACCCGCCACACCGGGCGGGACCGGGCCAGCACCGGCCGTTCGGCGTGGCCGCGGGTTCCGCGGCGCCTCATCGGGCCCGCCCCTTCCGCGGGCCGCGCTCGCGCAGCAACCAGCGTTGCCCCGCCGTGAACGCGAGGATGACGGCGAACAGCACGAACGCGATCGCCGCGCCCTGGCCGTAGTCGGCGTCCCCGAACGCCGCCTGGTAGGAGCGGAACGCGGGCGTCAGCGTGGTGTTCCCCGGCGCCCCCTGCCCCATCACGTACACCATGTCGAACACCTGCCAGCTGCCGATCAACGCCAGGGTCAGTACCAGGAACAGCACGGGCCGCAGCGCGGGCAGGATCACGTGCCACAGCATCCGCCGCCGCCCCACGCCGTCCAGCGCCGCCGCCTCCTCCAGCTCGCGCGGCACGTCCTGCAGCGCGGCCAGGAAGATCAGCATGAACGTGCCCGAGGTGGTCCAGGTGGCCAGCACGATCAGCGTGCACATGGCCACCGAGGGCCCGGACAGCCACTCGAACCAGGACAGTCCCAGGAACCCGTGCTCGGCCAGCACGCCGGTCGGCCGCCGCGCGTCGACCAGGCCCAGGCCGTCCAGCGCCACCCAGACCACGCCGCGGGAGTCCGCGAACCAGTTGGGACCGTGCACCCCGAACCAGGACAGCACGCCGTTGACGGCCCCGCCGCCCTGGAAGAGGAAGAGGAACACCGTGGCGACCGCGACCGAGCTGGTCACCGACGGGAAGAAGAACGTGGTGCGCAGCATGCTCCGGGCGCGCAGCCGCCGTTGGTGCACCACCAGGGCCAGCCCCAGCGCCAGCCCGGTCACCAGCGGCACCTCGATCAGCACGTAGTAGAGGTTGTTGCGCAGCGAGGTCATGAACAGCATGCGGTCGAGGCCGTCCTCGGCCAGCAGCTCGCGGTAGTTGTCCAGGCCGACGAACGTCGCCTCGCCGTCGGTGAACGGGTTGGACTGCCCGTCCCAGTCCAACAGGCTCACCCAGGCAGCCATCAGGATCGGCAGCACCAGGAACACCCCGAGGACGAGCGTCGCGGGACTGACGAACAGCCACCCCCAGAGCCGTTGCCCGGCCACCGCCGGGCGGGCGGCCCCGCGTCTCACGGCGCCGCCCCGCCCGCGTCGTCCCGCACCGCGCTCATGACACCTCGTCCAGCGCGGCCTCGCCGTAGCGCTGCAGGTCGGCGAGGATCGTGTCCGGGTCGGCGGTGCGCAGCTCCGCCAGGTCGGTGTTGAACTGGGCGAGCACCGTGTCGAAGCCCTGGATGGTCACCGGGCCCTGCACCCAGTCGCCGCTGGCGCCCCACGCCTCCTGCTCCGGATGCTCCGCGAGGTAGTCCTCGGCCGCGCTGACCCGGGACGGTATCGCGCCGAACGCCTCGCCCATCGCGATCTGCTGTTCCGGTCGGGTGAGGAAGTCCACCAGGTCCACGGCCGCCTCGCGGTGCGCGCTGTCCTGCGCGACGCCCCAGCAGTTGGTGAACGCCAGGGTGCCCTGGCCGGCCGGCCCCTCGGGCAGCGGCAGCACCTCGTACTCGACGTCCGGGTAGTCGGCCGCCAGGGCGCCCGCCAACCAGCCGCCCTCGACCGTCATCGCCGCCTGGCCCTCGCCGAACGCCTCGCCGGCCCACTGGGCGTCGAGGTCGCTGGCGTACCGCCAGGACCCGTCGTCCAGCATGCCCCTGACGAACTCCAACGCCTCCGCGTTCTCCGGCGAGTCGGCGGTCATCGCGGTCTGCTCGGCGTTGGTGATCCAGCCGCCCGCCTGCCGCATGAACGCGCCGAGCCGCTGGTACTCCTCGGTGGTCACCATGCCCGTCACGCCGTCTCCGGTGAGGCGTTCGGCGACGTCCCGCAACTGCTCCCACGTCTCCGGGCGGTCCGCCTCGGTCAGCCCGGCCGCCCGCCACAGCTCGGCGTTGACGATCAGGGCCAGCGACGAGGTGTCCTTCGGCACGCAGACCAGCTCGCCGTCCCTGGTGAAGGACTGCCGCAGGGCGGGGGAGAAGTCGTCGACGTCCGTGATCCGCTCGCCGTAGGGGTGCAGCGAGCCGCCCTCGGCGTAGTTGGCGAACTGGCTGGAGTCCACGTAGAACACGTCGGGCGGCTCGCCGCCCGCGAAGGCCTGGCCGAGCTGCTGGTTGATGTCCTGGGCCACCTCCACCCGGACGGTGTTGCCCGACTCCTCCTCGTACGCGCCGGCCGCCGCCCGGACGGCGTCGGTCTCGGCGTCGCCGGAGGTGGCGATGAGCACGGTGAGCTGCTGGCTGGCGCTGTCGTCCTGTTCCGTCTCGTCCTCGCCGAAGTTCGAGGAACAGCCGGCGAGGGCCGTCAGCAGCAGGCCGCCGGCGGCGACGGCGTGGGCGGTTCTGGCGCGTCGCCGGCCGTCGCGGGGCGGCCGGGTGGTCGCGGGGTGCACGGGGTTCACGGGGTCCTCCTGGGGGGTGGCGCGGTGCTGTCGCGGACCGTCAGGGCCGGGGGGAGCAGCAGATGCTCGGCGGGTCGGTCGGGTTCGCGCAGCCGGTCGAGAAGCAGCCGGACGCATGCGCTTCCCACGGCGTCCAGCGGCTGCGTGACGCTGGTCAGCGCGGGCGAGACCAGCGCGGCGGCGGGGGAGTCGTCGAATCCGGCGACCGACACGTCCTGGCCCGGGCTCAGCCCCCGGTCCCGCAGGGCGCGGTAGCAGCCCATCGCCAGGGTGTCGCTGGCCGTCACGACGGCGGTCGCCCCGGCGTCCAGCAACGGGCCCACGGCGGTGGCCGCCTCGCCGACGTCGTCCACGGTCTGGGCCCGCCGGCCGCGCACGGCCAGGCCGTGCCGCCGCATCGCCCGCTGCCAGCCGGCGGCCCGGTCGTCGCCCGCGCCGGATCCACGCGGCCAGCCGAGGAAGCCGATCCGGGTGTGGCCGAGACCGACCAGGTGGTCCACCACCGCCTCGGTCCCCGCGGCGCCGTCCACGTCCACGAAGTCGCCGAGCTGGCGCCCCGACCACATCCGGCCGAACGCGGCGAACGGGATGCCGTGCCGGGCCAGCCAGCCCTGCCGCCGGTCGCCGTGCGTGGTGTCGCTGAGCACGAACCCGTCCACGCTGTAGCTGTCCACCAGCTCCTGGTAGGCGGCGAGTCCGGCCTCGCCCGGCGTGGCCGCGAACAGCAGGATGCGGTGCCCGGCCTCCTCCGCGGTCTGCGACAGCGCGTGCAGGAAGCGGTCCATCACCGCGGTCGAGACGCCGGGCGGGGCGGGCAGGATGCCGTAGCCGACGAGCCGGCTGGAGCGGGTGCGCAGCGTCTGCGCCGCCCGGTGCGGGCGGTAGCCCATGACCTCGATGGCCTGCCTGACCCGTCGCAGCGTGTCCGGGCGCAGCAGGTCGGGGGAGTTGAGCGCGTTGGACACGGTCTGCGGGGAGACCCCGGCCCGGCGCGCGACCATCGCGAGGGTCACACCCCCGCGCCCGCCGCCAGCACCGCCGGACGTACCCGCCATCGCCGTGTCTCCCGCCTTCTCTGGTTGATCGGAGCGATCAAGCTTGGAGCGATCCAAAAGGCATTGCATGGGCCATGAACAGCCACTACGTTCTTTGGAACGCTCCAATTCCAGGAAAGATTGGTGCCCTGACCCATGACTGTCAACCCCTCCGACGGAAGCGGTGCGGCTCCCGACGTGGCGCCCCTCCAGCCGTTCCTGCACGACGCCTGCGTCACGCTGCACGCCCCGAGCTTCGCCGTCTCCCGCCCCGACGGGCAGTTCGTGGGCGGCGCCGACGGCTTCTACCACGGCGAGCGCCGGGCCCTCGGACGGCTGGTGGTGACCGCGGAGGAGGTGCCGCTGGCGGCCGTGGGCGGCGGGGTGCGGGGCGCCGACCGGGCACTGTTCCGCTCGGTGCTGCGCGGGCTGGCCGAGGCCACGCCCGATCCCGCGGTCGTGCTGACCCGGACCCGCGCCGTCGCCTCCGGGCGGCTGACCGAGACCCTGGAGGTGGTCAACGCCGGCGCGCTGCCGGCCAGCACCCGCCTCGTCGTCGCGGCCGGCACCGATCTCGCCTCGGTGCCGCAGGTCAAGTCGGGAACGGCGGTGCCCGGGGCCGCGGTCACGGCCACGGATGACGGGCTCCGCTGGGCCGACGACACGCTGACGGTGCGCCTGACCAGCACCCCGCGCGCCGCGGAGGTCGAGGCGGTCGGCGACCACGGCGTGCTCCGCTACGACGTGGTGCTGGCCCCCGGCGAGCGCTGGCGGGCGGAGCTGGTGTGCACCGTGGCGGACACCAGGGGCGTGCCCTTCCCCGCGCCGGCGCCCGGCACCGGCACGCCCTGGCGGACGCCGGAACTGCGCAGCGCCGACCGTCGGTTCGACCGCTGGGTCGACCAGTCGCACGCGGACCTGGAGCGGCTGCTGCTGGCCGATCCCGAGCGGCCCGACGAGCTCTTCCTGGCCGCCGGGGCGCCGTGGTTCGCGACGCTCTTCGGCCGCGACTCGATCTGGGCGGCGCGGATGCTGCTGCCGTTGGGCACCGCGCTGGCCGACAGCACGCTGCGGGTGCTCGCCCGCCGGCAGGGCGCGGTGGTGGACCCGCGCTCCCAGGAGGAGCCGGGCAAGATCCTGCACGAGATACGCCAGGACGTGGTGCGCCTGCCGGCGCAGGGCATCGAACTGCCCACCCGCTACTTCGGGACGGTGGACGCCACGCCGCTGTGGGTGCTGCTGCTGCACGACGCCTGGCGCTGGGGTCTGGCCCCGGACCGGGTGGCGGAGCTGCTGCCGCACGCCGAGGCCGCGTTGGCCTGGATGAGCGAGCACGGCGACGCGGACGGCGACGGCTTCCTGGAGTACGTCGACAGCACCGGGACCGGCCTGGCCAACCAGGGCTGGAAGGACTCAGGGGACGGCATCCGGCACCGTGACGGCCGGCTCGCCGAACCGCCGATCGCGCTGTGCGAGGTGCAGGCGTACGCGCACGCGGCCGCGCGCGGTGGAGCCGCGCTGCTGCGCGCCTTCGGCCGGCCCGGCGCGGACCGTTGGGAGGAGTGGGCCGACCGGCTGGCGACCGCGTTCCGGCGGCGGTTCTGGGTCGAGGACGAGCACGGCCCCTATCCGGCCGTCGCGCTGGACCATGCCAAGCGGCCGGTGGACTCGGTGACCTCGGGACTCGGCCATCTGCTGGGCACCGGCCTGCTCGACGCCGAGGAGCGCCGGCTGGTGGCCGACCGGCTGGCCCGTCCCGAACTGGACTGCGGCTTCGGCCTGCGCACCCTGTCCAGCGCGTCGGGCGGCTTCAACCCGCTGGGCTATCACACGGGTTCGGTGTGGCCGCACGACACGGCCATCGCCGTGTGGGGGCTGGCCCAGGACGGCTTCCCCGAGGTCGCCGGTTCGCTGGCCGCGGGTCTGGTCCGGGCCGCCGAGCGGTTCGAGGGCCGGCTGCCCGAGCTCTTCGCCGGGTACGGCGCCGACACCGGCGTTCCGCCCGCGCCGTATCCGGCCGCCTGCCGTCCGCAGGCGTGGGCGGCGACGGCGCCGATGCTGGTGCTCGCCGCGCTGCTCGGCCTGCGGCCCGACGTGCCGGGCGGCTCCCTGCGGGTCGCCGGTGGGCTGCCCGAGCGGTACCGCCCGCTCCGGGTCACCGGCCTGGAACTCGCGGGCCGGCCGCTGGCGGTCGCGGTCGCGACCGACGGCACCACGCGCGTCGAGGCGCCCCCCGGGATCGCCGTGCGGCACGGCTGAGCCCTGTCGAACGTCGGCCGCTCCGCGGGCCCGAGCCGCCGGGACTCCCAACTGCAGGGGGAGACCGGGCAGACCGGAGAGTCCGAGGAGAAGGCTGGAGAAGGTGAGGCCGAGGGGACGTGTGGAGGACGTGACCGGGGGGCCGGGAAGGCCGGCGCGTCAGTCGGCCGCGGCGCGGGGGCCGCGGGCGGAGGAGCCGAGCGCCTTCAGCCAGGACGGGCCGCTGAGCAGTTCGAGCAGCAGCAGGAGCCGGGTGAGGGGCTCCCATTCGGCGTCCGCCGGGCCGAGCGGCGGACCGTCCTGCTGGCACTCCTTGGCCGTCTGGAGCAGCGCCCAGACGGCCTTGCCGTGCCGGTCGGGCGTGGTCCAGCCCCAGCTCTCGGCGAGCGACTGGAGCACGTGCAGACCGCGTCCCGACTCCTGGAAGTAGTCGGGCTCCCGGATCACCGGCACCTCGGCGCCCGGGTCGAAGACCGCGCACAACACGGAGCCGCCGTGGTGCACCAGGCTCAGCAGGAACGGCTGTTCGGTGCTCGCCGGCGGCAGCGGGCGGTGCCGCCCGATGGTGGGCAGCCCGTACCGCAGGGCGTTGGTGACGAGCTCGGAGACGACCACGGTGGCGTCGTCGGTCAGCTCGGGCAGTCCCCAGCCCTGGAGCGTGGTCCGGGTGAGACTCCGCGCGACGCACGGCGAGTCGGGGAGGTTGGCGAGCGGGAAGGTGGCGAAGCCCGCGGACTCGCCCCGCGCCTCGTCGGTCACCGCGGACGCGTCGTCGTGCGGCCGGCCGACGGGATGTCGGGCCATGGCGGCGAACGGCAGGCGCCCGGACGGCGGCAGCGGCGCCAGTGCCGCTCGCTGCCCGCCGAACGCTCCGTCGACGCCCTCCTCGCTCGCCCACCACATCGGGTGAGTTGTCATCACGACCTCCGCAGCGCGACTTCCTCGACCTTGCCGCCGGCTCCCCTGGGTCCATCCTGAGGGAACACAGCGTGTTGCTGCAAGTGCATCCGAAAGAACGGATGCAAGAACAGATGCAAGAACGCTCCGATCCAGGGCAGTATTCGGTCAGTAGCCGCCCCCGATCTGTCGTGGGTGGCAAATGCGAATGCACGTCACGTAGGAGTAGAAATGCCGCAGTTCACCAACGGTGCCCCCGCCACCCTCCTGCGGGGAGCGATCTGGCGGAAGAGCGGACGAAGCAACCCGAACGGAAACTGCGTCGAGCTGGCCGGACTGCCGGACGGGGAGGTGGCGGTGCGCAACTCCCGTGATCCACAGGGCCCGGCGCTCATCTACACACAGGCCGAGATGGTGGCCTTCATCCAGGGCGCCAAGGACGGCGATTTCGACGATCTCATCAGCGCCGACTGAACGAGTTACCGGGCGTGGGGGGGAGGCGGCTGTACGTCGTGATGGAACGGTGACAGACTGGGCGCAGATTCAACCACTCAGAGGACACATCATGGCGTCAGCTCAGGCAGGCCGCGTCTCCTCGGTGACGGACATCCTGTCCCATCCGAGGGGCGGGCCGACCGTACTGCGAATCGTGCTCGGCACCCACCTGCGCCGGCTCAGGGAGAGCCGTGGGATCACCCGGGAGGCCGCCGGAGACGCCATCCGCGGCTCGCACGCCAAGATCAGCCGTCTCGAACTGGGGCGGGTGGGATCCAAGGAGCGGGACATCGCCGACCTGCTCACCCTCTACGGAGTGGTCGACGACGAGCAGCGCGAGCAGTTCCTCGCGCTCGCCCGTCAGGCGAGCACCCCCGGCTGGTGGCAGAAGTACAGCGACGTTCTGCCCAGCTGGTTCGAGACGCTGATCGGCCTGGAGGAGGCCGCCTCGATGATCCGCACCTACGAGGTGCAGTTCATCCCCGGCCTGCTGCAGACCGCCGACTACGCCCGCGCCTGCATCAGGCTGGGCAACCCGCGCGCCTCCGACCGGCAGGTGGACCGCCGCGTCGAACTGCGCCTGGAGCGGCAGAAGCTGCTGCTCAAGCCGCACGCGCCGAAGCTCTGGGCGGTGGTGGACGAGGCGGCCCTGCGCCGGGCCCTCGGCGGCCCCGAGGCCATGCGCGCCCAGATCAGGCACCTGCGGGAGCTCGCCGAGCGCCCCAACATCACCCTGCAGGTCGCCCCGTTCCGGATCGGCGGCCTGGCGGCGGCGGGCGGCCCGGTGACGATACTCCGCTTCATGGAGCCGGACCTGCCCGACATCGTCTACCTGGAGCAGCTCAACAGCGCGCTCTACCTGGACAAGCGGGAGGACGTCGAGGACTACATGGCGGTGATGGACAGCCTCTGCGCCACCGCCGAACCGCACGGCAAGACCGCCGACTTCCTCGACGGCCTGCGCTTCCTCGACGGTCTCGAACGATCCCTGTGACGGAACGTTTTCCCGTGACGAGCTGACGGGGTCGGCGCCGCGCGGCGCCGATCCGCTCAGTCGGTCCGGGCGACTCCGCCGAACTCGATCCACTCGTCGGTTATCTGGCGGGGTGCCAGCGCCGAGTCCGGACGCCAGGTGCTGATCTCCACCAGCCCCGGCGGCAGCACCTCAAGACCCTCGAAGTACCGGCGCACCTCGTGCCGTTGCCGCACCCGGCCCCAGCCCAGGTCGGTGTGCTCCGCCATGAACTCGGTCATCCAGGCCCGCAACGCGGCGTTCTCGCTGACCAGTTGGTTGACCACCAGGAAGCTCCCCGGTGGCAGCCGGTCCGCCACCCGCCGCAGCAGGCCGCCCGGATCGTCGGAGTCGGGGATGCAGTGCAACACCGAGACGAACAGCGCCGCGACCGGCTTCGACAGGTCGAGCAGCTCCCGCGTCCGGGAATCGCCGAAGACGGCGTCGATGTCCCGGAAGTCCGCCTGGATGATCGCGGTGTTCGCCACCCCCTCCAGCAGCGCCCGGCTGTGGGTCACCACCATCGGGTCGTGGTCGACGTACACCACCCGGGCGTCCGGGGCCGAACGCCGGGCGATCTGGTGCACGTTGTCCTGCGTCGGCAGCCCTGAACCGTGGTCCAGGAACTGCCGCACCCCGTAGTCCTCGGCCAGCACCCGCACCACCCGCTCCAGGAAGCGGCGGTTGTTCATCGCCAGCGGCCGGAGACTGGGCGCCGTGGCCTCGATGCGCTCGAACGCGACCCGGTCCGCGGGATAGTTGTCCTTGCCGCCCAGCGCGTAGTCGTACACGCGCGCCACGCTGGCCACGGTGGTGTCGATCTCGTACGTGGGTCCGTCGCCCATCGTGGCCATGCCCCTGTCATGCTCGCCGGTCGGCATGGCGGCCCTGCCCGGGCCCTCACGGGCCGGGGGAGCGCCGCGCACGTCGCGTTGCCAGGGCATCCTGCCATGGCCAGAGCTTCATGATCAGTGCACGGGCGGAACGGCTGACCGGAGCGGGGCGGTCAGACCCTGGCCTCCAGCCAGGTCAGCAGGTCGGCCGCGACCTCGTCGCGGTTCGTCTCGTTCAGGATCTCGTGCCGGGCGTCCGGGTAGGCGTGCCAACTCAGGTGCCGCGTCCCGAGATAGCGGAAGTCCTCCAACAGCTCGTAGACCAGCGTCAGCCCCGAGTGGCACGGGTCCTGGTCGCCGACGGCGACGTGCACCGGCAGATCGCGCGGGATGCGCCCCTGCTGCTCCGGATCGTTGATCTTCCGCACGCCGAGCACCCAGTCCCGCGCCAGGCCCGCGCTGAACGCGAAGCCGCACGCCTCGTCCGCGACGTAGGGGTCGACCTCCGCCGGATCCCGGGAGAGCCTCCCCCAGGCCCGAGGGGCCTGGGAGGTACCCCCAACGCCGATGCGGAACGGGTACGGGTCGTTGAACGAGCCGAACAGCTCCGGCACGAAGTCGGACGGCGCGTCCCGCCCACCCCGCTCGATCTCCGCCGTCAGCCGCGCCGTCGCCTCCTCGGTCTCGCACCCCGGCAGCGAGCGGAAGGTGCCGGACAGCAGCAGCCCGGCCAACGTCCCGCCGTGCTCCTGGGCGAAGTCCCGGGCGAGCTGCGAACCCATGCTGTGTCCCAGCATCAGCAGCGGCACCCCGGGCGTCTCGGCCAGCACCCGCTCGCCGACCACCTTGAGGTCCTCGACCACCGCCCGCCAGCCGGAGGCGCCCACCACGCCGTAGCCGCCGGTGTGCGGGGCGGTCAGCCCGTGACCGCGGTGGTCGGTGGCCACCACCCCGAAGCCACTGCCGGCGAGCAGCCGCGCGAAGCGGTCGTAGCGCCGGGCGTGCTCGGCGGCGCCGTGCACCAGCTGCACCCAGGCCCGCGCCCGCTATCCGGCCGGCAACCAGGTGTACGTGGCGATCGGCACGCCGTCCCGCGCGGTGGTGAGATCGTCGCGGCGTCCGGCGGTGGGCTCGGTCTGCATGGCTGGCTCTTGGTCGCGGGGCATGCGGAGGATGATCAGCCGAGTGTGCCCGCGTATCCTCGGCGTATGCCCTCCACCGGTACGACCCCGCTCGCCGCGCGTCCCGAGACCCGCGGCGCCTCGGCCATGGGGGCACCTCCCATGCCTCCTGGGCCTGGGGGAAGCCGCGCGTCGGGGATCGGGCCGCTGCTGCGCGAGTGGCGGCGGCGAGCCGGGGTCAGCCAGCTGGACCTGGCGCTGCGCGCCGACTCCTCCGCCCGGCACATCAGCTTCGTGGAGACCGGCAAGTCCCGGCCGAGCGAGGAGATGGTGCTGCGGCTCGCCGAGCACCTGGACGTCCCGGTGCGCGAGCGCAACGCGCTGCTGGTCGCCGCCGGATACGCGCCCCGGTTCCCCGAGACCCCGCTCGACTCGCCGGGCCTCGCGGTGCTACGCGACGGCCTCGACCGGCTGCTCGCGGGCTACGAGCCCTACCCCGCGCTGGTGATGGACGGCCGGTACCAGGTGGTGGCGGCCAACCGCGGCATCGCGCTGCTCCTCGAAGGCGTCGCCCCCTGGCTGCTGACGCCGCCGCTGAACGCCATGCGGATCACCCTGCACCCCGAGGGCCTGGCGCCGCGCATCCGCAACTTCCGCGAGTGGCGCGGCCACCTGCTCGACCAGATGCGCCGGCAGCTCGCCCTGCTGCGCTCCGAGCCGCTGCGCGAGCTCTACGAGGAGGTCGCCGGCTACCGGCTGCCCCCCGGAGGCGACGAGCGGGTGGGGGGCCACAGCCCGCTGGCCCTGCCGATGGTGGTCGAGCACGCCGGCCGGCGGCTGTCCTTCCTGTCCGCCATCGCCACCTTCAACACCCCGGTGGACGTGACGGTCTCCGAACTGGCCGTGGAGACCTTCCTCCCGGCCGACCCGGAGACCGCCGACCACCTGCGCGCCACCCTGAGCCAACCCGCGAGCTCCTAGCGCTGCCCACCGGTCGCGCGCAGCGCGCGGTACTGCAGCGCCGCGAACGCCGCGACCACCGCGGCCTGGGCCGGGATCCAGACGGCGCCCGGCGCGTCCGGGTCCAGCCACAGCGCCAGGGCGACCAGGCTGGCCACCGACCAGGCGACGTTGGCCTCGATCACGCACCACACGGCGGCCGTGGCGGGCTCCCGCCGGCTCGCCAGCCAGCCGACGACCGCGGCGTAGCCGAGCAGGAACGCGCCGAGGCCGACCAGCAGACCGGTGTCCAGACCGAGCAGGCGGCCGACCGGCCCGGCCGCGGCCAGGTACACCAGCGCGTTGCCGCCGGTGACCACCGCGTCCAGCGTCAGCCAGCGTCGCAGCCAGACGCGCGGGGACGCGGGGGTCCGGGCCTGGGTGACGGACATCGCGGTCATGGGAATCGCCCTCCTCGAAGACGGGGGTAACCGACCCCCACACCCTCGCCCGTTCCGCGGGAACCGTCGATGACCTCCGAGGTCATGCGGGGCGGGGGAGGCCGTCGCGGAGTGGGCGTTCCGGCGAAAACGCGTTGCCGGCGCGGGCGCGGGACGGGCACCATCCGGAAATGGAGCCCTCACTGCATCCCCACGTCCGCGCCTACTACGAACGAGGCGGCGAAGAGATCCGCCTCGCCGAGGACGCGGGCCGGCCGGCCGACGCCAGGCTGGAGTTCTGGCGCACCCAGGACGTGCTGCGCCGGGCCCTGCCCGCCCCGCCCGCCCGCGTGCTGGACGTGGGTGGCGCCAGCGGCGTGCACGCGGTGTGGCTGACCGCCGACGGGTACGACGTCGAACTGGTCGACCCGGTCGAACTGCACGTCAGGCAGGCACGGGAGCGCGGCCTCACGGCCCGGATCGGCGACGCCCGCCGGTTGCGCGAGGAGGACTCCTCGTTCGACGCCGTGTTGCTGCTGGGTCCCCTCTACCACCTGCCGGAGCGCGCCGACCGGGTCAGGGCGCTGGTCGAGGCGGCCCGCGTGGCCCGCCCAGGAGGGGTGGTCGCGGCGGCCTCGATCTCCCGGTGGGCGCCCCTGAACGACGGCCTCCTCCAGGGCTTCTACTTCGAGCCCGACCGCCGCCCCGGGCTCCTCGCCCTGCTCGGCACGGGCCACCAGCCGCCGGAGACGGACATCTTCACCGAGGCGTACTTCCACGACCCCGCCGACCTGGCGGGCGAGTTCGCCGACGCGGGCCTCGTGGACCCGGTGACCGCGGGGCTGGAGGGCACGGCCTGGCTGGTGGCGGGGATGCCGGAACGGCTGGACGACCCGGAGCAGCGGGCCGCGGTGCTGGAGGCCCTGCGCCTCGTGGAGCGCGAGCCCGCGCTGCTGGGGGTGAGTGCCCACCTCCTGACCGTGGCCCGGGCGGCCTGACGCGAACATACTGGCGGTGTGCGCATCGTCACGGCGGCAGGGTGGAGCGCGGCGTTCTTCGTGGTGGCGCCGGGCGTCGTTGCCGGCCTCGGGCCCTGGCTGATCACCCGCTGGCACACGCCGTACCCGTGGGACCACGTCGGCGTCCTGTTGTTCCGGGCCGCCGGGCTCGGGCTGCTACTCGCGGCCGTGCCGGCGCTGGTCGCGGCCTTCGCCCGCTTCGTTCGCGAGGGTCGTGGCACCCCGGCGCCGGTGGCGCCAACGACGCACCTGGTCGTCGGCGGGCCCTACCGGCGGATCAGGAACCCGATGTACGCACAGGTCGTGGCCGTCATCGCCGGCCAGGGGCTGCTGCTGGTGCGACCCGAACCGCTGCTCTACGGGATCGCGGTGTGGCTGGTGTGCGCGGCGTTCGTCCGCTGGTACGAGGAGCCGGCGCTGCACCGGGCGTTCGGCGCCGACTACGACGCCTACCGGGCGGTCGTCCCGGCCTGGCTGCCCCGGCGCCGCCCACGGTGACGACACGGGCACACGATCCGCGGCATGCCTCAGCCCCGCCGCGGAGACGGAGCTCCACGGCGGGGCCGTTCAGGCGGTCGGCCGGGCGCCGGGCATCCACGCCCCGGTGACCCTGGACTTCGAAGGCCCGGTCACTCGTCCCTGCCCTTCCGCGCCCGGTGCACCACGGCGTAGGTCGCGGCGGCCGCGACGGCCACCGGCGCGGCCGCGGTCGGCAGCGGGTGCCTGCGGGCCGCCTCGGTGGCCCGCCCGGCCCGTGCGCGCACCCGGCGCTTCACCATGACCTTGGCCAGCTTGCTGCCCAGCGGTCGGGTGACCTTGCGGGCCGGTTTGCGGATCATCCTGGACGCGTTCATTTGTTCCTCCGTGCGCGATGGACTACGGCGTACGTCGCGGCGGCCGCGACGGCGATCGGCGCGGCCGCGGTGGGCAGCGGGTGCCGGCGCGCGGCCCGGGTGGCCTGTCCCGCCTTCTCGCGGACCGGCGTGACGGCCCTGGCCGCCCTGCCCTGCACCCGTCCCTTCACGTCCGCCTTGGCGGCGAGCGCCGCCACCGTGCGCCCCAACTGTTCCCGGGTCTGCGCCACCTGCCCGCGCAGCCTGTCGGTCCGCTCGTCGGTGCTCTCGGTCGTCGTGTCGTGGTTCCTCACGGCGTCGGTGTCCTTCTTCGGTGGTGTGGTCGTGCTCCTCACGGCGCGCGGCGCCGTCCTGGCGGTCCCGTTCGCCTTCCGCACCGGCCCGCCAGCCGCCTTCCCGGCGGTGGTCTTCTTGGCGGTGCTCTTCTTCGCGGTGGCCTTCTTCGTGGTGCTCTTCCTGGCGGTGGTCTTCTTCGCGGCGCCGGTGGCCTTCTTCGCCGGCCCGGCACTCTTCTTCGCCGCGCCGCCCGCCCTGGCCGGGTTGCCGGTCTCGCCGTTCTCGCTGCTCATCGGTGCGCCCTCTCCTTGACTTCGGCCAGATCCGCCCTGACGCTGTCGATCGCCTGCTGCGGCCTGGGCGGCGCGCCCTCGCGCATCCGCTTCCTGGCGGTGGCGGCGAGCAGCGCGGCCACCGCGGCCAACGCGCCGGCCACCAGCAGCGCCGACAGCCAGACGGGCAGGGCCAGCGCCACCAGGGCGATGGCGGCGGCGACCAGCGCCTGGAAGGCGACCACGCCGACCACCGCGGCGCCGCCGTACAGTCCGCCGGCGATCTGGTACCGCCGGCCCTTGGCCACCATCTCCGCCTGCGCGAGCCGCATCTCCTCGCGCACCAGCCGGGAGAGCTGCTGCGACGCGCGGGCCAGCAGCGCCTTCGTCGAGTCCTCGGGGACGTCGGGCGCCGGCCGTTGGTCAGTACTCGCCATCTCCGTTCACCTACCGTCTCTGGCTTGAGCGCTCCGTGTACCCCGGCCTCGCCCGCTCATGCGCCCGGATGACGGCAGGTCAGGCTCCGAGGTCCGGAGGATCTTGCCGTCGCCGGGCCGGCCACGCACCATGGCCTGGGACAAGAGCGAGCGGAAGGCGTGGAGCATGGCGGACGGCAGCGCACGGGTGACCGTTGTCGGCGAGGCACTGGTCGACCTGCTGTGGCGCGTCGGCGCCCGGGAGGCGCACGCCGTGCCCGGCGGCAGCCCGGCGAACGTCGCGGTCGGGCTGCACCGGCTGGGCCGGCCGGTCACCCTCGTCACCTCCTGGGGCGACGACGCGCCGGGCGAGCTGGTGCGCGGCCACCTCGCGGCCACCGGGGTCCCGGTGCGGCGCGCGCCCACCGCGCCGACGAGCCGTGGCCGCACCATGGTCGCCCTCGCCTACCTCGACGAGGAGGGCGCCGCCGACTACGACTTCCTCGCCTCCTGGGAGCCGTTGGAGCTGCCGGTCCCCGAGGACACCGCCGTGCTGCACACCGGCTCGCTGGCCGTGGTGATCGAGCCGGGCGCGACCCGGGTGCTCGACCTGTGCCGGGAACAGCGCGGGCGGGGCCGGACCGTCGTGGCCGACCTGAACGTGCGCCCCGCCGTCCAGCCGGACCGTGACGACTACCGCGCCGCCGCCGGCCGGCTGGCCGAGGCGGTGGACGTGCTGAAGGCCAGCGACGAGGACCTGGCCTGGCTGTTTCCCGGGCTCGGGGTCGTCGCCGCGGCCCGCGAGCTGCTGGCCAGGGGACCGCGGCTGGCGGTGGTGACCCTGGGCGGGGACGGCGCCCTGGCCGTCACCGGGGAGCGGGAGGTGCGGGTGGGCGCCCCGGCAATCACCGTGAAGGACACCGTGGGCGCGGGCGACTCCTTCCAGTCCGCCCTGCTCGACGCCCTGGCCGAGCGCGCGGAACCACCCACCGCGCCGGCCGAACTGGCCGCGGTGCTGTCCCGGTGCACCGCGGCGGCGGCGCTCACCTGCACCCGGGTCGGGGCCGATCCGCCGACCCGCGCCGAACTCGACGCGACCCTCGACGGCGCCTGACGACCGGCGCCGGCGGGGCGCGTGTTCGAGCCCGACGCCGCAGGTGGGCGGGCCGCGCGGGGCACGCCCGTGGGCCGTCCTCGGGGGCCGACGCCGGGGCCGGCGCGGGTGCTACGCTCGCACCGGGCCGTGACTGGCGCGTTCGGATGGGATGGACCATCGGGGAGCGGCCCTCGCGACTGCGATGACAGTGCCGTGCGCCTGGGCCGTTCGCGACGTCCCGGCATGGAGGCCCCGAATGACGACCCCGAGCACCCCGAACGCAGAGTCTGCCGCCTTCCGCACCGCCCTGGAAGTGATCCGCGGGGTCGAGCCCCGGATCGCCGACGCGATCGGCGCCGAGCTGCACGACCAGCGCGAGTCGTTGAAGCTCATCGCCAGCGAGAACTACGCGTCGCCCGCCGTGCTGCTGGCCATGGGGAACTGGTTCAGCGACAAGTACGCCGAGGGCACCATCGGCCACCGCTTCTACGCCGGCTGCCGCAACGTCGACACCGTCGAGGCCCTCGCCGCCGAGCACGCTCGCGAGCTGTTCGGCGCGCGGCACGCCTACGTGCAGCCGCACTCCGGCATCGACGCCAACCTCGTCGCCTTCTGGTCGGTGCTGGCCGCCCGGGTGGAGCGCCCCGCGCTGGAACGGGCCGCGGCCCGGCAGGTCAACGACCTGGACGAGGCGGACTGGGAGGCGCTCCGCAAGGAGCTCGGCAACCAGCGGATGCTGGGCATGTCGCTGGACGCCGGCGGTCACCTCACCCACGGCTTCCGGCCGAACATCTCCGGCAAGATGTTCCACCAGCGCAGCTACGGCACCGACGCCGAGACCGGGCTGCTCGACTACGACGCGCTCCGGGCCACGGCGCGCGAGTTCCGGCCGCTGATCATCATCGCCGGGTACTCGGCCTACCCCCGGCTGATCAACTTCCGGGTGATGCGGGAGATCGCCGACGAGGTCGGCGCCACCCTGATGGTCGACATGGCGCACTTCGCCGGCCTGGTCGCGGGCAAGGTGTTCACCGGCGACCACGACCCGGTGCCGCACGCGCAGATCGTCACCACCACCACCCACAAGTCGCTGCGCGGCCCGCGCGGCGGCATGGTGCTCTGCGACGACTCGCTCGCCGAGCAGGTGGACCGCGGCTGCCCGATGGTGCTCGGCGGCCCGCTGCCGCACGTGATGGCCGCCAAGGCCGTGGCGCTCGCCGAGGCCAGGCAGCCCACGTTCGCCGACTACGCCCAGCGCATCGTGGACAACGCGCGGGCGCTGGCCGAGGGCCTGCAGCGCCGGGGCGCGCGCCTGGTCACCGGCGGCACCGACAACCACCTGGTGCTGCTGGACGTCTCCGGGTACGGGCTCACCGGCCGCCAGGCCGAGGCCGCGCTGCTCGACGCCGGCATCGTCACCAACCGGAACGCCATCCCGCGCGACCCCAACGGCGCCTGGTACACCTCGGGCATCCGCCTCGGCACCCCGGCGCTCACCACCCGCGGGCTCGACCCCGCGGGCCTCGACGAGGTCGCCGAGCTCATCGACACCGTGCTGTCCCAGACCTCGCCCGGCACCACCAAGAGCGGCAAGCCCTCCAAGGCGAGCTACGCGGTGGCCGACGGGGTGGCCAAGCGGGTCGCGGAGCGCGCCGCCGACCTGCTGGCCGGACACCCCCTCTACCCCGAGGTCGACCTGGGCTGAGTCGTCCGGGCCGAGCGCCCGGACCCCGGCCCGTTCCCGGCCGGGCACAGCCGATCCCGGAGACCGGGGGAACGTCGTTTCCCCCGGTCTCCGCGCGTCTCCGCCCGGCCGCACCCCGGGCGGTTCCGGGCGGTTCCGGGAAGTTCTCCGAGCATTGACACCCTTCGGCGGCGGCGGAACACTCCCCAGTGGGAGAGCGCTCTCCCAATCCCCCCACAGGAGGAGATCCGCATGCCACGTAGATCAGCCCTCGCGTCGGGCTCGGTGGTCGCCGCGGCGCTGGCGCTCGTGGCGGCCGGGCTCGGCGCGATCAGCGCCTCGGCCGCGCCGTCCGGGACCACCGCCCCGACCGCCGCGCACGGCGATCACGCCGCGCACGCCGAGCACGGCGACCACACGACCCTGATGGCCCCGCCACCGGGGGAGTGGATCCCGGTGGACGAGCCGGTCGAGGGCATAGCGCCGCAGCCGAACGTGCCCTACGCCTCGCACCACGAGTTCCAGGCCAACTGCTCGGTGTCGCACACCGCCCCCGACGACCCGATCGTCTATCCCAACCTGCCGGGGGAGTCGCACGACCACACCTTCATGGGCAACACCACCACCGACGCCGCCAGCACCCTGGCGTCGCTGGAGCAGGGTGACACCACCTGCAAGGTGCCCGCCGACCTCTCCGCGTACTGGATGCCGACCATGTTCAACGGCGACCAGGAGGTCCGGCCCATCGGCGACCAGGTCATCTACTACAAGGCCGGGGTCACCGACTTCCGCACCGTCCGCCCGTTCCCGACCGGCCTGCGCTACGTGGTCGGCAGCCCCACCCAGACCGAGCAGGAGTTCCTGGACGCTTCCGTCGAGGGCTGGGAGTGCGGGGACTCGTTCTTCAACTCCAACATCCCCGACAGCTGCGCCGCGGGCGCCCAGCTCAACGTCCGCTACCAGGCGCCGAGCTGCTGGGACGGCCGGCATCTGGACTCGCCCGACCACCAGGCGCACATGGCCTATCCCGTCTGGGACGCCGGGCTGCAGCAGGACGTCTGCCCGAGCAGCCACCCGGTGGCGGTGCCGATGATCGAGTTCAAGATGGCCTTCCCCGCCGGCTCCGACACCTCGGACGTGGTGCTGGCCAGCGGCGAGGGCTACTCGTTCCACTACGACTTCTTCAACGCGTGGGACGAGGCGACCCTGGCCGCGCTCTCCGAGCACTGCATCAACGGCGGCCTGCAGTGCGACGCCCGCGGCTTCGACCAGTACAAGCCGGACCGCGGCGCGGCGCTGACCGAGGACTACGAGCTGCCCTGACCCGGCCGCCCGCCCTCGACCGCCCCGCCCTCGGCCCCGGCCGCCCCCCACGGGCGGCCGGGGCCGGGTCTCAGGCGGTCGGGATTCGGTCCAGGAAGCCGAGGACCTGAGTGAGCCGGCCCGCCTCGTCGGTCAGCACGACGTCGAAGCCGACGACGAGCGCCTCGTCGCCCTCGGGGCCCAGCTCCCAGGTGAACCTGGCCTGGTTGTGGTGCCCGTCCACCGGGCCCGCCAGCCGGAACGTCATGCCGGCGAACTGTTGCTGGACCGCGCCGATCACCGCGTCGATCTCCGCCCGTCCCCGGGCGGCGGCCAACGGGTCGGTGTAGCTGCCGTCCTCGCTCCACAGGTCGTCGACGGCCCGCCGACGCGCCGCCGGCTCCGTCTCGTTCCACGCCGCGATGTAGCGCGCGGCCAGGTCGTCGAAGGCCGCGGCCGGCTGGGGGATGGTCGACATGGTGGTCGCTCCTCGTTCGGGTTCCTGACGCCGGGCCGGGCGGCCCCGTCGCGTCGATGGTTCCCGTCGACCCGGGGGACTGTCGATGACGTGCGAGGTAATGCCGCAGCTCAGCGGACCTTCCGGGGAAGCCGGTCTCAGTTCCCCACGCCGAGGCCGGCCATGAACGCGGACGGGTAGCGGTCGCCGCGCGCCGTGCCCGGGGGCACCGCCTTCTCGATCTCGGCGAGGTCGTCCGCGGTGAGGTCCAGCTCCAGCGCGGGCAGCGCCTCGGCCAGCCGCTCGCGGGTGCGCGCCCCCACCAGCGGCACGATGTCCTCGCCCCGCGCGGCCACCCAGGCGATGGCGAGCTGAGCGACGGTGCATCCCCTCGCCTCGGCGACCCGGCGCAGCGCCGCCACGAGGCCGAGGTTGTGTTCCACGTTCCCGCTCGCGAACCGCGGGCCGAAGGCGCGGCTGTCGCCGGGGCCCGCGGTGCGGCCGGCGGACCAGTGCCCGGAGATGAGGCCGCGGCCGAGGACGCCGTACGCGGTCAGGCCGATGCCGAGCTCCCGCAGCGTGGGCAGCACGTCCGCCTCCACCGCGCGGGACAGCAGCGAGTACTCGATCTGCAGATCGGCCACCGGATGCACGGCGTGCGCCCGGCGGATCGTCGCCGCGTCGACCTCCGAGAGGCCCAGGTGCCGCACGTGCCCGGCGTCGATCAGCTCCTTGATCGCCCCCACGGTCTCCTCGATCGGCACCGCCGGGTCGAGCCGGGCGGGGCGGTAGATGTCGACGTGGTCGGTGCCCAGCCGGGTCAGCGAGTAGGCCAGGAAGTTCCGCACCGCCTCGGGGCGGCCGTCGGGTCCGCCGAACTCCGCGCCAGGACCCCGCAACATGCCGAACTTCACGCTCAGCCGGTAGCTGTCCCGAGCCCGGCCGCGCAGCGCCTCGGCGAGCAGCAACTCGTTGTGGCCCATGGCGTAGAAGTCGCCGGTGTCGATCAGCGTGACGCCGGCCTCCAGCGCGGCGTGCACCGTGGCGATGCTCTCCGCGCGGTCGGCCGGGCCGTAGACGCCGTTCGACATGCCCATCGCGCCCAGGCCCAGCGCGGAAACGGCTGGGCCGGTGCGGCCCAGGGTTCGTACCTGCATCACAGTCTCCTTCGTCGTCGAGCTGTCACCCACCCTGCGCCCGCGGCGCGAGGTCCGGGAGCGGAGCGTTCATCGTGGGAGCGCCGCTCCCTGGATCCGCCCGCCCGCCACGCGGGACCATGGCGTCATGCAACGCGAGCAGCTCGCCGACTTCCTGCGCCGCCGCCGCGCGGCGATCCGCCCCGCCGAGGTCGGCCTCGCCGACGGCCGCCGCCGGCGCACCGCCGGCCTGCGCCGGGAGGAGGTGGCGATGCTCGCCGGCATGTCGGTGGACTACGTGGTGCGCCTGGAGCAGGGCCGCAGCAGCCAGCCGTCGCCCCAGCTGCTCGGCGCGCTGGCCCGGGCGCTGCGGCTGTCCGACGACGAGCGCGACCACCTGTTCCATCTGGCGGGACACCGGCCGCCGCCCGCCGACGGGGTGGCCGGCATGGCCCGCGCCGGCCTGATCCGCATGCTGGACCTGCTCGGCGACACCCCGGCCCTGGTGCTGTCGGAGCTGGGGGAGGTGCTCGCGCAGAACCGGGCGGACGTCCTGCTGATGGGCGACCTCACCCGCTTCACCGGCGACCGGCGCTACATCGTCTACCGCTGGTTCACGGAACCCGCCGCCCGCGCCGTCGCGCTGCCCGAGGAGCGGGAGCGCCAGGCCCGCCAGCTCGTGGCCGACCTGCGCGCGGTCGCCGGTCGCAGGTCAGGGGACCCCGCGGTCGCCGGCCTCGTCGACCGGCTGCGGGCCGCGAGCGCCGACTTCCGCCGGCTCTGGGCCGAGCACGAGGTGGGGATCCGGCGGGCTGACCGCAAGACGCTGCTGCACGCGCAAGTGGGCCGGGTGGTCATGGACTGCGAGACCCTGGTCACCCCCGACCAGCGTCAGCAACTGCTGGTGCTCACCCCGGCGGACGACGAGGCCCGCGAACGGCTGGAACTGCTGCGGGTGCTCGGCACCGAGGAGTTCCCGGCCGGGACCACTGGCGCGCCCGCGACGTGAGGCGGCCCCGGCCGGATGGCCGGGGCCGGACCGCGGGCGCCGCCGCGGGGAAGGGTGCGTCAGCGCCCGCCGGTCGTCGGGCTCAGGAGGCGTAGACGCCGAACTCGTAGATCGAGTAGCCCCAGCCGGTGCCGCGCTGGGTGCCGTTGACCCGGACGTAGCGGCCGGAACCGCTGACCGCCGCGGTGTCGACGCCGCCCGTCCCGCCGGTCACCTCGTGGACGGTCCGCCAGTCGGTGCCGTTGTCCGACACCTGCACCTGGTACGCGCTCGCGTAGGAGACCTCCCAGACGATCTGGACGTGGTCGAAGGAGGTCACCGAGCCGAGGTCCACCTGGACCCACTGCGGGTCGCTCCAGTCGCTGGCCCACCGGGTGGCGAGGTCGCCGTCCGTGGCGTGCCCGGGCTCGAACGTCTCGCCGTTGTACTCCGGTTGTTCGGAGGACGCGGTGGTGGGCCGGCCCTGGGCGATGTTGCTGCCGGCCACGGGCGGCGCGACCACGCCGATCGACGCGGTCTCGATGCCGAGGTTGCCCTGGCCGTCGCGGGCCGCCAGGTACAGCTTCCACGGGCCGATCCGGTCCGGCGCGGTCACCGTGAACGTGCCGTCGCCGTTGTTCGTGAACTCCGTCGGCACCAAGGCCTTGTTGTCGTCGAGGTAGTAGCTGCTGACCAGCACCTCGTAGGCGATCTGGTCGCCGTCCGGGTCCGCGACGTCGGCGCGGAGGGTGAACTCCTCGCCGGCGGGCACCGCCGTGGCGTCGCCGGCGACGCTCATGCCGGTGATCACCGGCGGGGTGTTGGCCGGCGGCGCGCCGCCGTACAACTCGGCCACCTCGTAGTACGACAGGCGCTTCTCGCCGCCGGGCAGCAGGTTGAACCAGACGCCGCCGAAGTCCTCCTCGACGCCGTAGTGGAACAGGGTGCCGCCCAGCGCCACGCCCTCGTGCCCCATCAGGCACTCCCAGGCCGCCCGGTAGCCGTCCCGCTTCTCCACGTCGGTGGGCTCCAGCGGCACGCCGTTGGCGTCGTCGTCGACCTCCCACTCGCCGGGCGGGCCGCCCTCGGTGAGGATGTACGGCCGGTCGTAGCCGCCCTGTGTCCACGCCTCCTCGATGTTGCAGACGTCGGCGTAGGAGTTGACCGCCAGCAGGTCCAGCGCGGGCGTGTGCTCCTGGTAGTACGGCCAGGCGCCGGTCCAGGCGTCGGTCGAGGTGACGGGGTGGTTCGGGTCCAGCGCCTTGATCTCCTCGGCCGCGTCGTTGACGAACCGGGCGTAGGCGTCGCGCTGCGCCTCCAACTCGGCGCCCGAGTAGCAGTTCTGCAGGCCGAGCAGCGACTCGTTGCCGACGTTCCACATCAGCACGCCCGGGTGGTCCTGGTAGGCGCCGACCCACTGGTTCATCGCGGCGAGCTGCTCGCCCTTGTAGTCGTGGTCGTTGACGTAGTCCACGCAGCCGCCGCTGCCGGGGCCGCCGCCCGGCTGCAGCCAGAAGCCGGCGATGACCCGGACGCCGTTGGCCGCGGCGGCGTCCAGCAGCGGGGCGGTGGTCTGGTCCGTGCCCCAGGTGCGGACGGTGTTGACGCCCATGGAGGCCAGGTCGGGCAGGTACTGGGCGGCGTCGGCGGCGGACGGGCCGAAGGTGAGCCCCTTGACCGTGTACGGGGCGCCGTCCACCGTCAGCTGCCAGTCGCCCTGGCCGCCGGTCACCTCGACGACGCTGGCGGCGTTGGGCAGCGCGGCGCCGCCGGCCGTGTTCGCCGCGTCCGCCGCGTTCGTCGTGGTGGCGTCGCCGGGGGCGGCGTCGGCATGCGGCAGCTGGGCCAGCGTCAGGCCGCCGGCCAGCAGCGCGAGGACGGATCCGAGCAGGAGCGTGGGTCGGGCGCGACTCAGCGCCCGGGTCCGGGGATACGGCTCGTGGACCACGGGTTTCTCCTCTGCGTGGGGGGTGGGCGGGGAACGGAGCTGGCTGGGAGAGCGCTCTCCCGCGTCGCCTCAGCCTGTCCCTCCGCCGGTCGGGTGTCAACGCCCGTGCGTTCCCGGAACTCACCGGGGTGTGGCGGAGAGGGCGGTCAGGTGGCGGGCGCGGTCACGCGGAGCCGCGGACCACCAGCGTGGGCTCGAAGATCACCGAGGCCAGGCTGCGCCCCGGCTGAGGCCCGACACGGTCCAGCAGCAGCCGGGTCATCTCCGCCGCCATCTCCTCGATCGGCTGGCGCACCGTGGTCAGCGCCGGCCGGCAGGCGGTCGCCGCGCTGCTGTCGTCGAAGCCGACCACGGCGACGTCGTCCGGCACCCGGCGGCCGTGTTCGCGCAGCACGTGCAGCGCGCCCTGGGCCATCAGGTCGTTGGCGGCGAAGAGCCCGTCCAGGTCGGGCTCGGTGAGCAGCAGCGCGGCCATCGCGCGCTCGCCGCCCTCCTGCGTGAAGTCGCCGGCGGCGTCGGGCACGTACGGGTGGCCGTGGCGCGCCATGGCCTCGCGGAAGCCGGCCAGCCGGTCGGCGGCGGCCAGCACGTCCAGCGGCCCGGTGATGGTGGCCACCCGCCGGCAGCCGCGCGCCACCAGATGGTCGGCGGCCAGCCGGGCGCCGTCCCGGTGCGCCAGGTCCACGTAGCTGACCGGCAGCGGGCGGGGCGGCCGGGCGAACAGCACGGCCGGCAGGCCGGCCTCCACGAGCTGGGCGGGGAGCGGGTCGGCGGCGTGCGTGGACACCAGCACCGCGCCGTCCGCGTGGCCCTGCCGCAGGTAGGCCACCACCTGCCGGCGAGCCTCCGCCGAGTCGGCGAGCATCAGCAGCGGGTGCATCCCGCGCGGGCTCAGGTAGCCGACGACGCCGCTGGCGATCCGCCCGAAGAACGGGTCCCCGAGCACCTCGCCCCTGGCCTCCCCGCCCTCGTCGTCGCCCGCTCCCGAGACCACCAGCGCGACGGATCCGGCCTTCCTGGTCACCAGCGAACGGGCGGCCCGGTTCGGCACGTAGCCGGTGCTGCTGATGGCCCGGCGCACCACGTCCTGGATCGCCGGATCGACGTTGCGGATCCCGTTGATCACCCGCGAGACGGTGGCCCGCGACACCCCCGCGGCCCGCGCCACGTCCTCCAACGTGGGGGAGTCCCTGGCCACCCTGTCACCCATGGTGGCCTTTCTACCACACCTCGGAAACCGCTCTCCCGGCTACGGAATGGCCTCGATGCGCTCCATATGCTCCTCGCCCCACTCGCCGAGCGGCGCGAGCGCCGCGTTGAGGGAGCTGCCGAACTCGGTCAGCGAGTACTCCACCTTGGGCGGGACCTGGTGGTAGACCTCGCGGTGTACCAGGCCGCTGGTCTCCATCTCGCGGAGCTGGAGGATCAGCATCCGCTCGCTGATGCCGGCCACGGTGCGTCTCAACTCCCCGAAGCGCAGCGGCCCTTCGCCGAGCGAGAAGAGAATCAGCCCCTTCCACTTGCCGCCCATGACGGAGATGGCGGCGTCGAGGCCGCAGGTGAAGGTCCGCTTGGTCATCGGCGCTCCCGCCAGCACGTGGTACGAACAAGACTGTGAGTACCCGACAATAATGTAGGTACTTGATCAAATGTGTGTGCGCTCCCCAGCATGGAACGGACGCCGCGTCGGACGCGCTGGTGCGCGATGCGTGGCGACTCGACCCTCCGACCGCTGACTGGAGTGACGCATGTCCGGGAACGACCGCACACCCGACCTCACATCCGCACCCACGCCCGCACCCACGCCCGCACCCGTGACCGTCCTCGGACTGGGGTCGATGGGCCGGGCGCTGGCCGAGGCGTTCGTCGACGCCGGGCACCCGACGACGGTGTGGAACCGCACCCCCGCCAGGGCCGCGCCCCTGGTGGCCAGGGGCGCGGACCACGCCGGTTCGGTGGCGGCCGCGGTCGAGGCGAGCCCGCTGGTCGTCACGTGCCTGACCACCTTCGACGACACGCGCTCCGCACTGGAGCCGGCCGCCGCGGCGCTGTCCGGGCGCGCCCTCGTCACGTTGAACAGCGGCTCACCCGCCGGCGCCCGCGCCCTGGCCGCCTGGGCGACCGGCCACGGCGCCCGGTTCCTGGCCGGAGCGGTCAAGAACGTGCCGGCGGCCGTGGGGGCGCCGGACACGTTGCTGTACTACGGCGGCGATCGGACGGTCTTCGACGAGTACGAGACGACGCTGCGGGTTCTCGGCGGCGACACCGTCCACCTCGGGGCCGAGACCGACCTCGCCGCCCTGTACGAGATGGCCGTGGGCGCCATGCTGCTGCCGGCGCTCGTCGGCTTCTTCCAGGGAGCCGCGGCGGTCCAGGCCCGTGGGCTGGAGGCGGCCAGCATGGTGCGGTTCGCCGGAAAGTGGCTGGACATGATCAAGTCCCTGCTGCCGGTCTACGCGAGGGAGATCGACAGCGGCGACTACGGGGACGCGGCCTCCTCCGTGAATCTCTTCCTCGCCGGCGCGGCCCACGACGCGGAGCTGACCACGGAGACGCACGTCGACTCGGCCTGGCTCGCCCCGCTGCACGACCTGGTGCGGCGGGCGGTCGCGGCGGGCCACGGCGAGCACAGCATCGCGGCCCTGACGGAGGTGCTCAGGATGCCCGAACGGACGGCGTAGTCAGCGGCCCGCCACCTCGACGAGGGCGTGGTCGACGCGACGCAGGGCGCCCGGCCAGCCGCGTCCCATGCCCTCGTACGCGGCCCGGCCCAGGGGCGAGTCGAGATCGAATCCGGCGTGTTCGAGGAACAGGCGGGTGCCGGTCCTCTCGGCCTCGAGCCGCCAGGTGATCGTGGAGTCCAACGAACCCGGGGCGAAGCTGTACCGGAGCAGCCGCCCGGGCTCCACCGCGAGCACCTCGCACTGCTGGTCTCCCCACGACCCCATGTCCAGGGTGAAGCGGTGACCGACGACGGGTCGGACGTCGCCGGCCGCCCACCACCGCGCGTGCGGGTCGGGCTCGGTCAGGGCCCGCCAGACCGCCGCGGGCGGATGCGGGATGAACTGGTCGCAGCGGATGACGGTCGGGTCGGCGCCGGTCATGGACTCTCCTCGTGGATCAGGTCGCGCAGCGCCCCCATCCGGGCGCGCCAGTAGTGCTCGAAGGGATGCAGCCACTCGCCGACCTCGGCGAGTGGGCCCGCCCGACGTGTCAACTTTCTTCGACGCGTTGGTTGCCATGGGAAATGTATGCGTTTCGCATATACTTCTGCCATGGAGACCGCACCAGCACTGGAAACGGCCATCAACGAGTGGCACGCGAGCGTGAACGACGGCGACCCGGAGCGGTCGAGGCGGGCGGTCGGCGATCCGATCGTCGTGCTGGGCCCGAGGGGCGCGGGGCCGATCACGCCGGAGGAGTTCGCCGAATGGGTGGCACGCTCGGGGATCAGGCTGGTCCCGCGGTCCTGGCATCCGGTCAGCGAGCACCTCATGGTCGTGGAGGAGGACGCCAGCTGGCCGGGGAGCGAGGCGCCGACCCGGGTGGCGACGGTGTTCCGGGTCTCCGGCACCAGGGTGACGGCCTCGCTCCGGCTGCCCGACCTGACGTCGGCCCTGGAGCTGGCCCACATCTGCCGCGCGATGGCGGCCACCGAATGAGCGACCCGGGCCCCGGCCAGACGCTGTTCGCGTTCGTCCGGCACTGGTCGCGCAGGTCGCCGGCCGGCGACGACAGGCTCGCCGAGCAGGGCCGGCTGCTGCTGGCCACCGAGGCCGTCCACGCCCTGACCCGCCGAGGGGCAGCGGCCACGGTCAACGCCGTCGCCCACGAGCTCGGCATCGACCAGAGCGGGGCGTCCCGCCTGGTCAGGACCGCGACCGAGGCCGGCTACCTGGCCCCGGGGCCATCGACGACGGACGGCCGCCAACGCCAGGCCACGGTCACCCCGTCGGGACACGCCCTGCTGGAACACGCCCACGACTGGCAGGAACGGGTCTTCGCCCGCCTGACCGAGGACTGGAGCGAACAACGACGCCACGACTTCCACCAGGCGATGACGGACCTGATCGCCCGCTCCCACACGCTGGACACCTGATCAGCGCCCCCGTCACCGGCCCCGAAACGGCGCCGGCCGCACGGTCGCGCGCGAAACTCCCAGCACCGTGGATGGGTCGTCCGGGATGCTGGTCGCCATGGATGAGGTCAAAGTCGTCGTCGCCCATTCGGAGCGCGCGACCCTTCGCGTCGGTGACGTGTTCCTGAAGGTGGACGCCGATCAGGTGCGCATCGACGTCGAGGTCCGGGCGGTGGCCCTGGCGCCGGTCCCGACCCCGGAGGTTCTGTGGCACAAGCCGCCCGTGCTCGCGATCGCCGCGGTTCCGGGGACGGCGCTCGGTCACCTCGGCGAGCCGTCGACCGCGTCGCCGGCGGCGTGGGTCGCGGCGGGTGCCGCCGTCCGGAGGTTGCACGACGCGCCGTTGCCGCCCTGGCCCGGCCGGGGTGGCAGGGGGCCCGACGAGTTGGCGGCGGAGCTCGACGGCGAGTGCGAGTGGCTCGTGCGGAACGGTGTCCTGCCCGGCGACCTGGTCACCCGCAACCGCAAGGTCGCCGAGGCCGCGCTCCGGCCGTGGACTCCGGCGTTCACGCACGGCGACCTGCAGGTCGATCACGTGTTCGTCGACGGCGAGGAGATCACCGGCATCATCGACTGGTCCGAGGCCGGTCAGGGTGATGCCCTCTTCGACCTCGCCATCCTGACGCTCGGGCACGAGGAGCACCTCGGCGACGTCATCGCCGGCTACGGCGCCGACGTCGACCTCGACGTGATCCGGGCGTGGTGGTCGTTGCGAAGCCTGCTGGGGGTTCGCTGGCTGGTCGAGCACGGCTTCGACCCGTTCGCGCCGGGCTGCGAGGTCGACGTGCTGCGAGCCCGGCTGTGAGGAGTCGTTGGGCCTGTTCTGCGGATCAGGTCAGACGCAGGTCGATCCAGTGCACGGTGTCGCCCTCATTCAGCAGATAGCGTTCGAGCTCGACGAAGCCGTGCTGTTCGGCGAAGCGCAGCCCATCTGGATTGGCTGCCAGTACCACCGTCTCGATCACCTCGGCGTCCAGCGCACGGGCCTGGTCCAGGGCGCGCTCGTAGAGCCGAGTGCCGAGACCACGGCGGCGATGCTCGGGCAGAACGCGGACGATGACCGTCGCGGTGGCGCCGTTGTCCGTGGTGGGCGGGCGCACGGTGGTGCAGCCGATCAGGACGTCGCCGAGGTAGGCGACCTCCATGTGGCTGCGGCCGATGCGGGCACGGACGTCGTCGAGCGACAGCACGTCGCCGGGGACGATCAGGTTGTGGGCGTACCGCCAGTCGCGGATCGAGGCGTCGTCGTCCACCGCCTGGATATGAAGGTCGTCCATCGGAACAGCACATCGCCGTCCGCCATGCGCGTCAACCGGCGCTGCCCTGCGCGGCGAGCCTGGCTGGCGCCCTAGGGGAGCGCGGGGCCGAGTGGTTGGAGGCGGACGGTGGCGGGGTCGGCGTCGGTCTCGGCGGTGATGTCGGCGATCTCCCAGAGCTGGTCGGCGATCTCGACGGTGGCGCCGACGGGGGTGTCGTCGTAGCTGGCGAGGTTCGCGCCCTCGGCGTTGAGCTGGATGCTGGCGGTGGCCGGGTCCTCGTCGATGCTGGTCACCGCGACGCTGAGTGGCGGGTCTGGGCGGTCGTCGGTGATGCCGGTGTGGAGTTCCCAGAATCCGCCCTGGGTGATCGGCCACTCGGGGTCGGTCTCGACGGCGTCGGGGTCCTGGGCGAGGGCCTGGTCGGCGGGGGTGAGGATGACGCGGTAGGTGCAGATCTGGCTGACGGTCCAGTCGTTGCCCTGGACGGTGAGCTGGTCGTCCAGCGACAGCGTCGTGGTGTCGCCGCCCTGGGTGAGGTCGGCCTGTCGGTCGGTGCCGTCGCTGCTGGCCGCGGCGTAGCTGAGGGTGCCGCCGCCGGGCAGTTCCGTTTCGCCGCCGAAGAGGGCGCGGGTGCCGGTGGGGTCGGCCTCGCCGACGCATTCCGGGCCCGGGTCGGCCTGGCCGGTGTTCTCCCCGTCCTCGCCGCCCTGCTCGCCACCCGAGCCGCCGGAGCCGCCCGGGTCCTCGGACTCGGAGTCGCCGCAGCCGGCGAGAAGCAGCAGCAGAGCCGCGGCGACGGTGGCGGTCGCGGTCCTGGTGCGGGTCATCACGCGACCTCCTTCCGGCCCGCCGTGTCGCTTCCGGCCGGGCCGAGCAGCCGCAACCGCACCCAGCCCGCCCTGAATCCCGGATCCCTCCAGGTCACGTCCGTCCGCCCGAGGTCGATCTCCGCGATCTCCCAGCGCTTGTCCGCGATCTCCACGACGTCGCCGACCCGGGCGTCGTCGTACTTGGCCTGCGCCTGGCCCTCGGACCTGACCAGGATGGTGGTGCGCGGCGGATCGTCGTCGATCTTCAGCACCACGACGCTGTACCGGGCGCGCGGGCGGTTCCGCGGCATGTGCCAGCGCAGCGTCCAGTACCCGTCCCGGGTCACCGGCCAGTCCGTCGTGGCGGCCCTGCCGCCGCCGTTCTCGTTCGTCTCGTCAGCCATTACCGCTCTCCTCTTCCCGCCTCACGAGACACTCGCGGCCGTGGGATCGTCGAAGGCGTCCTCGAACTCCTCGGGTGTGGCCTCGATCGGGTCGTAGTTGCTGCCCCACGGGTTGCCGAGGAGGATGTTGCCGTCGTCGGTGAAGCCGACCACGTAGTAGACGTGCCGGTCGATGTAGCCCTGGTCCTCCCAGCTGTCGGGGGCGTCCCCGGTGGAGGAGACGGTCACGGCCTTGCCGTTCTCGAACGCCTCCTTGACGTTGTCGAAGTTGCTGCCGCCGAAGTCCCAGAACCCGGAGGAGATGTCCTCCCCCTCGCCGCCGGTGAGGTACGGCACCGCGTTCTCCTGATAGTCCCATTCGATGCCGGCGTAGGTGCCCTCCGGACCGTCGCCGTCGCCGTAGACCTGGGCGAACGCCTTCTCGTAGTAGGCGGGCCACAGCGGTTGGCCGGCGTCGCTGGCGGAGACCGGGTCGCCGTTCTCGTCGAGCGGGAGCTCGGCGCTGACGGTGACCCACTGCATGTTGCCCTCGGCATCCCACAGCCGGACGCTGACCGTGCCGTTGTCGTTCTCGCGTATGCCCTCCCGGATGAAGTCCGGGTTGCTCTCGGCCAGGGAGGCCAGCGGGGCCAGGAACCAGCAGTCGTTGAAGTCGCCCTGGTTGATGTCGTCGGCGCTGACCGTCCCGTTCTCGAACATCGGCTGGTCGCTCGGCGGGATGCCCCACTCCTCCGAGCCGTCCAGCCCTTCGCCGTTGGAGAAGTCGGGCTGGACGCCGGGGAAGGAGTCCATGAACTTGTCGATGTTGTTGGCGCCGACGTTGGCGAACAGGTCGCTGAGGTGCGCGTTGCGCTCCTCGCGCGACACACCGGTGAGGCCGAGGATGTCCTCCTGGTTGAGGAGATCGTTCCACTCCTCCAGTTGGCCCTCGGGGACCTTGGACAGCACGATGTTCAGCTCGGCGGCACTCAGACCCTCCAGGTCCTCCATCGCCGCCAGCAACTGCTCGTTGGTGGTGGGCTCGGTGAGTCCCTCGCTGTCGTTGAGGTTGTCGAAGAACCGCACCGCCTCGTCGATGTCCTCCTTGCTGGGCGGGCTCTCGTCCAGGAAGAGGTCGTTGGAGGAGACGGGGTAGCCGGCGTCGTCCAGCCCCTTGACGGCGTCGAGCTGGTCGCAGCGGCGCCGCATCTCGCTCGACATGCCGCTGAGGTCGTCGTTGAGCGCCAACGGGAGCGTGCCGGATCCGCCGAACGGCAGGCCGTCGAGGACCACGTCCGTGACACCGGAGGTGCGCACCTTCTCCAGGTCGCCGTCGTACGTCGCCGGGCCTGTCGCCATCGCCGTGTGCGCCTTGTTCAGCACGGTGGCGATGTCCAGGTGCAACGTCGGTGCCTCGTCCCCCAACGTGGACAGATCACCCGCGAGCGATCTGATCTCCCCGACGTCGAAGCCTCGGTAGCTCATCAGTTACCCCCCTCGTCGTCCTCGCGGCTGCCCGCCTCGTCGTCCATCTGACCGGCCTCGTTCTCCCACCGCGTGGCGTCCGCGAGCAGACTGCTCGCCATGGCGCGCAACGTCGTCTGCTGCCCCCGCAGATGCCCGGACGCCTCCTCCGCGTACGGCCCGGTCCAGATCGACGGGTCGTCCCCGGTCGCCTTCGTCACCGCGGAGTCCAGATACTCCCCCAGCGAACCGGCCAACTCCCGCGCCCGGGTGGCGGCCTCCCGCAGCTTCTCGGCCCGGTCACCCAGCTGTTCGGGCGTCAAGTCGTCCATGCCGCCGTCCCCCTTTTCAACTATCCCCGGCGCATGCGGCGTTGACGCTAGCAAAGGGTCCGATCGTCGGACAGGAGGTGCGGGGCGGGCGTTACGAAATCCGGACGCGGGGCACGCGGATCTGTCACGCCCGCGCGGGGGCATCGCCGTACCGACACCCAACGGCGCGCTACGAGGTGAGGTGGCCAAGTGTCTTGGCGCGGTCGTGGGCCAGCCGGCGAGGAGAGCACCGACGCCCGCGCCGGCGAGGCCCTGGCCGTGCTGGACCACTGCCTCGGCACCCTGTTGGGCTGAGGACGGCGCCGAGTCGGCCGGCGGGGTCAGCGCGGGGTGGGGAGCGTGAACTCCCAGCCGGGCCGCCATTCGAAGGGGGCCGCGAGGAGCGCCGGCCAGGACGCACCGGTGAGCAGGCTCTGCAGGGACCAGAGGTTGGCGGTGCTCGCGACCAGCAGCACCCGTCTGCCGTCGAAGCGGGTGGCGAGGTCGCGCAGCAGGGCGGCCGTGGCCGTCTCGACGTCGCGGTAGCTCTGGCCGCCGGGGAAGGGCCGGTCGAGGTGTCGCGGGCGGAGGGCCGCGAGTTCGGCCGAGGGCCGGCCGGTGAGCTCCCCGTAGTCGCACTCGCGCAGCCGTGGGTCCTGGTGCAGGGGCACCGGGCTGCCGGCGAACGCGATGCGCGCGGTGTCCACGGATCGCGCCAGGTCGGAGCTGACCACCGCGGCGAGGCCGTCCTCCCGGCGGCGGGTCCCGAGCTCCCGAGCCTGCTCGCGGCCGAGCGGGGAGAGCACGCCCTGGCGCCAACCGCTGGCGATACCCGCCTCGTTGTCGGTCGTGGTGGCGTGCGTCTCGTACGCGATGCGGACGGCCATGCCCTCAGCCTTCCCCGGCGCCCGCCCGAGGGCACGACCCCCGGGCGGCGCGGGAAGGGATCAGGCCGCCGGGCGGGCCGTCTTGCGGTGGGTGCGGATCAGGTCGGCGTAGCGGTGGCCGCTGGACTTGAGGGTGCGGCGCTGGGTGGCGTAGTCGACGTGGACGAGGCCGAAGCGCTTGTCGTAGCCGTAGGCCCATTCGAAGTTGTCCAGCAGGGACCACGCGAAGTAGCCGGCCAGCGGCACGCCGGCGCGCACCGCGTCGGCGCAGGCGGCCAGGTGGCGCTCCAGGTAGCGGATCCGCTCCGGGTCGTGGACCTGTCCGTCGGGGCCGACGACGTCGGGGTACGCCGAACCGTTCTCGGTGACGTAGATGCGCCGCGCCCCGTAGTCCTCGGTCATCCGGCGCAGGGTGGCGGTCAGGCCCGCGGGGTGGACCTCCCAGCCCATCGCGGTCCTTTCCGCGCCGGGCAGGTCGACCTGCCGGGCGTGCGGGACCGGCCCTTCGGGGTCGTCGGCGACGACGTTGCGGAAGTAGTAGTTCAGGCCGAGCCAGTCCAGCGGGGCGGCGATGGTCTCCAGGTCGCCGGGGCGGGCCGGCACGTCGGTGCCGTACTCCTCGATCATGTCCTGCGGGTAGCCGCGGCCGTGCAGCGGGTCCAGCCACCAGCGGTTGGTGTGGCCGTCGGAGCGGCGCGCCGCCGCCACGTCGGCCGGCCGGTCGCTGGCCGGCTCGCAGTGCGTGAGGTTGTTGACGATGCCGACCCGGGCGCCGGGCACGGCGGCGCGGATCGCCTGCACGGCCAGGCCGTGCCCGAGGTGCAGGTGGTACGAGGCGCGCACGGCGGCGGTGATGTCGGTCAGCCCCGGCGCCATCCGGCCCTCCAGGTGGCCGATCCAGGCCGCGCACAGCGGCTCGTTGAGCGTGGCCCAGTCGGTGACCCGGTCGCCCAGGCGGGCGGCCACGGCGGCGGCGTAGGCGGCGAAGTGCTCGGCGGTCTCCCGGGACCGCCAGCCGCCGCGGTCCTCCAGGGCCTGCGGCAGGTCCCAGTGGTAGAGGGTGACGAAGGGGGCGATGCCCGCCTCCAGCAGCGCGTCGGTGAGCCGGTCGTAGAACGCGAGCCCCGGCTCGTTGACGGCGCCGGAGCCGCCCGGGACGACGCGCGGCCAGGCGACGGAGAAGCGGTAGGCGTCCACGCCGAGGGCGCGCATCAGCCCGACGTCCTCGGGCCAGCGGTGGTAGTGGTCGCAGGCCACGTCGCCGGTGTCGCCGGCGGCCACCTTGCCCGGGGTGTGCGAGAAGGTGTCCCAGATGGAGGGGGAGCGGCCGTCCTCGGCGACGGCGCCCTCGATCTGGTACGAGGCGGTGGCGACGCCCCAGACGAAGTCCTCGGGGAGGGCGTACGGGGCAGGGTTGTCGGTCACGGTGGGCCCACTTCTCTTCCGGGTCGGAGGGCTTTCGGGGGACGGGTGGCGCGCTGCCGCGGCGTGGCTCACTTGACGGAGCCGGCGGTGAGCCCGGCCACCAGGAAGCGCTGGAGCAGCAGGAAGACGGCGACGACGGGGACGCTGACGACGAGCGAGGCGGCCATCACCTGGTTCCAGTACACCTCGGTCTGGGTCGCGTAGCCCTGCAGGCCGACGGCCAGCGTGCGGGTGGTGCTGTTGGTCATCACGGAGGCGAAGAGGACCTCGCCCCAGGCGGTCATGAAGGCGTAGACGGCGACCGCGATGATGCCGGGCACGGCGGCCGGGACCACGACCCGGAACAGCGCGCCCACGGGCCCGCAGCCGTCCATCATCGCCGCCTCGTCCAGGCCGCGCGGGATCGAGTCGAAGTAGCCGACGAGCATCCAGATGGAGAACGGCAGCGAGAACGTCAGGTAGGTGAGGATCAGGCCGCCGCGCGAGCCGTAGAGCGCGATACCGGTGGTGTTCCCGATGTTGACGAAGATCAGGTACAGCGGCAGCAGGAAGAGGATGCCGGGGAACATCTGGGTGGACAGCACGGTGACCGTGAAGACCCGCTTGCCGCGGAAGCGGTAGCGGCTCACCGCGTACGCCGCGAACACCGCGACGGTGACCGACAGCACGGTGGCGCTGCCGGCCACGATCAGCGAGTTCAGGAAGTACCTGGCCAGCGGGATGGTCTGCCAGATGTCGACATAGGGACGGATCGTCAGCTCGCTGGGGATCCACCGGAACTCGCCGGTGACGTCCTGCAGCGGCTTGAGTGAGCTGCTGAGCATCACGTAGATGGGCGCCGCCGTGAAGACGGACAGCAGCGTCAGCACGATCCGCCGGGTCCACGCGAAGGAACGCGGCGGGTCGGACGGCGACGGGCGGGCCCGCCGGCGACCGGTGCCCGGCGGGACCGCGGGCGGGTTCGGCGCGGTCGGCTTGGCCAGTGTGGCCGGCCCGGCGGCCCGCACCGGGGCGCTGTCAGACATTCTCGTCCCGCCTTCCGCGCGAGGTGACCAGCAGGTACCCGGCCGTCACCACGAGCAGGAAGAGCAGCAGCAGCACCGACATGGCGGAGCCGAAGCCGAAGTTCCAGGTGACGAACGAGGACTGGTAGATGTGGATGGAGATGATGTCGGCCGACTCCGGCGCGGCCCTGCCGAAGAGCAGGTAGGGGACGTTGAAGTCGTTGAACGTCCACAGGAACAGGACCAGGATCAGCACCTGGTTGACCGGGCGCACCGAGGGCAGGGTGATCCGGCGGATCTGCTGCCAGATGCCGGCGCCGTCGATCTGCGCGGCCTCGTAGTGCTCGCGCGGGATGTTCTGCATCGCCGCCATCAGGATCAGGAAGGCGAACGGCCAGTTGCGCCACACCGCGACGATGAGCAGCGAGTAGAAGGCGTTGTCGCCGATCAGCCAGAACGGCGGCGAGTCGGTGAGCCCGAGCTGGTCGTGGATCACGTGGTTGAGCATGCCGTTGTCGCGTTGCAGCATGAACGCCCAGGTGATGACGGCCGCGTAGACCGGCAGGGCGTACGGGGTGAGGAACAGCGCGCGCAGCAGGCCCCGGCCGCGGAAGGAGTCCTGCATCAGCACCGCGGCCGCGGTGCCGAGCAGCCAGGACAGGGCGACGGCCAGCACCGTGAAGACGCAGGTGACGAGGAACGAGCGCAGCAGGTCCTCGCCCAGCGGGGCGTTGACGTCCACGGCGACCCGGTAGTTGTCGAGGCCGGTCCAGGGCGCTCGGCTCCAGTCGCGGATGAAGAACTGCGTGAGCTCCTTGAAGCTCATCACCACGCCGACCACCATCGGCACGATGTGGATCAGTATTTCGAGCAGCAGCGCGGGGAGCAGCAGCAGGTAGGGCAGGCCGGCGCGGCGCAGCCGGGCCGGCAGCCGCGGGCGGAGGCGCCGGCGGGCGGGCCCCCGCCCGCCGGCGCCCTGGGCGGGCGCCGGGGCGGGCGGGGGCGCGTCGTTGCTGAGGGTCGTGGTCACGGACGCCTCACCGCTGCATCTGCTGCTGCGCCTCGTGCAGGCTCTCCCGCACCCGGTCCACGGTGACCTCCGTGCCGGCCGCGGCGTCCGCGAAGAGCTCGGCCATGGCGGTGCCGACCAGCGTCTCGAACTGGGACTCCTCGGGGACCTGGGGGAGCGGTGCGGCGCTGCTGGCCAGCGTCTCGCGGAGCACGTCGAGTTCCGGGGTGTCGAAGGTGTCGGACTCCTGCGCGCTGGTCACCGACGGCAGCGAGCCGTAGGCCTCGTTGAGGTTGGTCTGCGTCTCGTCGCTGGTCATGAACTGGACGAAGTCCAGCGCGCCGTCGATGTTGTCGGTGTTCTCGAAGACGGCGAGGTTGATGCCCGCCACCATGGAGTTGACCTCGCCGTCGGCGGGCGGGTTCGTCTGGAACGGGATCGGGGCCACGCCGTAGTCGCCGGGGTCCATGCCCTGGTTCTCGACGCCCCGTCCCGCGGCCTGCCACAGCAGCATCGCGGCGTCCCCGTTGGCGAAGTCCGACACCGACTGGTTCTGGGCGTACTCGGCGTTGCCCGGCGCGGCGATGCCGTCCTCGCCGAGCAGGTCGACGTACTGCTTGATGGCCTGGGCGGCCTCGGGGGTGTCGAACGTCGGGTTGCCCTCGGCGTCGAAGAAGTCGGCGCCGTGCTGCTGGCCGAAGACGAAGGCGTGGTGCGAGTTCTCCTGGATGTTGGCGCCCTCGATGGCCAGCCCGTAGGTGTCCTCGTCGGTGAGCTGCCGGCCCACGTCGACCAGCTCGTCCCAGGTGGTGGGCGGCTCGTCGATGCCCGCCTCGGCGAACAGCTCGGTGTTGTAGTAGAGGGCGTAGGCCAGCGAGTACAGCGGCACCGCCGCCGGATCCTGGCCCTCGGCGCCGGTGGCGGCCAGGGCGGAGGGCACGAAACGGTCGGCGCCGCCGATCCGGCCCATGGTCTCCTCGTCGAACGGCAGCAGCGCGCCGGTGGCCTGCAACGAGGCGGACCAGGTGTTGCCTATGTTGAGCACGTCGGGGCCCTCGCCCGAGGTGGCGGCGGCCAGGATCCGGTCCAGCAGGCTGTCCCAGGGGATGACCTCCAGCTCGACCTCGATGCCGGTCTCCTGGGTGAAGCGCTCCAGTTCGGGACGGAGCACCTCCTCGTCGTGCTCCAGGCTCTGGCCCTGGTTGCTGGCCCAGTACGTCAGCGTGTCGGGGTTGTCGTTGTTCCCCCCGCCGGTGCTGCCGCCTCCGCAGCCGGTGGTGGCCAGCGCCGCGAGGACGGTCACGGCGACGGGGAGGGCGGTGCGGGTTCTGCGCATGGTCGATGGACCCTTCTCGGGTGGCTCCGGATCGGCTCGGGGGTGGCGCCACTTAACTTGCGGCGTAAGTTAAGTGTGAAGATAAGTACCCGTCAAGCCCTCGGGCCCAGGTAGGTTGCTCAGCGGAGGGTTACATGCGTGAAGCGAAACGACAGACGGTGCGTGACCTGCGCCGTGCCAACCGTGCGGCGCTGTTGCGGCACCTGTACTTTCACGGTCCGCTCAGCCGTCAGGAGCTGGCCCAGGCCACCGGACTGAGCTCCGGCACGGTCAGCAACGTCACCGCGGGGTTGCTGGCCGACCACCTGCTGCGGGAGGCCGGCTACGTCGACTCCGACGGCGGACGGCCGCGCACCCTGCTGCAGGTCGCGCCCGACTGCGCCACGCTGGTCGGCGTCGACGTCGGGGAGACCCGGGTGCGGGTGGAGCTGTTCGACCTCACCCTCGCCGAGCTGGCGCGGGCCGAGTATCCGCTCACCGACGCCGGGCACGACGTGGAGCTGGTGGTGCGGCACATCCGCGACGGCGTCGCCGCCGTTCGAAGGGCCTCGGGCACGCCGCCCGAGCGGCTGCTCGGCGTCGGCGTCGGCGTGCCCGGCATCGTCGCCGAACCGTCCGCCGACGCGGGCCCCGACGCGGGCGCGGTGGTGCACGGCCAGGCCATCGGCTGGGACGCGGTGCCGCTGGAGCGGCTGCTCAGGGAGGCCGTGGAGGTGCCCCCCGAGGTGCCGTTCCACCTCGGCAACGGGGCGCGCACCTTCGGCCAGGCCGAGATGTGGTTCGGGGCCGGGCGTGGCGCCAGCAACGTCGTCGTCGCCCTGATCGGCTCGGGCGTCGGCGCCTGCATCGTGACGGACGGCGTGCCGTACGGCGGGGCCGCCAGCGGCGCGGGGGAGTGGGGGCACACCACGCTGCGGGTCGGCGGGCGCCGCTGCCGGTGCGGGGCGCCGGGCTGCCTGGAGGCGTACGTCGGGGCGGCCGCCCTGCTCGAACGCTGGCGGGAGGCCGGCGGCGACGTCGCGGACGCCGACGAGGAGACCGGCGTGGCGGCGCTGCTCGACGCGGCGCTGGCCGGCGACAGCCGGGCGGTGGCGCTGCTCGACGAGACCGCCGAGTACCTCGGCGCCGGCATCGCCGACCTGGTCAACCTCTTCAACCCGGAGCGGATCGTGCTCGGCGGCTGGGCCGGACTGCTGCTCGGCCCGCACCTGCTGCCCGCGGTGCGCCGGGCCGCGGACGCGTACGCCCTGCGTCACCCCGCGGGCCGCGCGACCATTGAGATGGGGAGGCTCGGCCCCGACGCGGTCACCGTCGGCGCGGCGACCCTGCCACTGGCGGAGTTCCTGGCGCGGGGCGGGGCTCCCTTGTAAAAAGTGAAACACGTTCTTATCATCGCGGCAGGTGGGCAGGTGGCGCACTGACCGCGGGACGCGCCTGGGGGTCCGATGACAGCAGCGACGCAGCGAGCCGAGGGACCGCTGGCGGGGACGCGTGTGGTCGAACTGGCCGGCATCGGACCTGGCCCGTTCGCCGCCATGCTGCTGGCCGATCTCGGCGCCGACGTGGTCCGGGTGGACCGGCCGGGCGAGGCCTGGCCGGGCCTGGATCCCGCGACCGACCTCACCAACCGGAACAAGCGCTCGATCCGGGCCGACCTGAAGACCGCGGACGGCGTCCGCCTGGCGCTCGACCTGGCCGAGCGGGCCGACGTGCTGATCGAGGGATACCGGCCCGGCGTCGCCGAGCGCCTCGGCGTCGGTCCCGACGCCTGCCACGCCCGTAACCCCCGGCTCGTCTACGGGCGGATGACCGGCTGGGGCCAGGACGGGCCGCTCGCCCCGCGCGCCGGCCACGACCTGGCCTACGTCGCCCTCACCGGAGCGCTGCACCTGGCCGGACCCGCCGCGGGCCCGCCGGCGGCGCCGGCCAACCTGCTCGGCGACTACGCGGGCGGCGCGCTCTACCTGGTGGTCGGCGTGCTCGCCGCGCTGCACCACGCCGGGGCCACCGGCCGCGGCCAGGTGGTGGACGCCGCCATCGTCGACGGCGCCGCGCACCTCACCACGCTGCTGCACGGCCTGCTCGCGGCCGACCTCTGGCAGGACCGCCGCGAGGCCAACCTGCTGGACGGCTCCGTCCCCTACTACGCGGTCTACCCGACAGCCGACGGCGGCCACATGGCGGTCGCCGCGCTGGAGCCCGCGTTCTACGCGGAGTTCGTCCGGCTGCTCGGCATCGCGGACGAGGCGCCCGACCGCGCCGACCAGGACCGCTGGCCGGAGCTGCGGGCGCTCATCGCGGCGCGCTTCGCCAGCCGCGACCGGGCCGCCTGGACCGAGGTGTTCGCCGGCTCCGACGCGTGCGTGACCCCCGTGCTGTCGCTGCGCGAGGCCGCGGCCCATCCGCATCTGACCGCCCGCGGCACCTTCGCCCGCGCCGACGGCGTGACCCAGCCTGCCCCGGCCCCCCGCTTCTCGGCCACCCCGGGGAGCCTGCGCCGCGGCCCCGCCCGGCCCGGCGCCGACGCCGACGAGATCACCCGCGACTGGGGGCTCACCGGGCCCCGACAGGAGACGTCATGACCAGCCAGCCGACCCGGCCGACGCCCGCGCCCCCGGCGACCGAGGCGTACGTGTACGAGGCGATCCGCACCCCGCGTGGGCGCGGCAAGCCCAACGGCGCGCTGCACGGCACCAAGCCCATCGACCTCGTCGTCGGCCTGATCCACGAGCTGCTGCGCCGGCAGCCCGACCTCGACCCCGCCGCCGTCGACGACGTGGTGCTGGGCGTGGTCAGCCCGCACGGCGACCAGGGCTCCGACATCGCCAAGATCGCCGCCCTCGCCGCCGGCCTGCCGGACAGCGTGGCCGGCGTCCAGGAGAACCGCTTCTGCGCCTCCGGACTCGAAGCGGTCAACCTGGCCGCCGCGAAGATCCGGGCCGGCTGGGAGGACCTGGTGCTGGCCGGCGGCGTGGAGTCGATGTCCCGCGTGCCGATCGGCTCCGACGGCGGGGCCTGGTCGATGGACCCGATGACCAACCACGACCTCGGCTTCGTTCCGCAGGGCATCGGCGCCGACCTCATCGCCACCGTCGAGGGCTTCAGCCGCCGGGACGTGGACGAGTACGCCGCGCTGTCCCAGGAACGGGCCGTCACGGCCTGGAAGGAGGGCCGTTTCGACCGCTCGGTGGTGCCGGTCCGCGACCCGAGCGGCCTGACCGTGCTCGACCGTGACGAGCACGTCCGCCCGGGCACCACCGCCGACACCCTGGCCGCGCTCAAACCGTCCTTCGCCGCGCTCGGCGAGCAGGGCGGCTTCGACGCGGTGGCGCTGCAGAAGTACCACTGGCTGGAGCGGATCGAGCACGTGCACCACGCGGGGAACTCCTCCGGCATCGTGGACGGCGCCGCGCTGGTCCTGGTCGGCAGCCGGGAGGCCGGCGAGCGGCTCGGGCTCACCCCGCGCGCCCGCATCGTCTCCGCCGCGGTCACGGGCTCCGAGCCCACCATCATGCTCACCGGACCCGCCCCCGCCAGCCGGAAGGCCCTGGCCAGGGCGGGGCTGGAGATCGGCGACATCGACCTGGTGGAGATCAACGAGGCGTTCGCCGCCGTGGTGCTCCGCTTCGTCCGCGAGCTCGGCCTGGACCTGGAGCGGGTCAACGTCAACGGCGGTGCCATCGCCCTGGGCCACCCGCTCGGCGCCACCGGCGCGATGATCCTCGGCACGCTCCTCGACGAGCTCGACCGCCGCGACCTGAGGTACGGCCTGGCCACCCTCTGCGTCGGCGGCGGGATGGGCGTCGCCACCGTCGTCGAACGCCTCTGAACGACCCGCAGCGACCCGGCGGCGCCCGTCGCCGCCCCGCGACCCGACCGCCTCCCACCCCGCACCCCAGGAGATCCGACACCATGCCAGAGCCCACGACCGAGCAGGGAACGTTCCGCTGGCACCGGGACGCCGACTCCGTCGTCACCGTCGCGCTCTCCCTGGTACCCGACGCCCCGGACGCGGCCGCCGCCGTGCTGGCCGAGGTGGCGGACCGACTCGCCGCCGAGATCGCGGGGGCCGAGGATGCCGCAGGGAACGACGGGGCCGCGGACGCCGGGGCCGGGGACGCCGGCCTCGTGCGCGGCGTCGTGCTGGAGTTCGGCGGCGTCGAGTTCTTCTCCGGCGCCTCGCTCGCCGACCTGACCGGACCGCGCCCGCCGGACGCCCAGCGGGTCCAGGACACCGGGCTGCGCCTCAAGCGGGCGCTGCGCCGCCTGGAGACGCTCGGCCCGCCGGTGGTGGCCGCGCTGACCGGCTCGGCGCTCGGCGGCGGCCTGGAGATCGCGCTGGCCTGCCACCACCGGATCGTCCTGGACCGTCCCGGCACCCGCCTCGGCCTGCCCGAGGTCACCCTGGGCCTGACGCCCGCCGGCGGCGGCGTGGTGCGCACCGTGCGGCTGCTCGGCCTCGTCGACGCCCTGCAGAAGGTGCTGCTGGAGGGCCGCCGGCTCAGCCCGGAAGGCGCCCTGGCCGCGGGACTGGTGCACCAGGTGGTCCGGAGCCCGGACGAACTGGCCCACCAGGCACGGGCCTTCATCGACGACCAGGCCCAGGACCAGCCCCAGGCGCGGCAGCCCTGGGACGACCCCGACCACCGGATCCCCGGCGGCGGGCCCAGGGAACCCGCGCTGGCCGCGGTCCTGCCGTCCTTCCCCGCGCTGCTCCGCAAGCGCACCGGCGGCGCCCCCTATCCGGCGCCGCGCGACATCCTGGCCGCCGCGGTCGAGGGCGTCCAGGTCGGCTTCGCGACCGCCGAGCTGATCGAGGCACGGTACGCGGCCCACACCGCCACCGGGCCGATCGCGCGGAACATGACCAGCTTCACGCGCCTCGACCTCCCCGCGGTCAACGCGGGCCGCAGCCGGCCGCGCGACGTGCCCACCCGCGCCGCCACCCGGGTGGCCGTGCTCGGCGCCGGGATGATGGGCGCCGGCATCGCCTACGCGTGCGCCGCCGCCGGGCTTGAGGTGGCGCTCAAGGACGTCGACGAGGCGGCCGCGCGGCGCGGCCGGGACCGGGCCGCCCAGCCGCTGGACCGGGCGCTGGCCAGGGGACGGATCACCGAGGAGCGGCGGGCGGCGATCCTGGACCGCATCACGCCCACCGCCCGTCCCGAGGACCTGGCCGGCTGCGACGTGGTGATCGAGGCGGTCTTCGAGGATCCGGCGCTCAAGCAGAAGGTCTTCCAGGAGGTGCAGGACCTGGTGGCCCCGGACGCGTTGCTGTGCTCCAACACCTCCACGCTCCCGGTCAGCCGGCTCGCCGAGGGCGTCGCGCGGCCCCAGGACTTCGTCGGCCTGCACTTCTTCTCACCGGTCGACCGGATGCCGCTGGTCGAGGTCGTCAGGGGCGAACGGACCGGCGACACCGCGCTGGCCCGCGCCTTCGACCTGGTGCGCCACCTGGGCAAGACGCCGATCGTGGTCAACGACGCCCGGGGCTTCTTCACCTCCAGGGTCATCGGCTGCCGCCTCAACGAGGGTGCGGCCATGGTCGGCGAGGGCGTCGAGCCGGCCTCCGTCGAACAGGCGTCGGCGCAGGCCGGCTACCCGACCGGCGTGCTGGCGCTGCTCGACGAGGTGACCCTCACCCTGGGGCGGCGGATCAGGGACGAGAACCGGGCGGCGGCCGAGGCCGCGGGCGAGCCCTGGCGGCCGCACCCGGCGGAGGCCGTGATCGACCGGATGATCGACGACTTCGGCCGTCCCGGACGCGCGGCGGGCGCGGGCTTCTACGACTACCCCGAGGGCCGCCGTGCCGGCCTCTGGCCGGGCCTGCGGGAGCACTTCACCGAGCCGAGCGTCCGGGTGCCGCTGCCCGACCTGCGCGACCGGCTGCTGTTCAGCGAGGCGCTGGAGGCGGTCAGGCTGTTCGACCGCGGCGTGGTCACGTCGGTCGCGGACGCCAACGTCGGCTCGCTGCTCGGCCTCGGCTTCCCCGCCTGGACCGGCGGCGTCCTGCGGTTCGTCGAGGGCCACCCGGGCGGTCCCGCCGGGTTCGTCGCCCGCGCCCGGGAGCTGGCGGACCGCTACGGCCCGCGGTTCGCGCCCCCCGACGCACTGGTGTCCCGAGCGGAGCGCGGCGCGAGCCTCTCCCAGGCGGGGTGACAGCGCGCCCTGCCCGCCGGCGTCCCCGACCCGGTTCGTGGCCGGGCGGCCCGTCTGGCCGTCGACCGGGGCACAGACGTGTCGTCACCGCCCGTCGCCGGGCCGGCCCTGGCCTCGCTCGCGGGACGGCGCTCCGGTGGGCGGGTCCGCCCGGCCGTCGACCGGGGCACCGTCCCCTCGTCGCCCGCATCGCCCGACGCCCGCTGGCGGCGCCGGCTGAGCTCGGATCCGGTTCGCCGCGCGACTGTTCGGCTCCCGGGGTGTGCGTCTGCCTACCGGGACACCCGCCTCTCCTCGCCCGTCGCCGACTGGCGCCATCGGCGGGCTCGGCCTCGCGCGCCGCGCGGTTCTCCCGCGCTCCGGCGGTGTGCCCTTCTGCCCGGGTACGGGAATCCCGCCGCCGGCCGGTGTCGGTGGTCGGGCATGGGCCTGGTTCGCCGTAGGGCGAACCAGGCGCCGTGGCTCACCAGCCGTGTGGGGCCCTGCCGACGCGGACCCACACGCGCTTGCCCTCGTCGGTCGGCTCGAAGCCGAGCCCGTCGGCCATCTCGCGCAGCAGCCACAGGCCGCGGCCCTCCTCGGCGGTCCAGTCGGGGAGGGTGATGGTCGGCAGGACCGGGGACCGGTCGTGCACGGCGACCTCCACCGCCTCGCCGGTCAGCGTCAGCTCCAGCACACATCGCGGGTCGGCGACGTGCCGCGCGACGTTCGACAGCAGCTCGGTGACGCCGTGCAGCACGACCTCGGTCACCTGCGTCGGCTGTCGCCACTCCCGCATGGCCGCGGAGGCCATCCGCCGGATCCGTGCCAGATCCTCCCGCCGGGCCGTCAGCGTCCAACTGTGGCACAGGTGCTGCGGTTCGGCGTCCCGGCCGGTGAGCGTCACGATCCCTCCGGAGTCTCCACGGTGCGTCATGGGGTGAGCGCGCTGGGTCATGCCCGCACCCTGCCCGTAACTCCCGGCAGTCCGCAAGGAATTCGGCCACCCTCCCGCTGTTCATATCACTCGATGGGGTGGCGATGGGTGACGGGCCGTCAGCGTGGCGCCCGACGTACGGAAGACTGCCGTCCGAATGTGACCACACGCGGTCGTTCCGTCACGCGGCGAGCCCGGCGCCGGGGATGGCGGCGAGCAGTTCCCTCGTGTACGCGGTGCCGGGCGCCTGGAAGATCCGGTCCGGGGTGCCGCTCTCGACGATGCGGCCGTGTCGCATGACGTGGACCGAATGCGAGATCATCCGCACGACGGCCAGATCGTGGCTGATGAAGAGATAGCTGAGGCCGAGTTCGCGTTGCAGTTCGGTCAGCAGTTCCAGGATCTGCGCCTGCACCAGCACGTCCAGTGCGGAGACGGCCTCGTCCAGCACCACCAGGTCGGGAGAGAGGGCGAGCGCCCGGGCGATGGCGACCCGCTGCCGCTGGCCGCCGGAGAGTTCGTGCGGCAGCCGCTCGGCCATGGCGGCGGGCAGGGCGACCTGGTCGAGCAGCCTGGTGACCTCCTTCCGTCTGGTGGCCGCCGTGCCCACGCGGTGCACGCGCAGCGGTTCGGCGACGGACTGGCCGACCGTGTACCTCGGGTCGAGGGAGGCGTACGGGTTCTGGAAGACCGGCTGGACCCGGCGTCGGAAGGCGAACAGATCCCGGCGGCCCAGCGTGCCGAGGTCGGTCCCGTCGAAGACGATCCGGCCCGAGGTGGGCTTCTCCAGGGCCAGCAGGAGGTTCGCGGTCGTGGACTTGCCGGAGCCGGACTCGCCGACGATCGACACGGTCGTCCCGCGCGGGATGGTGAAGTCGACGCCGGCCACCGCGGTGAGGTCGGTGGCGGCGCCACGGCCCGCGGACCTGAGCGGGAACACCTTGGTCAGGTCCCGCACCTGGACGAGGTCGTCGGTGGGCGTGTCCTCGGTGGCCGCCCCGGCGGCGGTCCCGGTGGCCGGGGCGGCCCGAACCATGGTCGTCGAGGCGAGACTGGGCGCGGCGCGCAGCAGCCGCCGGGTGTAGGCGTGCTGTGGTTCGTGGAGGATCCGCGCGGCCTCGCCCGACTCGACGATCTCTCCCCGGTACATGACGGCGATGCTGTCCGCGCGTTCGGCGGCGAGTCCCAGGTCGTGGGTGATGAGGAACACGCTGGTCCCCATTTCGGCCGTCAGGGCGTCGAGTTGGTCGAGGATACGGCGTTGGACCGTGACGTCGAGGGCCGAGGTCGGCTCGTCGGCGACGAGCAGGCGCGGGCGGCAGGCGAGGCCCATGGCGATCAGCGCGCGCTGCCGCATGCCCCCGGAGAACTCGTGCGGATACTGCTGAGCCCGCTGCCCGGGGTCGGGGATGCCCACCGTGTCGAGGAGTTCCACGGCGCGGGCGCGTGCCGCCCGACCCGTGGCGCGGCCGTGCACCTCCAGGGCCTCGGCTATCTGGTCGCCGATGCGCAGCAGCGGGTTGAGGTTGGACATCGGGTCCTGGGGGACGAACCCGATGCGCGCGCCGCGGACGGCGACCATCTCCCGTTCGCTGAGCCGGGCGAGGTCCTGGCCCTCGAAGAGCACGGTGCCGCCGGTGACGCGGCCGCCCGGCGGCAGGAGCCGGGTGACCGCGGCCGCGGTGGTGGACTTGCCCGACCCCGACTCGCCGACGACGGCGACCGTGCTGCCGGGTGGCACCTCGATCGAGACGTTCCTGACCGCGGGGACCGGGCCGGTGCCCGAGAGGAACGACACGGAGAGGTCGCGGATGGACAGGACGGGCGTCGCGGCTGTCATGGCGGTCACCTGTGGGTTTCTTCGGAGTGAGCGGTCGTCACCGCGCCCGCCGCCGCACGGGCCCACGCCCACAGGGCGTCGGTCGGCACGGGGTCTCCGGGGGTGAGCAGACGGTTGGTGGCGAATGCGAGGGCGATCCCGCGACCGGGGACGAACCCGACGGCGCAGCCCGTGAATCCCGTATGGCCCAGCAGCGGGAGCCGTTCCGTGCCGACGGCGATCTCGTAGCGGCGAAAGCCGAGTGACTGCCCCGCGTCCGGTCCCGGTGCGAAGAACTCCTCGGCCGTGCGCGGACGCCACAACCCGTGGCTGTGGTCGTGGGTGTGCTCGGCCAGCGCCCCGGCCAGCGTCAGCAGGTCGCCGAGCGGCGCGAAGAGGCCCGCGTGTCCGGAGACGCCGTCCAGGGCGTGGAAGGCGTTGCCGTCGTTCACCTCGCCGGTGACGGGACCGTGGCGCCATCGGGAGAAGTCCGCGCCGCGGTAGGGAACGGGGTAGGGCGTGCCCGTGTCGAGCATGGTGATCTCGACACGGTCACCCACGGCGCTGGTGGCGACGTCGTCGCCGGCGGGACGCGCGTACCGGGTCTCGGACATGCCCAGCGGCTCGGTGACCAGGGAGGCCACCGCGCTCCGCAGGCCCTGCCCCGCCGCCGCCTCGACGATCCGGCCCAGCAGCACGAAGCCGAGGTCGGAGTAGTGCCGCCCGGTGCGGGGCGGGTGGCGCAACGGGAGTTCGGCGGCGCGCCGCAGGGCCTCGTCCCGGTCGTGGCTTTCCACGTACAGGGGCCACCACTCCCACAGGCCGCCGCGGTGCAGGAGCAGGTCGCGCACCGTGACCTCGTCCTTCGCGCCGCCGCGGAACTCCGGGACGAAACGCCGCACCGGGCTGTCGAGCCGCACCGAGTCGGCGGAGACGAGGCGGATCAGTGCGGTGGTGGTGGCGACCACCTTGGTCACCGAGGCGAGGTCGTGGTGGGTCCGCGTCGTCATGGGGAGGCCGTCGGGGGCGGAGTCCGTGGGGAGGGTGCGCAGCCCGGACGCGGCGGAGCGGTCCACCCCGGGAGCGCGCAGGGCGATCGCGGCGCCGGCCGGGGGTCGGGCGGCGGGCGGGGCGCCCGGCGGGACCCGGGTGGTCATCCGGGACACGGCCGTGGCCAGCGCGTTCACGTCGCCCACCCGGCGGGTCCCGGTCGCGGCGGCCGCGCCGCCGGGGTGAGCGCGAGGACCAGGCGGATCTCCGGTTCGCCGAACTCCTCCTGGACGCGTCGGCCGCCGTCGGGCCGCCAGCCGCGGTGTTGGTAGAAGCCCACGGACGGAGTGTTGTCCCGGAAGACCCACAGGGTCGCGGTGCCGGCCCCGGCGGCGGACAGGGCGGCGGTCGCGGCGGTCAGCAGTCCGCCGCCGGCTCCCCGTCCCTGGGCGTCGGGCGCGACGTACAGCGAATGCACGACGCCGACACCGTCCTCGGGCCCCGCCCACCGGGTGACGCCGAGGATCGTGCCGTCCGGCGCGGGCTGCACGAGGACCTCGCCGGGGGCCGCCTCGGCGAGCACACCGGTCCACAGCGCCGTGGCCCGGTCGCGGGTCATGGCGTCGGTGAGCCGTCGCGGGAGCACGGCGGCGTAGGGACCGTGCCAGCAGGCGAGGAAGACGTCGGTGATGCCCGTCAGGTCGGCGCGGCCGGCCCGGCGCGGCGGGGGCGTCATGGCGCGACCGCCCGCATGGTGTCGAGGGTCAGCGAGCGTGGCGGTTCCGGCAGCGGCGGCGGCAGGAGCAGCGGGCCGGCGCCGGGGGTGAGGCTGCCGAGCAGACGGGCCTCGCGGGCGCCGGTGCCGGCCGGCGACGAGCCGGGCAGACCGTGTGCCGTGCACCAGCCGATCAGGGCGAAGGCGATCGCCTCCTTGTCGTCGGCCGGGGCGCCGAGATCGTCGGACGGCAGCAGGCGGACGCCCGGCGTCGCCGCCCGCAGACCGCGCATCAGCACCGGGTTGCGGCATCCGCCGCCGGAGACCACCAGGGTGTCGACACCCGCGGCGAGCACGTCGCGGGCGACGGTGCGGACGGTGAGTTCGGTGAGTGTGGCGACGAGGTCGGCCGGTGCGGGACTGGTCCCGGTCGCGGCGAGGGCGTCGGCGACGTAGGCGTGGTGGAAGTGTTCCTTGCCGGTGCTCTTGGGCGGGCTGAGGCGGTAGTAGGGATCGTCCAGCAGGAACGCCAGGAGCCGTTCGTCGACCGTGCCCGAGGCCGCGATCAGGCCGTCGGCGTCGTAGCCGGCGGGGTGCGCCCCGGTCCCGGTGACGACCGCGTCGATCAGGGCGTTGGCGGGACCGATGTCGTGGGCGGACAGGTCCGCGGGGCCCCGTACCACGGTCATGTTGGCGATGCCGCCGAGGTTGAGAGCGGCGGGGGTGCCGCCGAGACCGGCCAGCAGCAGGCCGTCCAGGTAGGAGACGAGCGGGGCGCCGTGGCCGCCGGCGGTGATGTCGCGGACGCGGACGTCGGAGAGCACCGGGACGCCGGTGCGCTCGGCGATCCAGGCGGGCTGCCCGAGTTGCAGGGTGCCGTGGGCTGTTCCGGCCTCCACCCAGTGGAAGACGGTCTGGCCGTGCGAGACGATGAGGTCCACCGGGCCGGTGCGCGTGGCCTCGATGGCCGTCGCCGCGGCCGCGGCGAACTCCTGTCCGATGAGCGTGTCGAGTTCGCACACCGTCGCGAGCGAGGTTTCGGCCGGCGGCAGGGACGCGACGAGACGTCGCCGCAGCTCCGGCGGGTAGGCGGTGCTGCTGGTGTGCTCGACGGCACCGTGCAACGCGCCGCCCCGCGCGGTGAAGTCGACGACGGCGGCGTCGATGCCGTCGTGCGACGTTCCCGAGATCAGGCCGAGGATCCTCATCGCCGCCCCCGGTTCCGTGGGTCGAAGGCGTCGCGCAGGCCGTCGCCGAGGAGGTTCAGTCCGACGACCAGCAGGACGACGACGACTCCGGGCCCGATCATCGTCCACGGGGCGATGGTGACCAGGGTGCGTGCCTCGTAGACCATGGAGCCGAGTGACGGTGCGGGCGGTGGGGCGCCCAGGCCGAGGAAGCTGAGCGAGGCCTCGGTCAGCACGGCCCAGGACAGCGACAGCGTGACCTGCACGATCACGATGGACGTGATGTTCGGCAGCACGTGGCGGAACAGGGTGGCGACGCGGCGTTGGCCGGTGCTGGTGGCGGCCCTGACGTACTCGATCTCCCGGAGCGAGAGCACCGGGCCGCGGGTGACGCGGACGAAGATCGGCGCGTAGACGATGGCGATGGCGATGGCCACCGTGAACCAGGTGCGGTCGAACACCGAGGCCAGGGAGAGGGCGAGCAGCAGCGGGGGAAACGCGAACAGGACGTTCGCCACGCCGCCGATCGCGGTGTCGGCGAAGCCGCGATAGAACCCGGACACCAGCCCGCCGAGCGTGCCGACGGCGGTGGCGAACGCGACCGCGACGACCGCGATGAGGACGGAGTTGCCGACTCCCGCCGCCACCCGTGAGAACACGTCGCGGCCGAACTGGTCGGTGCCGAGGAGATGGTCGGCCGACGGCGAGAGCAGACGGTTGGGCGGGTCCTGGGCCACCGGATCGTACGGCAGCAGGTCCGCGAAGGAGAGCAGGGCGAGCAGGCTCAGCAGCGCGATGAGGACCAGGCCGACGAGGCCGCTCGGACTGCGCAGCAGGGCGCTCAGCCGCTGCGATCGCCGGCTGGCCGGCGCGGTTCCGGGGTCGATGCCCGCCGCCTGGGTGAGGTCGCTCATGCGGCACGCACCCTCGGGTCGACGCGGCGGTAGACGACGTCGGTCAGCAGGTTGACGATCACGAACGCGACCGCGATGACCAGCACGGTGCTCTGCACGAGGGCGTACTCCTTCTGCTGGATGCCGAGCAGCACCTGCCGGCCGATCCCGGGCACGGAGAAGACCTGCTCCACCACGACGGCGCCGCCGAGCAGATAGCCGAACTGGAGGCCCACCATGGTGACGATGGGCACCATGGCGTTGCGCAGCACGTGCGTCACCTGGAGGCGCCGGGGCGGCACGCCCTTGGCGCGGGCGGTGCGCACGAAGTCGTTCGAACGCACCTCCAGGACGGCCGTGCGGGTGGTGCGCATGATGGGCGCGGCGATGCCGAAGCCGAGCACCAGCGACGGCAGCAGCATCTGCTGGAGGTTGAGCAGCGGATCGACGAACAGGCCGACGAACGGTCGGCCGTTGGGGTTGAACCCGAAGGAGGAGGCGAGCACCGACAGCAGGGCGGTGGCGAGCAGGAAGGCCGGGATGGACAGGCCGGCCAGGCCCACCACCTGTCCGGCGGCGTCGCGCGGCGAGTTCGGCTTCGAGGCCGAGAGCATGCCGAGCGGGACGCCGATGACCAGCGCGATGAGGATCGCGAGAACGGCCAGTTCGAGGGTGACGGGCAGGGCCTCGAGGGTCAGGTCGAGCACGCTCGCCTGGGCGCGGGCGGAGTAGCCGAGGTTGCCGGTGAGAACGTTGCCGAGCCAGGAGAAGAACTGGGCGACCAGCGGCTGGTCGATCCCGTAGTACGCCTCCAGATCCGCACGCTGCGCCGGGGTCAGCGCGGCGGCCTCGGTGCCGAGACCCGCCGTGATCTGGTCACCCGGGATGGCCCGCAGCATGACGAAGACGAGGATCGCGACGCCCAGCAGGGTGGCGGCGGACGAGGCCGTTCGCCGCACGAGGCGATGGCGGGTGAGTTTTCGGAGCATGAGTTCTCGCAGCGTTTCCCGGCCGTGGCGCGGGGCTCCCGGTCGGGGCGCCCCGCGCCTGGCGGCCTTGGCCGAGGGGGATCTAGGAGGACACGGTCGCCGCGCGCAACCCCACCATCGAGCCGTCCACCCGCGGGACGAAGCCCTGCACGGCGGTGGCGGTGGCGGTGTAGCTGTAGCTGGTGAAGAGCCAGATCCAGGCGGCGTTGTCCTCCAGTTCCTCGGAGACCTGCCGGTAGATGTCCTGGCGGGCAGCGGGATCCTCGGTCGCCCTGCCCTGGGCGAAGAGGTCGTCCAGTTCGGGCGAGCTGTAGCCGGCGACCGGGTTCAGGTTGCCGTTGCTGGTGAAGTAGCGGCCGTACATGCCGTCGGGATCCGGACGCCCGCCGTTGAGGGCGACGGCGGCGTCGAAGTCGCCGGCGACCCAGCGGTCGACGAAGGCGCCGGACTCCAGGACGTCGAGATCGAGGGTGATACCGGCGTCGGCGAGCTGCGACTTGAGGTTCTGCGCCTCGCTGACGGAGGTGGCGTACTCGCCCTGCGAGACGATGGTGGAGATCCGCACGTTCTCCCGGCCGGACGCGGCCAGGTAGTCGGCGGCCCGGTCGAGGTCGCGCTCGGGGCAGGGACGCGCGTCGGGATCCGACCGGTAGGCCGGGGAGGTGACCGGACCGGTGACCTCGCCCTCGCCGAGCGCGGCGGTGTCGAGGACCTGCTGGCGGTCGATGGCGCACTGAACGGCCAGCCGGACGTTCCGGTCGGCGAGCGCGCCGCGATGGGCGTTGAGCTGGAGGACGTGGTAGCTCAACTGCGGTGTCTTCTCCAGGGAGACGGTCCCGCTCTCGGCGGTCTGCGCCACCAGCGGGTCGTCGAAGACGGCCATCTGCACGTTGCCCGACTGGAGCGCCGAGACGATGGCGGACTCGTCCGGGATGACCTGGAACTCCACGCTGTCGAGGGTGACCGGATCGCCCCAGTAGTTCTTGTTCCTGGTCAGGGTGATCGACTGGTTGGCGACGCGACTGTCGAAGGTGAACGGACCGGTGCCGTTCGGCGTCCTGTTGAGTTCCGCCTCGGTGTCGTCCGAGGAGAGGATCGCCATGTTGATGGACGCCAGGTTCGCCGGGAGTGAGGCGTCCGGGGTCGACAGGTGCAGCGCGACGGTGCTCTCGTCGACCGCCTCGACCGACTCGACGGAGTCCAGGGAGGTGGCCGCGACGGCGGCGGTGGCCTCGTCGCCGATCTGCTCGAGGGAGCCGACGACGTCCTCGGAGCCGAACGAGCTGCCGTCGGCGTAGGTGACGCCGGCGCGGAGCGTGAACGTCAGGGTGAGGCCGTCGTCCGTGGCCTCCCAGGACTTCGCGAGTCCGGGGACGACGTTCATGTCCTGGTCCAGCTCGGTCAGCGTGCCGTAGACGGTCTGCATGACGTTGACCGCCTGGAACTGGGTGGCCTTCCAGGGGTACAGGGTGTCGGCGTCCGAGGTGACCCCGACGACGAGCGTGCCGCCGGAGCCGGACGAACCACCGGCGGAGTCGGCGCCCGAACACGCGCCCAGGAACAGCGAGATCGCCACGACCCCGCTCAGCGCCGCGGTGAGGCGGCGGGTTGTCCGCGATCTGTGTGACATGTCTTTCCTCGGTGGTGTGGCGATGCCCGGGCCGGGGGAGGAGCTGGCGCTCCGCCCGGTCGTGGTGCGTGGGGTGGTGAGTGGAGCCGACGAGGGAAGAAACTTACCCTCCTGGATTCTCGTATGTAAATATGTTGCTCGAACGTGTTTGCTGTACCCCTGGGCGCCGATAGCGTTGGCCGCAGCCGGCCCGGCGGCGTGGAGGGAGCGATCGTGGTCGACGAGACGGCCGAACGTCCTGATTCCAGGACGGTGTTGGTGCGGATGCGGGCCGCGTTGCCGTCGCTGCGGCCCTCCGAACGTCGCATCGCGCAGCTGTTCCTCGACGCCCCGGCCGACTCCGCCGACCTGTCCATCGTGGACCTGGCCCGTCGCTGCGGCACGTCGACGACGTCCGTGGTTCGCTTCTACAAGCGCATCGGTTACACCCACTACCGCGACCTGCGCATCGACGTGGCCAGGGAGGCGACCCGGGAGAAGCTGGCGCACGCGGACGTTCCCCCCGTGTCGGGGGACATCGCGGGGGACGACTCACTCGACGAGGTCATCGCGAAGGTCGCTCGGAACGAGACGCTCTCCATCGCCGACACCGCGAGAACCCTGGACCGGGCCGCGCTCGCCAGGGCGGTCGAGTTGGTCCTGGGCGCCCGCCGGGTGGACTGTTTCGGCGTCGGAGCCAGTTCGCTGGTCGGCCTGGACCTTCAGCACAAGCTGACCCGCATCGGGCGCACCGCGCTGCACTGGCCCGATCCGCACACGGCGTGGACCTCGGCGGCGACCCTCGACGCGTCCTGCGTGGTCGTCGCCGTCTCCCATTCCGGCACGACCGCCGACACCGTCGAGTTCCTCACCGTCGCGCGGGGCGCCGGCGCGTCGAGCATCGCGCTCACCAACCACGAACGCTCGCCGCTCGGCCTGGCGGCCGACGTCACGCTGACGACGGCCGCCAGGGAGACCCGGTTCCGTGCCGGTGCCCTCGGCAGCAGGATCGCCCAGCTCATGGTCGTCGACTGCCTCTTCACGGGAGTGGCGAAGTCCTCGTTCGACGTCTCCATGTCGGCCCTGCGCAGCACCTACGCCGCCGTCCACCACCCCGGCACCGCCGGCCAGGACCGACGGGGAACGTGACCGAGCACGACTTGGTCCTGTCCGCCGGACCTTCGTGGATCAGCCCGTGGCTCCCCCAGGCCCCGGGGGCCTGGGAGGTGCCCCCAGGACGCCGTGCATCGCAAGGCGCCGGATCGCCACTCGTACGAAGGGGGCACCTCCCAGGCGGCGTCCGGGGGAGTCGCGGCCCGCGAAGATCCGCCGGACAGGGCTTAGCTCCAGTGCCCCTGCACGGCCGAGTGCAGCAGCCGGACATGGGTGTCGGTGCTCGCCTGGAGCGCCTGCGGGCTGCGGTCGCACCGCTGGCCCCAGGAGACCGTCGCCAGCATCGCCGCCGAGTGGAACACCCCGGCCAGCAGTGCCGGTCGCGGATCGTCCGGGGCGGTGCCCTCCCGGGCCCTGAGTATCTCCGCCAGCCGGCGCTGCTCCTCGGCGGACAGCCGCAGCGCGGCGGCCAGCAGATCGGGCTCGGTGCACATCAGCCGCAGCGACAGCAGGTAACTCTCCACCGCCTCGCCCGTCATCGCGCCCAGCACCGCGCGCCCGGCCTCGCACAGCGTGCGCAGCGGCTCGTCGCCCTCCGGATGCCGCTCCACCTGGGCCAGGAAGACCGCGCTGGCCTCCCGCATCGGCTGCAGCACCAGCTCCTCCTTGCTCGCGAAGTAGCGGAAGAAGGTGCGCTCGGACACCTCGACGGCGTGCGCTATGTCGCCGACCGTGGTGTTGGCGTAGCCCCGGGCCATGAACAACTCAAGACCCGAGCGCAGCAGGTCGTGCTGCGTCCGCAGTTTCCTGCGCTCCCGCAACCCGGGCGACGTTGAGTGCGGTCTCATGGGGGCATGTTACGGCGGCGAAACCGAACTGCCCCCCGAGCGGCGGCAACTGCTCGGTACTCGGCGTCCGTGGTCCGCCACCGGCCGTGCTCGGCGTCCCCCGCCGCCCCGGGCTGACCGGCGGACGGCACAATACGGCGCCATGGACACCTCCCGTGCCGACCAGTTGCTCCGCGAGATCGACCCGCTGCCCCACCCGCGGCGGATGCGGGAGGTGGCTCTCCGGGCCCGCGGGGCCGCGGCCCGCGGCGAACTGCGCGATCTGGTCGAGGCCCTGGCCAGGCACGGTGTGCACGGCCGCCGGCTGGCCGTCGCCGCGGCCGTCGCCGGCCGCGAGAAGGGCTACCTCGCCGGCCGGCTCACCGACCCCGACCCGGTGGTGCGCCGCCGCGCGCAGCGCGCCGCCGGCCGGGCCGGCGTCGGCGACTACGCGATCGAGGTGGCGCTCGAATCCGCCCCCGCCGCCGTCCGCCGGGAGCTGCTCGGCACCATCGTGGCCGAGGGCCGCACCGCGCTCGCCGACCAGCTCGTCGACCGCCACCGCGCGGTGTGGGGCGACGGCGAGGCCGCCCGGCTGCTGCCGGCCTGCGGCCCCGAGGCCGTCGCGCGGCTGCTGCCCGTGCTGCTGTCCGCGCTGCCCAGCTGGCACGCGCTGGTCCGCCGCCATCCGGACGCGGTGCTCGCGGAGGCCGAGCGCCAGCTCGCCGGCCTGCCGGAGGCCTTGCGTCCCGCCTGGTGGGCGCGGCACGCGCGCGGCATGGCGCTGGCCACCGACCCCCGCCCCGCCGCCGTGCTCGACCTGCTGGAGCGCTACCACGCGGGGCCGTTGCCCCACCCGCTGTGGCAGCGGCTGTCCCGCCTCGCCGCCGCCGCGCCGGCCCGTACCCTGCGTCTCCTGCTCGCGCCCGAGCGGGCCGACCAGCTGGGCCGGCACGGCCTGCCCCGGCGGGTGCTGCGCCGGCTGGTCTTCCCGCAGCCTGGAAGGCCGGGAGGCGCCCCCATCGAGCCGCCGGAGCTCACCGCGCTCGCCCGGGCCTGGGCCGGCCGCCCCGGCCGCCTGGCCGAGCTGCTGCGCGCCCTGCCGCCCGCCCGCCGCGCCGACGTCCACGACGCCGCCTTCGACGCCCTCACCACCCCCGCCACCGACGCCCCGGAGGGGCCGGGCGAGCGGGCCGTCGACCACCGGATACTCGAGCTGCTGCCCCGCGCCCGGCGGCACGCCGAGGCCCGGCGCATGGCCGAACGGGCCAGCGAACGAGGACTGCCCCGGCTGACCCGGCTGGCCGCGCTCGCCCACCTGCCCCCCACCGAGGCCAGGCCCGAGCTGCTGGCCGCCACCAGGCACGCCGACGCCGACGAACGCGCCGAGGCCTGGCGGCTGCTGGTCCGGAACGCCGCGGGATCCGCCGACCCCGCCGCCGTCACCACCGTGCTGGCCGACGCCGAGCGGCTGCGCAACGAACAGGACCCCGTGCGCTCCGTCGCCCTCGCCGCGCTGGCCGAGGTGAATCCCGGGCTGATCACCGACGACGCGGTCGACCACCTCGACCGCGTCGCCGCCGACGCCGTCGCGGCCCGCGACTCCTCCGCCCGCACCCGCGCGGCCCTCAGCCGCCTGGCCTGCGCGGTGCTCCGCGAACACGCCGTCACGGCCCAGCGCGACCTCGTGGGCTGGGCGCTGCGCACCGTGGTCCGGCTGTCCGGACACACCGGCGGGGCGGACCTCGGGCGGCTCGACCGCACGCTCCGCCGCGGCCAGGAACACCAGGTCTTCGAGGCGTTGCGGCCCTGGCTGGAGGCGGGCGCGGAGAAGGTCGACCACGGCCTGACGTTCGCCCTCGCCCGGGCCGTCGGGCGGCGCGCCGCCGGCATGCCCGAGCTCCAGGAACTGCTGCGCCAGGCCCTGCAGTTCGGCACGGACGCCACCGCGCGCACCGCCGCCGACCTGTGGCTCGACGATCCGGCGACCCGCGACACCCGGATCGTCGAGGTGCTCGCCCTCGACCCGTCGGCCGCCGTCCTGCCCCCCGCGCTGCGGGTGCTGACCCGGCGCCGCACCGACCTGCTCGACGCGGTGCTCGACGACCCGCCGCCCTACGGCCGCTTCCTCAGCCCCGGCAGCCGCTGGCTGCCGCCGCTCGGCCCCGAGGTGCGGCGCTGGCTGCCGCGCCAGCAGCGGGCGGCCGCCCGCCGGTACGCCCGCGAGGCCGCGGACGCAGCGGCGCCCACCCGGCGCCGTACCGCCGCCATCGCGGCGGTCGCCGTCGTGCCGGAGGCCGGCGTCGAGACGGTGCGGCGCTGGACCGGCTCGCCCGACGTGGCGCTGGCCGAGGCCGCGCTCGCCGCGCTGGTGCGGACCGACCGTCCAGACGAGGCGCTGCCCGAGCTGCTCGCCCACGCCGGGGACGACCGGGCCCGGGTGGCGATGTACGCCGCGGGCCGCGCCGCCCGGCACGTGCCGCCCGCCGAACTCGCGGCGCCGCTGCGCGCGCTGCTGCTGCCCGACCCCGACGCCGGCGTCCCTGGCGCCAAGGTGACCAGCCGCAAGGAGGCGGTGCGGCTCGCCGCGGCCCTGCTGCCGGTCCCCGAGGCCGCCGCCGTGCTCACCGAGACCTACCACCACCCGGGACAGCACCCCGACGTACGCGCCGCCTGCGTCGCCGGCGCCGGCCGGCTGCTCGGCGACGAACGCGCCTGGCGCCTGCTGGGCGACGCGGTCGCCGGCGCCGGCGAACTGGGGCGCGCCCTGCTGCGCGTCACGCCCCTGCAGATCCCCGAGCAGCACCGGGTCCGCTACGCCCAGCTGGTCGTCGGGCTCTCCGCCACCGCCGACCGCGAGCTGCTGCCCGCGGTGCACCACGCGCTGTGCGAATGGGGCCCCTGGGCGCCCGAGTCCGCGGCGGTCCTGGCCCGCGCGGCCACCGCGACGGGCGTCGGCGACACCTGGAGCAGCGCCGCCCGGGCGCTGGGCCTGCTCGCGCTCACCGCGCCCGGGCCCCGCGCCGGCCTGCTCGCCGTCCTCGACCAGCTGGCCGCCACGGACGCCCGTCCCGAGACGCCCGACGGAGACCCCGACGAGGACCGCCCGGCCAGGCCGCGCGTCGCCCTGCTGGCGAGCCAGCTGTCGTCGGCCGCCGGGCCGCGCCCGGCCGAGGCCCGCCCGCTCGCCGCCGAGGCCGGCGAACTGCTGGCCCGCCACCCGGACTTCGTCCCCGACGCGGCCCGACTGCTGCTCGCCGCCGTGGATCTCGACGCCGGCCCCGACGCCCTCGGCGAGGCGCTGTCCCGACTGGCCTGGCTGCACCACGACCGCCCCGCGCTCGCCGCCCGCACGGCAGACGCGCTGCGCCGCAGGCTGACGCACCCGACCCTGCCGGGAGACCCCGGCACGCTGCTCACCGTCGCGGGCCGGCTGGGGGCGGAGGGCGGCGCCGCCGCGGGACAGTTCGCGGTCCAGCTGACCCGGGTCGGCGGCGCCCGCTCGGACTGGGCGGCGCCCTGGCGGGAACTGCTGCGCTGGCTGCGCCGCCATCCCGTGCCCGACGTCCGCGACGCGGCGCTCGCCCAGCGCGCCACCCGCGCGTAGGCGCCGGCGACCGGTCGAGTCCCGGCCGAGCCGCGCGCCTGGCCCCCCGATCGTCGGTGGCTCCTGCCAGAATGCAGACCGCGGCGCACCGGGCGCCGGGAAAGCGGAGCGTTGATCGTGACAGAGTCGGTCGCAGGCCGGTCCATCGAAGGCAGGATCGCCGAGGAGTTGGGCGTTCGGGAGGGGCAGGTGACGGCGGCCGTCGGTCTGCTCGACGGCGGCGCCACGGTGCCCTTCGTCGCCCGCTACCGCAAGGAGGTCACCGGCGCGCTCGACGACGCGCAGCTGCGCGCGCTCGAGGAACGGCTGCGCTACCTGCGGGAGCTCGAGGAGCGGCGCGCGGCGATTCTCGAGTCGGTGCGCGGGCAGGGCAAGCTGGACGCCGAGTTGGAGGCGAAGATCCGCGGCGCCGAGACCAAGGCCCGCCTGGAGGACATCTACCTGCCGTACAAGCCGAAGCGCCGCACCAAGGCCCAGATCGCCAGGGAGGCCGGTCTGGAACCGCTCGCGGACGGGCTGCTGGGCGACCCCGGGGTGCTGCCCGCGGCGGCGGCCGCCGCCTTCGTGGACGCCGAGCGCGGCGTGCCGGACACGGACGCCGCGCTGGCCGGCGCCCGGGCCATCCTCACCGAGCGCTTCGCGGAGGACGCCGACCTGCTCGGCGAGCTGCGCGAGCGGATGTGGACCACCGGCCGGCTGGTGTCCCGGGTCAGGGAGGGCAAGGAGGAGGCCGGCGCCAAGTTCTCCGACTACTTCGACGTCGCGGAGCCGTTCACGGGTCTGCCGTCGCACCGGACCCTGGCCATGTTCCGGGGCGAGAAGGAGGAGATCCTCGACCTCACCCTGGACCCGGAGGCGGAGGACGCGGCCGCGGACGCCGCCGAACGCCCCGGACCGAGCTGGTACGAGGGCGCGATCGCGGGACGCTTCGGCATCGAGAACCACGGCCGCCCCGCCGACCCGTGGCTCGCCGAGACGGTGCGCTGGGCCTGGCGCACCCGGATCCTCGTGCACCTCGGCATCGACCTGCGGACCCGGCTGCGCACCGCCGCTGAGGACGAGGCGGTGGCCGTCTTCGCGGCGAACCTCCGCGACCTGCTGCTGGCCGCGCCCGCGGGCACCCGGTCCACCATGGGCCTCGACCCCGGGCTGCGCACCGGCGTGAAGGTGGCCGTGGTGGACGCCACCGGCAAGGTCGCCGCCACCGACACGATCTACCCGCACGCCCCGCAGCGGCGCTGGGACGAGGCGCTGACCCGGCTCGGCGCCCTGGCCCGCGAGCACGGCGTCGAGCTGATCGCCATCGGCAACGGCACGGCCTCCCGGGAGACCGACAAGCTGGCCGGCGAGCTGATCGCCCGGCACCCCGAGCTGAACCTCACCCGGATGGTGGTCTCCGAGGCCGGCGCCTCGGTGTACTCCGCCTCCGCCTATGCCGGCCAGGAGCTGCCCGAGCTCGACGTGTCGCTGCGCGGCGCGGTGTCCATCGCCCGCCGGCTGCAGGACCCGCTGGCCGAGCTGGTCAAGATCGACCCCCGGTCCATCGGCGTCGGCCAGTACCAGCACGACCTGTCCGAGGTGAAGCTGTCCCGTTCGCTGGACGCGGTCGTCGAGGACTGCGTGAACGGCGTGGGCGTGGACGTGAACACCGCCTCGGTGCCGCTGCTGGCCCGGGTCTCCGGCATCGGCACCACGCTGGCCGAGCACATCGTCAGCCACCGCGACGCGAACGGCCCGTTCCGCGACCGGGGCGGGCTGAAGCAGGTGCCCCGGCTGGGCCCGAAGGCGTTCGAGCAGTGCGCCGGATTCCTTCGCATCCGCGGCGGCGACCCGTTGGACGCCTCCGCGGTGCATCCCGAGGCGTACCCCGTGGTGCGCCGCATGGTCTCGGCCTCCGGTTCCGAGGTCCCCGAGCTGGTGGGGAACGCCCGGCTGCTGCGCACCCTGAAGCCCCGGGACTTCGTCGACGAGGTCTTCGGCCTGCCGACCGTCACGGACATCCTGCGGGAGCTGGAGAAGCCGGGCCGGGACCCGCGTCCGGCCTTCCGCACCGCGCGGTTCAAGGAGGGCGTGGAGAAGATCGGCGACCTCACCCCCGGGATGATCCTGGAGGGCGTGGTCTCGAACGTCGCCGCGTTCGGTGCCTTCGTGGACGTCGGCGTCCACCAGGACGGCCTGGTGCACGTCTCGGCGATGTCCCGGAAGTTCGTCTCGGACCCGCGCGAGGTGGTCAAGCCCGGCGACATCGTCACGGTGCGGGTGCTCGGCGTGGACGTGCCGCGGAAGCGGATCTCGCTGACCCTGCGGCTGGACGACGAGCCGGGCGCGGGCGGCGGCCCCGCCGGCCAGGGCGGCGGTCGCGGCCGGGAGGATCGCGGCGGACGGGAGGACCGCGGCGGCCGGGGCGGCCGCGGCGGAGGTGGCGGTGGGGGCGGAGGCGGCGGTGCCCCGCGCCAGCGCGACCGGCGCGGCGGGGGCGGCGGCGGTGGGGGCGGCGGTCAGCGCGGCCAGCGCCGGGATGCCGCCCCGGAGAACAGCGCCATGGCGGACGCGCTGCGCCGGGCCGGCCTGCTCGGCCCGGACCGCGGCCGGCGCTGAGCCGCCGAGCCGCCGAGGAGCGAAAAGGCGGTTGCCCCGGCCCGGGGCAACCGCCTACAGTCGACGACGGCTCTGTTGTCGTCGTGGGGAGAGCCCGTTGAACATCTGAGGTCGTCGGACACCGTGAGCCCGTCGGCAGCGCGCACCGTCGCGCCGCCGCGCCGCGCGCACGACCTCGGATACCACGGCCCGCGGCCCTTGTCGCCGTCTCAGCAGCCGTTCCGACCGCCAGCCCGTCCCGGGCCCGGTGTCTGCCTGTGTCGCCCGTCACTGGACACCACTCCTGGGAGGCCGGAATGGCTACCTCAACCACTCATGTCAGCTGTCACGGTCTGCGTTTCGCCTGGCCGGACGGCACCCCCCTGTTCGAGGGACTCGATCTGGCGATCGGGCCGGGACGCACCGGCCTCATCGGGGTCAACGGCACCGGCAAGTCGACGCTGCTCCGGCTGATCGCCGGAGAGCTGCGCCCGGCCGCCGGCACGGTGCGGACCGCCGGCCAGGTGGGCTACCTGCGGCAGAACCTCACCCTGGACACCGCGCAGCCCGTGGACCGGGTGCTGGGCATCGACCGCACCCGTGCCGCACTGCACGCCATCGAGGCGGGCGACGCCAGCGAGGAGAACTTCGCGGCCGTCGGCGACGACTGGGACGTCGAGGAGCGCACCCGCGCCACCCTCGACCAGCTCGGCCTCGGCCACGTGGCGCTCGACCGACGCGTCGGCCAGCTCTCCGGCGGCGAGACCGTGCTGCTCCGGCTGGCCGCGCTGCTGCTGCGCCGCCCGGAGATCCTGCTGCTCGACGAGCCGACGAACAATCTCGACCTGGACGCCAGGGAGCGGCTGTATGCCGCCGTGAGCGCCTGGCACGGGGTGCTCGTGGTGGTCAGCCACGACCGGGAGCTGCTGGAGCGGGTCGACCAGATCGCCGACCTGCGCGACGGCGGCGTCCGCTGGTTCGGCGGCACGCTCTCCGAGTACGAGGACGCGCTGGCCGTCGAACAGGAGGCCGCCGAGCGGATGGTGCGCGCTGCCGGGGCCGACGTGCGGCGGCAGAAACGCGACCTGATCGAGGCGCACGACAAGCTGGCCGGGCGGGCCAGCCAGGGCCGGCGGGCCGCGGAGACCAAGGGCCTGCCGCGCATCGTGGCGGGGGCGCGCAAGCGCTCCGCCCAGGAGTCGGCGGGCAAGCACCGGATCCTGCACGAGGAGCGCCTGGCCCAGGCCAGGGAGCGCCTCGAACACGCCGAGGAGGCGGTGCGGGACGACGACGAGATCCGGGTCGACCTGCCGCACACGGAGGTCCCGGCCCGGCGGCGGGTGCTCAGCCTGCGGGACCTGCTGCCGCGCCACGGCGGTCGCGTGGACCTGGAGGTGCAGGGCCCGGAGCGGATCGCCCTGCTGGGCCGCAACGGCGCCGGTAAGACCACGTTGCTCGACACCGTGGCCGGGGCGGTGGAGCCGTGCGAGGGCGAGGTGGCGCCGTACGTTCCGCTGCGCTACCTGCCGCAGCGGCTGGACATCCTGGACGAGTCGCTGAGCATCGTGGAGAACGTCAGGCGGCTGGCGCCGGGCGCCGAGCCGCAGCGCATCCGTGCCCAGCTGGCCCGGTTCCTGTTCCGCAAGGAGCGGCCCGACCAGCGGGTCGGCACGCTCTCCGGCGGCGAGCGCTTCCGCGCCTCGCTCGCCGCGCTGATGCTGGCCGAGCCCGCGCCGCAGCTGCTGATGCTGGACGAGCCGACCAACAACCTCGACCTGGCCAGCGTGCGGCAGCTCACCACCGCCCTGGAGTCCTACCGGGGGGCGCTGCTGGTGGCCAGCCACGACCGGCCGTTCCTGCGGGACCTGGGGATCACCCGCTGGCTGTACCTGGACGACGGCCTGACCGAGACGGACCCGCCGTGACCCGGGGCCTCAGGCGTCCTCAGGACATCTGAGTGGACTGGAGCCGGGCGTACAGGCCGCCGCGCCGCAGCAGGTCGGCGTGGCGGCCGATCTCCCGGATCCGGCCCTGCTCCATGACCACGATGCGGTCGGCCTCGCGCACCGTGGAGAGCCGGTGCGCGACCACGAAGACGGTGCGCCCGCGCATCAGGCGGTCCATCGCCTCCTGCACCAGCGCCTCCGAGCGGGTGTCCAGCGCGGAGGTGGCCTCGTCGAGCACCAGGATCCGCGGGTCGCGGATCAGCGCCCGGGCGATGGCGATGCGCTGCCGCTGGCCGCCGGAGAGCCGGGCGCCGCGCTCCCCGACCACCGTCTCCAGGCCCTGCGGCAGGCGTTCCACGAACTCCAGGGCGTTGGCGTCCCGCAGCGCGCCGCGCACGCTCTCCGGATCGACGTCCCCCAGGCCGTACCCGACGTTCTCCCGGATGCTGCCCTCGAACAGCACGGAGTCCTGCGGCACCACCGACAGGAAGCGCCGGTAGGTGCGCAGGTCGAGGAGCGACATGTCGGTGCCGTCGAGCAGGATCCGGCCCGACTGGGGGCGGATGAAGCCGATCAGCAGGTTCAGGACGGTCGACTTGCCGGCCCCCGAGGCGCCGACCAGGGCGATGGTCTCGCCGGGCGGCACCGACAGGGTGAAGTCGACGATCGCCTGCGGCCCGTCGTTCCCGTAGCTGAAGTTGACGTCCTCGAACTCCAGGCGGCCCTTGACCGCGTTGACCTCGTGCTTGCCCGCGTTGACCTCCAGGTCGGGCGCCTGGAGCACCTCGCCGACGGAGCGCACCGACTCCAGGCCCTTGCTGATGATGGGCGTCAGCGCCATCAGCACGCTCGTGGAACTGGTGAGGGTGGTGAAGAACGTGCTGAGCATGACCACGTCGCCGGCGGTGATCGGCAACCAGCTGTGGTAGGAGATCAGCGCCGCCCCGGCCAGGAACCCGATGCCCAGCGCGTTGAGCATGATCCAGGCCAGCGCGCTGAAGTGCCCGTTGAGCAGGTCGAGCCGTATGCCCGCGGTGAGCACCTGGCGCAGCGTGCCGTCCACCCGGTTCAGCGCCGTGCGCTCCAGGCCGTGGGCCCGGGTGACGGGGATCAGGCTGGTCATCTCCCCGACGCGGGTGGATAGTTGCTCCACCTGACGGCGGAACTGCTCGTTGCGGTTGCGGAGTCGGCCACGCAGCCGGCGCACCAGAAGGGCGGCGGTCGGCACCACCACGACGAAGACGGGCAGCGCGGCCGGCACCCGGAAGCCGATCACCATCAGCCCACCGGTGAGCGTGATGATCGCGGCCAGTCCGTTGTCCGCGGTCTGCTGCACCGACTGCTCGATGTTCTCCACATCGCGGATCACCTTGGTCTGCAGGGCGCTGGCGCTCGTCCGGGAGTGGTAGCCGATGGACAGTTCCTGCATCCGCCGGCACAGCGCGGAGCGCAGCACGGTGCCGGTGCGGCGGACGCTGCCGTGCATGCAGCGGACGTACAGCAGGTGAGTGGGGTAGTTGAGCATGAGGACGACCAGCAACACCCCGGTGTTGACGCCGAGCTCGGAGACCGGGCGGCGCTCGACGACGATGTCGATGATGTTCGCGGTGATCAGCGGCAGCAGCCAGACCGGGCTGTGCTTGACGATGAACGCCAACACCGCGACGAGCAGCCGTGGGTGGTCCTTCCGGAAGAGGTAGACGAGCGTCCGCACCGGGTGTTCCCCCTGGTAGCGGTGGTCCAGGGGGCCTTGCGGCAGTGCCATGAGAGCAGTACTCCAGCGTCCAGACAATCCAGGGAAAGCGGTCGGAATGACCTTGCCCCCGATGCCCGTCGAACACTCCCTGAAATGTATGCAGCAAGAGGGATCTGCCCTTTTCCTTCTTGTTCGGGGGTATTCATATACATGGTGATAGTACTTATGGATGGCGTCGAGCGTGCCGAAACGGCCGGAGTGCCGCTGCCCGGTAGTCAGATTTCTCAACTTCCGTATCGTCGCGAAACGTGACGCCGTCGCGGGCCGGCGCTCACGCCGGTGTCCGCGCGGCGCTGGTTCGCAACTACGCGCTCTGCCAGTCGGGTGATGCGGCGTCCGGGAATCTCGTACACGTCAATCGGTCCCAAATGGCCAGGCATCAAAAGCGCTCGGTCGGAACTTATCCGATATGCGACTAATTCCGGTCAGCGGGTCAAGTTGCCCTGGCACATGCCAAGACTCGGGGGCATCCACCAGCGCACGAGAGACTCCCACGGACCAGAGAGCCGGTGCCCACATCATGGACATTCGATCGGTCGCCCCTCCCCGACCCGCGCCCGCCCTCACCGGCGCGTGGCGCTTCACGGCCGCCCCCCTGGACGTCGCGGTGCCACAGATCCGGCACGCGGTGCGGGACCTGCTGCGCCGCCAGCAGGCCCCGCTCTCCGCCGACCTCCTGCACGGCGTGCTGCTGATCGTCTCCGAACTGGTGACCAACGCCGTGCGGCACGCCGCCCTGCTCACCCCGGTGATCGGCGTCGAGGTGCGCCTGGAACCGGGCTGGGTGCGGCTGGCGGTCGAGGACGGTCACCCCTACCGCCCGACCGCGCTGCGGGTCGCCCCCGAACAGGAGACCACGGGCGGGCGGGGCCTGCTCCTGGTCAGGGCCACGGCCGAGAGCGCCGGCGGCGACTGCGGGGTGGAGCCCACCGCCGACGGCGGGAAACGGACGTGGGCGGCGCTGCCGCTGGACCCCGCCCGCCCGTGACGTCACCGGCCGTCGCTCACCAGCCGGCGGTCCCGCCGGTCACCTGGCGGATCGCCGGCCTGGCCGCGTCGAGCACGGTCATGAACCAGGCGGAGAACGGCGCCTCCGCGTGCCGCTGGGCCAGCTCCGCCGGGGTGACGAACGCGGTCCGCGACACCTCGTCCGGGTCGGGCCGCGGCGTCGCCGTCACCCGGCCCGCGAAGAGGTGGTTGAACTCCCGCTCCACCAGCCCGGACGCCGGATCCGGATGGTGGTAGCTGACCGTGCCGGCCTCCCGCAGCGACGCGGGCGCCACGCCCAGCTCCTCGACCGTCCGCCGGGTGGCCGCCAGGAACGGCGGCTCGCCCGGATACGGATGCCCGCAGCAGGTGTTCGACCACACGCCGGGGGAGTGGTACTTCCCGTCGGCCCGGCGCTGGAGCAGCAGCCGGCCGGTCGGATCGCAGAGGAACACCGAGAACGCGCGGTGCAGTCGCCCGGGTGGCTGGTGCGCGGCGAGCTTCTCCGCGGTGCCGGTCGTCCGGCCGGTCTCGTCCACCAGTTCCAGCAGGATCGGCTCCGTGGCGGCCGCCGTGCCGCCGGCCACGCTCCCCGGCCCACTCTCGGGCAGGCTCTCGGACATGGGCACCCCTCCGTGTGAGGACTCCGGTCTCCCGGTGTGCCACCGGGCGGTCACGATCAGTGTGCCCCACCCGGTCAGTGGCACGGGCGGGGTTCGTGTGCCGCGTGCCCGCTCGGCTCCAGCTGGAAGGTGCAGTGCGTGACGTCGAAGTGCTCGCCGAGGCAGCCCTGCAGGTCGTGCAGCATCCGCTCGTGCCCCACCGTGTCGAGCGCCTCCTGGCTCACCACCACGTGCGCGGAGAGCGCCGGCATGCCGGAGGTGATCGTCCACACGTGCAGATCGTGCAGACCCTCCACGCCCGGCAGGCCCAGGATGTGCCGGCGCACGTCGGCCGTCACGACGTCCCGGGGCGCCGCCTCCAGCAGCACGTCCAGCGCCTCCCTGGCCAGCCGCACCGTGCGCGGCACGATCATCAGCGCGATCAGCAGTGAGGCGATCGGGTCGGCGCGCTGCCAGCCCGTGACGAGGATCACCCCCGCCGCCAGCACCACGGCCAACGACCCCAGGGCGTCCGCGAGCACCTCGAGGAACGCGCCGCGCACGTTCAGGCTGTCCCGCTGGCCGCGCCGCAGCAGCGCCAGCGAGGCGCCGTTCAGCGCCAGGCCGAGCACGCCGAAGAGGAGCGTCTGGCCGCCCGGCACCTCGGCCGGATCGCGCAGCCGGTCGATCGACTCGACCAGGATGTAGCCGCCCACGCCGAGCAGCAGCAGGCAGTTCGCCAGCGCCGCGAGGATCTCCATCCGCGCGAAGCCGAAGGTGCGGCGGTCGCTGGTGGGCCGGTTCGCCACGTGGATGGCCAGCAGGGCCACGGCGATGCCCACCGCGTCGGTCGCCACGTGGCCGGCGTCCGCGAGCAGCGCCAGCGAGCCGGTGACCGCGCTGCCCACCAGTTCCGCCAGCAGCAGCGCGCAGGCGATCGCCAGGGCGACCCCGAGCCGGCCCCGGTAGGCGGCTCCCGCGGTACCGGGGGCGTCGGGGCCGCCGTGGCCGTGTCCGGCTCCCATGCGATCACGCCTCCGATGCTCCGGCTGCCAACCCCACCACTCCCACCCTCAGTGAACTACGGGCGGGGGGTATCCGGCAACGCGGCACTGAACACCGTTGTCATGTGCCCTGACCTGCGCTTTCGGCGACCCGTCCCGGAGCCCGGACGAGGGTCTCAGGAATGCCGGTGGCGCCAGCCCGCCCAGGCCGAGGAGACCATCTCGGCAGCGTCCCGACGCGCGGTGAAGCCGAGCAGCCGGCGCGCCCGGTCCGCCGAGGCCACCACCCGCGGCGGGTCGCCGGCGCGCCGCGGCGCGACCTGGGCGACCGGCTCCCGACGCCCGGTCAGCTCGGCGACCAGACCGGCCAGCTCCCGCACCGAGACGCCCCGGCCGGTGCCGATGTTCGCGGTGAGCTCGGCCGGCCCCGCGTCCGGACGCGCGTCCCTCAGCCACCGGGCCGCGGCCAGGTGCGCGTCGGCCAGATCGGCCACGTGCACGTAGTCCCGCACGCACGTGCCGTCCGGCGTCGGATAGTCGTCGCCGTAGATCAGCGGCGCCTCGCCGCGGTCCAGCCGCTCGAAGAAGGCCGGGATGATGTTGGAGGAGCCGGCGTCCGCCAGCTCGGGGCGCGCCGCGCCGGCCACGTTGAAGTACCGCAGGCAGGCGGTGGAGATGTCGTGAACGCGTCCGGCGGCCCGCACCAGCCACTCGCCGGCCAGCTTCGTCTCGCCGTAGGGGTTCACCGGCTGACACGGCGTGTCCTCGGTCACCAGGTCGACGTCGGGCGCGCCGTAGACCGCCGCGGAGGAGGAGAACACGAAGTGCCGCACCCGGGCCTCGGCCACCGCCTCCAGCAGCACCGTCAGGCCGTGCACGTTGGCCCGGTAGTAACGCATCGGCTGGGTCACGGACTCCCCGGCCTGCTTCAGCGCCGCGAGGTGGACGACGCCGGTGATCTCGTGCTCCGCCAGGGTCGCGTCGAGGAGCGGGCGGTCGAGAACCGAGCCGCGCACCGCCGGCACGCCGTCGGGCAGTCGCTCGACCAGCCCCGTGCTGAGGTCGTCCAACACCACCACGCGCTCGCCCGCGTCCGTCATGGTGTGGACCACGTGGGCCCCTATGTACCCGGCGCCGCCGGTGATGAGCCAGCTCATGACGGCAGCTTAGGCGCACGCCTGGCCCCGCCGCCGTGCTGACCCCGGTTCGCGATCGCCCACTCGCGTAAGGTCGCGCCAGACGACGACACTGCGTCATGCGTGAACGACGGGTGACCTCAGCCCTACGTCATTCTTGCCGCAGGGTTGTCATCAGATAATCTCAGCGCGTCGTGCGGCCCGCAGAGTGCGTGCCGCCCCGAGGAGTGAGTCCAGCTGTCCATCGCCATCCTGACCGGCCCGCCCCTGGCGGGGACCTCCCTCACGGACGACCTGCGCGCGCTGGGATTCTCGGTGCGGGTGGCGGACGAGGCGGCGGAGCCCGGCGGGCTGGTGCGGGAGCTGGCGGCCGTCCCGGCTGGCGAGCGGGTCGCGGTCGTCGACCCACGGTTCACCGGGCACCGGCACAGCCTCAGGCTCGGCCTCACCGACCCGCGCTTTCCGGCGGCCGCCGTCCCCGGCGCGGTCACCGTCCAGCACCCGGCCCGCGCGGCCCTCGCCGCCGCGGTGCCCGCCGACCAACCGGTTGGGACCGGCGATCCGGAGCCGGCGGGTCCGGCGGCCGGCACCGCCCCGGGCGGCACCGCCCCGACCGCCGCGCCCCCGACCACCGGCCTGGCCGACCGGATCGCCGCGCGGCTGGCCGCCGCCGGGACGCCCGTGCACCGCCCCGAGCTCGGCACGCTGGTGGCCGAGGTCCCGGACACCGCCGCCGACCGGGAGCGCGCCCTGGCCAGGATCGCCGCGGTCGACGACGAGGCGGTGCGGCTGCGCACCGCGGTGAAGTCCCGCGACGGCTTCTTCACCACCCACTTCGTCAGCCCGTACTCGCGCTACCTGGCCCGCTGGTGCGCCCGCCGCGGCCTGACCCCCAACCAGGTCACGACCGCGTCGCTGCTGACCGCTCTGGTCGCCGCCGGCTGCGCCGCCACCGGCACCCGTGCCGGCTACGTCGCCGCGGCCGTGCTGCTGCTCGCCTCCTTCGTGCTCGACTGCGCGGACGGCCAGCTGGCGCGCTACGCGCTGCGCTACTCCACGCTCGGCGCCTGGCTGGACGCCACGTTCGACCGGGCCAAGGAGTACGCCTTCTACGCCGGGCTCGCGCTCGGCGCGGCCAGGAACGGCGACGACGTCTGGGCGCTGGCGCTTGCGGCGATGGCCCTGCAGACCTGTCGCCATATCGTCGACTTCGCCTTCAACGAGGCCCACCAGACCCACCAGACCCACCAGGCAGACCACGGGAAGCAGGTCCCGGCCGCCGGTGACGCGCCGGACACACCGACCACGGCGGCACGGCGGAACCCCGCCGCAACGCTCTCGGGGCGGCTCGACCGGATCGGCTGGACCGTGTGGCTGCGCCGCATGGTCGTGCTGCCGATCGGCGAGCGCTGGGCGCTGATCGCCGTGCTCACCGCGCTGACCACGCCGCGCACCACCCTGGTCGTGCTGCTCGTCGCCGGCGGCTTCGCCGCCTGCTACACCACGGCCGGCCGGCTGCTGCGCTCCACCCGCCGGACCAGGACGCCCGAGCCCGCCGCCGGGGTGCTGGCCGACCTCACCGACAGCGGCCCGCTGGCCACCGCGCTGTCCCGACCCGGGCCCCGCGGCACCGGGGCGTTCACCGCCCCGCTGTGGGCGCTGGCCGGCGTCCTGTCGCTGCTCGGCGTCCTGCTGCTGGCCGGCGCCGGCTGGTACGCGGTCGGCGCCGCCGCGCTCTACGCCCTGTGCGCCGGGCGGGCGCTCGCCGGCCCGCTGGACCGCCCGCTGGACTGGCTGCTGCCGCCGCTCTTCCGCGCCGGCGAGTACGGCGGCCTCCTCGTGCTCGCCGTGACCGCAGGTGCCAGCGGTGCGTCAGACAACGAGTTGCACAACAAGGTGAATACGGCATTGCCGGCGGCTTTCGTTCTCATGGCGGCTTGCGCCTACCATCACTACGACACGGTGTACCGCCTGCGGGGCGGCGCCGGAGCGCCCCCGCGCTGGCTGACCAGCACCACCGGCGGCCACGAGGGACGCGTTCTGGTGATCACCGCCGCCGCCGCACTGTGGGCGGAGGGACAAGGTTTCACCACGGCGCTGGCGGCCCTTGGCGGGGCTCTGGCGCTTCTGGTGCTGGGGGAGAGCATCCGTTTCTGGATCTCCTCCCGAGCACCAGCCGTACACGACGAAACAGGAGTACCCGGATGATCGGCCTCGTGCTGGCCGCCGGCGCCGGCCGGCGCCTTCGCCCCTACACCGACACCCTGCCCAAGGCACTGGTGCCGGTCGCCTCGACGGACGACGGCGAGGAGAGAACGGTCCTGGACCTGACCCTGGCCAATTTCGCCGAGGTCGGCCTGGCCGAGGCGGCGATCGTCGTCGGCTACCGCAAGGAGGCCGTGTACGAGCGCAGGGCGGCGCTGGAGCGCCGGTACGGGGTGCGGCTCACCCTCGTGGAGAACGACAAGGCCGAGGAGTGGAACAACGCCTACTCCCTGTGGTGCGCCCGGGACGTGATCGCCGAGGGCGTCATCCTCGCCAACGGCGACACCGTGCACCCCGCCTCCGTGGAGCGGACGCTGCTGGCAGCCCGCGCTCCGGGGCGCCGGATGGTGCTCGCCCTGGACACCGTGAAGAGCCTGGCCGACGAGGAGATGAAGGTCGTCACGGACCCGGAGAAGGGCCTCCAGCGGATCACCAAGCTGATGCCCCCGGCCGAGGCCACCGGCGAGTACATCGGGGTCACCCTGATCGAGTCCGAGGCCGCCGCCGACCTGGCCGACGCCCTGCGCACCACCTTCGAGCGCGACCCGCAGCTGTACTACGAGGACGGCTACCAGGAACTGGTGGACCGCGGCCTCCGTGTCGACACCGCGCCCATCGGCGACGTCAGCTGGGTGGAGATCGACAACCACGAGGATCTCGCCAGGGGAAGGGAGATCGCGTGCCGGTACTGACCCGCCTCATCCCGTCTCCGGTCTCCGTCGACATCACCGCCGGCGCCCTGGACAACCTGGCGGGGCTCCTCGCTGACCAGCGGATCTCCTCGTCGGGGCGGCTGGCCGTCGCGATCAGCCGCGGCTCGGGCGCCGCGCTGCGTGACCGGCTGGCCCCGGCCCTGCCGGGCGCCGACTGGTACGAGGTGGCGGGTGGCACCATCGACGCGGCCGTGGAGCTCGCCGACAGCATGCGCTCGAGCCACTACGACGCGGTGGTGGGGCTCGGCGGCGGCAAGATCATCGACGCCGCGAAGTACGCCTCGGCGCGCGTCGGCCTGCCGATGGTGGCCGTCGCGACCAACCTCTCCCACGACGGCATCTGCTCGCCCGTGTCGATCCTCGACAACGACGCGGGGCGCGGCTCCTACGGGGTGCCGACGCCCATCGCGCTGGTCGTCGACCTCGACGTGATCCGCGACGCGCCGGTCCGCTACGTGCGCTCCGGCATCGGCGACGCGGTCTCCAACCTGTCCGCCGTCGCCGACTGGGAGCTGTCCCACCGGGAGACCGGCGAACAGATCGACGGGCTGGCCGCGGCCATGGCCCGGCAGGCCGGCGAGGCGGTGCTGCGCCATCCGGACGGCTGCGGCGACGACGCCTTCCTCACGGTGCTCTCCGAGGCGCTGGTGCTCTCCGGCATCGCCATGTCGATCGCCGGGCACACCCGGCCCTCGTCCGGCGGCTGCCACGAGATCTCGCACGCCCTGGACGTGCTCTATCCCCGCCGCTCCGCCCTGCACGGCGAACAGGTCGGGCTGGGCGCGGCGTTCGCCACCCATCTGCGCGGAGAGTCCGAGCTGGCCGTGCTGATCGCCGAGGTGCTGCGGCGCCACGGGCTGCCCGTGCTGCCCGAGGAGATCGGCTTCGACACCGAGGAGTTCGTGGCCGCGGTGGCGTTCGCCCCACAGACCCGCCCCGGCCGCTACACCATCCTCGAGCACCTCGACCTGACCAACGACGAGATCAGAGACGCGTACGCGGACTATGTCAAAGCCATCAGTAGCTGAACTCCGGCCGGTCGTGCACCCGCCGGGCGTGACGGACCGGCGCAGCGGCGAGCACTGGGCCGGGCGCATGTACATGCGCGAGATCTCGTTGCGCTGGACGCGGCACCTGGTGACCACCAGGATCACCGCCAACCAGCTCACCTATCTGATGGTCCTCGCCGGCGTCGCCGCCGGGGCGGCGCTGCTGGTCCCCGGGGTGCCGGGGGCGGTGGCCGCCGCCCTGCTGATCCAGCTCTACCTGCTGCTCGACTGCGTGGACGGCGAGGTGGCCCGCTGGCGGTCGCAGACCTCGGTCACCGGCGTCTACCTCGACCGGGTCGGCCACTACCTGGCGGAGGCGGCCCTGCTGGTCGGCTTCGGCCTGCGGGCGGCCGGCGTCCTCGGCGGCGAGGATCCGGCGCCGAACTGGCTGTGGGCCTTCCTCGGCACGGTCGCCGCGCTGGGGGCGATACTCATCAAGGCGGAGACGGACCTCGTCGACGTCGCCAGAAGCCGGGCGGGCCTGCCCGCCGCCGGGGAGGGGGCAGTCGCCCCCCGCGCCGCCGGCCTCGCGCTGGCCCGCCGGGCCGCCTCGGCACTGCGCTTCCACCGGCTGATCGGCGGCGTCGAGGCGTCCCTGCTGATCCTGGCGGTGGCCGTGCTCGACGCCCTGGCCGGCGACGGGGCGGACGCGCTCTTCTTCACCCGGCTCGGCGTGGCGGTGCTGACCGCGATCGCCGTGGTCCAGGTGGTGCTCCACCTGGTGTCCGTCCTCGCGTCCAGCAGGCTGCGGTGATCGCGGTGGGTACGGCGCAGCTGAAGCTGGGAGCGGTGGTCCTGACCAGAGGCGACCGCCCGGAGGCCCTGTGCGCCCTGCTGGACTCGGTGTCCGGGCAGGAGGGCGACAGCGTCGAGGTGGTGGTCGTCGGGAACGGCTCCGGCCTGCCTGAGCTGCCCGCCGGGGTGCGCAGCGTGGAGCTCCCGGAGAACCTCGGCATTCCCGGCGGCCGGAACGTCGGCATCGAGACCTTCGGGCCGAACGGCGAGGACGTCGACGTGCTGCTGTTTCTGGACGACGACGGACACCTTCCGGACAATGGCACGGCCGAGGCGGTGCGCGCCGCCTTCGACGCGGACCCGCAGCTCGGCATCATCAGCTTCCGCATCGCCGACCCGGACAGCGGGGTCACCCAGCGTCGACACGTGCCGCGGCTGCGCGCCTCCGACCCGGAGCGTTCCTCCGAGGTCACCACGTTCCTGGGCGGCGCGAACGCGGTCCGCACCCAGGTGTTCCAACAGGTCGGCGTGTTGCCCGAGCACTTCTTCTACGCGCACGAGGAGACCGACCTCGCCTGGCGTGCGCTGGACGCGGGCTGGCGCATCGACTACCGGGCCGACCTGGTGCTGCACCATCCCACCACGCTGCCCTCGCGACACCCCCTCTACCACCGCATGACGGCCAGGAACCGGGTCTGGCTGGCCCGGCGCAACCTGCCGTTCCTCCTGATGCCCGTCTACCTGGCGGTGTGGACGCTGATCACGCTGGCCAGGCGGCCCTCCCGGTCCGCGCTCAAGGCGTGGCTCGGCGGCTTCGCGGAGGGCTGGCGCACCCCCTGTGGCGCCCGCAGGCCGATGCGCTGGCGTACTGTGTGGCGTCTGACCCGGCTGGGTCGACCTCCCGTCATCTGACCCCGGCGGATCTGAGAGTATCCAGGGAATTACCGCACCGCACGTAAGTACCCTGTGAGGACTTACGCACCTTGGCGGTGCCACGGCTGCGCTCTGTGAGGACGAGAGTTACAAGGTGAGTCAGACAACGCACGTCGGTGCGTCCCCCCGGGACGAGTCACTGGCCGACCTGGCGGCCCGTCACGGGCTGTCCGTCAGCGGCGCCCGCCCCCCGCTGCCCGAGTACGTCCGGCAGCTGTGGGGGCGGCGGCACTTCATCCTGGCCTTCTCCCAGGCGAAGCTGACGGCGCAGTACAGCCGGGCCAAGCTGGGACAGCTCTGGCAGGTGCTGACGCCGCTGCTCAACGCGGTCGTGTTCTTCCTGATCTTCGGCATCCTGCTCGGCGCCCGAGGGGGGATGAGCAAGGCCGAGTACATTCCGTTCCTGGTGACCGGGGTGTTCGTCTTCGCGTTCACCCAGCAGTCGGCGATGTCCGGCGTGAAGTCCATCGCGAACAATCTCGGCCTGGTGCGGGCCCTGCACTTCCCCCGGGCCTCGCTGCCGATCTCGTTCTGCCTCCAGCAGCTGCAGCAGCTGCTGTACTCCATGATCGTGCTCATCGTGATCATGCTGAGCTTCGGGCAGTACCCGGACCTGACCTGGTTCCTGGTGGTGCCGGCGCTGACGTTGCAGTTCGGCTTCAACGCCGGCCTGGCGCTGATCTTCGCCCGGATGGGCAGCCGCACCCCCGACCTGGCCCAGGTGCTGCCGTTCGTGATGCGCACCTGGATGTACGCGTCCGGCGTGATGTTCCCGATCCGGTCCATGGTGGAGGAGCGCGCCAACGGTCCGTCCTGGGTGGCGGATATCCTGTCCGCCAACCCCGCCGCGGTGTACATGGACCTGATGCGTTTCGCGCTGATGGACGGCGGCTACGCGAACACCGTGCCGGCCGAGACCTGGCTGTACGCGCTCGGCTGGTCCGTGCTTCTCGGCCTCGGGGGCTTCGTGTACTTCTGGAAGGCGGAGGAACGATATGGCCGCGACTGAGGGGAACGTTCCGGACACGCCGGTCGAGGACGACCGCGTCCCGACGGTGATCGCGGACGGCGTGCACATCGTCTACCGCGTCTACGGCGCCAGGAGCCGGGGGAGTGGCGCCGCGGCGCTGCGCCGGATACTGCGCGGCGAGCGCACCCCGCGGGTGCAGGAGGTGCACGCCGTCAAGGGCGTCAGCTTCGTCGCCTACCGGGGCGAGGCCATCGGGCTCATCGGCTCCAACGGCTCCGGCAAGTCCACCCTGCTGCGCGCCATCGCCGGCCTGATCCCGCCGGAGCGTGGCCGGGTCTACACCGGCGGTCAGCCCTCGCTGCTGGGCGTCAACGCGGCCCTGATGAACGACCTCACCGGCGAGCGGAACGTCGTGCTCGGCGGCCTGGCGATGGGCATGACGCGCGAGCAGGTCAAGGAGCGCTACCAGGAGATCGTCGACTTCTCCGGGCTCAACGACCGGGGCCAGGACTTCCTGGCCATGCCCATGCGGACCTACTCGTCCGGCATGCAGGCCCGGCTGCGGTTCTCCATCGCCGCGGTCAAGGACCACGACGTGCTGATGATCGACGAGGCGCTGGCCACCGGCGACAAGATGTTCCGCAAGCGCTCCGAGGCGCGCATCCGGGAGATGCGCTCCGAGGCCGGCACCGTCTTCCTGGTCAGCCACAGCAACAAGTCGATCAGGGACACCTGCGAGCGGGTGCTGTGGCTGGAGAAGGGCGAGCTGCTGATGGACGGGCCCACCGAGGAGGTGCTCGCGGCGTACGAGGAGCACGCCAACAACGCGAGCGGCATCGCGCGCCCTCGACCGCGTGTCCGAAAGAAGAATCATCAGACCGTGCAGTAAAAATATCTGTATGACCAATCTCCGGTGCTCCTCCGTTCGGAGTCCCACGGCGTCGGGGTGCCTCCCCGACCGCCACCAGGCCCCGGGGTGGGGATGTCGCCCGTGACGACCGCCCCGACGGAGGAGCGGGCCAGGGAACTGCTGACGAAGGCCGGCCGGGAGAACTTCCCGGTCGCCCCCCGTTTCCTGCCCCGGGCCTGGCGCGACGACCTGATGGCCGTCTACGGCTTCGCCCGGCTCGTCGACGACGTCGGCGACGGAGATCTGGACCCCGACGTCCCGCACGCCGCCCTGCTCGGTCTGCCGCCCGCCCGGGCGGCGGACCGGCTGGCCCTCCTCGACGCCGTCGAGGACGACCTGCGGCGGGTCTTCGACAGCGCCCGCGGCGGCACCCCGCCGCGGCACCCGCTGCTCCGCGATCTGATCCCGACCGTGCGGCGGACCGGCCTGGACCCCGGCCCGTTCACCGACCTGATCGAGGCCAACCGGCTCGACCAGCGGGTGCACAGGTACGCCGACCAGGAGCAGCTGCTCCGCTACTGCGAACTGTCGGCCAACCCGGTCGGTCGGCTGGTGCTGGCCGTCACCGGCACCGCCACCCCCGAGCGGGAGCGGTGCTCCGACGCCGTCTGCACCGCGCTGCAGCTCATCGAGCACCTCCAGGACACCGCGCAGGACCTCGCCCGCGGCCGGATCTACCTGCCCGCCGCCGACCTGCGCCGCTTCCGGGTCAGCGAGGCCGACCTGGCCGCGCCGTCCGCCAACGCCTCGGTGCGCACCCTGGTGGCCTACCAGACGGAGCGGGCACGTAGGCTGCTCGACCAGGGCGCGCCCCTGGTGGGCAGCGTCCGGGGGCGGCTGCGGCTGCTGCTCGCCGGATTCGTCGGCGGCGGCCGGGCGGCCGCCCGGGCCATCGCTGACGCTGGCTTCGACGTGCTCGCCGGCCCACCCCGTCCGACGCGGCGCCGGCTGCTGTACGCGACGGGCTCGACTCTGGGCACGGCCGGCATCCCGGGGTGGACGGGACCGACACAGCGAAGAGGAACATGAGCTCCAGACCTTCCCCAGGACCCGGTCCGGGGGCATCCCCGTCGCGGCGCCCCGCGCCCCCGCCCGCCGTGGTCGCCGCCTACCGGTACTGCGAGATCGTCACGGGACAGCACGCCCGCAACTTCGCCTACGGCATCCGGCTGCTGCCCGCCGCCAAGCGCCACGCGCTGTCCGCGCTGTACGCCTTCGCCCGGCGCGTCGACGACATCGGCGACGGCCTGCTCCCCGCGACGGTCAAGGAGAACCGGCTGGTGGAGACCCGGGCGCTGCTGGACCGGGTGCGGGAGGAGGCGATCCCGGAGGACGCCACCGACCCGGTCGCGGTGGCCCTCAGCCACGCCGCCCGCCGCTTCCCCATCCCGCTGGGCGCCCTCGACGAACTCATCGACGGCGTGCTGATGGACGTGCGGGGACGGACCTACGAGACGTGGGACGACCTGCGGTTCTACTGCCGCTGCGTGGCCGGTTCCATCGGCCGGCTGTCGCTGGGCGTCTTCGGCACGCTGCCCGGGGTGCGCGGCACCGACCGGGCCCCGGAACACGCCGACACGCTGGGCCTCGCGCTCCAACTCACCAACATCCTCCGCGACGTCAGGGAGGACGCCGCGCAGGGCCGCAGCTACCTGCCGGCCGAGGACCTGCGGAAGTTCGGGTGCTCCCCGACGGAGTCCGGGGGAGCGCAGGAGCACGCCCACCTGCCGCCGGGGGCCGACTTCGCCGGCCTGGTGCGGTTCCAGGCCCGACGCGCCCGGGAGCTGTTCGCCGACGGCTTCCGGCTGTTGCCGATGCTCGACCGCCGCTCCGCGGCCTGCACCGCCGCGATGGCCGGCATCTACCACCGACTGCTCGACCGCATGGAGGCCGAGCCGCTGGCCGTGCTGCGCGGCCGGGTCGCGCTGCCCGTCCCGCAGAAGCTGCTGGTCGCGGTCCGTGGCCTGTCGGGAGTCGACAGCCGGCGGCACCGACCGTGACGCACGTCCCGCCCCCCGACCCCGCCACGGCCCCACCAGGCCCGCCCGCCCGGGCGGGGCACCCGACCCCCGAGCCGGTCGCTCCCGCCGGGCCGACCGGGCCGGTCAGGTCGGCAGCCACCGGCGGCGGCCGGGCCGTCGTCGTGGGCGGGGGACTGGCCGGGATCACCGCGGCACTGGCGCTCGCCGACCTGGGCCAGGCCGTCACGCTCGTCGAGACGCGGCCCCGGCTGGGCGGGCTCGCCTTCTCGTTCCGCCGCGCCGGGCCGTTCGGCGAGCTCACCGTGGACAACGGGCAGCACGTCTACCTGCGTTGCTGCACCGCCTACCGCGGGTTCCTCGACCGGATCGGCGGCGCCACGCTGGCGCCGCTCCAGCGGCGCCTCGACGTGCCGGTACGGGACGTCGTCAGCGGCCGGACGGGCCGGCTGCGCCGCACCGCGCTGCCGGTGCCGCTGCATCTGGCGGCCGGCCTCGCCCGCTATCCGCATCTGGCGCCCGCCGAACGGCTCGCCGTGGCCAGGGCCGCGCTCGCGCTCCGCCGCCTCGACCCGCGGGACCCGGCGCTGGACGGGCAGGACTTCGCCGGCTGGCTGCGCCGGCACGGGCAGTCGACGCGCTGTGTCGAGGCGCTGTGGGACCTGGTGGGCGTGGCCACCCTCAACGCCCGCGCGGCCGACGTGTCGCTGGCGTTGGCCGCGAAGGTCTTCCGCACCGGCCTGCTCAGCGAACCCGGGGCCGCCGACCTCGGCATCCCGCGGGTGCCGCTGGGCGAGCTGCACGACACCCTGGCCCGCGCCGCGCTCCGCCGCGCCGGGGTGCGGGTGCTGCTGGCCACCGGCGCCCGCGCGCTGCGCCGCGCCCCGGACGGCTGGCGGCTGGCGGTCGGCCCGCGCCGGCGCGACCCGGGGACGCCCCCCGCGCCCCCGGAGTTCGGGCGGGACCCGGCCAGCACGGACGCCACCGAGGCCGGCGGGGAGCTCGTCGCGGACCGCGTCGTGCTCGCCGTGCCGCCGCGTGAGGCACACCGGCTGCTGCCCCCGGGCGCCCTGGCCGACGCCGACCGGCTGCTCGGGCTCGACACCGCGCCGATCCTCAACGTCCACGTGGTCTACGACCGGCCGGTGCTGCGCGGCGGGTTCCTCGCCGCGCTGGGCGGCCCGATCCAGTGGGTCTTCGACCGCACCGGACCCTCGGGCCTCGACCGGCTGCCCGGCCGCGGGCGGGCCCAGTACCTGGCGCTGTCGCAGTCCGCCGCGCACGACGAGATCGGGCTGCCGGTCGACGCGCTGCGCGAGCGCTACCTGCCGGCGTTGGCGCGGCTGCTGCCGGCCGCCGCGGGAGCCGGGGTCCGCGACTTCTTCGTCACCCGCGAGCCCTCGGCCACCTTCGCACCCACCCCGGGCGTCGGGCGGCTGCGCCCCGGCCCGGTCACCGGCAGTCCCGGCCTCTCCCTGGCCGGCGCGTGGACCGCCACCGGGTGGCCCGCGACCATGGAGGGCGCGGTGCGCAGCGGTCTCGCCGCGGCCATGGCAGCCACTCGCACAACGGCTAAGGAGTACGCGTGAACGCGGCCAACCCCCCTACCGACGCACCCGCGCTCCCGCCGGACACCGTCGCCGAACTCCTGGAACGCGGGCGCGCGCTGACGACCCCGGCGCTGCGGGCGGCGGTCGCCGGGCTCGCCGCGCCCATGGACACCGTCGCGGCGTACCACTTCGGCTGGATCGACGCCCAGGGCCAACCCGCCGACGGCGACAGCGGCAAGGCGGTGCGTCCGGCCCTGGCCGTGCTCTCCGTCGAGGCGGCCGGCGCCGACCCGGAGGCCGGCGTGCCGGGCGCCGTCGCGGTCGAGCTGGTGCACAACTTCTCGCTGCTGCACGACGACCTGATGGACGGCGACGAGCAGCGGAGGCACCGGGACACGGTGTGGAAGGTGCACGGCCCCGCGCAGGCGATCCTGGTCGGCGACGCCCTGTTCGCGCTGGCCGGCGAGATCATCCTGCGGGACGCCACCGCGGCGGCGGCCCGCGCCGCGCGGCTGCTGGCCACCGCCAGCCGCCGGCTCATCGACGGGCAGGCGCAGGACATCGCGTTCGAGCACCGGGAACGGGTCAGCCTCGGCGAGTGCCTGGAGATGGAGGGCAACAAGACGGGCGCCCTGCTCGCCTGCGCCTCCGCCATCGGCGCGGTGCTGGCCGGCGCCGACGAGACGGTGTCGGGGCCGCTGCACGTCTACGGCGAGCACCTCGGGCTCGCCTTCCAGGCGGTCGACGACCTGCTCGGCATCTGGGGCGACCCGCGGGCCACCGGCAAGGCGACCTGGAGCGACCTGCGGCAGCGTAAGAAGTCGCTGCCCGTGGTGGCCGCGCTGAGCGCGGAGAACGCGGCGGCCGAGCGGCTGACCGCGCTGCTCATGGCGGACGCCAAGAAGAGCCGCGAGGAGTTCGAGGACTTCGACGAGGCCGAGTTCGCCACCCGGGCCGCGCTCGTGGAAGAGGCCGGCGGCCGGCGCTGGACCGCCGAGGAGGCCCGCCGGCAGCACGACGCGGCGCTGACCGCGGTGCGCGACGCCCGCCTGCCGGCCGAGACCCGCCGCCGCCTGGAGGCCCTGGCCGACTTCGTGGTGGTCCGCCAACGCTAGACGCTGGCGCTTTGCCTGCCCCGCATGCCGGATCAGCGCCCTGCGGGCCCTGATCCGGCCCGGCCCCGGCAGCCGGGGCTCTGCCCCCGCCCGGCCGGCCCGGGTCCGGCTTCGTGGGTTCGGCCACCCCGGCTTGGCCGCCCCCCAGCTCGGGCCCGCAGGTCCCGCCCTACCCGGCCCGGCCCCGCAGGCCCGGCCGCGCAGGGCCGGCCGCGCAGGGCCGGCCGCGGCGGCCGGGGCTCTGCCCTGACCTGACAGCCCTGGCCCGGCGGCCCCGGTCTGGCCGGCCCGGAGCCGGCTTCGTGGGGCTGGGCCTGTGGCTCCGGTCACTGTGAGTCCGGCCTCGCGGGTTCGGCCTTTCTGGCTTGGTCCGCACGGGGCCGGTCTCTCTGGTTTGGTCATCGCGGCCCGGCCCGTGGGGCCGGTCTTGGTGGTCGGCCTTCGGGTTTCGCTTCGGGCGGGGGGCGGCTTCCCGTGGCGCGGCGCGCGATCCGTTCGGGTGGCGTTCGCCTCCCGGTGCGTCCAAGGGCCGGTCCGCGCGCGAGGGCGGCGGCGACATCGGGCTCCCGGCGCCGCGCAACGCCGTTCTCGTGCCCGTCAGGACTCCGTGAGCAGCGCGGTGCGGAGGCGTTCCTGGTCGGCGGGTGGGAAGGCCAGGCCCTCGGACAGATAGCGTTCGGGGCCGCCCCAGGTCTCGTCGATCTGGGCGAAGGCGGCGTCCAGGTACGTCGCGCGCGCATCGAAGAGCGGCGCCAGCAGCCGCGTGACCTCCTCCGAACGGACGCTCTCCGCGTCGTTGCGCAGCAGGCGGTAGCGGCGGTGCGGCGCGTTGGACATCAGGTAGTCCGCGGTGATCGCCTCCCGGTCCACCCCGAGCGCCAGCAGCACCACGGCGACCGCGAGCCCGGCCCGGTCCTTGCCCGCCGCGCAGTGCAGGAGCGCGGGCACCGCTCCGCCGGCCAGGGCGCGCAGCACCCGGCCGTGCTGCTCGGTGCGGGTCAGCACCATCCCGCGGTAGGTGGCGAGCATCGACGCCTCCGCCGCGCCGTCCGGCAGGGCCGCGCGCAGCTCGTCCAGCGTGCCCGAGCGCACCGTCCGCCAGAACTCCTCGCTGTCCGCCGCGTCGGACAGCGGGATGTTGACGTTCCGCACGCCGGACAGCGGGACGTCGGGTCCCTCCAGCGCCTGGTCGGACGCGTTGCGGAAGTCGAAGACGGTGTGCAGCCCGAGGCCCGCCAGGAAGTCCTGGTCCGTCGGGGTGGCGTGCGCGAGGTGACCGCTGCGGAAGAGGCGGCCCGTCCTGACTCGGCGCCCGTCCGGCGCCGGCAGGCCACCCACGTCGCGGAAGTTGCGTACCCCGGTCAGCGCCGGCTCGACGGACGGTGGCTGGGGCTTGGTCACGGATCCTCCCGGGTCGGCGTGCGATCCCTCCGACCTTAGGACAGGAAAAACAGATGATCATACGCACGCCCTCCGGATCTTCGCGGTGGGACGCCGTATGTCCGGATCAGCGGATCAACCCGGCGATGACTACGATCTGCTACGGAAATGCCCGAAACCGGACTGATCGCGTGCAGTGAGGGTTCGTCATGCCGCTTTCGGGTGACTTCAGGGGGGTCCTGGTCTCGGAGGAAGAGGGCGCGATGTTCAGTGAGCTGGCCCAGGATCCACTGCGGCTCGACGCCGAGGCGATCGACTACGTCCTGCTCGCGCTGTACTTCGTCTTCGTGCTGGGCATCGGCTACCTGGCCCGGCACATGGTCTCGACGAGCCTCGACTTCTTCCTCTCCGGCCGGGCGCTGCCCGCCTGGGTCACCGGCCTGGCGTTCATCGCGGCCAACCTCGGGGCGATCGAGATCATCGGAATGTCCGCCAACGGCGCCCAGTACGGCATGCCGACCATGCACTACTTCTGGATCGGCGCCGTCCCGGCCATGCTGTTCCTGGGCATCGTGATGATGCCGTTCTACTACGGCTCGAAGGTGCGCAGCGTGCCGGAGTTCATGCTCCGGCGCTTCGGTCCCTCCGCGCATCTGGTCAACGGCATCAGCTTCGCCACCGCGCAGATCCTCATCGCCGGCATCAACCTCTACCTGCTGGCCAGCATCGTCAACGCGCTGCTCGGCTGGCCGCTGTGGGTCTCGGTGCTGGCCGCCGCGGCCATCGTGCTCAGCTACACCGCGCTGGGCGGGCTGTCCGCCGCGATCTACAACGAGGTGCTGCAGTTCTTCGTGATCGTCGCGGGGCTTCTGCCGTTGACCATCGTCGGCCTCGACCGGGTCGGCGGCTGGGACGGCCTGACCGACCGGATCACCGAGAGCCCCGGCGGCGGGGAGCAGCTGTCCGCCTGGCCGGGCAACGAGCTGACCGGGTTCGACAGCAGCGTGCTGAGCGTCATCGGCCTGGTGCTCGGGCTCGGCTTCGTGCTCTCCTTCGGCTACTGGACGACCAACTTCGTCGAGGTGCAGCGGGCCATGGCCTCGCGCAGCATGTCCGCCGCGCAGCGGACCCCGATCATCGGCGCCTTCCCGAAGCTCTTCATCCCCTTCATCGTGGTCGTGCCCGGCATGATCGCGGCGGTCAGCGTGCCGGAGCTCGCCGAGTTCAAGCGCACCGGCGAGGGCGACGTCGACTACAACGACGCGATCCTGCTGCTGATGCGGGACCTGCTGCCCAACGGCATCCTGGGCGTCGCGCTGGCCGGCCTGCTGGCCTCGTTCATGGCCGGCATGGCGGCCAACCTCAGCTCGTTCAACACCGTCTTCACCTACGACATCTGGCAGGCGTACGTGGTGAAGGACCGGCCCGACGCCTACTACCTGCGGATGGGCCGCTGGGTGACGGTCGGCGCCACGGTGGCGGCGGTCGGCACGGCGTTCATCGCGTCCGGCTACTCGAACCTGATGGACTACCTCCAGCAGCTGTTCTCGATCTTCAACGCGCCGCTCTTCGCGACCTTCATCGTCGGCATGTTCTGGAAGCGGATGACGCCGACGGCGGGTTGGCTCGGCCTGGTGTCCGGCATGCTCTCGGCGGTCACGGTCTTCCTGCTGCACCGCGGCGACGTCCTGTTCGACCTGTCCGACCAGGGCGCCAGCTTCCTCGGCGCGGGCGTGGCGTTCGTGGTGGACGTGTTGGTCAGCGTGCTGGTGACGCGGCTGACCCGGCCCAAGCCGCCGGGGGAGCTGGTCGGGCTCGTCTACTCCCTCACCCCGCGCGAGAGCCTGCGCGCCTCGGTCACCGGCCAGGACGCCGGCTGGTACCGCCGCCCCGGGCTGCTGGCCGGCATCGCGCTGGTCATCGTGATCGCGCTCAACATCGCCTTCGGCTGACAAGGAGACACCATGGCTGGGCACGCCCGCGGCAGCGGCGGCGCCGCCGCCCGCGCCTTCGACATCAGGCTGATCATCGCCCTGCTGTTCGCCCTCTACGGCGTCGTGCTGACCGCGGCCGGACTGCTGGGCTCGGACGAGGAGACCAACAAGGCGGCCGGGGTGAACATCAACCTCTGGGCCGGGCTCGGCATGCTGGCCGCGGCCGCGGCGTTCGCGCTCTGGGCCCGGCTGCGGCCGGTCGCCCTCCCCGAGCGCCCTGTCGGAGAGGACGGGGAGGAGGCCCGCGAGGGGGGCGCGCCGGGCCGTGGCCCGGCCGGCGAATGACCGCGGGCGCGCCCCGCCCTCCTACGCCCTCCTACTCGACCGGGGGCCGGCCGAGCGCGACCATCACGTCCTGGACGTTCCGGTAGGTGTCCCGGGGCGGCAGCTCCCGCACCTGGTCGACCAGCGGATCCGGCGCGTGCCGCTCACCGAGCGTGCGCAGCAGGTCGGCGCGGCGCGCGGGGAACGGGGTGCGGCCCAGATAGCGGGCGAGGTCGCTGCGCAGCGCCTGGTTCTCGCCCCCCGGCGCCGGCCCCGCGGGGACCTGGGGATCGTCCTCCGCGTCGGGTTCGGGATCGTGCCACTCCTCGGCGCGGGTCCGGTGGCCGGACCGCAGCCGCCCCTCCAGCTCGTGCTTCATCTCCTCGTCCCGCCGTGGGCCGAGTCGGTCGCTGCCACGCTGCATCGTCTCCTCCGTCCCCGTCTCCGGCGCCTCGGATCCCCCGGACGCCTCGGCTGCCTGCCGTGTCTGCTCGGGTGCGGGGGCACCTCCCGGGCCCCTCGGGCCTGGGGTGGGGGCACCTCCCGGGCCCCTCGGACCTGGGGTGGGGGCACCTCCCGGGCCCCTCGGACCTGGGGTGGGGGCACCTCCCGGGCCCCTCGGGCCCGGGGGAGGGTCCCGCCGTTCCGCCCGCTCCTCCGGCTGACCTGCGTCGCTCATCCGCTCCCTCCTGCCGTCGGTGACCGATGAACCGCCCGGGTACCCGGGCACCGTCCCCACCACACGGGCGGCCCGGGGTGTAGCCGGCCGCGTGGCGGGTACCCGAAGCGGTCAGCGTCACGCCGCCGGAGGGGAACCATGGCAGAGGGCGACGACATCATCGCCGAGCTGATAGAGGACCAGTGGCGGCTGGAGGAGGTGCTCCGTGAGCTGGCGGCGCTGCCGCGGGGCGACGGACAGCGGAAGGTGCACGCCAACCAGCTGACCGTCGAACTGGTGCGGCACCTGGCCATCGAACAGGAGCTGTTGCGTCCGCTCGTCCGGGCCACGCTGAGCGACGGCGAGCTCCTCGGCGAGCAGGCGGCCAGGGAGGCGGCCCGCGTCGAACAGCTGCTGCGGAAGCTGGAGGGGGTGGAGGCGGGGGCCGGCCGGTTCGACCGCCTCACCGGCCAGCTGGTCGAGCGGGTCCGCGAGCATCTGCGGCGGGAGCACGAGGTCTTCTTCCGGCTCCGCGAGTCGGTGCCCGAGCACACGCTCGCGGACCTGGGCACGAAGGCCCGCCGGATCAAGTCGGTCGCGCCGGCCCGGCCCTACCCCCCGTCCGACCCTGGCCTGGGACCGGGTCCCGGCATGGTGGACCGGGTCCGGGAGGCCGTGTCCCGATGGCGCGATCCCTCCTGACGCCTGACGCCTGATGCCTGACACCTGACGGCCCGTCCGCGCGGCCGGCTCGGTCGCGCACCACGCCTCGTGCTCACACCGTGTGTTTACGGTCTGGGTGTTCGGGCAGGTGAGGGATTAGTCGTGCTTCGGACTGGAGGCACATCTCGCGGGAGTGGTTTGGCCTCCTGTGTGTGCTCTGGTCCGGGCGCTCCTGCGGTGTTGGGTTTGGTCCGCCGAGGAGGGAGCGTGAGTGTGATGGCTGGTACACAGGTTTCGCGGAGGTCGCGTCGTCGGCACCCGCATCACGACACTCCGGATACCGCTGAGGCGTTTGTGCGGTTGGCGGGGATGGAGCCGGGGGCGGCGCGGGATGCGTTGGTGGAGGAGATCGTTCGGGCGTGGATGCCGATGGCGGGGCGGTTGGCGCGGCAGTACCGGAATCGTGGGGAGAGTCTTGAGGATCTGACGCAGGTGGCGCATCTGGGTCTGGTCAAGGCGGTCGGGCGGTATGACCCGTCGTTGGGGTCGGCGTTCGAGAGTTATGCGGTGCCGACGATTCAGGGGGAGATCAAGCGGCATTTCCGTGATCATCTGTGGGGGTTGCATGTGCCGCGGCGGGTGCAGGAGTTGCGGAATCGGGTGCGGGTGGCGCACAACGAGTTGTGTCGTTCGGTGGACGACCGGCGGGTGGATGTGAGGGCGTTGGCGGAGCGTACGCGGTTGTCGGAGGACGAGGTGCGTACGGGGTTGGACGCGATGGACAGTTACGCGGTGTTGTCGTTGGACGCGGAGCTGGCCTCGCAGGGGGAGGGGTACTCGCTGCTGGATGTGTTGGGGAAGTCGGAGGGGGCGTATGAGCGGGTGGTGGCGCGGGAGGCGGTCGCGCCGTGTGTGCGGCGGTTGCCGGAGCGGGAGCGGCGGATTCTGTATCTGCGGTTCTTCAGGGGGATGACGCAGCGGAAGATCGCCGAGGAGTTGGGGATCTCCCAGATGCATGTCTCCCGGTTGTTGTCGCGGACCTGCGCGAGCCTGCGGGAACAGGTCGAGGCCGGCCAGACTCGCGGCTCCCGCACCGCCTGACCCCCACCACCACCACACCACCCCACGGGAGGTGCGGCGCGGATCAGCCAGCCGCTGGTCCGCGCCGCGTCCCGTCGACGGCGTGCAGCACGGCCAGCGCGACGTGCCGGGCCATCCGGTCCATGGCGCTCGCCTCGGCCAACCGGAACGGGCCTCGCCCGCCCGAGCGGACCAGCGTGATCACGCCCCGGACGGTGCCCGACGGCAGCAGCAGCGGCATGCACAGGAACGACGACGCCTCGGTGAGCGCCAGCACCGACGTGCCGTCCGCGACCTCGCCGAGGGCGCGCATGTCCTCGGGGCTCACCTGGAGCGCGCTGCTGCCGACCCGTGCGGCCTCCCGTATCAGCGGGGCCGCGCTCGGATCCTGACCGGACAGCGCGTCGGTCGCGGCCTCGCCCGCGGCGTCCCGCGGCCCCAACACGCCGACCCGGCGCAGCCGGCCGCCGTCGGTGGCGCTGACGTCGACCAGCACCCAGTCGGCGAACCGGCCGCGCAGCAGCCGGCCGGCCCGCAGCAGCAGCTGGTCGGTGCTCGCGCTGCGATGGGTGAGCAACGCGGTCGCCATGTCGTCCACCAGGTCCATCAGCTCGGCGTGCCGGCGGACCTCGCCCGGATCGGGCCGCGGCCCGCCCTCGACGGACACGGGTGCGGTGAACGCCCCGCCGTCGGGCAGCGCCGCCGCCGGCTGGAGCACCGCCAGGACCGCGCTGCGCCGCTGGCCCGACGGCCGCACCGCCGTCAGCGTGACCCGCAGCCCGCCGGCGGTCTGGTGGCTGCCGCGCCCGGAGTGCACGCCCCGCATGAGTTCCACCACCATGCTGCGGTCGCCCTCGTTGCGGGCCACCGCGGCGACCTGGCTGCGGAAGGCGGCCCGGTTCTCGTGCCGGAACGAGGCGGTCAACGACCGGCCCGTCGCGTAGCCCGCGCGCATGCCGAGCAGGCGGCAGGCGGCGAAGTTGAGCCGGCGCACCACGCTGTCCTCGTCGAGCAGCACGACGGCCAGCGGCAGCCGCTGGAACAGGGTCCGCAGCAGCTGCTGCTCCCGGCTGCCCGAGGGCGCGGCGGTGCGGGCACGCGCTCCCTCGAGCGCCTCGTGGCGCGGCCACAGCACGTCGACGGCGTACTGCAGCTCGAAAAGTGCCGTGTCGAAGGCGGCCAGACGCTCCTCGGGGGGCAGTGTGCGCGCCACGCGCAGTTCTTCGACCCGCTTGCGGAAGCCGGTCAGCTCCGCGCCGAACTCATCCGACTCGGCCATGCCCGCACACTAGTACTCGTGACGGGGGGTGACGCCACTCGGCGGTACTATTATCCCGATTCGTGGTGCATTTCCGGGCGAACGTCCGCATCGGCGCCGCCCGGATCCCGCGGAACCGGTCACTCCGGAAGGAGCCCGCCGCGGAGCAGGTGGGGCTCGGACACCACCTCGGCCTCGACGCCCCGTCCACGGTTGCCCACCACCGTCTTGGCCAGGTCCACGAGCTTGCTGTTGGTGCGCTGGGAACGCTGGCGCAGGATCTCGAAGGCGGTCTCCGCGTCGCAGCCGAGAATGTGCATGAGGATGCCGCAGGCCTGGTCCACCACCGGCCGGGTGCGGATCGCGGTGTCCAGCTGGTCCGCCTCCGTCAGCACCTCCTCGAAGCGCTGGTCGCGCACCAGGGTGTGCGTGGCGAGGTCGCCCACGAGCGCGGTCGCCGTCCTGGTCTGGTCGTCCATCAGGCCGGGCCGGAACCCGCAGACGGTCACCGTCACGGTCACGCCCTCGTGCCGGAACGGCAGCGTCGCGCAGGACCGCACGCCGGCGTCCAGCGCCACCGTGCGGTACTCCGGCCAGCGGTCCTCGGCCAGCAGATCGTCCGTGCCCGCCGGCTCCCCGGTGCGGATCGCCGCCGGGATCGGGCCCTCTCCCGATTCCCACTGCACGGCCACGAGCGGGGCGAGGTCCGGGTGGGTCAGGCCGGTCGGCGGCTCCGACTCGGCGGCTGGGCCGCTCTCGTCGATCGTGAGGGTCGCCGCAGCGCCGCAACAGGCCGGGGCGCACGCGGCGGCCTGTTCGGCGAGCTTCACCAGCATGCTCGCGGGTGGCCCGGCCCCGATCAGCCCCGGAGGCTCGGGCAGTGCTGCAGGCGCATGATCGGACATACATACCGCCTGCCCGAAAGCTCCGGGCTCAAAACGACGGCGCACGGCGGCCTCCGGGCGCCTCGGTTGCGCGAACTCACGAACGGGCGGGCCGCCCCGGCCACCTCTTCACGCGGAATCACGAAGACGCGCCGGCGGCGCGCTGACAGGCTGGGAGCCCAGCACTCACCACCAGGGAGGCCACGATGAAGAGAACCCCGCTCGCGGTCGCGACCTCCCTGGTCGTGCTCGCCGGGACGGCCTCTGCGGCCTGGGCCGCTCCGGCGAGTACGCAGGTGGCCCCGAACGCGCCCGCCGCGGGCTGCTGGGAGCTCGCCGAGCAGCTCCACTACCCCACCAGCGACCACCCCCGCTGGACCTACACCCACCGCGTCGAGTGGTGCGGCGACGGCACCTCGGTCACCTGGTGGGAGACCCCCGACCCCGACATCCAGGTGGCGGACGACACCTGCGCGTCCGAGGGCGTCAAGGAGCGGCGGGAGACGCCGGGCGACCCCGGATGGGAGATGTTCAGCATGGGCGGGCTCTCCTGCCAGGACGGCGCCGAGCCCTACCAACTCAACCCCTGGGTGACCGTGACCGTCTACCCGGACGGCGAGTACGAGGTGCGGAAGGCGATCGCCGGAAGCCCCTACGAGTGACCACGAGTGATCCCGAGTGACGTCAGGGCGTGCGGATGCCGTCGAGCAGCGTGCGCAGCCGCTCGGCCTCCGGCATCCCCGCCTCCAGGGACAGCCGCAGCGCGGCCTGCCAGCAGGGGCGGGCGGCGGCCTCGCCCTCCGTCTCGGCCAACGCCGTGCCCAACGCCAGCAGGGTGAGCGACTCGCTGCCGCGCCGGCCCGTCTCGCGATGGATCGCCAGCGCCGCGCGCGCGTGCTCGGCCGCCTCCGCCGGCCGGCCGAAGGCGAGCGCGACCTCGGCCAGCGCCGTTCGCGCCAGCCCCACCAGGGCGCGGTAGCCCGCCTCCTCGGCCAGCGCCAGCGCGCGCCGCGCGGGCGCCGGATCGAGGCCGGCGACGGTCAGGCCGACGAGCGCCTCGCATTCCGGGTAGCGGTCACCGCTCGCGCGGATCAGTTCGAGCGCCGACCGGTGCCGGCGGATCGCCTCCTGGCGGCGCCCCAGCCGGCACTCGACGGTGGCCAGCGCGTTCAACGCCTCGGCCTCGGCGCGCGGGTCGTCGATGTCGCGTGCCAACGCCAGGGCGGCGCGGGCCTGTTCCTGCGCCTCGGCGGATCGCCCGGCGTCCCGCAGGACGCCGGCGAGGAAGATCCGGGTGTCGGCCTCCCCGTACCGGTCGCCCGCCTCGCGGTGCAGGGCGAGCGCGGCGCGCAACGAGGCGGACGCCTCGGCCAGCAGCCCGAGCGCGTGCTGGAACCGGCCCAGGTTCCCGAGGTTGATGGCCTCGCCGTAGCGCGACCCGATCCGCCGGTAGAGCTCGAGGGCCTCCCCGCAGCGCTCGGCCGCCGCGGCCAGCTCACCACGCTCCCCGTGTACCAGCGCCAGGTTGCCCAGGGCGACGGCCTGGCCGGCGAGCTGCCCGGTCTCCCGGGTCAATGCCAGCGCCCGGTCGAAGTACGCGACCGCCCGCGGCAGCCGCCCCGACTGCCAGTACACGCCGCCGAGGTGTTCGAGCACGGCCGCGTGGCAGTCCGACCAGTCCGCGCGCCGGGCCAGCAGCACCGCGTGCCGGTAGTGCCGGACCGCCTCCCGGTACTGGCTCTGCCGCAGGTGCAGGTCGCCGAGGCTGAACCGGGCCGCGGCCTGCGCCCGGTCGTCGCCGTCCGCCCGGGCCGCGGCAAGCCCCGCCTCGGCCGTGGCCAGCCAGTCCACCCGGTGCATGCCGAGCCAGAAGTAGCCCCGCAGCGCGTCGGACAGCAACCAGGCCGTCGCGCCCGGGCCCGTCGCGGCGGCCTGCCGCACCGTCGCCACCAGGTTGCCACGCTCGGCGTCGAGCCAGCCGGACGCGCCGGCGCGCGCGGTCAGCGCGGCCGGGAAGCGGGCCGCGCCCCGGTCCGCCGGCAGGCGCAGCATGTGCGGATAGAGCAGCATGGCGGCCCGGTCCGTCGCGCCCAGGTACCAGTCGTGCAGCCGCCGCACCGCCGCGGCCAGGGCCGCGGCCGGGTCCTCCGCCCGCGCCCGGCCCACCGCGTAGTGCCGCAGCAGGTCGTGGAAGCGGTACCGGCCGGGGGCGTGCGACTCCACCAGGTTCGCCGCCGCCAGCCGGCCGAGCAGCTCGCCGGCGGCCTCCGGCTCGGTGCCGACCAGCGCCGCGGCCGTCTCCACGTCGCAGTCCGCGCCCGGCAGCAGGCCCAGCAGCCGGAACACGCGCCGGGCGTCGTCCGGCAGCGCGGCGTAGGACAGGTCGAAGGCGGCGCGCACCGCCGTCGACTCGTCGCCCGGCACCTCCAGCGCGGCCAGCGGGTTGTCCGCGCGCAGCGCCGCGACCTGCTCCGCGACGCGCCGCCCCGCGTGGCTGACGAGGTTGGCGGCCGCGATCCGCAGCGCGAGCGGCAGATGCGCGCAGGCGGCGGCCAGTTCGGCCGTCGCCCGCGGTTCGGCACCGGCCCGCCGCGGGCCCAGCAGCCGCGCCAGCAGATCCCCGGACTCCGCCGGGCTCAGCACCTCCAACGTGACCTGGTGGGCGCCGTCCCTGGCCACCAGGCCCAGCATCCGCTCCCGGCTGGTCACCACGACCAGGCATCCGGGGCCGCCCGGCAGCAGCGGCCGCACCTGCTCCGGGCTGACCGCGTCGTCCAGCAGCATCAGCACCCGCCGCCCGGTCAGCAGGGTGCGGAGCAGGGCCGCGGCGCTCTCCAGGTCCGCCGGCACCCGCTCCGCCGGCACGCCCAGCGCCGGCAGGAACCTGGCCAGCACCTCGATCGGCCGCACCGGCGGCCCGGAGGCATGGCCCCGCAGGTCGGCGTAGAGCTGTCCGTCGGGGAAGCGGTCGCGCACCCGGTGCCCCCAGTGCGCGGCGAGCGCCGACTTGCCGACCCCCGCGGAGCCGGAGATCGCGGCCAGGGTCACCGCCCCCGCCTCGCCGCGGCCGGACACCAGCCGGTTCAACGAGGCCAGTTGCGTGGCCCGACCGGCGAAGGCCGCGACGTCGGGGGGCAGTTGGGCCGGCACCCGGAGCGGCTGCCGCCCGCCGACCCGGCTCCGCGCCGACTCCGCCATCCGGGCCCCGCCGGCCGAGGCGTCGTCGTCGCGCAGCAGCGCCGCGTGGGCCGCGACGAGCTCGGGACCCGGATCGACGCCGAGCTGCTCGGCGAGCCGGAGGCGCGCCTCCCGGTAGCAGGCGAACGCCTCGGCGCGCCGCCCCAGCGCGTGGTACGCCCGGATCAGCCGGGCCTGGGTGGGCTCGTCGAGCGGCAGCTCGGCCGCCGCCTCGGCCAGGGCGGGCAGCGCGTCGGCGACCCGCCCGACCGCGATCATCGCCTCGCCGTACCGGGCGACGACAGCCCGGCGCTCCGCCGCCAGGGCCGCCACCTTCGGATGCGCGGCCAGCAGCGGAACGTCCGCCAGCGGCGAACCGCGCCACAGCCGGATGGCCTCGCCCAGCAGCTCCGCGACCCGCACCGGATCGCCGTCCCGCTCGGCCGCGTTGGCCTCCGCCATCAGGCATCGGAAACGCGGCAGGTCGGCCTCGGCGGCGTCCGTCCGGAGCGCGTACCCGCCGTCCCGGTGCGGCAGGACGCCGCTGCGCGCGCGGGCCGGCCGGTCGGGCTCCAGGAGCCGCCGCAGATGTTTGACGTGCGTCTGGATGACGTTGACGGCGCTGGCCGGCGGGCCGTCGCCCCACAGCGCGTCCATCAGCTCGGACCGGGGAACCGGCTCGCCCCCCGCGAGCACCAGCAGCCCGAGCACCGCGCGACGCCCCGGTGGACCGAGGTCGATCTCGTCGTCGCCGTGCCAGACCCGTAACGGACCCAGCACCTGGATCCGCACCAGACCCCCACCTCCGACCGCGTCCGCGTCCAGTCGATGTCCAGTGGCCGCGCATACGCTGTCGCCGTCTCGACAGACGTGAGGTGATCATGAGCGGCTTGTTTCAGACACTGCGAGATCGGGTCGACAGCAACGCTCGTCGCGCCGTTGAGGTCTACACCGACGAGTTACCAGACTACCGTGAGGCGGCACGAAGTAGCCGGGTCAGGGAAGCGATGCTCGAATTCGCGCGCTTCTTACGAAGCCGCGAGGTGGAACTCTGCGTCGGCGGTGGTTCCTTCACGGAAAGGGACCTGGCGATGCTCAGCGCGGTCGGCGAGGAACGCGGCGCCAACGGAATGTCACTGACCTCGCAAAGGCGCATTCTCGGACTGCATTCCGTGCTCACCCTCCGCGAGGTGGAGGAGGCGGCCGGACCGAACGACGTGGACGCCGTGATGCGCGTCCTCGGCTGGCTGCCGACCAACGGGCTCGACGCGCAGCGCGCCTACACGCGGGGATTCCTGCGGGGGCAGAAACGCGCGCTCCCGGTCGTCCGGCGCGTGCAGGGCCTCGCCCGCGCCCTGCTGGCCGACGACTCGGTGGCCGCCGACCTGGCCGACAGCCTGCGGATGGCCGAGGTCGAGCACTACCAGGTGCTGGTGGTCCGGATGACAGGCGAGCCCCTGCCCGAGGGCGACGCCCGGTCCGCCGGCATCGCGGAGGACCTGCTGACCCGCCACCAGGTGCCGATGACCTGGTGTCGGACCGACGAGTTCGTCGCCCTGCTGCCCGTCCCCGAACAGGGCCAGGACGCCGGCCCCCAGGCGGCGGAGCGGCGCGCCCTCGACCTGGTGCGGGACCTCGTGGAGATCGTGGGGCGGCCGTGCTCGGTCGGCGCCGCCGTCGGCCGGGTCGGCTCCCTCGCCGGCGCCCACGCGCTGGCCCGCAGGATCAGCCGCGTGGTGCCGGCCGAGGCCAGCCCCCACCGCCTGCACACCCTGCGCGACGTCTTCGTCGAACTCGGCGTGACGGAACTGCCCCAGATCGACGAGTGGTTGCGTGACCTCGCGACCCGCCTGGCGTCCGGACCCGACCTGGTCGCGACCCTCGACGCCTTCTACCGGCACGACATGAACCGGCTGCACACCGCCGGCGCCCTGCACATCCACCCGCGGACGCTCGACTACCGGCTGCACCGGGTCCGCGAACTCGCCGGCATGGACCCGGGTTCCACCCGGGGCGTGCGCACTCTCAGCACCGTCGTCGCCCGCCTGCTCGCCGGCCGCTGGGCCGAGGCGCCGGCGTCGTGATGCCGGCACGGTCGTGTCGGCCACCCCCTCGGGAACGAGCGGGGCGGCCGACCGAACCCCCCGTGTGCCGCGCTCAGAGCTCGCAGTTCAGCTCGATCTCCGCGTCACACCGGTCGATGCCGTCGCCGCCGTCCACCTTGTCGTAGCCGGGGCCGCCCACCAGGGTGTCGTTGCCGTCCTCGCCGAGCAGGATGTCGTCCCCGGTTCCGCCGGTGATGGTGTCGTTGCCGGGGCCGCCGCTCACCCCGTAGTAGGTGCCCGGCGAGATCTGCGACGGGTCGCTGTTCCCGAAGCCGTCGCTGCCCGAGCCGAGACAGATGACGAGCACCGAGTCGGCGTTCTCGCTGAACACCCAGTCGGTCCCCCCGTAGGTGTTGATCGTGCTTCCGTCCGGCGCCCAGAGCGTGTCGTCCCAGTTGCCCGTGGTGGAGACCGTCACGGTGAGCGGCACGCCGTTCTTCGGATTGACGCAGGTGTTCGTGATGGTGTCGGCCGCCGCGGGGGTGGTCGTCGTGGCCAATGCCGTTCCGGTCAGAGTGAGGACCCCGACCGCCATGGCGGCCATCCGGTTGCGTCTGAATCGGGCCATTGTCTTCCTCTTTTCTTCCTCTTCCGTGGTTCCATTCGGCGAACGAAGAGACGTTGCGTGCTCAGCATCCACTCCGGCGCCCCGCGACGTCTTCGTGAAATCCGGTGACATTCCCCCACCGAGCCGTCGGAGAATGGTGACTCCGCGCAATGCCGCGGCGGGCGTGAACCCCCTCGGGCCCATCGGGCAACAGTGAGCGACACGGCTGACAAAGGACGTCGCCGCCGGCGAGACGAGGAATGTGTGACCGACCCACCCACCGACGCCGACCCACCCGTCGACGACAACGCCGTCATCGACGCGTCGCGTGCCCGACCCGAGGCCTTCGCCCAGCTCTACGACCGGTACGCGGCGGACATCCACCGCTACGTCGCGCGTCGGCTCGGCCAGAGCGTCGTGGACGACATCACGGCGGAGACCTTCCTGATCGCCTTCCGCACCCGCGACCGGTACGACACGTCCCGGCCCAACGCCCGGCCGTGGCTGTACGGAATCGCCGCCAACCTCATAGGCCGGCACCGCCGCTCCGAGGTTCGGGCGCTGCGCGCCCTGGCGCGGACCGGAACCGACCCCGTCGCCGAGTCCTGGACCGACTCCGCGGACGAGCGCGTCGCGGCCCAGGCCGCCCACCGGCCCCTGGCCAGGGCGCTCGCCTCGCTCTCGGCGCGGGACCGGCACGTGCTGCTGCTCGTCGCCTGGGCGGACCTGACCTACCAGGAGGTCGCCGACGCGCTCGACATCCCCGTCGGCACCGTCCGCTCCCGGCTCAACCGCGCGCGCCGCGTCGTCCGCGCGGCCCTGGGCGGCGTCGACCCCACCCTCGTAACGGAACTCCGCACCAACCCCGGCGCCCAGGAGGCGATCAGTCATGGATGAGATGGAAACGGTGCGCTCGTTCCGTGACGACGCCCCCGAGCCCGACCGGACGCGTCTGGACCCGGGCAGGCACCTGCTGCTCAACGCGGCCGCGGGACGGCGGGTCCGCCGCCCCCGGCTGACGCTCGGCTGGCGGCTCAGCGCGGCCGCCGCGACGGCCGCCGTCGTGGCGACGACCCTCGTCGCGACCCAACTCGGGGCGTCCAACGGGCCGGAGCCGCAGCGACCGCCACTGGACGACGCCGCCGCCCTGCTGGCGATGGCCGCGGACACGATCGAGGAGACCCACGTCACCGAACCGCGGCCGCACCAGTGGATCTACCAGAGGATCCTGACCAGGGTGGGCCAGTGCGCGCACTGGCCGGACGACGGCTCGTCGCTCTCCTACCCCTCCGTGTCCGGCCGGATCGATCCGTGCGAGCAGCCCGACTACACCTTCGAGCAGGAGGAGTGGATCCGCTTCGACGGGGAGAAGGGCGCCGGCTGGGACCAGTGGGACGACGACCCGACCTTCGGAACGTACGACATGGATCGGGACTCCGACGAGCGGTCCCCGCAGAGCTTCTACGAGCTGATGTCCTCGCTGCCGACCGACGACTCCGAGGACCTGCTCAGGACGCTCCGTGAGAACAGCGTCCTCGGCCTCCCGGAGGAGGAGCCGCAGGCGCGGCGCGACTTCGCCGAGATACGGATCCTCCTGGAGAGGGCGTACCTGTTCCCCCCGGAGGTCCAGGCCGCGCTGTACCGCGCGCTGGCGACGATCCCCGGCGTGGAGGTGACCGACCACCTCGTCGAGGACCTCGCGGGGCGGAGCGCCATCGCCGTCACCTTCCCCGGCTACCACGCCACCGGCGAGGTCCGGCAGGAACTGCTGCTCGACCCCGGGTCGTACGACTACCTGGGCAGTCGGACCGTCGCCGCCAGGGACTTCGTCCTGGAGGGACCCGAGGACCGCGTCGTGGACGGCGAGGTCGAGGTCGACTTCGTGGGTGAGTCCTCGGACGAGCACTGGAAGAAGGGGGACGTCATCGACAGCACGGCGGTGCTCCGGACGGTCGTCACGGACGAGCCCCGACCGATGCGCTGACGGCGGGAGCTCCCCGGCACGCGCCCGGTCGAGCCCCGGCCCCGCGATCACGGGGCCGGGGCTCGACCGGGCCTCCGCTGGCGGCCGGGGTGGCGCCAGCGGAGGCGCCAGCGAAAAATCCGGAGCGTTCGCCACCGCGCGTGGATACTCTGGCGGCGCGGGCGTCAGCCCTCTGGCGAGAGGGGGATGGCGTGATCGCACGGGTGGGCACCAGGGCGTTCTTCGCCTTACAGGCGGCGATCCGCTGGCTGGCCGGATGCGGGCTGCCGCCGCGGCGGCTCGGGGAGATCCTGGGCGAACGGATCCGCCTGCTCCGGTTCCTGACCGGCGTCGGCTGGCGGCTGCCAGGGCTGCTCCTCACCGGGCACGCGCTGCTGGCCGTGGCGCCGGCGGGACAGGCGCTGGTCCTCGGCTGGTTCGTCGGGGAACTCGCTCAGTCACCGGAGTCCGTCTCCGCACTCCTCCCGCCCATCGCGGCGTTCGCGGTGTTGCTCGTCGGCGAGTACCTGGGCACCATCCTGGCGCAGACCGCGAACCAGCTCACCCGGGCCCAGATCGACCGGCGCATCCGTCGGCGCGTCCGCCAACTCGCCGCGTCGCCGCCCGGCATCGGGCATCTGGAGGATCCGGCGTTCCAGGACGACGTCGAGCGGGTCACGGGCCGCGGGGCGTTCGGTGAGGAACGCTCACCGGGACTCGCGGCGACCTCGCAGGTGGCCCTGTCCTTCCGGGTGCTCGGCGCCGTGCTGGCCGCGGCCGTGGTGGCCCGGTTCTCGGTGCCGCTGGCCGTCCTGCTGCTGCTCACCGCGCTGCTCCGGCGCGCCATCCTCCGCTCCCAGTGGCTGGCGATGGCCGACTACCAGGACCGTCACTTCACCGGCCTCAAGCGCCAGGTGGGCTACTGGTCCGACCTGGCCGCCAGCGAGCCCACGGCCAAGGAGGTGCGGCTCTTCGGGCTCGGCGACTGGATCACCGCGCGACGCACCGCGAGCGAGCGCACCCGGCTCCAGGGCTTCTGGAAGTTCCGCGGCGTCATGTACACCCACTGGGGATGGGTCGCGCTGCTGGCCCTGGGCGGGGCGGGGGCCGCGCTGGCCCTGCCAGGGCTCGCCGCCGCCGACGGACGCATCGGCCTCGGGCAGCTGACCACGTACACGACAGCCGCCTTCGGCGTCTTCCGCATCGCCTGGCTCGGATACGACGTCTTCGCCATCGAGAACGGAATGCTCGCGGTGCGCGCCCTCGACCGGCTGGAGGCCGGCCAGCGCGGCACGGTCCGGCGGGCCACCCGACGCCTCTCCGGAGAGGCGCCTCCCGTGATCCGCTTCGAACGGACGAGCTTCCGCTACCCCGGCGCCGAGGTTCCCGTGCTCGACGGGCTCGACCTCACGATCCGCCCCGGCGAGGTGCTGGCGCTCATCGGCGTGAACGGCGCGGGCAAGAGCACGATGATGAAGCTGCTCGCCGGTCTCCACGCGCCGACCGCCGGGCGGGTCACCGTGGACGGCGCCGACCTCGCCGACGCGGACCTCGCCGTGTGGCGCCGCCGACTCGCCGTCCTCTTCCAGGACTTCGTCAGGTACCCGCTCTCCGCCGCGCACAACGTGGCGCTGGGCGCGGGCGACGAGCCCGTCGACGAGGCGGCGGTCCGCCGGGCACTGCGCGACTCCGACGCCGACGACCTGGTGGGTGAGCTCCCCGACGGGATCCGCACGCCGCTCGTCAGCAGTCTCACCGGCGGCGTCGATCTCTCCGGCGGGCAGTGGCAGCGCGTCGCCCTGGCCCGCGTCCGCTACGCCGTGCGCCACGGCCGGAACGTCATCGTCCTCGACGAGCCCACCGCCCATCTGGACGTCCAGGCCGAGGCCGAGTTCTTCGACCGGGTCGTCGACGCGGTGAACGACGCGGCGAGCGGCGCGACCGTCGTGCTGATCTCGCACCGCCTCTCCACCATCCGGCGCGCCGACCGGATCGTCCTGCTCGACGGCGGACGCCTCACCGAGTCCGGCAGCCACGACCAACTCCTCGCCCAGGGCGGCGAGTACGCGCGGCTCTTCCGGCTGCAGGCGGCACGGTTCCGCGAGCGGCGACGGGACCGGGAGACGACACCCGCGGAGACAGCCCTCGTGGAAGACATGGAGGCCAACTCGTGACGGTACGGCAGCTGCGCGTGCTCGGCCACATGCTGCGCCTCTCGCTGCGGGCCGACGCCCGGCGTTCCGTCCTCATGATGGTGCTGATCGCCGTGCAGGCCGGGTCCGCGGCGCTGACCGCGGTGAACCAGCGGTGGCTGATCGACTCGGCGGGACTCGGCCTCGTCGCCGGTGTGCTGGGCGCGGCCGCGCTGGGGATGACCCTGCACGCCGTGGACCAGGCCGGCGGCCTGCTGGAGCGGAACTGGCGCACCGACGTGAGCCAGCACGTCGACCTCCGGGTGCACCAGGAGATTCTCGCCCTCTCCGCGCGCATCCCCACCATCGAACATCTCGAACGGCCCGAGTATCTCGATCGGCTGACGTTGTTGCGGAAGAGCACCCGCGAACTGGCCACGTCCTGCTGGGCCACCGCCCACACCGCCGCCTCGCTGGTGAGCCTGGGACTGACCGTGTGGCTCCTGGCCGCGGTGCACCCGCTGCTCACGGTCCCGGTCGCGCTCGCCGCCGTACCGCTGTTCTGCGGCAACCGAGCCCGACGCGTCGAACAGCGCGCCGCCGACCAGACTGCCGAACTGGAGCGCGTCGAACGCCGGCTGCACGAGATGTGCACCACCCCCGAACCGGCCAAGGAGCTGCGGATCTCCGGCAGCGGGCCCACCCTGAGCGACCGCGCCGACGAACTGCTGGACCGGGCGCTGCGCATCCGTGGGCGTGCCATGGTGCGCGCCGCCGTCTGGCAGCTCGCCGGATGGCTCTGCTACGTGGCCGGATTCCTCACCGGACTCGGCGTCGTCGCGCAGTTGGTGATCGACGGGCGGGCCAGCGTGGGCGACATCGTGCTCGTCATCTCGCTGTCCACCCAGCTGCGCCGCCAGCTGGCCGAGGCCATCCACGGCATCCTGCAGCTGGGCCGGGCGGGGCACGTCAGCGGCCACTACCACTGGCTCAGGACCTACGCGGCGGCCGAGTCCTCGGGCGCCACCGGAACGCCGCCCGACCGGCTCGCGCGGGGCATCACCCTCTCCGGCGTCCGGTTCCGCTACCCCGGGTCGGACCGCGACGTGCTGGACGGGATCGACCTGCACCTGCCCGCGGGTCGCACCGTGGCCCTCGTCGGCATCAACGGCGCCGGGAAGACAACCCTGGTCAAGCTGCTCACCGGGCTCTACCGGCCGAACGAGGGCGGCATCACGGTCGACGGGGTGCCGTTGCCCGAGCTCTCGCCCGCCGCGTGGCGCTCCCGAGTCACCGGCACCTTCCAGGACTTCGTCGCCTTCGAGCTCCGCGCCCGGGAGACGGTGGGCGTCGGGAACCTGCCTCGGGCCGCGGACCCCGACGCCGTGCGGGCCGCGGTCGCGGCCACCGGCGCCGGAACGGTGATCGACTCCCTGCCCGACGGCCTCGAGACGCAGCTCGGACGCGTCTTCGACGGCGCGCAGCTCTCCCAGGGACAGTGGCAGAAGCTCGCCCTGGCCCGCGGCCACATGCGCACGGACCCGCTGCTGCTGGTCCTCGACGAGCCCACGGCGGCCCTGGACCCGCAGGCCGAACACGACCTGTACGAACGCTTCGTGGACCAGGCCCGCGCCACCACGGCGCAGTACGGCACGATCACGCTCGTCGTGTCGCACCGCTTCTCCACCGTCCGGATGGCCGACCTCATCGTGGTCCTGCAGGACGGCAGGATCGCCGAACAGGGCACCCACGAGGACCTGCTGTCGGCCGACGGCCCCTACGCCCGCCTCTACCGCATCCAGGCCAGGCAGTACTCGTGACAGCGCCCGCCGGCACAGACCGCGCTCAGAGCGGGCGGTGCATGATGTGCAGGCCGACATAGCCCCGCACCGGATGCCGGAACCCTTCCGGCAGCGTGCCCAGCACCTCGAAGCCGAGGGACCGGTACAGCCTCACCGCATGCGTGTTCGTCTCGACGACCGCGTTGAACTGCATCGCCCGGAAACCGGCCGCGCGCGCCCACTCCAGCGTGTACTCACACAACGCCCGCCCCACACCTCGCCGGGCGTGCGCCGGGTCGACCATGTAGCTGGCGCTCGCGATGTGCGAGCCGTTGCCCTTCTGGTTGGCGTTCATCTTCGCCGTACCGAGGACCGTTCCCGCGTCGTCGACGGCGACGACCGTACGGTCCGGAGCTGACAGCAGCCACCAGTCACGGCCCTGCTCCCTGCTGAGGTCCGGTGGATAGGTGAAGGTCTCACCCGCGGCGACGATCCCGTGGAAGAAGGGCCACACGGCGGGCCAGTCATGGACGTTGGCTTCCCTGATCAGCATCCGGAAAGGATGTCGGAACGACCGCCGAGCCGCCAGGCGGTGACAACCGGCGGGTACGCGGACAGAATCTCCGGAAGCCACGAACACAGGAGGCCCGGTGCTCGGCACGATGCAGGACGTCCCGCTGCTGATCAGCCGCGTCCTCACGCACGGCACGACGATCCACGGCCGCTCCCGGGTGATCACCTGGACCGGGGAGGGCGAGCCGCGGCGGCGCACGTTCGCCGAGGTCGGGGGCCGGGCCGCGCGGCTCGCCCACGCGCTGCGGGACGAGCTCGGGGTCCGCGAGGGCGACCGGATCGGCACGCTCATGTGGAACAACTCGGAGCACGTCGAGGCGTACTTCGGCGTGCCCGCCATGGGCGCCGTGCTGCACACGCTCAACCTGCGGCTGCCGGCCGACCAGTTCGGCTGGATCGTCCGGCACGCCGCGGACCGGGTGATCCTCGTCAACGGCTCGCTGCTGCCGCTGCTGCCGCCCGTGCTCCCCGCGCTGGACGACGTCGCGCACCTCGTCGTCGTGGGCCCCGGCGACCGCTCCCTGCTGCGCGGCGCCCGACCGGCGGTGCACGACTACGAGGAGTTGCTCGCCGGCCGCCCCGAGGCCTACGACTGGCCGGCGCTCGACGAGCGCACCGCCGCCGCGCTGTGCTACACCTCCGGCACCACGGGCGCGCCGATGGGCACGGTGTACTCCCACCGCTCCGTCTACCTGCACTGCATGCAGGTCAACATGGCCGAGTCGATGGCGCTCACCAGCGCCGACACCAGCCTGCCCGTGGTCCCGATGTTCCACGTCAACGCGTGGGGCCTGCCGCACGCCGCGTTCATGTCCGGCGCGAACCTGCTGCTGCCCGACCGGCACCTCCAGGCCGGCCCGCTCGCCGAGATGATCGAGACGGTGCGCCCGACCCACGCCGCGGCCGTGCCCACGATCTGGCAGGCACTCCTGGCCGAACTCGCCACCCGGCCGCGGGACGTCTCCTCGCTCACCCGCGTCACCATCGGCGGCTCCGCCTGCCCCGAGGCGCTGATGCGGGCCTTCGAGGAGCGCCACGGCGTGCGGGTGCACCACGCCTGGGGCATGACCGAGACCTCGCCGATGGGCACCACCTCCAAGCCGCCGCCCGGGCTCACGCCCGAGGAGGAGTGGCCCTACCGGATCTCCCAGGGCCGGCTGCCCTGCGGCGTCGAGGCCCGACTCGCGGGGCCCGACGGGGAGTTTTTGCCATGGGACGGGGAGTCCGCGGGCGAGCTGGAGGTGCGCGGACCGTGGATCGCCGCCGCCTACCACGGCGGCGCGGACGGCGAACCGCTGCACCCGGCCGACCGGTTCAGCCCCGACGGCTGGCTGCGCACCGGGGACGTGGGCACGCTCTCGCCCGAGGGCTATCTGACGCTCACCGACCGGGCCAAGGACGTCATCAAGTCCGGCGGCGAGTGGATCTCCTCGGTGGCGCTGGAGAACCACCTGATGGCCCATCCCGGCGTGGCCGAGGCGGCCGTCGTCGCCGTGCCGGACGACACCTGGGGCGAACGCCCGCTGGCCGCCGTGGTGCCGGCCGGGCCGGACGGGCTGCCCGCGACGGCCGGGCCGGACGGGGAGGCCGTGACGGCTCCGGTCGACTTCGCGGAGCTGCGCGCCTTTCTCGCCGAGCGGATCCCGCGCTGGCAGCTCCCCGAACGCTGGACCCGGATCGACGCGGTGCCCAAGACCAGCGTGGGCAAGTTCGACAAGAAGGCGCTGCGCGCCCGCTACGCCCGGGGCGAGCTGGACGTCACCCAGCTCGGCCGGACCGGCGACGCCCAGGAGGCGGACGCTCCCGCACCGGGTGCGTGACCGGCCGCGGGCAGCGCATCGTGCGCGCCACGTCCCATCCACCGGGACCAGACGCGCACGAACCCCCGTCGCGGCGGCGACGAGCCGAACGAGTCGAGGGCGTCGGGCCGGCGGCGGGTGGCTCGACTCCGCCCGCCGCCGGCCCGCGCGCTCAGCCCTCGGCCAGGTCCGCGACCTCCGCCGAGGTCAGCGTCCTGCCGTAGATCCGCACGTCGTCCAGCGCGCCCCGCAGGTACGGGTCGGGGTACTGCGACCTGCCCAGATAGCAGGACCGCAGGTGGTTGGCGAAGTGGGCCGGCACCACGGTGACGTTGCCGTTCCGGCCCACCTGCGCGCCGTTCACGTACAGCGTCACCGCGCCCTGGCCGGCGCTGAGGGCCACGTGCGTCCACGCGTTCGTCGGCAGCGGATCGGCCTCGATGCGCTGCTCGGCGCCGCCGCCGGCGGAGGTGATCGCGAAGCGCAGGCGCCCCGAGTCGGCGCGCGGCGTCAGGAACAGGTTCGCGGTGGCGCCGGACCCGATGTCGACGATCCGCGACCAGGTGGCGGGCGTGCCGTCCAGCCGCACCCACGCCGCGAACGACCACGCCTGCGCGCCGGCCAGCACGTCGTCCGCGAGCCGCACGTGCCCGTCGGTGCCGTTCAGCGAGACCGCGCCGCCGGATCGGCCGGCGACCCGCGAGACGCCGCCGACGAGGGCCGCCGCGGCGCCGTTGCCGGTGGCGTCCAGCACGGTGGTGCCGGAGCCCTCGTCGAAGGTGTGCCAGGCGGCGAACTCGGGCGGCGGACCCACCGGCGTTCCGGTGAGCCAGTAGGTGTTGTACCGCTGGTGGTGCACCCGGGCGATGGGCAGCAGCTCGATCTCCTCGTCGTCGGCCAGGCCGGTGAAGAGCAGCTGGTCGCCCGGCTCCCGGGTGACCGACGCGAAGTCGAGCCGCGGCATGGACCCCAGCTGCTGGTCCCCGTACGCGCCCGCCAGCACCGTGGGGCCGAAGAGGACCGCCTGCACGTCGGGATCGTCCGGCGTCGGCTCCGTCACCAGGCGCATCGGCAGCGTCACCTCGACGGTGTCGCCCGTGGCCCACTCCCGCTCGGCGCTGAACCAGGTGCCGGGCTCGGCGCCCACCGCGGGTTCGCCGGCCACGGACACCTCCGCGCCCTCGGCCCAGGACGGGATCCGCACCCGCAGCGTGTGCGACGCGCCGCCCGACACGACGGTGAGCGTGACGCTCTGCCCGTCCGGGAAGCCGGTGGTCTGCCGCCAGCCGATGCCCAGCTCCGACCAGGTCACCTCGGAGGGGACGAAGAGGTTGACGGTGAGGGTGTCGGCGCTGTGCGAGTAGATGGTGTCGTTGAACTTGGCGTGCGTCTCCATGCCGGTGCCGTGGTCGCAGGAGAAGTTGCCGTAGTCCGTGGAGTACTGGTCCTCGCCGCCCATGAAGCTCGGCTGCCGCTTGTACGCGCCGGGCTGCAGACCGGTGTAGTAGATGCAGAAGCCGTGCGCGGAGTCCGGGTCCTGCTCGCCGAGCATCTGGTTGAACAGCGTGCGCTCGTAGTAGTCCAGGAGGTCCACCCGCTCGGGCGCGTGGAAGTGCATCAGCCGGGTCAGCTTCAGCATGTTGTAGCTGTTGCAGTTCTCGCAGGAGCTGCCGGAGAGCTGGCCGGCGATCTCGTCCGGGTCGTGGAACCCCTCGCCGTTGCTGTTGCCGCCGATGACGTACGTGTGGTGGTCGGTGACGATCTGCCAGAAGTTCTCGCCGATCGTCCGGTAGCGCTCCGCCCGGCCCTCCTCCCAGACCCGCATCGCCCCCACCATCTTCGGGATCTGGGTGTTGGCGTGCAGGCCGGCGAGCCGGTCCTGGCCGTCCGCCAGCGGGTTGAAGACGGCGTCGTGGGAGAACCGCTCCGCCACGTCCAGCCACCGGTCGTCGCCGGTGATCGTGTAGAGGTCGGCGAGCGACTCCATCATCCCGCCGAACTCGGTCGCCAGCGCCGCCTGCATCTGCTGCCGGCTCAGCGCCGCGGTCCGGCCGTCCACCCAGCCGCCCTTGGCCAGCGCGAGGTCCAGCGCCTGCTCGTTCCCGGTGAGGACGTACTGGTCGATCAGGCCCGCCAGGATCTTGTGGATCGTGTAGTACGGCGCCCACACGCCCGAGCCGGACTCCAGCCGGTCGAAGAACGATTCGGGGAACGCCGACAGGTAGCCGTCCCCGTACCCGGCGCCGGGGGAGGCGGCCTGGCATTCGGCGAGTGCCGCCACCAGCTCGCGGCTCTTGGTCAGCAGCTCCTGGTCCCCGGTCGCGGCGTGGGTGAGCGCCAGTCCGGACAGCAGATGCCCGGTGCTGTGGCCGCGCAGCTCCACGTCCGGACCCTCCCAGCCGCCGCACGGCTGCGCGGAGCTCGGCAGGCCGACGTTGAGCCGGAAGGTGTGCAGCAGCCGGTCGATGTCGACGAACCGGAGGTACGCCGTGTTGCGCCCCATGTTGTCCCGGAAGGCGCTCGGCAGCAGCGTGACGGCGTCGGCGGTGAACGGCTGGGTGGCACGCGGCGCCGCGGCCGCCGCCGCCCGCCCCGTCGGCCCGCCGGGTCTGGGCCCCGCGACCGCCGTTCCGCCGCCGGCCAGCGCGACCGCCGTTCCGGCGGCCGCGGCACCCAGCAGGTGACGCCTGTTCAGCTCGACCATCCTGGACTCCTCCCGGTTCGTGCCCAGTTCGTGTCGGAGGCGAGGGTGTCCGCCATGCCGAACACGGTTCCGTATTCCGTTCGCCACGGACGGTAGGCCGCACTCCGGTCCGCGACCACCCCCGTGACGACTCGAAACTTTTCGATCGGCGGCAACCTCGGACCCGGGGGTTGGAAGTGGGTGGGGGACTGGTGCGCGGAGCATCGGGGGCCTAGGGTGTCTCCGAGCATGGGAGCGCTCCCAAGCCCCCCACGTGCCCAGCCGTTCGCCCATTCAGACGGAGAAGCCATGAGGCTCTTGACCCCTCAGCGGACGCGGCGAGTGACCGGGCTCGGCCTGCTGTCCCTGGCCGTGACCGCGTCCATGCTCGTCCCGGCGGCCGCGTGTCCGCCTCCCCCGCGCGCCGGCTGCGAGCCGGACGACGCGGTGCTGTTCTGCGAGGACTTCGAGGGTCTGCCGCCGGGCGAGGCGACCAGCCCCGACTGGGGCGTGGAGGCCCAGCAGGGCCGCATGACGGTCGAGTCGGGGCGGGCCGGGCAGGTGCTGAACGCGCACACCGACGGCAACGGTTACGCGTTCCTGGAGGTCGAGGACTTCGCGGCGCCGGACAACAGCTTCTTCGGCCGGATGTGGGTGCGGGTCGACGCCTTCCCGACGGCCCCCGACTGGGCGCACTTCACGCTGGTGGAGGCGAGCGGGCAGGGCGACGGCACCCTGGTCCGGCCGATCGGCGGCCAGTACGTGCCGACGGTCGGCGAGCCGCTGTGGGGCGTCGGGTCCGACGGCGGCCCCACCGGCGACTGGACCAACTGGCGGGAGTCCGCGCCCGCGGAGGCCGGCCGGTGGACCTGCCTGGAGTGGGAGCAGGACGCCGCGGACAACCGGGTCTCGGTATGGATCGACGGCGAGCTCAACCCCGACCTGACCGTCAGCACCACCGAACACGGCGGCAGTCCCGTGGACTTCGTCTTCCCGGAGTTCGACACGGTCCGGATCGGCTGGCAGCTGTACCAGGGCGGTCCGACCCCGTCCGCCTACGACGTGCGGTTCGACGACGTCACGTTGGCCACCGAGCGCGTCGGCTGTGCCTGACGCGCCGGCGCTCCCGTCGCCGCCCGCGTCAGCCTCGTACGCGGTCGCGAAACGTCGCGCGTACAGGTGAAACTCACGCCCGCGCGCGGCTCTCGTGATTCGAGCCGAGGAACGGGTCACAAGATGAAAGCATGAGTGAACATCGGGAGCGGAGAACGGACCGCCCTGCGGGCACGTCGCGGCGACGGGTGCTGGCCGCGGGCGCGGCTCCGGTTCTGGCGGCGGGGGCGCTGGGCGGCCGCACCGCCGCCGCGGCGGACGGGCCGTTACAACCGGTGCCGACCACCGAGGCGGACTGGGCAGGGGTCGCCGAAGCGCTGGGCGGCACCGGGCAGATGAAGGGGATGCTCTTCCATCTGCCGTTTCCGCGGACGGATCTGCGGGTGATCTCCGAGGGCGTGCTGGTGTCGCCGGCGCTGCTCGGCCTGCAGGTCGGCTTCGTGCGCTACACCGACGGCAGCACGCTGATGATGGGCGACCTGACGATCACCGAGCGGGAGCTCCAGCCGGTCACCGCGGAACTGCAGAGCCGGCACATCGCGCAGACCGCGATCCACAAGCATCTGCTCGGCCAGACGCCGGAGCTGTGGTGGGTGCACTTCCACACGCACGGGCACGCCCCCCTGGAGCTCGCCGCCGATCTGCGCGCGGTCATCGACCGCACCGGCGCGCCGACGCCCGCGCCGCAACTCCCCTCGCCGCCCCCGGATCTGGACACGGCCGGCATCGACGCGGCGCTGGGCTGCCGGGGCACGTCGACCGCTGGGAACTACCAGTGTCCCTTCGTCCGCCGCGAGACGATGGTGGAGGGACATCTCGTGCTGCCGCGGGGCCCTGGCGCGATGAGCGCGCTGAACTTCCAGCCGCTGGGCCGGGGGCGGGCCGCCCTGATCGGCGACTTCGCCGTGGTCGCCGACGAGGTCCAGGAGGTGCTGGCGCGGCTCGTCGACGTGGGGATCGACGTCGTCTCCCTGCACAGCCACAGCCTGAACGACGAGCCGCGGATGTACTTCGTGCACACCTGGGTGGTGGGGGACGGCGTCGAGATCGCGACGGCGACGCGCCACGTCCTCGACGCCACGAACGTCGAGCCGTTCTTCTGATCCGTCCCGCCGCGGCGGCGCGCTCAGTGTCCCCGGTCGAGCCACTCCGCCAGATGGGGCGCCTCGGCGCCGACGCTGGTCGGGTCGCCGTGCCCGGTGCGCACGACGGTGTCCCCGGGCAGCGTGAGCAGCGTCCCCCGGATCGAGTCGATGATCGTCTCGAAGCTGGAGTACGACCGCCCGGTGGCGCCCGGGCCGCCCTGGAAGAGCGTGTCGCCGGTGAACACGGTGGACAGCGCCGGCGCGTGCAGACAGACCGAGCCGGGGGAGTGGCCCGGGGTGTGCAGCACGCGCAGGTCGACGCCGCCTGCGCTGAGCAACTGCCCGTCGGCGAGTTCGCCGTCCGGCGCCCGGTCCGGGTGGGTCATCCGCCACAGCGGCGCCTCGGCCGGGTGCACCAGCACCGGAGCGCCGAACCGGTCGGCGAGCTCGGGGGCGCGGTTGACGTGGTCGTCGTGGGCGTGGGTACAGGCCACGGCGACCACCCGGCGCCCGCCGACGGCGTCCGCGATGGCCTCCGCGTCGTGCGCCGCGTCGATCACGACCACCTCGGCGTCGTCGCCGACCACCCAGACGTTGTTGTCCACCTCCCAGGTACCGCCGTCCAGAGAGAAGGTGCCCGAGGTGACGACCCGGGTGATCGCCTCCGACCGATCCGGGTCGTTCACAGCACCACCACCGACCGCAGGACGTCGCCCGAACTCATCCGGTCGAAGGCGGTCTCGACGGCGTCGAGGCCGATCTCCTCGGACACGAACCGTTCCAGCGGCAGCCGCCCCTGGAGGTGGAGGTCGACCAGCATCGGGAAGTCGCGGGACGGCAGGCAGTCGCCGTACCAGGAGGACTTCAGGGCGCCGCCGCGGCCGAAGTAGTCGAGCAACGGCATCTCGGGCGCCTTCATCTCGGGCGTCGGCACGCCGACCAGGACCAGCGTGCCGGCCAGGTCCCGGGCGTAGAACGCCTGCTTCCAGGTCTCGGGGCGGCCGACCGCCTCGACGACCACGTCGGCGCCGAAGCCACCGGTGTACTCCTGGATGGCCTCGACCGGATCGGTGGTCGAGGCGTTCACGGTGTGGGTGGCGCCGAAGTCGCTGGCCCAGGCGAGCTTCCTGGGGTCCCTGTCCACCGCGATGATGGTCGTCGCGCCCGCCAGCCTGGCCCCGGCGATGGCGGCGTCGCCGACGCCGCCGCAGCCGATGACGGCGACCGAGTCGCCCCGCCCCACGCCGCCGGTGTTGATCGCCGCGCCGAAGCCGGCCATCACGCCGCAGCCGAGCAGCCCGGCGACCTGCGGGCTGACGGCCGGATCCACCTTGGTGCACTGGCCGGCGTGCACCAGCGTCTTCTCCACGAAGGCGCCGATGCCGAGGGCCGGCGAGAGCTCCTCACCGGAGGCGAGCGTCATCTTCTGGGCGGCGTTGTGGGTGGCGAAGCAGTACCACGGCCGACCCCGCCGGCACGCGCGGCACTGACCGCACACGGCGCGCCAGTTGAGCACCACGAAGTCGCCCGGTGCCACGTCGGTCACCTGCTCGCCGACGGACTCCACCACGCCGGCCGCCTCGTGCCCGAGCAGGAAGGGGAACTCGTCGTTGATCCCGCCCTCGCGGTAGTGCAGGTCGGTGTGGCAGACGCCGCAGGCCTGTACGGCGACGACCGCCTCACCCGGACCGGGGTCCGGCACCACCACGGTCTCGACCGTCACCGGCTCGCCCTTGCGACGGGCGACGACTCCACGGACTTCCTGCGGCATCTCGATCCTCTCGTCCTGGATACGGAGCGCTGGTTCGGCGCCGGGGACGACGCCCTCCGACGCAGGATAGCGGCGGGTGCCCGCGTCGCGGCCTGCGCGTTCGCGACGCCCCGCGTCGTCGTGGTGTTCGACGGTTGGTCCGGCGGGTGGGTCGGCGGCGGGGTCACGGTGGTGGATAGAGGTGGATAGAGTGGGATTCCGTGCGCCGGGACCGGCGCCCGGGAGGGACAGTCGTCGTGGCGTCGTCGTCCGAAGGTCCGCTTGACCACCGCTACCGGGGCGAGCACCCCGTGCGCACCCTGGCCTACCTGTTCCGCGCCGACCGCTGGCGGCTGGCGGGCGCGTTCGCGGTCTTCACCGTCAAGCACAGCCCCATCTGGCTGCTGCCGCTGGTCACCGGCGCCATCGTGGACACCGTCGTGCTGCACCTCCCGCTGCGGCAGCTGTGGACCAGCGTCGGCGTGGTCATGGTGATCCTGCTCGTCAACGTCCCGCTGCACCTGCTGTACGTCCGGCTGCTCTACGGCTCCGTCCGGCGCACCGGCACCAAGCTGCGGTCCGCGCTGTGCACCCGCCTCCAGCAGCTGTCCATCGGCTACCACAACCGGGTCAGCGCCGGCGTGCTCCAGGTCAAGGTGGTGCGCGACGTGGAGACGGTGGAGCAGATGGTGCAGCAGACCGCCGAGACCGGGCTCGGCGCCGGCACCGTGCTGACCGGCGGGCTGATCATCATCGCGATACGCACACCGCACTTCCTGCCGGTGTTCCTCCTCGTGGTGCCGGTCGCCGCGCTGCTGGTGATGCGGCTCCGCACCCGGCTGCGCACCAGCAACGAGTTGTTCCGCCAGGACGTGGAGCATCTCTCCTCCCGGGTCAGCGAGATGACCCGGCTGATCTCGGTCACCCGGGCGCACGGCCTGGAGCGCGACGCGTTGCGCAGGATGGACCGCACCCTGCGCCGGGTCCTCGACTCGGGGCTGCGCCTGGACCTGACGAACGGCCGCTTCGCGTCCCTCGCCTGGGTCTTCCTCAACGTGCTGGGCGTCAGCTTCCTGACCGTGGCGGCGCTGATCGCCTACCACGGCGTCTGGGGCGTCACCGCGGGCGACGTGGTCATGCTCAGCGCCTTCCTCACCACCCTGACCAACTCGACCACCACCCTGCTGGGCCTGGCGCCGGTGATCAGCAAGGGCCTGGAGTCCGTCCGCTCGGCCGGCGAGGTGCTCCAGGCCCCCGAGTTGGAGGAGAACGAGGGCAAGGCGCAGGTGACCTCGCTGCGCGGCGTCGTCGAGTTCGAACGGGTCGGCTACGCCTACGAGGGTGCGGAACGGCCCGCCGTGCGCGACTTCACGCTGTCGGTCGCGCCCGGCGAGACGGTCGCCCTGGTCGGGGCCTCGGGCGCCGGCAAGTCCACGGTGCTCAACCTGGTGATCGGGTTCATCCGTCCCACCGCGGGTCGGCTGCTGCTGGACGGCGTCGACATGAACGACCTGGACCTGCGCAGCTACCGGCGCTTCGTCTCGGTGGTGCCGCAGGAGTCCATCCTGTTCGAGGGCACCATCCGGGAGAACGTCGCCTACGGCATGGACGAGGCCGACGACGCCGCGGTGCGCGCGGCGCTGCGGGACGCCAACGCCCTGGAGTTCGTCGAGCGCCTACCGGACGGCCTGGAGTCGGTGGTGGGCGAGGGCGGCGCGCGGCTGTCCGGCGGCCAGCGCCAGCGGCTGGCCATCGCGCGGGCGCTGATCCGCGATCCGCGGGTGCTGATCCTGGACGAGGCGACCTCGGCGCTCGACACCCGCTCCGAGGCGCTCGTGCAGCAGGCGCTGGGTCGCCTGGTGCGCGGCCGCACCACCTTCGTGGTCGCGCACCGGCTGTCCACCGTGCGGAACGCCGACCGCATCGTCGTCATGCGGGACGGCGCCATCGAGGAGATCGGCCCGCACGAGGAACTGCTCCGGCGCGGCGGGGCCTACGCGCTGCTGCACGGCGGCCAGGCGGCCTGACGCCGTCCCGGCGACCCTGCCGGCGCCTACGCAAACAGCTTGCGTTTCGTGCAACGACCCCGCCGGATCCGTCATGCGCGCGCGTAAGCCGCTGCTGACGGCGGCATACGGTTTGCGTGGCTGATGCACGGGTCCGCGGGGCGGTCCCGGGCGACCCGTTTCCGGGGCGCACGACCGATGGACAGCGTGACAGTCGAGTGCAACTCTCTGACGGAAAACCGCAAAATCGTGTCTTCCATGTCGGAGATTGGGGACAGATGAGACCATCACGCTTCAGAGCGCGCGCGTTGGCCGCCGCCCTGGCTGCCCTGCTGATGGCGCTGAGCGGGCTCGTGGGCGGCGCCGTGGCCGGCGCCACGCCGAACCTGGCCGCCGACGCGCCCACCGCGGCGAGCAGCGCCGGCGCCGGACACGGCGCCGCCCACATCACCGACGGCGACCGGGACACCTACTGGGAGAGTTCGGGCGCCGCACTCCCGCAGTGGGTCAGGGCCGACCTGGGCGCCGCCACCCGGGTCGACGAGGTCGTGCTCAAACTGCCCGCGGACTTCGCGCCCCGAGAGCAGACCCTGACGATCGAGGGCAGCATCGACGGCACGGGCTACACCACGCTGGCCCCCTCGGCCACCCACTCCTTCGACCCCGCCTCCGACCACACGGTCACGGTGCCCCTGCACGACGTGCGGACGCGCTATCTCCGGGTCGAGGTCACCGACACCAGCGGCGGCCGGCCGGCCCAACTGGCCGAGCTGGAGGTGAGCGCCGCCGCGGAGGCGCGGGAGAACCTCGCCGCGGACGCCACGTTCACCGCGAGCGGCCACGAGCCGGACCACGCCGCGGCCGCCGCCGGCGACGGCGACCGGGACAGCTACTGGGAGGGCGCCGGCGGCGATCTCCCGCAGTGGCTGAGCGCCGACCTCGGCGCCTCCGTGCCCGTCAACGAGGTCGTGCTGACGCTGCCGCCGGACTGGGAGCCGCGCACCCAGACGCTCGTCCTCCAGGCCAGCGACAGCGGCGAGGACTTCGTGGACCTCTCGCCCACCGAGGCGCAGCCGTTCGACGCGGCGGCCAACGGCAACACCGTGACGTTCGCCTTCGACACCACCGTCGCCCGCCACCTCCGGGTGCTCTTCACCGACAACACCGAACGGGACGCCGGCCAGCTCGCCGAACTGGAGATCCGCGGCCCCGCCTCGGGGGACACCGAACCGCCCGACGCGCCCGCCGACCTCGCGCTCGCCGAACCGGAGCCGGGCGCCGTCCGGCTGGACTGGCCGGCCGCCACCGACGACACCGGCGTGGCCGGCTACGACATCTACGCCGACGGCACGCTGCGCACCAGCGTGGCCGGCGACGTCACCGCGTACACCGACACCCAGCCGCCGGACGGCACGGTGAGCTATCTGGTCCGGGCCCGCGACGCGGCCGGCAACCAGTCCGCCGACAGCGCCACGGTCACCCACCGCGGCGCGGCGACCGCCGCCGTGCGGGAGCTGGCCCAGGGCAGGCCCGTCAGCGCCTCGTCCCACGTGCACACCTACGTGGCGGCGAACGTCAACGACGGCGACCGGACCACCTACTGGGAGGGCGCTGGCGGCGCCTACCCCCACCACCTCACCGTGGAGCTGGGCCTGGAGGCCGACCTCGCCGAGGTCGTCGTGCAGCTGAACCCGGACAGCATCTGGGGCGACCGCACCCAGCGCATCGAGGTGCAGGGCCGGGCGCCGGGCGCCGCGTCGTTCAGCACCCTGGTGCCGGCCGCCGACTACCGCTTCTCGCCGAACCAGGGCAACGCGGTCAGCATCCCGGTGGACGGCCGCGCCGCCGACGTGCGGCTGGTCTTCACCGCCAACAGCGGCGCCCCCGCGGGACAGGTCGGCGAGCTGCGGGTGATGGGCGAGCCGGCGCCGAACCCGGACCTGGAGATCGCCGCGATCGCCGCCGAACCGGCGGCCCCGCTGGAGTCGGACCCGGTGGAGCTCACGGCGACCGTGCGGAACGTGGGCCCCGTCGCCTCGGCGGCGACCACCGCGACGCTGCTGGTGGATGGCGAGGCGGCGGCGACCGTGCCGGTGCCCGCGCTGGACCCGGGCGGGACCGCCGACGTGGCCGCGGACGTTGGCGCGCTGGCGGCGGGCAGCCACCCGCTGGCCGCCGAGGTCGACCCCGAGGACGAGGTCACCGAACAGGACGAGGCCAACAACGCCTTCGAACGGCCGGATCCGCTGGTGGTCGAACCGGTGCCCAGCTCCGATCTGGTCGTCACCGCGCTCGGCGCCGACCCCGCGACCCCCGCCGCGGGCGAACAGGTCACCTTCAGCGCCCGCCTGGAGAACCGCGGCACCGTGGACTCCGCCGGCGGCGCCCACCCGATCACCCTCACCGTCACGGACGCCGAGGGATCGGTGGTCAGGACCGTGACCGGCACGGTCAGCGGCGTGGTCGCGGCCGGCGCCACGAGCGCCGCGGTGACCCTGGGCACCTGGACGGCCGCCGACGGCAGCTTCACGCTGGCGGCGACCGTCGAGGCGGACGCCAACGAGATCCCGGTGAAGCGCGAGAACAACACCACCACCGAGGCGTTCGCCGTCGGCCGCGGCGCGCACCTGCCGTACACGACGTACGAGGCGGAGGACGCGGCGTACGGCGGCGGCGCCGCGGTCGTCGGCCCCAACCGCGACGTCGGGGACCTGGCCGGCGAGGCGTCGGGCCGACAGGCGGTCACCCTGGACCGGACCGGCGAGTACGTCGAGTTCACCACCCGGGGGAGCACCAACACCCTGGTGGCCCGCTTCTCCATCCCCGACGCGGCGGGCGGCGGCGGCATCGACAGCACCCTCAACGTCTACGTGAACGGCGAGTTCCACGCGGCGCTGGACCTCACCTCGCGGTACGCCTGGCTCTACGGCGCCGAGGCCAGCCCGGGCAACTCGCCCGGCATGGGCGGCCCGCGCCACATCTACGACGAGGCGCACCTGATGCTCGACGAGACCGTGCCGGCCGGCAGCACCATCCGGCTCCAGAAGGACGCGGCCAACGGCTCCCAGTACACGATCGACTTCGTGGACACCGAACAGGTCGCGCCGCTGGCCAGCCCCGACCCGGCCCGGTACGCGGTGCCGGCCGGGTTCGGCCACCAGGACGTGCAGGCGGCCCTGGACCGGGTGCGGATGGACACCACGGGAACGCTGGTCGGCGTCTACCTGCCGCCCGGCGACTACCAGACCTCCGGCAAGTTCCAGGTGTACGGCAAGCCGATCGAGGTGGTCGGGGCCGGCCCCTGGTACACCCGCTTCCACGCGCCCGCCGCCCAGGAGAACACCGACGTCGGGTTCCGCGCCGACGCCTCGGCGAGCGGCTCCCGCTTCGCGCACTTCGCCTACTTCGGCAACTACACCTCGCGGATCGACGGCCCGGGCAAGGTGTTCGACTTCCAGAACGTCTCCGACATGGTGATCGAGGACATCTGGAACGAGCACATGGTCTGCCTCTACTGGGGCGCCAACACCGACCGGGTCACCATCAGCGACTCCCGCATCCGCAACATGTTCGCCGACGGCGTCAACATGACCAACGGCAGCACGCACAACCTGGTGACCAACAACGAGGCCAGGGCGACCGGAGACGACAGCTTCGCGCTCTTCTCGGCGATCGACGCGGGCGGCGCCGACGAGCACGGCAACGTCTACGAGAACCTCACCTCGCTGCTGACCTGGCGGGCCGCCGGAATCGCCGTCTACGGCGGATACGACAACGTCTTCCGGAACATCCGCGTCGCCGACACGCTGGTCTACTCGGGCATCACCATCAGCTCGCTGGACTTCGGCTATCCGATGAACGGCTTCGGCGAGATCCCGACCCGCCTCGAGAACATCACCATCGAACGGGCGGGCGGCCATTTCTGGGGCGACCAGGTCTTTCCCGGCATCTGGCTGTTCTCCGCCTCGAAGGTCTTCCAGGGCATCCGGATCAGCGATGTCGACATCCTCGACCCCACGTACGTCGGAATCATGTTCCAGACCAACTACGTGGGCGGCCAGCCGCAGAATCCGGTGACCGACACCGTTCTCACGGACGTCACCATCTCGGGCGCGCGGCGCAGCGGCGACCGGTACGACCACAAGTCCGGCATCGGGATCTGGGCCAACGAACTGCCGGAACCGGGACAGGGCCCGGCGGTCGGCGAGGCGACCTTCCACGACCTGACCCTCAGCGACAACGCCGAGGACATCCGCAACACCACGTCCACCTTCGACATCATCGTCAACCCCTGGCCGACCCCGTAACCGACCCTGTAGCCGACCGACCTCCGGCGCGATGCCGGCGGGCCACCGCGAGGCGGCCCCGCCGGCGTCCGTCACTGGAACTGGTGGGTGACGATCCGGGCCTTGTAGTTCTCGCTGCCGTCGCAGGTGCGGGTGTCGACCACCTGGCCGCCGGCGTCCAGGAAGTACACGGTCGGGCCGCCCCAGTGGCCCGAGTCCTCGGAGGTCGGGTCGGCGGTCAGGAGGTACTCGCCGTTCCAGTGGCGCACGAACGACTTCACGAAGTCGGTGTTGAAGCCGTTGCCGCCCAGGTCATGGGAGAGTCGGGTCGACTTGTCGATGTAGTAGCAGCCCCAGGAGTCGGTGACCAGCAGCCGGTTGGGGTCGGCGTAGTCGGGCTGGATGTCGTGCCCGTTGCCGATCCACTCGTCCTCGGGCAGGTCCCGGTTGTAGGGGTTGAGGATGATCGGGGTGCCGTACTCCTCCAGCGCCACGTTCGCCTTGGAGCCGGTGACCCGGTACGAGCGCACGTAGGGACCGCCGGACGCCCACAGCAACTGGCTGGCCGGGTCCCACAGCACGCCGTGCGCCTCGTAGAACTCGTAGCTGCGGACCGGCTCGACGCTGGACGGGTCGCCGCCCGTCATCTGCACGTAGAGGTGCAGCCAGCCGCCCTTGTCGGTGCTGGCGACGACGATCGCGCCGATGTCGGGAACGCGCTCGATGCTGTGCGGATACGTCGTCAGGTGATCGGTCCAGATCAGGTCGCCCTGCGTCAGATGGGCGTCCGAGGTGAGCCGCATCAGGCCCACCCGCCCGCTGTCGCCGCGGCCGTGCGCCACCATCACCAGGGTGCCGACCTCGTCGCCGAAGTAGCACTCCCGCATCCGGAACTCCAGCGGGTCGTTCCAGCCGTCCGCCGAGCCGGCGGAGAAGCTCCACAGCGGGTCGCCGTTCCAGTCGGCCGCGGCGCGGTCGTAGACCATGATCGTGTTGCTCACATGGTCGGTGATCGCGATGCGGTAGCTGTCCGCCGCCGCGGCGGACCGCGTCGCCCCGCCCAGCGTGATCCCCGTGACCGGCAGCGTGACCGCTCCGGCGGCGAGGCCTCGCACCAAGCTCCGTCTGCGCATTCTGGCTCCCTGTTCGATTCGTTCGGTTTGTTTGGTCCTGTTCTTCTTCGTGGCCTACTGAACGAATTACTTCCTACCCCGTCGCCGAGCGGAATGTTTCTCTCCAGTTGGGTGGACCCGGCAGGGAATTCCGCCGCGATCCGCGCCCGCCGCCGACGGCCACGGGTTTGTCCCAAATGAGGGAAACAGCTTGCGAGAAGGTGTCGCGCCCCGGAAACTCACTTCGGGGGCCGCCGCGTTCGGCGGCGCCGGGGGAACAAGGGGGGACCTCAATGCTGAAGGAAGAGCTTTCCCATGCCTGGGACTTCACCGTGGCGGACGATTTCGTCGCCTGGTGGGACGACATCGCGCGCACGATCTGCCCGGTGGACGCGCGCCGCGGGGACGACGAGTTCCACGTCGAGACGCGGCTGCTGGAGATCGGGAACGTCCGGGTGTGGCCGACCACCGTGCGTCCGGAGGGCCCGGGGCGGGCGTCCGTCTGGCCGCCGCGGCCGCACCGCGTCCGGCCGCCGGAATGGTGCGTCGCCGAGCCCGCCGGGGGCGGGTGCGCGGGCGGGGACGAGGCGTCGCACGACCGCTACGAAAGGTACGTCATCGACACCTCGCCACCCTGGGACCGCGTGCCCTGGCGGCTGCGGGGCATCGGCCTGGAGGTGCCGGCGAAGCTGCTGCCCCGGTTCGCGGAGGGCACCGGCGCGCCGGCCGCCGGCGGGGCGGCGGACCGCCCTCTGGCCAGGGTCTTGCCCGGACGGGAGGGCATCGGCGCGGTGCTCTCCCAGTTCCTCACCAGCCTGATCCGGCAGGCGGACTGCTTACGCTCCCGCGACGTGGTCCACCTGGAGGCGGTGCTGACCGAGTTGCTCGCCGCCACACTCGCGCACAGCGTCGAGGTGGGCGAGCGCCCGCCGGTCGAGCACCGCTCCCGGGTCCTCACCCGACGCGTCCGCGCCCATATCGAGGAGCACCTGGGGGACCCGGAGCTGAGCCCGCGGACGGTCGCCGCGGCGCACCACATCTCGGTCAGCTACCTGCACCGCCTCTTCCGGGCCGACGGCACCACCGTCGCCGCCTGGATACGTGAGCGGCGGCTGGAGGCCGCCCGGCGCGACCTCGCGGACCCGGCCCAGTGGGCGGTGCCGGTGCACGGCATCGCCGCCCGCTGGGGCTTCACCCACCACGCGTCGTTCACCCGGGCGTTCCACGCCGCCTACGGCCGCTCGCCCCGCGAGTACCGCTTCTCCGGAGACGGGGAAGAGGGCGGGGGCGAGGGCCGTGGCGGGCCGTCTCAGGCCGGTTCGGGCATCGGCGGGTAGGGCAGCAGCGTGGCGTCGATCCGCTCCCAGGTGGCCCGCATGTCGGCCAGCAGCTCGGGCTGGTGGCTCGCCTTGTTGGCCTGCTCCCGCGGATCGGCGGCCACGTCGTACAGCCGGTCCGTGTCGTTCATCCGGAGGTACTTCCAGTTGCCGCGGCGCAGCGCCCGCTCCCTGCGCACCCGCCAGAACATGTCGCGCTCGGGCGGCGCCTCGCCGCGCAGCAGGTAGTCGGCGAGGCTGCCGCCGTCCAGCGGGTGGGAGGCGGCGGCGCGGGCGCCGGCCAGGTCGAGCAGCGTCGCGGTCCAGTCGGGGGAGTAGGTCGGCACGTCGCACTCCTGCCGACCCCGCAGCCCGGCCGGCCAGCGGACGATCAGCGGAACCCGGATACCGCCCTCCTGCAGCGACCCCTTCCGGCCGGACAGCGGCCACGAGTACGACCAGCGCTCGCCGCCGTTGTCGCTGGAGAAGAGCACCAGGGTGTTCCGCTCCTGGCCGCTGTCGCGCAGCGCGTCCAGCACCTGGCCGACGCTGTGGTCCAGGCCCTCGACCATCTCGGCGTACTTCTCCAGCGAGCCGCCGTCGTTGTGGCTCAGCGGCGCCTGCCTCGGCCCGCCGGTCTTGATGGCCGTGGCGATCCGGGCCGCCTCCTCCTCGTCGCCCTCCGCGATCCACGGCCAGTGCGGGGTGGTGTAGTTGAGGTTCAGCAGCCAGGGCCGGCCCTGCTCGCGGGTGCGGATGTGGTCGGCGGCCCGCTCGGTGAGGATCCGGGTGTAGTAGCGGAGGTCCTCGTGGGTGGCGTCGCCCTCGTACAGGTCGTACTCGCCCAGCATGCCCAGCTTGGAGTAGTACTCCAGCGCGCCACCGAAGTTGCCGAAGAAGGTCTCCCAGCCGGACTTGGTGGGGCTGTAGTCCGGCAGGTAGCCGCAGTGCCACTTGCCGATCATCGCGGTGTCGTAGCCGACGTCCCGCAGCAGCGAGGCCAGCGTGGGGTGGTCGGGCTCCAGCCCGATGTCCCTGCCGTTGATCGGTTCGGCCAGCCCGCCCTCCGTGCGTCCCGGGTAGCGCCCCGTGTAGAGCGAGAAGCGGGTGGGCGAACACGTCGCCGAGCCCGAGTACCCCTGGGTGAACAGCATGCCCTGGCGCGCCAGCCGGTCCAGGTTCGGCGTGCGGATGGTCGGGGAGCCGTAGCAGGACAGGTCGGCCGAGCCCAGGTCGTCGGCCAGGATCACCAGGATGTTGGGCGCCGTGGCGCCGGGGCCTCCGGGCACTCCCGGGCCGCCGGGTCCCCCGGGACCTCCGGGAAGGCGCGCCTCGTCTCCGCTCATCGTGGAACCTCCGGATTCCGATATCAGGTCTGCGTGAGTCGTCTTCAGCCGTCATCAGAATGTCGGGGAGGCGCTGTTATGTCGTTGACTTCATGTGCACAGTTCCTTGACGTCCTGTCCACATGAGAGCGCGATAAGGGGCGCGCGGAGTGCAACGTGCGCCTGCCCGGCGGATCGGGGAGATCCGCCGGGCAGGCTCAAGGGGGGTGTCATGCCTCAGGCGGTGGGCGCCGTCGGCGTGGGATCACGGGAGGGCCCGGATCAGGAGAACCAGCTCGGGAGCGACCCGCGGGCGGCGCTCAGCACCGCCTCGGACGGCGCCGAGGTCCCGGTGTGGCCGCTGTGGTCGGCGTGCGCCGTCTGGTCGACGTACTCCTCGGTGACCGCGGGGGTGTGCTCCGCGGCCGCCTCGCCCGCCGCGGCGACCTCCTCGGCGCTCAGCGTCTGGCCGTCGCCGTAGGTGACCTGGCCGTTGCCGCCGTCGAAGGTGACGTCCGAGCAGGAGTAGAAGTTCTCCTGGCTGTCGGAGCGCGTCCAGTGGACGTAGATCACGGCGTCACCGGAGCGGCCGCTCGGCAGCTGGACGTTCCAGTAGTAGTAGCCGCCGTTCGAGCCCGCGCCGCCGCTCTGCGGCGGGTTGGTCACGGTGCTGATCTTCTCCAGGTTGCCCCAGCCCAGCTGCTGGGTGGGAGACCAGCCCGGCTTGGTGATGTACACGTCGAACCTGCCCGGGTGGTGCGCCCAGTTGCTGTGCTGCAGCTGGATCGTCTGGCCCGAGGTGAGGTGCGTCGTCGGCCAGTCGCTCCGCTGCGCGTTGTAGGCGGAGAAGTTGAACGGGCCGCGGTTGCCGCCGCTGCACAGCGTCCCGTCCGGGATGTAGCCCTGGGTCCGGCCGCCGCCGTTGGAGTCCAGCACGGCGAACCAGTTGTAGAGCGGCCCGGTGCCGCCCTGCTGGACCGCGGCCGCACAGGCCGGGTTGGCCGGCATCTGGGTGCTGCTGTTCTCCAGCAGGTCCAGGTAGCACAGGTAGGTGCGCGAGCCCGGCATCATCGTGGCCCCGTGGGCCGACGCGGGGGACGGGAGGAGCGACACGACCAGGGCGACCAGCCCGGCTCCCAGAACGCTCAGGAAGCGAATCTTTCTGGCCGTCGTGGTTCTTCGGTCAGTGGTTCGAATGGTCACGGGTTCTCCTAGAAGAGTCTCTGCCGCGACGAGGCAGCCCACGGCACCGGCCCACGTACGGTCTGGTCGGTGCACCGGCGGCCCGTCGCCAGTACCACAGCCGTTTGGGAGCGCTCCCGCGACCAAAGTAGCGTCCGTCGGATCATTGCGAAAGCGTTTGTTCGGGCCTAAGACTCGCTGTGTTCGGCCAGTTGGGAGTGGGGTTCGGCCGGGCGGGCCGCGTGCGGCGGGGGGCGTGGTCGTCCCCGGCGTGATCGTCCGGCGCCGGCGACCCGGCCCTGGTCGCCGGGCGCCGCACATGGAACGATTCATTTCATGACCATGCCAATGACCCGTCGTACGTTCGCACGGCTCGCGGTCGTCCCGGCGCTCGGCTCGCTGGCCGCCCTGGGGCCCGCCCCCGTCCACGCCGCCGCGCGGGGCTCGGGCCGGTCGGGGATCGTCGCCGCCATGCGCCGCGCCGCCCTCTTCATGGACGAACACGTCTCCCACGAGGGGGCCTACGTCTGGAACTACCTGCCCGACCTCTCGCTCACCTGGGGCGAGATGGAGGCCAGGCGGACCATGTGCTGGATCCAGCCGCCCGGCACCCCGACGGTGGGGCACGGCATGCTCGACGCCTACCACGCCACGGGCGAGGAGTGCTTCTACCGGGCGGCCGAGCGGACGGCGCTGGCGCTGGTGCGGGCGCAGACCTCGTCCGGCGGTTGGAACTACGTCCACGACACGGCCGGCGAGGCGTCGCTGCGCGACTGGTACGCCACCGTCGGCGCGAACGGGTGGCGGCTGGAGGAGTTCCAGCACTACTACGGGAACGCCACGTTCGACGACGGCGGCACCGCGTCCACCGCCCAACTGCTCCTCCGGCTCTACGTGGAGCGCCGCGACCCGCGGATCGGGGCCGCGCTCGACCGGGCCGTCGGCTTCGTGCTGGCGGCGCAGTTCTCCGGCGGCGCGGCCGACGGCGGCTGGCCGCAGCGCTTTCCGTGGAACCCGGACGCGATCGGCGAGATGCCGTGGCCCGAGGTCACGCCGTCCTGGCTGCCGAGCGATGTCCAGCACGGCATGGAGGACGGCGACTACACCCGGCACGTCACCTTCAACGACGACGTCATGGGCCAGAACATCCTCTTCCTGCTGATGTGCGTGGCGTCCCTCGGCCGGCGCGACTTGATCGGTCCGCTGCGGCGCGCCATGGCCTGCGTGCAGCGGCTCCAGCAGCCCGGGCCCCAGGCCGGCTGGGGCCTGCAGCACCTGTCCCGCGCCACGAACGGCCGGCCCGCCGGCGCCCCGGCCGGGGCCCGGTCCTACGAGCCGCGCGGTCTGTCGCCCGAGACCACCCAGAACAACGTCCGCCAGCTCTTCGACTTCTTCCTGCTGACCGGCGACCGCGCCCACCTCGGCCGCGTCCCCGAGGCGATCGCGTGGCTGGAGAGCTGCCCGCTGACCGCCCAGCAGATCGCCGAGAACCCGCTGCTGGAGGGCCGGACACACCCGACGTACGTGGAACTGGGCAGCAACCGCGCCCGTTTCGTCCACCGCTTCGGGTCGAACATCCGCAACGGCGCCTACTACTTCGACCACGACCACCGGCGGACCCTCAGCCACTCCAACGCCGCGAAGCGGCTCGACGTCGCCGGCCTGAAGGAGACCTACGAGGAGCTCATGGCGCTGACCCCGGCCGAGGTGGCGGACCTGCGGGCCCGCTCGCCCCTCACCCGCGGCGGTCCCATCCCGCTGCCCCGCTACTTCGCCGTCCGGGACCTGGACGTGACCGACCTCTTCCGGGACGCCGCCGTCGGGCTGCCCGAGGTCGGCGAGGAGGAGGCGAACCGGCTGGTCGCCGAACTCGGCGACGCGGACCACTGGCTGTCGCCGATCGAGGCGGTCACCAATCCCTACCGGGGCCCGGGCCCGACCGAGCCCTACGACGGCACGGCCTTCATGAGCACGAACGTCGGCGACCTCCACGACACGTCCCCCTACGACCCGCTCGCTCCGCCCGACGCGCCGCCCTACCAGCCCACGGATCCGCCGCTCGGCATCACCACGGACACCTTCGTGAGCAACCTGTCCCGCCTCACCGCCCACGTCGCCCCACGCCCGACCTGAGCCCGCCGCGCGCCGGCGGTATGCCTAGGTGAGGCGTTCGACGGCGGCCGTGACGAGGGCCGGGTCCTGGGGTTCGACGTCGAGGGCGCGGTGGATGGTGAGGCCCTCGACGAGGGCGTCGAGCAGGCGTGCCGTGGTCGGGTCGAAGTGGCGTTCCAGGGCCGCGCGGCTCCGCGCCATCCACGCATTGGTCAGCGTGCGGAACGCCGGTTCGCGGGCGGCGAGGGTGTACAGCTCGTGGGTCAGGACGAGGTCGCGGTGGGTGTCGAAGACGTCGTCGGTGATGATGGCGACGATCGCGCGTTTGGCCGCGTCGACGTCCGCGGCCGCGGCCATGCGGCGTTCGAACTGGTCGCTGACCGACTGGGCGAAGCGGGTGAACGCCTCGTGCAGCAGCTCGTCCATGCCGGAGAAATGGTAGGTCATCGAGCCGAGGGGGACACCGGCCGCGGCGGCCACCCTGCGGTGGGAGGTGCCGGCGACGCCGGACTCGGCGATGACGTCCAGGCAGGCCCGGATGATCCGCTCCCGCCGGCCGGGGTCGCGATGGGGCACGCCGCGGGGTGTCCCGCCGTCGGCGGGGGGCGTGGCGGTCACTGGTCGTCCGGGAGCGTTCGGGTGACGCGCGCCGGGTTGCCCACCGCGACGACGTTCGCGGGGATGTCGCGGGTGACGACCGCTCCGGCTCCGATCACCGAGTTGGCGCCGATGGTGACGCCGGGGCAGACGATGACTCCGCCGCCGAGCCAGACGTTGTCGCCGAGGGTGATGGGTCGGGCCGCCTCCAGCTTGTCCCGGCGTGGCCGCGGTTCGATCGGGTGGGTGGGCGTCAGGAGTTGGACGCTGGGGCCGATCTGGCAGTCGGCGCCGATCGTGATCGGCGCGACGTCCAGCGCCGTGAGGTTGCAGTTGACGAACGTCCGCGCGCCGACGCTGAGGTGCTCGCCGTAGTCCACGAACAGCGGCGGCCTGACGAACGCGTCCTCGCCGAGGTGGCCGAGCAGCTCGGCGAGGTACCCGCGGGCGGCCGCCGCGCCCTGGACGAAGGCCCGGTGGTAGGCGTCGGCCAGCCGGACCGCTCGTTGTGCGCGGCGCGCGATCTCCGGGTCGTCGGCGATGTAGAGGTCCCCGGCGAGCATGCGCTGATGGTTCGTGCGGTCGTCGCCCGCGAAGTAGTCCCTCGATGTCACGGGAGGACTCTACCGCATCGGTGTACGTTCGTACGCGAATTCGTGTACGAACGTACACGAGATGATCGACGCCGCCGCGGGACGCGCGGACCCCGACGCCAGGCACTGGAACTCGACGACCGCATGTAAGACGCCGTCCGACGAGGTGCGGCTGGCGCGGCAGGCCGCGGAGTACCGGCGGGTCGTCGAGGCGTGCGTCAACGTCGACGGCTGCCGGGGCGTCACCGTCTGGGGCTTCTCCGACGCCGACTCCCGGGTGCCCCGGTTCGTCCTCGACGAGGGCGCCGCCTGCCGGTGGGACGAGGGCCACCGGCCCAAACCGGCCTACCACGCCATGCCGGCCGGCTTCGGCGCCAGATGACACGACACGAGCCCGCGGCATCCGGCGATGCGGGTTCACGCCGCGTCAGCCGCAGCCGCGGGGGGTGTTCACGCGGTAGGTGGTGATGACGGCGGCGTGGTCGGAGGGCCAGGCGTTGTACCGGTGGCGCGGATGCTCCTCCCATTCCTCGTGCTGTTCCGCCGGAGCGGGCGTGCCGGTCACGTGGGTGCGGGAGTCCAGGACGGTGAGTCGGCCGCCCCGGTGGAAGATGAAGTCGATGCGGTCCTGGGGCTCGGCCCGTTGCAGGTCCGCGTTCCACAGCTCGGTCGGGGACCAGGTGAGGCCGGGATACGCGCGCGGATCGGGGTGGACGGCCCGGTAGGAGTCCTGGAAGCCGGCCTCCTCCAGGGCCAGGGTGGCGGGCCAGTTGCGCGGTTCGGTCGTCACGTCGGAGATCCAGTCGCGGTGGGAGGGGCAGTTGAAGTCGCCGAGCACGATGACGGGCTCTCGTGTGCCGGGCGAGCTGCTCCTCGAGCCCGCCGAGGATCCCGTCCCGCATCTCCGTCCCGCGTCGGGACCCGTTCTCCGCCGCCTGGACCGGGCCGTGAACCGCCGCTTGCCGGGCTCGGCGGCGTGGGGGCCGTAGGACTCGTAGTCGAGGTGGACGCAGCAGAGGTGCACCGTGAGGTCGCCGGCGGTGACCGCCGACCGCAGGAACTCCGCGTCGTGCGCGCTGCGGTGCGGGTCGATCGGGTAGCGGCTGATCAGGCCGATGTCCTTGTCGTCGTCGGGGGCGAGGTGGATCCGGGGGCACTCGTGGTGGTACCAGCCCAGGCGTTCGGCGAGTTGCCGCACGGTCCCCGGCTCCTGGTAGCGGTGGACCTCCTGGAGGGCCACGACGTCGACGCTCTGGTCCAGGAGCACGCGCAGGACCTTGTTGACTCCGTCGTGGGGCCGGGTCGCGTCGTACCTCATGTTCCAGGTGGCGACGCGGAGTCGGTCGACCAGCGGCGCTTCGGGATCCCGCACCGGGACGGTCACCGCCACGCTCGTGCCCGTGCTGGATCGTAGGCGGTGATCGTCGGCGACGCTGGCGACGACGACGAGGTGACCGCTGCTCCCCGCGCATCCGGGCGGTGGCGTTCCGCTGATCTCCCCGGTCAGGGAGACCTGCAGCCACTCGTCGCCGTGGTGCTTGTGGAAGGTGACCCGCTCACGCCCGAAGCGTTGCAGGATCCCGGCGAGTGGGACCCGGAACGCCTGGCCGGCCACGACGTTGGCCGTCGTGAAGGAGTCCACCAGGAAGTAGGGATCGTCGGTCAGGACGAAACGGACGGTGGACGCCGGATCTCCCCGCTCGTCGTCGGTGTCCGGCCCGCCCGCTGCCGATGTGACCAGCGTGGCCCGGTACTCCCCGGCGGGAGCGCCCCGGGCTTCGTCCCGTGGGAGATGCCGGAGAACCGGACGACACCGGCCCGGCCGGGGGCGTACTCGAACGCGCGGTGGGCCTCGGCCGGCGTTTCCGTCGAGTCCAGGACGACCCTGTTGTTTCCCGTTTCGTCGAACTCGTAGTGGATCAGGATGTCGTCGCCGGGTCTGATCGGTTCACTGGAACAGAGGGAGATCCGCTCCGTCATCGCCGCTCCAGGTCGGTGTCGCCATCGCTGACGGCTCGCACAGCACGTCGATCCTGCGGCGCCGCACCCCTCGCGGCCACCCGGCCGCCCCCAGACGGATGAGCGACACGGGCCCACACGCGGCGTCAGCCGCCGCGAGGACGCCCGTGGCGTGCCGGCGGGTCGGGGGGAGTTTCCGGGTGGGGGAGTTTCCGGGACCGTTCCGCGTCTCCCGTGGTGGCGGTCGTGGTGGACCACCACGCCGGCGACACGCGACGCCGAGGAGGGACGCGAGCGGGCCGCCGACGACTCGGCCCGGGCGATCGGCGAAGATCACCACCGGCCACCCGTGCGCGCGGTGCGTGGTGGTGATCTTCGCCGGTCACCCGTTCCTATGATGGCGACATGCCCGGCCTGCGTGAGCTCGCGGTGCGCACACCGCCGGAGCGGGAACGCTACGTGGACCTGCTGCGGGCGCTCGCCATCCTCGTCGTGGTGCTCGGCCACTGGATGGTCGTCGTGGTCACCGGAGGGGCCCGTGGCCTGGACGGTTTCAGCGCCCTGAGGGTGCTGGAGTGGGGCCGCCCGATCACCTGGCTGGTCCAGGTGATGCCGGTGTTCTTCATGGTGGGCGGGTTCGCCAACGCCGCGTCGTTGACCTCGCGACTCCGTCGGGGCGGCGATGCCCAGGACTGGCTGCTCGACCGCGGCGCGCGGCTCGTCCGGCCCACGACCGCGCTCCTGGTGACGCTCGCCGCCGCCGGACTGGTCGCCCGGCTGGCGGGCGTCCGCCCCGCCCAGGTGGGCCAGGCGGTGTCGCTGGCCTCGATCCCGCTGTGGTTCCTGCTGGTCTATCTCGTGGCGGTGATCCTGACGCCGTTGACGCATCGCCTGCACCGGCGGGTCGGGCTGGCCGTGCCGCTGGTGCTGGTGGCGCTGGTCGCCGCGGGGGACGTGGCGCGGCTGGTGTTCGACGCGTCGACGCCGCAGCTGGGCAACTACCTGTTCGCCTGGCTTGCGGTGCACCAGATCGGGTTCGCCTGGCAGGACGGAACGCTGCCGGTGCGGCCCGGAGTCGCCGCGCCGCTGCTGGTGGGCGGCGCCGCGGCGGCGGTGCTGCTCACGGCGCTCGGCCCGTACCCGGTCAGCATGGTGAGCATCCCGGGCGCACCGCTCGGCAACCTCTCGCCGCCGACGCTCGCCCTGCTGGCGTTGGCGACGGCTCAGCTCGGGCTGGTCCTGCTGCTGCGGGACGTGGGGGACCGGTGGATGCGACGGTCCGGGCCGTGGCTGGCCGTGATCGCCGTCAACTCGGTGATCCTCACCCTGCTGCTGTGGCACATGGGCGCGTTCGTGGTCGTCGCCGTGGCCGTGTACGCCGCCGGCCTCCCGCTGCCGCAGCCTCCTGAGGACACGGGGGCGTGGCTGCTGTGGAAGCTGCAGTGGCTGGCCGCGCTGGTCGTCGTGCTGGGCGCGCTGGTGGCGGTCTTCGGCCGGATCGAGAGGCGCGGCGGGCCGCGCGGGCGGCGGGCCCCGGTCGTCGCCTACGGTTGGCGGGCCGCCGCGACGACCGTCGGCTTCGCCGCCTGCGTGCTCGGCCTGCTCGGCGTGGCCACCGAGGGCTCGGCCGACCCCGACCCCTTCGGGTTGCCGACCGCGGCCCTGGCCGGCTTCCTGGCGGGTGCGGCCCTGCTCCACGCGGCCCGCACGGCCGTCACGGCCGGAGACCACCGCCCCGGCCGCTCGTGATCGGCCCCTGAGGCTCGGCCCTGCCCCGACGGGACCCGCTAGAGCCGCAGCAGCATCGTGTCGGAGTCGCCCTCCCGGCCCACGGTGACGAAGCCCAGGTCCGTGTACAGGCGGGCGGCTCGGTTGCCGTCCTCGACGCTGAGGCTGAGGCCGGTCAGCCCGGTCGCGGCGGCGCGTGCGATCAGCTCCGTGAGCAGCGCACGCCCCACCCCTCGCCCCCGCCAGCCCGGAGCGACGGCGAGGCTCACCTCGGGCACGTCGGGGGCGACGTAGCCGTAGCCGGGGTCGTCGGGCGGGAGGAGTCGGGCCCACGCGGCGCCCACCCGCTCGCCGGGCGGCGCCGCGTCCTCGGCGATCACGCCGAGGTCGCCGGGACGCGGCCAGCCCGTCACGTAGTGCGCGAGCTTCGGGTCCGCGAGGACCCGCGCGTGGTCGAAGCCGCCTTCGCCGTCCCAGTTGAACGCCTCCAGCAGCATCAGCGTCAGGAAGTCGACGTCCTCGGCCTCGGCCGGCCGCAGCCGTACGCTCATCCGCTCCGTCTCCTCTTCTCCGTTCTCCGTCATCTCGTCCTCCGCGTCAGCTCTCGGCCGGGGCGGCCGGCCCGACGAGTTCCGCCAGCACGTCCTCCATCGTGACGAAGCCGCGCAGGTCCCCCTTCGGGTGGGCGACGGCCGCGAGGTGGGTGGAGGCCGCGCGCATGGCGGTGAGCGCGTCGTCCAGCGGGGTGTCCGGGGGCACCCGGACGACGGTGCGCAGGGCGTCGCGGGGGAACGGCCGGTCCCGGTCGCGGGCCGGGATCTCGAGCGCGTCCTTGACGTGAAGCATGCCGAGCACGCTGCCGCCCGGCGCGGTCACGGGGAAACGGGAGAACCCCGAGGTCGCCGCGGCCCGCTCCAGTCCCCTGGGCGTGATCCGATGGTCGACGGTCACCATGCGGTCGGCCGGGACCACGATCTCGGCGACGGTGCGGGTGCCGAGCTCCAGGGCGTCCCGCAGCCGTGCGCTCTCGGTGGACTCCAGCAGGCCGGCGTCGCTGGAGTCCTGCACGATGCGCAGCAGTTCGTCGTCGGTGAAGGCCGAGGGGACCTCGTCCCTCGGCTCGACCCGCAGCAGCCGCAGCAGCGCGTTGGCGCAGGCGTTGATGCCGAAGATCACCGGGCGCAGCGCGCGGGTGATGGCGACCAGCGGCGGGCCGAGCAGCAGCGCGGTGCGTTCCGGGGCCGCCAGCGCGATGTTCTTGGGGACCATCTCGCCGACCAGCATGTGCAGATAGGTGGCCAGGGCCAGCGCGATGGCGAACGCGATCGGGTGCACCAGCGCGTGCGGGACGCCGATCGCGTCGAAGGGCGGTTGGAGCAGGTGTGCCATGGCGGGTTCGGCGACCGCGCCCAGCACCAGGGAGGAGAGGGTGATGCCCAGCTGGGCGGCGGCCATCATGGGGGAGAGGTGCTCCAGCGCCCACAGCACGATCCGGGCCCGCCGCTCGCCGGCCCTGGCGCGTGGTTCGATCTGGTCGCGGCGGACGGAGATGAGCGCGAACTCGGCGCCGACGAAGAAGGCGTTGGTCAGCAGCGTGAGGGCGCCGAGGGCAAGTTGCAGGACGGTCACGGGCGGTCCTCCGCCGGCCCGTCAGCCGGCCGGGTGGGGTCGGGGGCGGTGATCTCGATCCGGTCGGCGCGGTGGTGGGCGACGGCCAGCACGGTCAGCCGCCAGCCGTCCACCTCGATGGCGTCGTTCCGTGCGGGTATCCGGCCCAGTCGGGTGGCCACCAGTCCGGCGAGGGTCTCGTAGGGCCCGTGCGGCACCCGCAGGTCCAGGGCGGCCAGCTCGTCGACGCGGACGCTGCCGTCCGCCTGCCAGGTGTGCGGGCCGACGGGCGCGAGCACGGGTTCCTCGGCCAGGTCGTGCTCGTCCCGCACCTCGCCGACGACCTCCTCGACGATGTCCTCCAGGGTGGCGACGCCCGCGGTGCCGCCGTACTCGTCGAGGACGACGGCCATCGTCCGGGTGTCCCGCAGCTGGTTCAGCAGCCGGTCCACCGGCAGGCTGTGCGGAACCAGCACGGGCGGGGTGATGAGGTCCGCGACGGGGGTGTCCGCGCGCGCCGACTCGTCGACCGCGAGGACGTCCTTGATGTGCACGATGCCCAGGATGTCGTCCAGGTTGCTCTGGTACACCGGGAACCGGGACAGGCCGGTGGCCAGGGTGAGGTTGACGGCGTCGGCGGCGGTGGCCGCGTCCTGGAGGGCGTGCACGTCCACCCGGGGGGTCATGACGTTCTGCGCGGTCAGCTCGCTCAGGTGCAGGGTGCGGACGAACAGCTCGGCCGAGTCGGTCGGCAGCGCGCCCTGCGCGGCCGAGTGCCGGGCCAACGCGATCAGCTCCTGCGGGGTGCGGGCCGAGGCGAGCTCCTCGGTGGGCTCCAGCCCGGTCAGCCGCACCAGGCGGTTCGCGGTGTCGTTCAGATGGCGGATGAACGGGGCGAAGGCCGCCGTGAAGGCGCGCTGCGGCGCGGCGACCCGGCGGGCGACCGCCAGCGGGCGGGAGATCGCCCAGTTCTTCGGGACCAGCTCCCCGATGACCATCAGCAGCACCGTCGACAGGGCCATGCCCAGCGCGACGGCGACGGAGGACGCCACACCCTCCGGCAGGCCCGCCCAGGTCAGCGGGCCGTCCAGTAGCCGGGCCAGCGACGGCTCGGCGAGCATGCCGATGACCAGCGACGTCACCGTGATGCCCAGCTGCGCGCCGGACAGCTGGAACGTCAGCGCCCGGACCGCGGCCAGCGCGCCCGCGGCCGCGTGGTCGCCCGCGTCCGTGGCCCGTTCCAACTCGGCGCGCTCCACGGTGGTGAGGGAGAACTCCGCGGCGACGAACACCGCACAGGCCAGCATCAGCGCCAACGCCAGCAGGACGAACAGCACCTCGATCACCGCGTCACCCCCTCCCACCAGGAGCCGCGCGGGACGGCGGGGGCGATTCGGTCGCTACTGGGAGGCTCGGCCATGCCTGGACCGCGCTCCTTGTCTGTCTGTCGGGCGTGCTGGCTCGGACGTTCGGCGGTGGCCTCATGGTAAATGGCGCGCCAAACGGTGGCAGGAGCGCGCCGGCCCGCGCATGTCGCGGGCCCGCCCCGGATCGCGTCGGGTCCGCCGACGACCGCTACCGTGGGTCCGTCGGAGCCCGGGGCGCCCTCCGGCCGGAGCCGGCGGGGGCGCGGGGCGGTCTGAAGGGGGACGCCGTGTCGAGCAGCGCCGAGGGGTCCGGCTCCCGATCCGGCGACGCCGGACTCGCCTCGAACATGCTCGCCGTCATCGGCTGCTGCCTTCCGCTGCTGGCGGTGCTCGTCGGGGGCGGGAGCCTCGTGGCGCACTACCTGATCAGGACGCCCACGTCGCCGTACCAGGTGGAGTTCTCCACGTCGGGAGCCGTGTGCGGCTCCGACGGCCCCGACGACTCCGGGAGCTCCGACGGCGCCGAGGGCGCCGCGGACGCCGAGCTCGTCCTCGACGAGGAGACGGGCGAGGTGCTGTACTGCAGCGTTCTCCCGCCGATCGACGTCGACGGCAGGGCCCGCGCCCGCGGCGCGTTCTCCGCCGAGGAGGTCGCCCGGGTCACGGACCTGGCGCGCTCCCGGGCCGCCGACGGCCGGCTGGAGGAGGCGGACCGGGACGCCGTGGAACGGCTGGTCGCGGAGATCGGCAGGGAGCACGGCGAGACCAAGACGTCGCCGACCCCGCTGGAGCGGCTGACCTGGACCGTCGGCCTCTACGGCCTCGTCGGCGGGCTCGCCGCACTGGTCCTGCTCGGCCTCGTCGCGCGCTACCTGGACCTCTGACAAGCCCTGACAAGCCCTGACGAGGCCCCGGACCGGTCTTCCGAACGCCGGGCGGTGGGCCCGGTCCGGTCCGCGTATGCAATCCGTTAGGGCTGTGCCGTGGCGTGTCAGGGATGTGTAAAGAGGCGCCGCGGAGGTCCCGGGTCGTGGGTTTCCTGAAGTCATCGCGAAACCGTGGCGGCCGGCAGTCGGTCGTCGACCAGCGCAGGACCTGACCCGCGGCGAGGACGGAGATGGCAACGAAGGCTCGACGCGGCAGCCTCCGTATCCACCGGCACGTGACACCGGCGGCCCAGGTCACGATGCGGATGGTCCTGCCGAACGGCACCGGCCGGGCACCGACCTCGTGTCCCGGTGCCGGCGCGGCTCGCGGGGACGTCCGGTGAGGACCACGAAGGACGCGAGCGAGCCGGTGGTGCCCCCGGCGATACCCGAGGTGGTGGACAGCCCCGCGCTCCGGGGCCAACCCACGGGCCGGCTGGCGCAGTGGCTGCTGCGGCACCGGGTCCAGCCCGTCGGGCCGGCCGCGGGCGAGGGCCAGGCCGATCCGCACCCCTGGTGGAAGGTGATGTGCCTGACCGGGGTGGACTACTTCTCCAGCCTCGCCTACGTGCCGGCGATCGCCGTGCTGGCGGCCGGGGCGGTGTCGCCGTTGGCGACGCTGCTGATCGTGGCGCTGACGCTGCTGGGCATGCTGCCCATGTACCGCCGGGTGGCGAAGGAGAGCCCGCAGGGCGCGGGGTCGGTGGCGATCCTGGAGGACCTGCTGCCGTTCTGGCGGGGCAAGCTGTTCGTGCTGGTCCTGCTGGGCTTCGTGGCCACGTCGTGGATCGTGACGATCACCCTCTCCTCGGCGGACGCCTCCGTGCACATCGTGGAGAACCCCTACCTGCCGACCGCGCTGCACGGGCACGAGGTCGGGATCACGGTCGTGCTGTTGCTGGTGCTGGGCGGGGTGTTCCTGCTCGGGTTCAGCGAGGCGGTCAGCGTGGCGATCCCGCTGGTCGCGGTCTTCCTGGCGTTCAACGCGGTGATCATCGTCGTGGGCGTGGTGGACGTGTTCAGCACGCCGGGGGCGTGGTCGGCGTGGCTGGACGCGCTGGACGAGGAGGGCGGCGGGAGCCTCGGCGGTCTGCTGGGGCCGGCGCTGCTGGCGTTCCCGCTGCTGGTGCTGGGCCTGTCGGGATTCGAGACCGGGGTGAGCATGATCCCGCTCGTGTCCTGCGACGGCGGCGACGGGGAACAGCGGATGCGGTCGCGGATCCGGAACACCCGCAGGCTGCTGACCACCGCCGCGGTCATCATGAGCGTCTACCTGCTGAGCGCGAGCTTCGTGACCACCGTGCTCATCCCGGAGGAGCTGTTCGACTCCGGCGGCGACGCCAACGGCCGGGCCCTGGCCTGGCTGGCGCACGAGCGTTTCGGGGAGGTCTTCGGCACCGCCTACGACGTCAGCACGATCCTGATCCTGTGGTTCGCCGGCGCCTCGGCGATGGCGGGGCTGATCAACATCGTGCCGCGCTACCTGCCCAACTACGGCATGGCCCCGGAGTGGGGACGGGCGGTGCGCCCGGTCGTGATCGTCTACACGCTGCTGTGCGTGGTCACCACCCTCGCGTTCGACGCCGACGTGGACGCCCAGGCCGGCGCCTACGCCACCGGCATCCTGGCCATGATGGTCTCCGCCGCCTTCGCCGTGACCGTCTCGGCCACCCGGCGCCGCCAGCGCCCGGCGGCCGTGGGCTTCGGCGTGCTCACCGCGGTGCTGGTGTACGCCCTGGCGGCCAACATCGTCGACAAGCCCGACGGCATCGCCATCTCCGGCCTGTTCGTCGTCGGCATCATCGCCGTGTCGTTGGTCTCCCGGGTCTCGCGCACCACCGAACTCCGCGCCGACCGTGTCGAGTTCGACGCCACGGCCCGCCTGTTCATCGCCGACACGCTCGCCTACGACAACGCCATCAACATCATCACGAACCGCCGCCAGGCCGGCGACGGGGCCGAGTACCTGGCCAAGGAGCACGAGCAGCGCGGGTCCAACCCCGTGCCGGGACCGGCGGACGTGATCTTCCTGGAGATCGACGTGGTCGACCCGTCCGACTTCAGCGAGGCGCTGACCGTGCACGGCGTCGAGGTCGACGGGTTCCGGATCCTGCGCACCGAGGCCCCGGCCGCGCCCAACGCCATCGCCGCGATCCTGCTGGCGCTCCGCGACGCCACCGGCGTCCGCCCGCACTGCTACTTCGCCTGGGCCGAGGGCAGCCCGCTGCGGCACATGTTCCGCTACTTCCTGCTGGGCCGCGGCGACACCGCCCCCGTCACCCGCGAGATCATCCGCAGGAACGAACCCGACCCCACGCTCCGCCCGGGCATCCACGTCGGCAGCTGACCGCCGCGCGCCCCGGCGCCGGAGTGGGTACCGTCGCTGCCGTGCGCCTGCTGCTGACGTCCGACACCCACGTGCCGAAGCGGGCCGGGACGCTGCCCGACCGGCTGCTCGACGAGGCCCGCCGGGCCGACGTGGTCATCCACGCGGGTGACTGGGTCGACGTCGCCACGCTCGACCTGCTCACCCGCCACGCGCGCCGCCTCGTCGGCGTGTACGGCAACAACGACGGCCCGGACCTGCGGGCCCGACTGCCCGAGGTGGCCCACGCCGAGCTGGGCGGCCTGCGCTTCGGTGTGGTGCACGAGACCGGACCCGCGCCGGGCCGGGAACGCCGCTGCGACCGTCGCTTTCCCGATCTCGACGTGCTGGTGTTCGGGCACAGCCACATTCCGTGGGACACCACCACCCCCGGCGGCCTGCGCCTGCTGAACCCGGGCTCGCCGACCGACCGCCGGCGCCAGCCGACGCACACCTACCTGACGGCCGAGGCGGCCGCCGGCCGCCTCACGGCCGTGACCCTGCACGATCTCCCGGCACGCTGACCGGCAGGCTGACGGGATCGCTGACCGGACCGGCCCGCGCGGCGTCACACGTCCTCGTCCATCCGGATGGCCTCGCGCAGGTTCTCGTGGGCGCGCCGTGAGCCGCCCTCGTGGTTCTCGAGCAGAACGGCGGCGATGGCGTCGAGCTTGCGTTGCAACGCGTGCTCGGCCCGCCGCTCGGTGTTCTTCAGGAGCGCGAGCAGCAGGAGGTTCACGGCGGCCAGCAGATCTCCGACGAACATCATCCAGGCCAGCGGCACGCCGGTGAGGTGCACCGTGACGAAGGCGATGATCAGGAGGACGCAGAACCCGTAGAAGGCGGGCGAACTGGTCACGTTGGACGCCGACTCGGCCAGCCGTTCGAAGCGGCCGCGGCGGTCGCCGCCCCGGTCGGCGGGGTGTTGGAGGGTCATGGGCCATCCGTCCTCTCGCGTCCGTTGCCTGGGGCACGGCGTGTACCCCGCCGGTGAGGTGACGGCACCTCGAGTGTGGACACGTGTTCGAGAAACGTGGGGCATGATGGGACGCGATGGACGCCGAACTGTTCCCGCGTGCACGACGGGAGATCGCGCCCGGGGCGGTGCACCTGCCGGACTGGCTGTCGCCGGAGCGGCAGCGGGAGCTGCTGGCCGCGTGCCGGGAGTGGGCGCGGCCGCCGGCCGGACTGCGGACCGTGCGGGTGGGCGGCGGCGTCATGAGCGTCCGCCAGCTCAGTCTCGGCTGGCACTGGTACCCCTACGGCTACGCCCGCACCGTGGTGGACGGCGACGGGGCGCCCGTGAAGCCGTTCCCCGCGTGGCTGGGGGAGTGGGCGGCTCAGGTGGTCGCCGCGGCGGGGGTCGAGACCGGCGACGGAGCGGGCCCGGCGGAGCACCCCTTCGACGTCGCGCTGGTGAACCTCTACGGGCCGAATGCCCGGATGGGCATGCACCGGGACAGCGACGAGCGCTCGCCGGCCCCGGTGGTCTCGTTCAGCCTCGGCGACGCCTGCGACTTCCGCTTCGGGAACGTGGTCGGCCGCGGCCGACCGTGGACCGACGTGGAGCTGCGCAGCGGCGACGCCTTCGTCTTCGGCGGCCCGTCCCGGCTGGCCTACCACGGAGTGCCCCGCACCCGCCCCGGCAGCGGTCCGTCGGAGCTCGGACTGGACGGCCGCGTCAACGTCACCGTGCGGGCCTCCGGGCTGGGTTGACGCCCGACGGCTATCACCACCGGTGATGGAAGATCACCGGACCGTGGTCAAAATCACGGCCCGTCCGTTCACTCGATGGGAGCTGGCGAGGGGTGGCGATTTCCGGAACTATGCCTGTTCGCCCGGCTGTTGACGCATAGCGTGGCTTCGGCACCTTGAGCCGCCCCGGCTCGGCAGCCGCCCGCGACCCGTCGAGATCCGAAGGACGCCCATGCCCGCACCGTCACCCCATGGGGCTACCGCCGCCCGACACACCCTGCTGCTCCTCGCGGTGCTCCCGGCCGCGCTCGTCGCCACGATCGCCACCGCCGTGCTGACCTACCTGCTCGGCGGCCCCGGCCGGTCGGCCGCACCGATGGCGCACGGCGGCGCCCTGTGGGGCGTGCTGGGCGGGGCGGCGCTGCTGACCGGCGCCGTGGTGACCGGCGCGGCCGTCGCGGCCGCGTGCCGCGACGGCGCCCGGGCCGACCGCGTCTCCGCGCTGTGCCGGCAGGCGGCCAGGGGACGGGTGGAGCTCCAGGCGTTACTGCGCAAGGTGGAGCGCGGCGAGCCGATCAACCCGCCCTACGAGCCGCCGCCCGCCGACGTCGAGGGCGACCCCCTCGACCAGCTGCACGAGGAGCTCTCCGCCTTCCGCCGCGCGGCCCAGGCGGCGGTGGGGGAGGCCGCCAGCCTGGCCTGCGGCCCCATCGGCGACGACGAGCGGGCGGAGGTCTTCGTGAACCTCGCCCGGCGGATGCAGTTCTTCGTGTACCGCCAGCTGGAGCACCTCGACGAGCTGGAGGCCGAGGTGGAGGACCCGGAGCTGCTGAAGGGCCTGTGCCACGTGGACCACCAGGCCACCCGGATCCGACGGCACGCGGAGAACCTCGCGGTGCTCGGCGGCGCGGTCCCGCGCCGCGAATGGCACCGGCCGGTTCCGGTCGGCGAGATGCTGCGCTCCTGCATCGCCGAGTCGGAGCACTTCACGCGGGTCCGGCTGCTGCCGCCCGTGGAGGGCATGGTGTGCGGACCCGCCGTCGCCGACCTCGTCCACCTTCTCGTCGAACTGGTCCAGAACGCCACCGAGTTCTCGGCCCCGCAGACCCAGGTGCTGCTGCGCGCCCGGTGCGTGCCCGCCGGCCTGGCCATCGAGGTCGAGGACCGCGGCCTGGGCATGACCGCCGCCGAACAGGGGCGGATGAACGCGGTGCTGGCCGGCGCCGAACACGTGGACGTCGGCCAGCTGCTGGAGGACGGCCGGGTCGGGCTCTTCGTCGTCTCGGTGCTGGCCCGCCGGCACCGCCTCGCGGTCCAGCTGCAGAGCAACATCTACGGCGGGATCCAGGCCGTGGTCGTGGTGCCGGAGGAACTGCTGGTCACCGAGGAGGATCCGGACCCCCGACGCACGCCGGTCGCGTTGCCCGCCCGACTGCCGGTGCCGGAGCTGACCGTCGAGTCCGCGGTCCCGCTCGACCGCACCTGACGCCGGCCGGGCCGCCGGCCCCGAGAACGCCGCCCACATCGTGTCGCCCGCGTCGCTTGTGTCGCCCGCGCCGACCCGCCGCCCACCCCGAGGAGCCACCATGGCCGTGACGGCCTACGACCCCACCAGCCGCCTGCTGCTGACACCCGAGGACCCGGACGCCGTGCTGCGCGCGCAGCGGCTGGACGAGCTCGGCCTCGGCGCCGAGCCGGCGCCCCATCTCGACGAGGCCGCCCACCAGCTGGCCGGCGTCGCCCAGACCCCGTACGCGATGGTGACGCTCGTCGACGGGGCCGGACAGTACTTCGCCGGGCTGCACGACGGGCTCGGCGTCTACCACGCCCGGACCATGCCGCGCGCCCACGGCTTCTGCCCGCACGTGGTGGTCAGACGCCGCGCGCTGGTGCTGGACGACGTCCGCGACTACCCGCGGTTCGCGGCCAATCCGGTGGTCGACGAGTATGGCATCCGCTCCTACCTGGGCGCGCCGCTCATGCACCCGTCGGGCATCGCGCTGGGCACCATCTGCGCGATGGACCGGGTGCCACGCCCCTGGGGGCGGTCCGGACTCGACACCGTCAAGGCCGCGGCCGCCCGGCTGACCCTGCGCATCCTCGCGGCGGACGCCCCCGCCACCCGGCGCCGGAGGGGCGGCGACCCGATCTGACGCGCGTCATCCCTCGTTCCGCTGCGCGCGTAGCCGGCCAGCCCGCCGCGTCCGCCAGGTGCGCGGTCCGGTCGAACGGGGCAGTGCACAGATGATGAGTGCGAAGCGAGTCCCGGACGCTCCCCGGGTCGAGTCCGACCCGGCGAGCCCGACGAACGGTAGTCACCGCGCCCCCTGTTCCGGGGTACTCCCCGGTCTCTCCCGGACCTGGTCCGGGAGGACCCCCGTGATGGGGGGAGGATGGCGGCGATGGACCTGACCGACACCACCGGGCCCCGCCCGGACCAGCCGTGGACCGTGATCGGCGTGCTCAGCGGCACGTCGTACGACGCCGTGGACGCGGCCGTCGCCGACCTCTTCTTCGAGGGCCGGGAGGTCGTGCTCAGACCTCGCGGCCTGCACACCGAGCCGTACCCGCACTGGCTTCGGGAGCAGATCACGGCGTGCCTGCCGCCCGCCACCACCGACCTGGAGCGGGTCTGCCGGCTCGACACCGGCCTCGGCCGCTTCTTCGGCGAGGTCGCGGCGCGGGCCAACACCTCCCTGGCACACGGCGGGGGCGAGCTGGTGGTCTCGCACGGGCAGACCGTCTTCCACTGGGTCGAGGGCCCGCAGGCGCACGGCACCCTGCAGCTGGGCGGCGCGGCCTGGATCGCCGAGGCCACCGGGCTGCCCGTGGTCTCCGACCTGCGGTCCCGGGACATCGCCAGGGGCGGGCAGGGCGCGCCGCTGGCCGCGATGCTCGACACCCTGCTGCTGCTCGGCGACGGCGTGCGGCGCGGCGCGCTCAACCTGGGCGGCATCGCCAACATCACCGTGCGCGACGGCCGTGGCGAGGTGATCGCCTACGACCTCGGGCCGGCGGGGGCGCTCATCGACGCCGTCGTCTCCGAGGCGACCGGGGGAGCGGAGCGGATGGACACCGACGGGGTCCGGGCGGCTCGCGGCACGGTGGACGGCGCCCTGCTGTCCGAGCTGCTGACGGAGCCGTACTTCCGACTGCCGCCGCCGAAGTCCACCGGCAAGGAGCTCTTCCACACCGACTACCTCCGGCAGCGGCTGCGCGGCCGGCAGCTGTCCACGGACGACCTGGCCGCCACCGTCACCGAGCTGACCGCCCGGCTGGTGGCCGCCGCCTGCCACGGCCACCGGCTCACCGAGCTGGTCGCCTCCGGCGGCGGGGTCCGCAACCCGGTGCTGATGGACCGGATCAGGACCCTCGGCGCGCCCACCCGGATCAGCCGGGTGGAGGACTACGGCCTGCCGGCGCAGGCGAAGGAGGGATACCTCTTCGCGCTGCTCGGCTTCCTCAGCGTGCACGGGCTGGCCGGCACCATCGCCTCGGCCACCGGCGCCCGCGGGGGCGCGGTGCTGGGCTCGGTCACGCCCGGCGCGCGGCCGTTGCGCCTTCCCGCGCCGCGCGCGGAGGCGCCGCTGCGGCTGCGCGTCGAGACATGAGGGCGACACCGCGCGGGCGGAGCCGTCCCGGCCGGATCACACCGCCTCGGGCAGTCGCTCCGGCGGGCCCGGCCTGGCGTAGTACCAGCCCTGCGCGGAGTCGCAGCCCAACTCGCGCAGCTGCTGGGCCTGCACCGACGTCTCCACGCCCTCCACGGTCACGGACAGCTTCAGCGTGTGCGCCAGCGAGACGATGCCCTCCACGATCTTCAGGTCGACCGGATCGGCCGGATCGTGCTGCAGGCCCTCGGTGAACGACCGGTCCAGCTTCAGCGTGTTGGCCGGCAGCCGCCGGAGGTTGGCGAGGTTCGAGTACCCCGTCCCGAAGTCGTCGAGGGCGATGCCCACGCCCAGGTCGGACAGCTGCCGCAGTGGTTTGAGCTCGTGCTCGTCCGCCTGGATCATCGCCGTCTCGGTCACCTCCAGGCAGAGCGAGCTCGGCGGCAGCCCGGCCTCCTCCAGCACGGCCACGGTGTCCTCGACGAGGTCGGGGTGGTGCAGCTGACGCGGCGAGAGGTTGACGTTCACCCGCAGCGGGCGCAGCCCGCCGACGCCCATCAGCTGCCACTCGCACGCCTGCCGCACCGCCTCCTTGAGCACCCAGTGGCCCAGCGGCACGATCAGTCCCGTGTGCTCGGCGAGGGGTATGAACCGGTCGGGCCCGAGCACCCCGTGCCGCGGATGGCTCCACCGCACCAGCGCCTCCGCGCCCTCCAGGCTCCCGTCCTCCATCTTGATCAGCGGCTGGTACTCGATGAAGAACTCGCAGCCCTTCAGCGCCGCCGGCAGGTGGTGGGTGAGGTAGTGGCGGCTGATCGCCCGGGCGTCGGCGTCCGCATCGGCCAGCGCGTAGCGGTTGCCGCCCTCGGCCTTCGCCCGGTACATGGTGATGTCGGCGCTGCGCAGCACCTCGGCCGAGGTGAGGACCTCGGTGGGCCCCTCGACGATGCCGATGCTGGCGCGCACCAGCAGCTCGCGCCCGCCGACCGACACGGGGGCGGTCAGCGCGGCCAGCGCGCGCTCGGCGAGCGCGGTCACGGCGGCCGGTGTCGGCGGGTTGATGACCAGGGCCACGAACTCGTCGCCGCCGATCCGCGCCAGCATCTGGCCGGGACCGGCGGCGCAGCTCCGGAGGCGTTCGGCGACGGCCAGCAGCAGCTGGTCGCCGACCGCGTGGCCGAGGCTGTCGTTGACCGCCTTGAAGCCGTCCAGGTCGAGGTAGCACAGTCCGATCCGGGAGCACCCGGAGCCGGGCGCCAGGGCCTGTTCCAGGCGCTCGAAGAAGAGCGAACGGTTCGGCAGCTCGGTGAGGGCGTCGTGGGTGGCCTGGTAGCGCAGCCGCAGGTTCAGCAGCCGCCGCTCCGAGACGTCCTCCAGCATCGCCAGCATGTACCGGGGCTCGCCCTCCGCGTCCCGCAGCAGCGAGACGGTGAGGTTGGTCCACAGCACCGTGCCGTCGGTGCGGTTGTAGGGCTTCTCGACCTGGTAGTGCTCGCGCTCGCCGCGCATCAGCTCGCGCTGCAGCCGCCACACCTCGGTCGGGTCCTCCGGATGCGTCCAGTCCAGGACGTTCCGGCTGCGGGCGTGTTCGGAACCGCCGAACATCCGGGCCAACGCGCTGTTGATGTCGAGGATGTTGCCGTCCATGTCGGCGATGCCGATGCCGAGCCTGGCGCCCTTGAACACCGCGCGGAAACGGGTCTCGCTCTCGTGCAGCGCGTGGGCGATCTCCGTCTGCGCGGTCAACGCGGCCCGGGACAGCGCCTCCTGCTCGCAGCGGGTGCGTTCCTGCAACGCCCGGGCGAAGCCCTCGGCGACGGCGTGCTGGAGCCGCGCCGAACGGTGCCGGGTCTGCGCCGCCGGCGTCTCCCGCGCCGGCGGTCCGGCCGGATCCGCCGGGCAGGACGCGAGGTGCGCGTCGAGCACGCCGAGGGTGCCGGGCAGCGACTCGGGGGCGGTGCAGTGGGCGGCCACCAGTTCCTCGCCCACGGCCCGGCCGGGCGCCGGGTCGAAGGGCTCGGCGTGCAGGGCGGCGGCGAGCCGGCGGGCGAGCCGCAGCAGCAGCGCCTCGAACTCGGTCCGGGTCATGGAGGTCGCGGTGGCCGGGTACACGGCGCGGCACCAGGCACGCGCCAGTTCGCGCGAGGCCGCGGACGGCTCGCCGCCACCGTTGGTGTGGGGGTGATCCGGCGGTCGGGATGGCGAGGATGTCACGCTTTGCGCCCTACTCCCGCGTAGCCGGCGAACACGATGGGGTCCTCGTCGTCGAGGGCGCCCTCGGGACGCCACTCCGGCATGGACACCAGGCCCGGCTCCACGAGCGGGAAGCCGTAGAAGAACCGCGCCACCTCCGGGCCCGAGCGCATCACCAGGTTGGCGTTGCTCCTGCGGTACACCCGCTCGATGGCGTGCCCGTGCTGGGGCGTGAAGGGACCGCCCTCGGTGGACGCGTGGGTGAGCACCAGCAGGCTGCCGGGGGCCAGCGCGTCGCCGATCTCGGCCAGCGCCGCGTGCGGCTTGTCCTCGTCGTCGAGGAAGTGCAGCAGCGCGACGAGCAGCAGGGCCACCGGACGGTTCAGGTCGAGCAGCCGGCGCACCGGCTCGCTGTTCAGGATGGCCGACGGCTCGCGGAAGTCGGCCGCCACGATGTCCGTCCCCTCGTTGCCGACGAGCACGGCCCGGCTGTGCGCCACGGCCACCGGGTCGTTGTCGACGTAGACGACCCGCGCCCGCTCATGGGCGGCCTGGGCGACCTCGTGCACGTTGCCGAAGGTCGGGATGCCGGAGCCGATGTCGAGGAACTGGTGGATTCCCTCGCCGACCGCGTAACGCACCGCCCGTCGCATGAAGGCACGATTCGCCTGCATGATCTTCGGGAGGCCGGGAAAGGCCTCTATAGCTCTGCGCGCGGCCGCACGGTCCACCTCGAAATTGTGTGAGCCGCCGAGATAGTAGTCGTACATACGTGAAACGCTCGGCACAGACAGATCGATTCCCGGCGGCGCCCAGGCGGGTCGCTCCATCGGCATCTCCAAAGTCCCCGGCATGCGTACGAATGAGAAACCCCCGGACGCTTGAGGGTACTGACCGCGCCGTGGACGAGGGAAGGAACCGGACGATCACCATCCTCATCCTGGGGGGTTATCGCGATCTCTGTCCAGATTGACCCCCGGAGGACAGGGCGGAAACGCGCCAGGATCCGGGGAGTTTCGGCCAGCGTGTCAGATCGTGACGCCGTTCTGCCGGAGGTAGGCCAGGGGGTCGATATCGCTGCCGAACGCCTCGTCGCTGCGGATCTCGAAGTGCAGATGGGGCCCGGTGGAATTCCCGGTGGAGCCGGAACGGCCGATCCGCTGGCCGCTGCTCACCGGCTGTCCCTCGGACACGGAGATGGCCGACAGGTGCGCGTACTGGCTGTACCTGCCGTCCGGGTGCCGGACGATTACCTCGTACCCGAAGGACCCCGACCAACCGGCGGACACCACCTCGCCGCTGGTCACCGCCTTGACCGAGGTGCCGGTGGCCACCGGGAAGTCGACACCGGTGTGGTACCCGAGCGACCAGGAGCCGCCGCTGGCGCCGTAGGACGTGCCCGCGCTGGCCGAGACGGGCGCCACGTACGTCGCGGCGCGGTCCTCCTCCGCGGCCTCCTGCTGCCGCTCGGGCTGCGCCTCCTGCTGGTCCTGCTGGTTCCCCGAGCCGTCGGCCGCCTGTTCGGGCTCCGTCTCCTGGCTCTCCTCGCGGGGCGGCGCCTCGGCCGAGGACTCCCCGGACCCCTCGGACCCCGAGGACTCGTCGGACCCGTCTGATCCGTCTGATCCGGAGTCGTCCGTCCCGGCGTCACCGGGCCGCAGCACCAGGCGCTGGCCGGGGAAGATCAGGTCCGGGTTCCGGCCGACGGTCTCCCGGTTCAGGTCGTACAGCGCCTGCCAGCCGCCGGCGACGTCGTGGCTCTGCGCTATGCCGAACAGCGTGTCGCCGCTGACCACCCGGTACCGCTCGGCGCCGGACGTGTCCTGCTGGTCGGTCGCGCTGGCCGCCTGCCGCGGCTCGCCGTCCTGTCCCGATCCGTCCTGCTCGGCGTCCTGCCCGGATCCGTCCTGTTCGGCGTCCTGTTCGGCGTCCGGGGCGATGTCGGGGTCCACGCCGTCCTGGGTCAGCCCGGCCTGCACCGAGCAGACCGGCCACGCCCCCGGGCCCTGGGCCGCCAGCACCGCCTCGGCGACCGCGATCTGCTGGTCCTTGGTCGCCAGGTCCGCCCGCGGCGCGTAGGCGGTGCCGCCGTACGCCTCCCAGGTGCTCTGCAGGAACTGCAGCCCGCCGAAGTACCCGTTGCCGGTGTTGATCCGCCAGTCGCCGCCGCTCTCGCATTCGGCGACCCGCTCCCAGGCCTCCACGGGCGCGGCGCCCGCGCCGCTCGCGCTGATCAGCGGCAGTGCGAGTCCGGCGCCCGACGCGGTGACGCTGAGCGAGGCGCGGGAAACGGCGCTGGGCCGATAGCGGCGGTGACGTCCACGCGTGGTCATGAGCGGGTCCTCCCCTGGCCGACCTGTCTCGGCATCCCGTCACATCATGTTTCCGTCACGGGACTTGTACGGCAGGTCAACGATAGGGGCGGGAAAACCGCACCACAAGGGAGAGTTCGGGGTCGTCAGCGCTCGGTCGTCCGGGACGCCGTGGCGCGCGCCGGGGGAGCGTCCGCCTCGCCTCCCGCCCCCTCCGGAACCGGTACCGGAACCGCACTCGGCCGCGCCCCCGCGGTGCGCCGTGTGCCCTCCCGCGTGTGGGGGAGCGCGCGCGGCGGTCGGAGCAGCAGCAGGATGACGGCGAGCAGCGCGCAGGCCACCAGGCCGTCCATCCAGTAGTGGTGGCCGGTGGCGACCACCGCGACCACCGTGACCAGCGGATGGAGCACCCACAGCCAGCGCAGTCGGCCCCGGCCGGCGACGATCAGGCCGACCGCGATCACGACCGCCCAGCCCACGTGCAGCGAGGGCATCGCGGCGAACTGGTTCGCCATCGAGTTCGCCTCGGGCTTTCCGTACACGGCCGGACCGAAGACCGCGCTGGTGTCCATCATCTCGGTCCGCCCGAACAGCCTGGGCGGGGCGAGCGGGAACAACAGATGCAGCACCAGGCCCGCCCCGGTCAGCCAGACGAGCACCCACCGAATCCAGGTGTAGTGCCCCGGGTGTCGCCAGAACATCCAGCCCAGGAACAACAGGATGGCCGGAAAGTGGACCGTGGCGTAGTAGATGTTGATGGCGCGGACAAGGCTCTCGCTGTGCAGGAGCAGATCCTGCACCGCAGCCTCGTTCGGCAGGCGCATCGCGCGTTCCAGATCCCAGATCCGGTCGGCATTGGCATAGGCGTCGGCGAACTGTCCGTTCGCCGCGCGACGGCCGAACTTGTAAGCCAGATACAGGACCGTGAGGAGCAGGAGTTCCCTGAGCAGTGGGGGACGGCGGGACGGCGCGGCCGATTCCCGGATCCGCGCGGCGACGGTTCTCGTGAGAGCGCCTGGGCTTCGCATCAGCAGTATTCCCGAAGGGCGAGGTGATCGGACCGCGGTCAAAGCGCGGAGCGTCCTCGACCGCGCCTCGGCTTCTCTGCCTGACGGCCGAGTCTACGTGTCACCTCGTGGCCAGCCGGGATCCCACCGGCGTTCCCGGAGCGTTCGGTTCTCGGTCGCCGACCGACGAGTGCCCCCGACGCCTGGAATCACGCCTCGGCCGTCGTCGTCCGCCGGCCGAGGAGCGGTCAGCGAGCCCGGATCCGGGCCGCGGCCACGTCGGCCAGCTCCTCCGGCGTGCCGCCGACGTCGACGACCGTGCCGTCCTCGTCCGACTCAAGGGGCTCCAGGGTGGCGAACTGCGAGCGCAGCAGCTTCTGGGGCATGAAATGCCCCGAGCGCTCGCCCATCCGCTCGGCGACCAGTTCCTCGGAACCGTCCAGGTGGACGAAGAACACGCCGGGCGCCGCCGCCCGCAGCACGTCCCGGTACGCCCGGCGCAGCGCCGAACAGGTCACCACGCCGCCGGTGCCGGCCGTCTGCCGCTCACGCAGCCAGCCCCCGATGGCCGCCAGCCAGGGCCAGCGGTCGGCGTCCTCCAGCGGCGTGCCGGCGGACATCTTGGCGACGTTGGCCGCCGAGTGGAAGTCGTCGCCCTCGGCGAAGGGCACGTCGAGCCGCTCGGCGAGCAGCCGGGCGATGGTGGTCTTGCCGACGCCGGACACGCCCATGACGACGATCGTGGAGGCGGACATGCCCTCACCCTAGCCCGGCGAATGTACGAATTATCCAAGGGCAAGCCTCCGGCCTGCCGTTACTCTTCGACTACAGTGGCGTCATACGTGCACTGGGAGGTTCATGTGACCGGTCCGTCTCCTGCACCCGACCGGACCTGGGCCAGGCTGGCGTCGCTGACGGGCCGGACGTCCCGGTTGCTGCGGCCGGCCTCCTTCGGCGCCCCGCCGACCGGTGAGCGCCTGGCGCGCATCCAGCGATCCCCGCAGTACCGGGACGGCGCCTTCCGCAACGAACGGCCGACCAGGACCGTCCGGCCCGGCGCGATGCTCCCGATGCTGCGCGAGACGCTGCGCACCGCCGACCGCCGCCGCCGCAGTCCGGCCGCCGCCCTGCCGCTGGTGCGGCCGGCGGCCGTGGCGTCGGGCGAGCCGCCCGCCTCCGGGCTGCGGCTGACCTGGTTGGGGCACGCCACCGTGCTCGCGGAGATCGACGGGCACCGGGTCCTGTTCGATCCGGTGTTCGGGCGGCGCTGCTCGCCGTTCTCCTTCGTGGGGCCCAAGCGCCTGCACCCGGTGCCGGTGTCGCTGGACGAACTCGGCCCGGTGGACGCCGTGGTCGTCTCGCACGACCACTACGACCATCTGGACATGCCCACGATCCGCGCGCTGCTCCGCGGCGACGCGGTCTTCGCCGTGCCGCTCGGCGTGGGTGCGCACCTGGAGCACTGGGGTGTGCCGGCGGCGCGCATCCGGGAGCTCGACTGGCACGAGTCGGCCACGGTGGGCGGCCTGACCCTCACCGCCACCCCGGGACAGCACTTCTGCGGGCGCGGGCTGGTCAACCGCTCCAGCACCCTCTGGGCCTCGTGGGTGGCCGCGGGGCCGCAGCACCGCGTCTTCCACAGCGGCGACACCGGGTACTTCCCGGGATTCGCCGAGATCGGCGCCCGGCTCGGCCCCTTCGACGCGACGATGGTGCAGATCGGCGCCTACAGCAGCGAGTACTGGCCGGACATCCACATGACGCCGGAGGAGGGGGTGCGGGCGCACCGCGACCTGTCTCCCGGCGGCCCGGGCGGCGTGCTGGTGCCCATCCACTGGGGCACCTTCAACCTCGCGCTGCACCCGTGGGAGGAGCCGGTCGAGCGGACCGTCGCCGAGGCCGCCAGGGCCGAGGTCACGGTGGCGCTGCCACGGCCCGGCGAGTCCTTCGAGCCGGCCGGCCGGCTGCCGGCCGAGCCCTGGTGGCAGGCCGTCGCCGCCCGCCCCACGTCCGCCGCGCGGGCCGGCCGGTCGCTGCAGCCCCGGCCCGTCGATGGCTGACCGGTGCCCCCGCACCACTCCGCACCGCGAGGTCCTTCACTTGTGCCGATAGTAAGCGCGTTCTAGGGTGCCGCTGAGCCACAGGGCCCTGAGAGACCGCACCAGAACCAGAGAGGTCCGTCGATGCCCGCACCCGCCCACCGGATCACCGCGATCGACACCTTCGACATCCGGTTCCCCACCTCGCGCGAGCTGGACGGTTCCGACGCGATGAACCCCGACCCGGACTACTCGGCGGCGTACGTCATCCTCCGCACGGGCCCCGCGGACGGCGCGTCGGGCGGTGCGGACGACGGACCCGAGGGACACGGTTTCGCGTTCACCATCGGCCGCGGCAACGACGTCCAGGTCGCCGCCATCCGGGCGCTCGCGCCGCATCTGATGGACCGGGACGTGGCCGAGCTCTGCGACGACCCGGGCGCCCTGTACCGGGAGCTGACCGGCGACAGCCAACTGCGCTGGCTCGGCCCCGAGAAGGGCGTCATGCACATGGCGATCGGCGCCGTGATCAACGCCGTCTGGGACCTGGCCGCCAAACGGCAGGGCAAGCCGCTGTGGCGGCTGCTGGCCGAGGCCGAGCCCGAATGGCTGGTCGCCCAGGCCGACCTGAGCTACCTCGGCGACGTGCTCACCGCCGACCAGGCGCTCGACCTGCTGCGCCGGGGCCGGGAGGGCGCCGCGGAACGCTCCGCGCTGCTGCGGGAGCGCGGCTACCCCGGCTACACGACCTCGCCCGGCTGGCTCGGCTACTCGGACGACAAGCTGACCCGGCTGGCCAAGGAGGCGCTGGCCGACGGCTTCACCCAGATCAAGCTGAAGGTGGGCGCCGACCTCGCGGACGACGTCCGGCGGATGCGCGCGGCCCGTGCCGCGGTCGGCCCCGACGTCCGCATCGCCATCGACGCCAACCAGCGCTGGGAGGTGCCCGAGGCGATCGCCTGGACCGGCGCCCTGGCGGAGTTCTCCCCGTACTGGATCGAGGAGCCGACCAGCCCCGACGACGTGCTCGGCCACGCCGCCATCCGCCGGGGCGTGGCGCCGGTCAAGGTCGCCACCGGGGAACACGCGCAGAACCGCGTCATCTTCAAGCAGCTGCTCCAGGCCGAGGCGATCGACGTGCTCCAGCTGGACGCCGCGCGGGTCGGCGGGGTCAACGAGAACCTCGCCATCCTGCTGCTGGCCGCCCGCTTCGGCGTCCCCGTCTGCCCGCACGCCGGCGGCGTCGGGCTGTGCGAGCTGGTGCAGCACCTCGCCATGTTCGACTACGTCGCCCTCTCCGGGAGCACCGAGGATCGCATGCTCGAATACGTGAACCATCTCCACGAACACTTCCTCGATCCCGTGCGGATCAGGGCGGGACACTACGTGGCGCCCGACCGTCCGGGCTTCTCGGCCGCGATCCGCCCGGAGTCCATCGACCGCTACCGCTACCCCGACGGCGCGTTCTGGGCCGAGGACCTGGCGAACCAGGGCGGTGTCGCCGAATGACCGGCACGACCGGGCTGACCGGCCTGCGCGCCCTCGTCACCGGTGGCGGCTCCGGCATCGGCCGCGCCGCGGCGACCCAGCTCGCCGAGCAGGGCGCGCGGGTCGCGGTGCTGGACCTGAAGCCGGACGGCCTGCCGGAGCCGCTGCGCGGCTACCAGGCGGACGTGTCCGACGACGCCTCGGTGCGCGCCGCCGTCGAGCGGGCCACCGCGGACCTGGGCGGCCTGGACATCCTGGTGAACAACGCGGGCGTCGGCGCCGCGGGCACCGTGGCGGACAACTCCGACGAGGAATGGCACCGGGTCTGGGACGTCAACGTGGTGGGCATCGTGCGCACCACCCGTGCCGCGCTGCCGGCGCTGCGCGCCTCCGCCCACGCGGCCGTGGTCAACACCTGTTCGATCGCGGCCACCGCGGGCCTGCCGCAGCGCGCGCTGTACTCGGCGACCAAGGGCGCCGTGCAGTCGCTGACCCTGGCCATGGCGGCCGACCACATCCGCGAGGGTGTCCGGGTCAACTGCGTCAACCCCGGTACGGCGGACACCCCGTGGGTGGCGCGGTTGCTGCAGGCGGCCGAGGACCCGGCGGCGGAGCGGGCGGCGCTGGAGGCGCGGCAGCCGATGGGCCGGCTGGTGACGGCGGAGGAGGTGGCCGCGGCCATCGTCTACCTGGCGAGCCCGGCCGCGGCCTCGGTCACCGGGACCGCGCTGCCGGTCGACGGCGGTATGGCCGGCCTCCGGCTCCGCCCGCCGCCCCGGGACTGACCCTCGGGAGCCGGCCGGGGGCCGCGCTCCGGCAGAGCCGGTCAGAGGCCGATCAGACGCCGATCAGAGTCCGTCGAACGAAAGAGGTGGCAACCGCCATGGCCATCCCCCGCGTCCGGCTCGGGCACAGCGAGGTCACCCTCACCGAGCTCGCGCTCGGCGGCGCCCCGCTGGCCGGCCTCTACCAGGAGGTCACCGAGGACGACGCCCGCCTCGCCGTGGAGGCCGCCTGGGAGGAGGGCGTCCGCGGCTTCGACACCGCGCCGCACTACGGCCTCGGGCTGTCCGAGCGGCGCCTCGGCGCGGCGCTGCGGGACCGGCCGCGGGACTCGTTCACGGTCAGCACCAAGGTCGGCCGGCTGCTGATACCCAACGATCCCGCCGGCGAGGTCGAGGACATCGTGGCCGCCTTCGGCACCGACGCGGCGGAGGGGTTCCCGTCGCTGCCGGCGACGCATCACCGGCGGTGGGACTTCAGCGCCGACGGGGTACGCCGCAGCCTGGAGTCCAGCCTGGAGCGGCTGGGCCTGGACCGGGTGGACCTCGCGCTGATCCACGACCCCGACGACCACGAGGAGCAGGCCTTCACCGAGGCCTATCCGGAGCTGGAGCGGATGCGCGCCGAGGGCATCGTCGGCGCCATCGGCGCGGGCATGAACCAGGCCGCGATGCTCGCCCGTTTCGTGCGCGAGACCGACGTGGACGCGGTGCTGCTGGCCGGGCACTACTCGCTGCTCGACCAGGACGGCCTGGTCGAACTGCTGCCGGCGGCGGCCGAGCGCGGCCGGAGCGTCGTCATCGGCGGAGTCTTCAACACCGGCCTGCTCGCCGACCCCAGGCCCGACGCCACCTTCCACTACCGGCGGGTGCCGCCGCCGGTGCTGGAGCGGGCGCTGCGGATGCAGGAGGTGACGGCCCGGCACGGCGTCCCGCTGCGCGCCGCCGCGCTGCGCTTCCCGTTCGGCCACCCCGCGGTCGCCAGCGTCCTGGTCGGGGCGCGGTCGGCGGCCGAGGCGCGGGACGCCGCCGCGATGCTGCGCCACCCGGTGCCCGCGGCGCTGTGGGACGAGCTGCGCGCCGAGGGACTCCTGCCGGACCACGTGCCCGTGCCCGAGACGAGCTGAAGGGGAGCTGACACGCCAATGACCGTCATCGACGCGCACCACCACGTCTGGGACCTCGGCGTCCGCGACCAGGACTGGATCACCGGAGAGGCGATGGCCCCGATCCGTCGGGACTTCTCCCTGGCCGACCTCGAACCCGAGGCCCGCGCGGCCGGCGTCACCGGCACCGTGCTCGTGCAGACCATCACAGTCGCCGAGGAGACGCCGGAGTTCCTCGCGCTGGCGGACTCGCATCCGCTGGTCGCCGGCGTGGTCGGCTGGACCGACCTCACGGATCCGGGCGTCGCCGACGTTCTGGCCGCGCTCGGCGAACTGCCCGGCGGCCGGCACCTGGTCGGCATCCGCCACCAGGTGCAGTCGGAGCCGGACCCGGAGTGGCTGCTCCGCGCCGACGCGCAACGCGGGCTGGCCGCGGTGGGCGCCGCCGGCCTGGTCTACGACGTGCTGGTCCGGGCGCACCAGCTCCCGGCCGCGGTCCGGGCCGCCGAACTGCGGCCCGAGACGACGTTCGTGCTCGACCATCTGGGCAAGCCGGAGATCGCCGCCGGCGAGCACGACGCCTGGGCGGCCGACCTGGCGCGCCTGGCCGCGCTCCCGAACACCGCCTGCAAGCTCTCCGGACTGGTCACCGAGGCCGACTGGCAGGGTTGGACGGTCGCGGACCTGCGGCCGTACGCCGAGACCGCGCTCGACGCCTTCGGGCCCGAGCGGGTGATGTTCGGCTCCGACTGGCCGGTCTGCCGGCTCGCCGCCAGCTACGGGGAGGTGGTCGGGGCGGCCCGCGAGCTGACCGGGCGGCTCGACCCGGCGGAACGCGCGGAGGTCTTCGCCGGCACCGCACGCCGCGTCTACCGCTTGCCGCGGGAGCCCCGGAACTGAGCCGGCCGGGACCCGGGGTGCCCGGGCCCTTGCCGGTGGGACGTCGCGGGCCAGCGACGCCACCGGACGGGGCGCCTCCCGGGATCCGGGAGGCACGGGCTGATCCTCCCCGCCTTGGGTCCCCCGGACGGAGTCCGGGGAGTCCGGGAGGTACCCCCTCGACCCATCGGAAAGGACCTGAGGGCGTCGTCGGATCCTCGCGGGCCCGCGCCTCTCCCAGACTTCGTCCGGGGGACCCCCACGGCATCCCGCCCGGCCCCGTCGTCGGATCGCGCGAGGACCTCCCCCGGACGCCGTCTGGGAGGTGCCCCCATGCGTACGAGCCGCGGTCCGGTGCCCTGACAACCGGGCACGGGGCCGATCCTCCCCGGCCAGGGGTCCCCCGGACGGAGTCCGGGAGATGCCCCCGTCGACCCGCCGGAACCTGGCCCTAGCCCCGCAGGGGATCGTGGCCCAGGCTCATCAGCCGGTAGCGCCACTCCGGTTCGGGGATCGTGGCGGCCGGGCCGGTCGTGTGTTCGGTACGCACGGCGTCCACCACGTGCCGCATCAGTCGGATGTCGGCGTCGCAGAGATCCGTCGGGCGCTTGTAGAGCAGCGCCAGCACCTCGCGTCCCCGCCGCACCTCGGTCGACTCGGACGAACCGCTGGTGCGCAACCAGGCCGCGAGCTCCTGCGAGGTCATGTTCACCACGGTGTGGAACTCCGCCCACAGCGCGGTGATCTCCAGTTCCTCGACGTCGCGCATGTCGCTCCTCCTCCCGGGGAGTTGGCGGACTCCTGGGACAAGTGGTCCGAGTCCCCCGGAGGGCGGAGGGAAAACACTCAGCGTCGGGCCAGCGACCGCACCTCGTCGGCCAGCCGCTTGTCCAGCGCCACCCGGACCAGCCCCGCGGTCAGCCGGGACACGTCGTCCCCGGGCACCAGCCCGGCGAGGGTGCGCTCGGAACGGGGCAGGCCCAGCCGCTCCGCGCCGTCGCGCGCCTTGCCGTCGATGTGCGGCCGGTACTCGGGCCAGACGGCCTGCACCTCGCGGAGGAAGATGTCCACGCCCATCGGCCCGATGCCGGGGAACTCGCGCAGCGAGGCCGCGATCCGCGGGCCGCGCATCCGGCGCAGGTCGCCGCCGTACTTCTCCAGCGCCAGTTCGGCGCCCTCGCCGAGCTGGGTGGCGGTCCGCTCGTCGTAGCGCCGGTAGTGGCCCCTGCCGAGCGCGTCCACCCGCTGCTGCCAGGTCGCGTCGGCCATCCGCCGCGGGTCCCGCATGCCGGCCTCGAAGAGGGCCCGGGCCGCGGACACCGCCACGTCGGCGTGGATCCGGGCGGACAGCAGGTGGGCGAGCACCAGCAGCTGGTAGGTCGGTCCCGGCGTGTCCCGCAGCCGGATCCCGGCCTGCGCCGCGTAGGTCTGGCCGGCGCGCTCCAGGAGCACCCGCGCCGTCGCCTTCCCGGTGTCCCCGCCCCCCTTGGTCTGTTTCGTCATGTCGCGTCGCCTCCGATCTGGCCCCGGAACGCCCGGCTCGCGGGCTCCCGTGCCGGGTGCCCGCCGGTACGCCGCCCATGCCCCCGCGGCGCGGGGGCATGGGCGGGCGCGGGACTCGAAGGGCTCAGCCGGTGACCGGCAGCGACACCGAGCGGGCGCCGTCGGCGGCCGGCACCGCCTCGCCGTAGCCGTCGGGGCCCGCCAGGACCACCCGCCACGGGCCCGGCGCGTCGTCCGAGGTGACGGTGACCGTGTCCCCCGACCTGCGGGTGCGGAAGGTGGCCGCCGCCGAGCCGTCCGGCGTCGGGATCCGGGTGACCACCTCGGCGCCGTCGGCGAGGGCGTGCACCCGCAGCGTGACTCCGTGCGCCCAGTCGTACGCGGCCCGCTCGTCCTCGGCGCCGAACGGGATCACCGACCCGGGCCGGGCCAGCAGCGGCAGGCTGTCGAAGCCGAACCGCTCGCGCCGCCAGCCGGGCCCCTCGACCCGCTCACCGGACAGCAGATGGGTCCACGTGCCCGCGGGCACGTAGTACTCCGCGGTGCCGTCCTCGGTGAAGACCGGGGCCACCAGCAGGTCGTCGCCGAGCATGTACTGCCGGTCCAGGGTGTGGCAGGCCGGGTCGTCGGGGAACTCCAGCAGCATGGCGCGCATCACCGGAGTGCCCAGGGACCGCGCCTGGGTGGCCGCGTGGAAGAGGTACGGCATCAGGCGGTGCTTGAGCCGGGTGAAGTCCCGGGTGACGGTCACCGCCTCCTCGTCGTAGTCCCACGGCACCCGGTAGGAGCTGCTGCCGTGCAGCCTGCTGTGCGAGGACAGCAGCCCGAACTGCACCCACCGCTTGAACAGCGCGGGCGTCGGCGTGCCCTCGAAGCCGCCGATGTCGTGGCTCCAGAAGCCGAACCCGGACAGGCCGAGGGACAGCCCGCCGCGCAGCGACTCGGCCATCGCGGCGAACGTGGACTCGCAGTCGCCGCCCCAGTGCACCGGGAACTGCTGGCCGCCCGCGGTCGCGGAGCGCGCGAAGAGCACCGCCTCGCCGGGGCCGCGGAGCTCGCTGAGCACCTCGAAGACCGTCTCGTTGTACAACTGCGTGTAGTAGTTGTGCATCCGCTCCGGATCAGAACCGTCGTGCCACACCACGTCGGTGGGCACCCGTTCGCCGAAGTCGGTCTTGAAGCAGTCCACACCCTGCCCGGCGAGCGTCCGCAGCTTGTCGCCGAACCAGCGCCGGGCGTCGGGGTTGGTGAAGTCCACCAGCCCCATCCCGGCCTGCCAGTGGTCCCACTGCCACACGTCGCCGTTCGGCCGGCGCACCAGGTAGCCGTACCGCCTGGCCTCCTCGAACAGCGGGGACTTCTGCCCGATGTAGGGGTTGATCCACACCGAGATCCGCAGCCCCTGTTCCTTCAGCCGGCGCAGCATGCCCTCCGGATCGGGGAAGACCGCCGGGTCCCAGGTGAAGTCGCACCACTGGTAGGCGCGCATCCAGAAGCAGTCGAAGTGGAAGACGCCCAGCGGGATCTCGCGCTCCGCCATGCCGCGCACGAACCGGGTGACGGTCTCCTCGTCGTAGTCCGTGGTGAACGAGGTGGACAGCCACAGCCCGAACGACCAGGCCGGCGGCAGCGCCGGGCGGCCGGTCAGCGCCGTGTAGCGGGCCAGGATCTCCTTCGGCGTCGGGCCGTGGATCACCAGGTACTCCAGCGACTGGTCCTCGACGCTGAACTGGACCTGGCCGACCGCCTCCGAGCCGATCTCGTAGCTCACCAGGCCCGGGTGGTTCACGAACACGCCGTAGCCGCGGTTGGTGAGGTAGAACGGGACGTTCTTGTAGGCCTGCTCGCTGGCCGTGCCGCCGTCCGCCTGCCAGACCTCCACCACCTGCCCGTTCCTGGTGAACGGGGTGAACCGCTCGCCCAGCCCGTACACCAGCTCGCCGACGCCGAGCGAGAGCTGCGCCAGGCTGTGGTGCCGGCCGTCGCCGGTGGTCGCGATGCCGGTGCCGCGGCGGGTTTCGGCGGACGTCAGGGTCCGGCCCTCCGCGGTGAAGTCCAGCCGCCAGGGCGCCGCTGTGTCCACCCGCAGCGCCAGCGGGCCGCTGGACAGTTCGAGCACCGAGCCGTCCCTGGCCGTCTTGGCCCGGTGCTCGGGGTCGGGGCGCAGCGCGAAGTCCGGGCCGCGGTCCACCTGGCCGGCGAGGTGGGTGGTGCGGACGCCGATCACGCCCTCGGCGGGCGAGAAGCACTCCACGGTCAGCAGCGGCCCGTCCAGCGTGTGGCCGCGCCGTTCGACGTGCCGCACCTCCGCGTACAACGTCAGCCGGTCGTCCTCGACCCGCGCGTCGGCGACCTCCTTGGCGTAGTGCGCCCGGACGCCGTCGCGCATCAGCCAGTAGCCGTCGGTGAACTTCACGGTGTCTCCTCGTTCGCCCCGCCGCGACAGCGGCTCACGGCACAGTCGATCGCGCGGCGCCGCTGCGGCCGGACGGGGAGGTGCGGCCGGGTGGCCGCGCGCTCGTCGCTCACGGATGGCTCTCCTTGCGGTGGTTCTCGATCATGGAGCGGTACCAGCGGTAGCTGTCCTTGGGCAGGCGTTCGAGCGTGTCGTAGTCGACCCGGACGATGCCGAAGCGGCGGTCGTAGCCGTAGGCCCACTCGAAGTTGTCCAGCAGCGACCAGACGTAGTAGCCGCGCACGTCCACGCCCGCCTCGATCGCCGCGGCCAGCGCCGTCAGGTGGTCGTGCAGGTACGCGACGCGGTCGGTGTCGTGGACCCGGCCGTCCGCCGCGACGGTGTCCGCCTCGGCCGAGCCGTTCTCGGTGATGATCACCGGCGGCAGCGTCGGGTACCGGCGGACCAGGTCCACGAGCAGGTCCGTGAAGGTGTCGGGCACCACGGGCCAGCCCATGGTGGTGCGCCGGACGTCGTCCCGCATCGACTCGGCCGCCCGGACGTCCACGGCCGTGCGGGTGGCCGGGTCGGGGTCGGTGTGCGGCGCGTCGGCGACCGTGGTGGGCCGGTAGTAGTTGACGCCGACGAAGTCCAGCGGTTCGCCGATCAGGTCCAGGTCGCCGTCCCTGCGGTAGGAGCCGTCCGCCAGTTCGCCCCAGGTCTCCGCCTCGTGCTCCGGGTACCGGCCGGCGAACAGCGGGTCCAGCCAGACCGCGTTGTGCAGCGTCTCCGCGCGCCGCACCGCGGCCCGGTCGGCGTCCGTGTCGGTGGCCGGCAGCAGCCGGTCCGGGTTCAGCGTGATGCCGATCTCCTGCGCGCCGGCCGCGCGCAGCGCCCGCACCGCCAGGCCGTGCCCGACCAGCAGGTGGTGCGCGGCGGCCAGCGCCCCGCGCCCCTCGCGGGTGCCCGGCGCGTGCCGGCCGATGGCGTAGCCGACGAACGCGGTGCAGTACGGCTCGTTCAGGGTGATCCAGCGGTCCACCCGGTCGCCGAGCCGCTCGACGACCAGCGCGGTGTACTCGGCGAAGCGCTCGGCGGTCTCGCGCACCCGCCAGCCGCCCCGGTCCTCCAGGGCCTGCGGCAGGTCCCAGTGGTAGAGGGTCGCGGCGGGGGCGATGTCGGCGGCCAGCAGCTCGTCGACGAGCCGCTCGTAGAAGTCGAGGCCCGCCGCGTTGGCCGGGCCGGTCCCGGTGGGCTGGATCCGGGGCCAGGCGACGGAGAAGCGGTAGCTGTCCACGCCCAGGTCCGCGAGCAGGGCGACGTCCTCGCGATAGCGGTGGTAGTGGTCGCAGGCGACGTCGCCGGTGTCACCGTTCAACACCCGGCCGGGCTCGCGGCAGTAGGTGTCCCAGATGGAGGGGCCGCGGCCGTCGGCGTCGTGGGCGCCCTCGATCTGGTAGCTCGCGGTGGCCGCACCGAAGGTGAACCCCTCGGGGAACCGCGGGAAGTCGTGGGAAGTCATGGTCCCTGCCTGCCTGAAGTGGTGGTCTGCGGGTACGGAGCGGTACTCACTTGAGTGAACCGCCGGTGATGCCGGCGGCGATGTACCGCTGGGCGACGATAAGCAGGATGGCGGCCGGAATGGCAGACAGCACGGCGGTGGCCATCACCGCTCCCCAGTCGCTGACGTGCGCCCCGATGAACTCGTAGATGCCGAGCGTCACCGGTCGGACGTCGTCCGTGGTGTTGAGCGTGAGCGCGAAGATGAAGTCCGCCCAGGCGAAGAGGAACGCGAAGAGGCCGGCGGTGATCAGCGCGTTGCGGCTCATCGGCAGCACGATGCGCAGGAACGCGGTGAACCGGTTCGCGCCGTCCACCATCGACGCCTCGATCACCTCGCGCGGGATGGACACCATGAACGCGCGCAGCAGCACGATCGCGAACGGCAGCCCGAGCGAGGCGTCGGCAAGGATCAGCCCCAGGTAGGAGTTCACCAGCCGCAGCTCGGCGTACGCGCTGTACAGGGCGTTGGCCACCACGATGCCGGGCACCATCTGGGTGATCAGGGCGCCGAACACGATGACCCGGCCGCCGCGCAGCCGGAACTGGGCGAGGCCGTACGCGGCCGGCGCCGCCAGGGCCAGGCAGACCGCGACCGCGCCGAGGGCGACGACGAGGCTGGTGACCAGCGAGCCGCCCTGGCTGTCCAGTGCCGCCTCGAAGTTGTCGAGGCTGGGCGAGGTCGGGATGAGGTCGGTGTCGGCGATGCTGGTGTGCGGCTGCAGCGCGGTGGACAGCATCCAGTACACCGGGAACAGCATCACGGCCAGGACGAGCAGCGCCGCCGCGGTGTTCCAGGCGCGGCGCAGCCGCGCGTTGACCGGGGTGCGGGTGGTCATGGGCGATCACTTCCCCAGCTCGTGGTCGGTGCGGTTGATCCGCAGGTAGAGCACGGCGAACACCGCGCTGATCAGGATGAGAACGTTGCCGACCACGGCACCCTGGCCGAAGTCGAGCTGCAGGAACGACAGCTGGTAGGTGAACGTGCCCAGGGTCTGGGTGGAGTCCGCCGGGCCGCCGCCGGTGAGCGCCAGGATCAGGTCCAGGATCTTGATGGTGGACATGAAGCCGAGCACCAGCACCACGGTCACCACGGGGCGCAGCATCGGCAGCGTGACGCTCCGGAAGGTGCGCCAGGAGCCGGCGCCGTCCAGGGACGCGGCCTCGTACAGCTCGCGGGGGATCTCCTGGAGCCCGCCGTAGAGGATCACCATGTTGAACGGGATGCCGATCCAGATGTTGACGAGGATCGCCGACAGCAGCGCCACGCTCGGGCTGCTCAGCCACGGCACGCCGTCCCCGCCGAGGCCGATGCCGCCGAGGAACTCGTTGAGCACGCCGTGCTCCTCGTCCATCATCCGCCGCCAGACCACGGCCGAGACCACCATCGGCACCAGCCACGGCAGCAGCAGCACGGCGCGGACGAACGTGGAGAGCCGGAAGTGGCGGGAGAAGAAGACGGCGAGGGCCAGGCCGATGGTGAACTGGCCGACCAGCGAGCCGACGGTGAACACCAGCGTCTGCCACAGCGCGTCGGGGAAGAGCTCGTTCTCGAAGACGTTGCGCCAGTTGGTGAGGCCGTTGAACGGGGACTCGCCGGTGAAGTAGGTCCGCGGCGTGAACTCCTGGAAGCTCATCAGCACGTTGCGGACCAGCGGGTAGCCGAAGAAGGCCAGCAGGTAGACCAGTGCGGGGGCGACGAACAGCCACTGGTAGAACCGGCGGCGGACCTGCCCGGACCGGCGTCCGGGCGGCGCGGTGGTGGTGCTGGTCATGTCGTCCTCACTCTCCCGCCGTGGCCTGGCGCTGGGCGTTGTCCAGTGCCGCGTCGGGCGAGGACCTGCCGGTCAGCACCGACTGGAAGGCGCCGGCCAGCGCGGTCTCCACCACCGGCCACCGGGTCCCGACCTCGCCGGTGCGGGAGCGGGCGGTGGTCACCAGGTCGGCGAACGGCGCGAGCTTGGGATTGGCGGCGCGGTAGGCGTCCGCGGCGTCGGCCCGGGTGGGCACATTGTTCACCCGCTCGCCCCAGGCGAGCTGGTTGCCCTGCGAGTTCAGGCAGTTCAGGATCGCGGCGGCGTTCTCCTCGCGCTCCCGGTCGTCGTTCTTCGGCACCGTCATCACGGTGCCGCCGATCGGCGGCACCGGGTCCTGGCCCGCCTCGGGCACCGGGATGCTGGCGACCGCCCAGTCCACGTCGTCCTGCGCGTCGAGCACCGGAACCTGCCACGGACCGTTGATCATCATCGCGGTCCGTCCGGAGAGGAACTGGTCGTTCACGTCCTGCTGGTTCCAGTTGACGACGGAACGCGACGCCGAGCCGGCGTCCACCAGGTCCTTCCACAGCTGCAGGGCGGGCGCGCCGGCGCCGTCGTCGAGGTGCGCCTCGTCGCCGCCGGCCGTCCAGAAGAACGGCAGGAACTGGTAGACGCCGTCCGCGTTGGGGCTGGCCGAGAACGCCATCCCGTAGGTGTCGCCCTGGGTCAGCGCGGCGGCCGTGTCCTCCAGTTCGGCCCAGGTGGTGGGCGGCTCCAGGCCGGCGTCCGCGAGCATCTCGGTGTTGTAGATCAGGGCCAGGGAGTTGACCGAGCGCGCCACCCCGTACTGGGTGCCGTCGAAGGAGCCCATGGCGACCGCGCTGTCCGAGTAGACCGAGGTGTCCACGCCGATCTCGGCGAGCGGGCGGAGCCCGTCGGTCTCGGCGAACTGCGGCAGCTCGGAGCCGTCCAGCTCCAGGATGTCGGTCAGCGAGTCGGAGGACGCCATCCGCAGCGCCTTCGAGGCGACCTGCTCCGCGGGCACGCTGATCTGCTCCACGGACAGGCCGAGCGGCTCGGCACAGCGGTCGAAGAACTCCTGGTTGGCGTCATGCTCGGCCGTGTCGGTGGCGGAGTTCAGCACCGTGACGGTGTCCGGGTCCGGCTCGGCGGCGCAGGCGGCGAGGCCGCCCGCGGCCAGCGTGCCCACCAGGGCCAGCGCGGTCGCGCGGGTGCGCCGGGCGCGTCCGGTGCGGGGATGCCCTCTCATCTGCATGGTGGTGAGGTCCTTCGTCGGCGGTGGGCTGGGGGGAACGGCGGGGACTGCTGGCGGGACACCGGCGCGGTCACGGGGCGCCGGTGCGGGTGGGGCCGTGCGGCGCGGGCGGCGGGATCGCGGGCTCGGCGGCCAGCCGCGGCGGGATCAGCTCGTGTCCGGCGACAGTGCCGGTGCCGGCCGCGACGGACGCGTCGGCCCGTGCGGCGGTGCGGGTGCGGGTGCCGGTCCCGATGGCCTCGACCGCGAGCTGGACCACGGCCGCCGACATCCGGCTCACCGGCAGCTCGATGCGGGGCAGCGCGCGGCAGACCGGGTCGTCGGGGATGCTGCCCACGGGCACCACGGCCAGCTGCTCCGGGATCCGCGGGCCGAGGCGCGCCACCTCGTCCAGCAGGTGGGGGAGTGGGGTGAGGTACTGCACGACCAGCGCGGTGGGCGCCCGCTCGCCGCCCAGCAGCCGGCGCAGCAGCGCGCGCAGGCGTTCGGGGTCGCTGGGTGACTCCTCGATGACGACGTCGGTGCCGGTGCCTTCGGCCGCCGCCCGGGCCCCGGCCAGGCCGTGCAGGGCGTACCCGCGGCGGTCGGCGATCTCGTGCTCGGCCGAGGCCAGGAACGCGATGCGCCGGTGCCCCCGGGCCGCGGTCGCGCGGACCGCCAGGGCCACCGCCGCCTCCCAGTCCAGGTCCACCCTGGAGACCTCGCGTTCGTGCCGGTCGTCGCCGTGGCCGAGCAACGCGGCGGGGAAGCCGAGCTCGCGCAGGGCGGCGACCCGGGGGTCCGCCTCCTGCACCGCCATCAGGATGGCCGCGTCGGCCAGCCCGCTGCCGGCGATCCGGCGCAGCCCGCCGACGCCGTCCGGGTCGGTCATCATCAGCACGTCGTAGCCGTGACCGCGCGCCGCGTCGCTGATCTCGATGGCGAACCGCCCGTCCACGGCGCGGTACTTGCCCGGCTCCCTGGGCACCGCGAGCACCAGCACGTCGCTGCGCGCGCTGCGCAGCGTGCGGGCGCTGGCGCGCGGGTGATAGCCCAGCTCGGCGATGGCGGCACGGACCGTCCGCCGGGTCTCCTCGGAGATCTTCCGGGAACCGCTGAGGACGTACGAGACGGTGCTGGGCGCCACGCCCGCCCGCTCGGCGACGTCCTTGATGGTGGCCACTCCCGCTCCCTTGCCGGCGCTCACGTACGGAACCGTCGAATCGTTTCGTCGAATCGATTCGAACGGCAGCACGGATGCTAGGCGCACCCGTGCCACGGGGCAAGAGCCTGCTCGGCCGACCCCGGCTGGCGACTGGTGGTGCTTTGTCGACGAAGCGAGGAGGAGATATTCGGCGAAGTCGCCAAAGATGGTTGTGGGGAGGACCAGTTGGCGGCCAGCGGGCCCGGTTGGGCGACGGGGTGCCGGGCTGGTCGTCGGCGGCCGGGAGAAGGCGCGGGATGGGATCTCCGTCACACCAGGCCCTCGGACCGGCGAGCCACGCGGGCCCGTCCGGGCCGGGTACGCCGTGCGACCGCCACCCCGCGGCGGACCGCGACCAGCCGCCGGCGGCGGCCCGGGCCCGGCCCTCCTACCGCAGGGCCGAGGAGATCTTCGAGGAGAACACCCGGCTGCTGGCCAACCCCCTCGCCTGGACGCTCCACCGGCTCCGTCACAGTGCCCTGACGCACGACGCCGAGGGCGGAACCTCCACCCCGACGCTTCTGGCCCGCTCCCTGGAGCGCTACGCGCGCCCCGGCGTCGACGCGGTCGCCCGGCACGTCGCGGAGCGCCCGTGCGCCGACGCCCTCCGTCCCCGGCGTTGCCCGAGGCCGGCGTTGTCCAAGGCCGGGAACCGACGTGCTAGCGTTGGTGGAGTAGAGATGATCGGGACCAGAAGAGGGAGGTGAGTTGATGTCTGCCGTGAAGGCCGCTGCCGTGTGCAGCGCACGCCGGACCATCCTCACGTCCCGGGCCCCGGTCTGACCTGACCTTCACCCCCGCCCAAGCCGATGGCTCACGGGGGCGGAGCTTCGCGCTCAACGGGGTCCTTGTTCAAGGGTCTCTACGTTGTCTCAATCTACGTTCCACCATGCTCAGCCGTACTCCCTGGCGGACTACGGCTGGGACGAGGCGTGCGAGCACGCCTTCGCTCCCCATCGCGATGCCGGCCTGATCCCGGCCCGTGTCGTGCGAGCCGAACGCGGCTCGTGTGAAGCAGTCACCGACACCGGAATCCTCCGTGCGGAGATCCCCGGTGCCGCCGATCAGAAGAACCCGCTGTCGCCGCCATGCACGGGCGACTGGGCCGCCCTGCATCCTGCCACCACCAGTCACGGACCAGTGCTGCACGCGGTACTGGAGCGACGCACCGCCCTGGTGCGATCCACCGCTTCGCGTACCTCCCGTGGCCAGGTCCTGGCCGCCAACATCGACACGGTCGCGGTGACGGTGTCGCTGGGTACCCCGCTGAAGCACGGCAGGACCGAACGCATGCTCGCCCTGGCCTGGGAGAGCGGCGCCCAACCGGTCGTGGTGCTCACCAAGGCCGACCAGTGTGCCGACGCGCAACTGGCCGCAGCCGAGGTGTCCGAGGTGGCACCAGGCGCGGATGTGCTGGTCACCAGCGCCGTGACCGGGCTGGGCCTGGACACCCTGACGGCCGTCCTGAACGGCACCATCGTGCTGCTGGGCCCCTCCGGCGCGGGTAAGTCCACTCTGGGTAACCAGCTGCTGGGCGAGGACCGGCTGGCGACCGCCGCGGTGCGCGACGTGGACGGCAAGGGGCGGCACACCACCGCATGGCGGGAGCTGATTCCGCTGCCCGGCGGCGGGGTCCTGCTGGACACCCCCGGTCTGCGCGCGATCGGCCTGCACGACGCCCAGGACGGGCTGGAGCAGACCTTCGCCGAGATCGAACACCTCGCACCGGACTGCCGGTTCACGGACTGCGCACATGTGAGCGAACCCGGCTGCGCGGTGCTTGCTGCCGTCGAGGCAGGCGAGATTCCCCAGCGCCGTCTGGACAGCTACCGCCAACTGCTGAGGGAGAACGCCTACGCGGCCTCCCGCACCGACGCTCGACTGCGCACCGACCGCGAGGCCGCCAGGAAGGACATCACGCGGCACCTGCGTGCCACCTACCAGTTCCGGGAGCGCCAGCTGTGAACGACACCGGCACACCCGATCACGCTCCCGGCACCGACCCGGTGACGGAGGCGTTCTTCGCCCTGCACCACGATCTGCCCCGGCAGGGCCCCGGATCGGACGCCACCACACGGCACCTGCTGGAGATGGTCGGGCCCTTGCCCGAGTGCCCGCGGGTGCTGGACGCGGGCTGCGGCCCCGGCCGCTCCACCCTGCTGCTGGCGGACGAAGTCGGTGCGCAGGTGACCGCGGTCGACCTGTACCAGCCCTTCCTGGACGGCCTCGCCGCCGAGGCGGCCCGCCGGGGCCTGGGCGACCAGGTCACGGTCGTCAACTGCTCGATGGACCGGCTGCCCGTCCCCGATCACAGCTTCGACGTGATCTGGGCCGAGGGGTCCGTCTACACCATCGGCTTTGACGTCGCCCTACGCACCTGGCGTCGCCTGCTCGCCCCGGGCGGCGTCCTCGTCGTCACCGAAATCGAATGGACCGTGCCCAACCCCGCCGCCCCGGCGCGCGCCTACTGGGACGCGATCTACCCGCTGCGCACCCACGCCGCGAACACCGACGCCGCGCAGGCCGCCGGCTATCACCTCCGCGCGCACTGGCCGCTGCCGGAAAGCGACTGGTGGGACGAGTACTACACGCCGCTCACCCAGCGCCTGGCCCGTGCGGACCCGCAGTGGCCCGGCATGCCGGAGGCCCTGGCCGCACACCGGACAGAGATCGACATGCGGCGCGAACACGGCAGCGACTACCACTACGCCGCCTACATCCTCCGCCCCCACGACACCACTGAGAACGGGAACACCATGACCACCTGGACCGCTCGTCCCGAAACCGCCGACGACATCCCCGCCGTCCGAGACATCCTCCGTGCGGCCTTCCCCACCGCCGCCGAGGCCGACATCGTCGACGCCCTGCGCGCTGACCCGAAGGCGTGGATCGACGGCCTGTCGATGGTCACCGCAGCCCCCGACGGCACCCCGGTCGGGTACGCGCTGCTCACCCGCTGCCACGTCGACGGTCAACCTGCTCTCGCCCTGGCCCCGTGCGCGGTACTGCCCTCAGCCCAGCGCGCCGGTGCTGGCTCCGCGGCCATCCGCGCCGCCCTGGCCGCCGCCCGGACCACGGGAGAGAACCTCGTTGTCGTCCTGGGACACCCCGACTACTACCCTCGGTTCGGCTTCACACCAGCCTCCAGCTTCGGCATCCGAGCCCCCTTCGACGTACCTGACGAGGCCATGATGGCCATGGCTCTGGACGACACTCGCCCGGTCCCGGCGGGCACCATCCAGTACCCCGCCGCGTTCGGCGTCTGACCGCGCCTGTGGCGCCCCGGGGCTTGTTCCCCGGGGCGCCACGGCCTTTCCGCGCCAGTTGCACAGCGCTGCACATCCGTTCGTCGTAGCCAGACGAGAACCAGGCCGGACCGGGCGCGACGTCCCGTTGCGGTCCGCCTCGGAGGGTCGGCGGCCAACCCGTCCATCCTGGTCGCCATGTGTCGGGATGCGCCGCCCGCCGCGCCCGGTTGGCGGTCGTCTCGGTGATATGGCGCGAAGCTGGACCGATGAAGCGACAGGTCGACAAAACGACGCGACGGCTGCTCGCCGCACGCTCGGGATTGGTGGTGGCCGGGCGCGGGTGGTGGCGAACGGATCGCGGTCGTGCCGGTGCGGGCCCGGTTGGCGCCAACCTCGGCGGCCCCTGCTCCGGTGTGCTGCGGCGGCCGTGACGCGTCGGTCGTGGCTCGGTGGCCGGACGGACGGAGCCAGGTCGCTGCCCGCAGGCTGAACACGGCCTGCGGGCCGTCGCGCGCCGGGGCCGGGGACGGCTCGCGGTCGGTACGGTCGGGGCGCCGGTCTCAGTGCGGGGCGCGGGTCGGTCCGGGCCAGTGGCCGTGCAGGGCGGGGGCGAGCCAGCCGGGCGCCCGGGCCTGGAAGGCGGCCGGGGGCAGCGCGCCGGCGCCCGCCGGGAGCGCCCCGAACAGCGGCGCGCCCGCCGCCTCGGGCAGGTCCGTCAGGTTGCACCGAGCCGCCAGGTCGGGGCGTTCCGGCCAGCTGCCGATCAGCACGCCGGGGCAGCGCAGGTTCCGGGCGCGCAGCGCCTCCGCGGTCAGCGCGGTGGTGTTCAGCGTGCCCAGCCCGGCCTCGACGACCACCAGCACCGGCGCGTCCAGCAGCGCCGCGGCGTCGGCCAGCGTGGAGCCGACCTCGTCGAACCGCACCAGCAGCCCGCCCGCGCCCTCCACCAGCACCAGGTCGTGGCCCCTGGCCAACTCGCCCGCGGCCTTGGCGACCTCCGCCGGCCGCACCGGCGGCAGCCCGCAGCGGCGCGCCGCCGTCGCCGGCGCCAGCGGCTCGGGGAACCGGCCCAGCTCGCACGCGGTGACCGCGGGCCCGGCCAGCCGCACCACCTCCGCCGCGTCCCCGGGCGCGTCGTCCGCCACGCCGGTCTGCGCCGGCTTCAGCACCGCCACCGACCGGCCCGCCGCGCGCGCCGCCGCGGCCACCGCCGCCGTCGCCACCGTCTTCCCGACGCCCGTCCCCGTGCCGGTCACCACCAGCACGCCTCCGAAGTCCCGCATCGTCGCCACTCCCAGCCCTCTAACCGGCCCGCGCCGCCGCGCACGCCGCCGCGCAGATCCGGGCGAGGTCCGCGTCGCCCGTCACGTACGGCGGCATGGTGTAGATCAGGTCGCGGAACGGCCGCAGCCAGACGCCCTCGCGCACCGCCGCCCGGGTGGCGGCTGGCAGGTCCACCTCGTGGTCGAGCTGGATCACGCCGATCGCCCCCAGCACCCGCACCTCGCGCACCCCGGGCAGGTCCGCCGCCGGTGCCAGACCGGCGCGCAGCGCCCGCTCCACCCGGGCCACCTCGCCCGCCCAGTCGCCGGCCAGCAGCAGCTCCACCGAGGCGTCGGCCACCGCGGCGGCCAGCGGGTTGCCCATGAACGTCGGCCCGTGGGCGAGCACCGGCACCTCGCCGCGCGAGATGCCGTCCGCCACCCCCGGCGTGCACAACGTGGCGGCCAGCGTCAGATACCCGCCGGTCAACGCCTTGCCGAGGCACATGACGTCCGGGCACACCCCCGCGTGGTCGGCCGCGAACAGCGCGCCGGTCCGCCCGAAGCCGCTGGCGATCTCGTCGAACACCAGCAGCACGTCGTGCGCGTCGCACAGCCTCCGCAGCTCCCGCAGGTAGCCGGGGGAGTGGAACCGCATGCCGCCCGCGCCCTGCACCACGGGCTCGACGACCACCGCCGCGAGCTCGTCGGCGTGCCGGCCGAGCAACTCCTCGACGCCTCGGACGTACCCGGGCTCGGGCTCCGCGTCGAAGCCGGGCGGCGGCGCCTCGGCGAACACCTGCCGGGGCAGCGCGCCCGACCACAGCTGGTGCATCCCGCCCTCGGGGTCGCAGACCGACATGGCGTGCCAGGTGTCGCCGTGGTAGCCGCCGCGCCAGGTCAGCAGCCGCCGCTTCGCGGGCCGGCCCAGCGACCGCCAGTACTGCAGGCACATCTTCAGCGCCACCTCGACCGACACCGAGCCCGAGTCGGCGAGGAAGACGTGCTCCAGCGGGCTCGGGGTGATCTCCACCAGCCGGCGGGCCAGCCGGACCGCCGGCTCGTGGGTGAGCCCGCCGAACATCACGTGGCTCATCCGCCCGAGCTGGCCGCGCACGGCGGCGTTGAGCACCGGATGGTCGTAACCGTGGATCGCCGACCACCAGGAGGCCATCCCGTCCACGAGCTCCGCCCGCCCCCACGCCGGTTCGGCCAGCCGCAGCCGCACCCCGGACGCGGACTCGACCAGCAGCGGCGCGTCGCGGCCCGGCATCGGGCCGTACGGATGCCACACGTGGGCCCGGTCGAGCGCCAGCAGCTCGGCCGGCGTCAACGCCGGACCCGGACCCGGACCCGGGGCCGGTGCCGGGGCACGGTCAGGCATTGGGCGGCAGCTCCGTGCCCGCGCCCCGCCGCCGCACCGCGACCAGATCCGTGCGGTGCTCGGGCAGCGTCGTGGTGGCCGCGCCCTCCACCTCGAAGCCGGCGTCGGCGATCATCTCCAGGTCCGCCTTCCCCGCCTGCCCCTCACTGGTCAGGTAGTCGCCGAGGAAGATCGAGTTCACCACGTGCAGCGCCAGCGGCTGCAACGAGCGCAGGTGCAGTTCGCGACCGCCGGACAGCCGCACCTCCACGTCCGGGCAGACGAACCGCACCATCGCCAGGATCCGCAGCGCCCGCTGCGGCGTCAGGTGCCACTCCCCGGCCAGCGGCGTGCCCTCGAACGGGATCAGGAAGTTGACCGGCACCGAGTCGGGGTCCAGCGCGCGCAGCGCGAACACCACGTCCACCAGGTCGGCGTCGGACTCGCCCATCCCCGCGATCAGCCCCGAGCACGCCGACAGACCGCCCTGCTGGGCGCGCCGCACCGTGTCCACCCGGTCGTCGAAGGTGTGCGTGGTGCAGATGTCGCCGTAGCCGGCCTCCGCGGTGTTCAGGTTGTGGTTGTAGGCGTCGGCGCCCGCCGCGCGCAGCCGCTCCGCCTGGCCGTCGGCCAGCAGCCCCAGGCACGCGCAGACCTCGACCTCGGGGGTCCGCTCCCGGATGGCCGAGACCGTCTCGCACACCCGGTCCACGTCGCGCTCCGTCGGGCCGCGCCCGCTCGCGACCAGGCACACCCGCTTGGCGCCGCCCGCCACGCCGGCGGCGGCCGCGTCGGCCGCCTCCTCGGGCCGCAACCAGGTGTACTTCAGAACGCCCGCGGTCGAGCCCAGGCGCTGCGAGCAGTAGGAGCAGTCCTCCGGGCACAGCCCGGACTTCAGGTTGACCAGGTAGTTGAGCTTCACCCGCCGCCCGAACCACTGGCGGCGCACCCTGCCGGCCGCGGCCACCACGTCGAGCAGCTCGTCGTCGGAGGTCGCCAGCACGGCCAACGCCTCCTCGCGCGTCGGTTGTTGGCGTCGCAGTCCCTTGTCCACCAGCGTCTGCAGCAGGTCCATGGCGCCGATCCTCGCCCACCCGCGGCGGCCCGGCCAACCCGGAAAGCTACAAACGCGGTCGGCCCGCATGTGCCGATCGCTACATGCCGCCGGCATCGCTCGGGCGGCTACCGTCGGGATTGACCCCTGGGTGGTTGGCGGAAATCAACAACGCGCGAAGGGCGGCACTCCATGCTGCACGAGTACTCGGCCCAGCTCCCGAGCCGGCCGGCCGCCGGGCCGGGGCCCGCGCCTCGGGAGCCGGGCGGAGGCGCCTTCGACTGGCTCGACGGCGCGGCCGAACGCCGCCGCGCCGCCGGCCTGGTGCGCACGCTGCGGCCGCGCCCTCCGGGACCCGGGCCGCTGGACCTGGCCAGCAACGACTACCTCGGCCTGGCGCGGCATCCGGAGGTGGTGACCGCGGCGGCCGACGCCGCCCACACCTGGGGCGCCGGCGCCACCGGCTCCCGGCTGGTCACCGGGTCCACCGCGCTGCACGCCCGCCTCGAGGCGGAGTTGGCCGCGTTCTGCGGCGCCGAGGCGGCCCTGGTCTTCGCCTCCGGCTACGCCGCCAACCTCGCCGTGGTCACCGCCCTCGCCGACCGCGGCAGCCTCGTCGTCTCCGACGCCGGGAACCACGCCTCGCTCATCGACGGCTGCCGGCTCGCGCGCGGCGGCACGGCGGTGGTCCCGCACGCCGACGCCGGCGCCGTGCGCTCCGCGCTCGCCGGACACGCCGGCCCCGCGCTGGTGGTGACCGACGCGGTCTTCTCCGTGGACGGCGACCTCGCGCCGCTGGCCGAACTGGCCGCCGCCTGCCGCGCGCACGGGGCGGCACTGCTGGTCGACGACGCGCACGGGCTCGGCGTGCTCGGCCCGGGCGGCCGCGGCGCGCCGGCCGCCGCCGGGCTGGCCGGGGCGCCCGACGTGGTCACCACCGTCACCCTCTCCAAGTCCCTGGGCAGCCAGGGCGGCGCCGTGCTCGGCCCGGCCCGGGTCGTCGAGCACCTGGTCAACGCCGCCCGCACCTTCATCTTCGACACCGGCCTGGCCCCGGCCGCCGCCGGCGCCGCGCTCGCCGCCCTGCGCGTGCTGCGCCGGGAGCCGGAGCGGGCGGCCCGGGCCCGGCGCGCCGCCACCGCGCTGTTCCGCGGGCTGACGGACGCCGGGCTGACCGCCACCCGCCCGGACGCCGCCGTCGTCTCGGTGCGCGCCCCCTCTGCCGAGGCGGCGGTCGCCTGGGCCGAACGCTGCCGCGCCGCCGGCCTGGCCGTGGGCTGTTTCCGCCCGCCCTCGGTGCCCGACCCCCGGCTGCGGCTGACCGCGAACGCCACGTTGACCGCGGAGCGGATCGCCCGCGCGGTGGCCGAGGTGGCCCGCACGGCGCCGCCCGGGGCGCGCGGCTGAGCTTAGAAACCGTTATCTCCCCTCGCGGCCCACGCCGGGTGTGCGCCTTCCGTCGCCGCGACCGGCGGGAGGACTGCGGTGAGTTCGGTCCGGAGCATTGACGTGGACGTACCCGCGGCCTAACGTGCGGGCTCATAGCAAACGTTTTCTGGGAACCGGTTTCTATCTGTGGCTTCCATCGGCCATGGCGCACCCGAAGGAGAGCAGTGAAGTGAGCAGCGCGAAGACACGGTGGGTGCTCGGCGGTGCGGCGTTCGGTCTCGTCGTCAGCATCGCCGGCTGCGGCGGTGGTGACGAGGAGTCGGGCTCGGCCGACGAGCCGCTGACCCTGCAGCTGTGGAGCGACAAGGAGGGCGCGGAGGAGGCGGTGCGAGCCTTCAACGACGCCCACGACGACGTGCGGATCCAGCTGACCAACGTGCCGGCGGCGGAGCTGTCGAACACGCTCAACAACGCCCACGAGGCGGGCGATCCGGCCGGCTCGGCCTGTCTGGTGCAGTCCGACAACCGGCAGGGCGGCGCGCTCCTGGCGCAGGGCATCGTCACCGACCTCGGCGACTACCTGGAGCCCTCGGCCGACCGGTTCGCGGCGGGCGCGATCGAGGCGATGTCGATCGCCGACACGGTCTACGGCGTGCCCAACCAGCGGCAGCCGATCTTCACCATGTTCCACGCCCCCACCTTCGAGGAGCGCGACCTGGCGTACCCCACCACGTGGGAGGAGGCCATCGACGTCGGCAAGGAACTCCGCGAGGACGGCGTCCACATCTTCAACCTCGCCGGCGAGGACCCCTCGACCTGGATGAACATGGCCTGGCAGGCCGGGGCCCGCTGGTACTCGGTCGACGGCGACGCCTGGCGGATCGACTTCACGGACGAGGCGTCCCGCTACGCCGCCGACATCATGCAGCAACTCCTCGACGAGGACCTGGTCGAGCGCATCTCCTACGCCGAGTACGCCGCGATGATGCAGGAGTACGACAACGGCAGGATCGCGATGCGGCAGCTCTCCACCTGGCAACTCGCCGGCCACCAGCGCCAGGCCGACAAGACGCTCGGCGAGTGGGAACCCGCCCCGAACCTGTCGGTGATGGGCGCGGACGAGCCGCTCTCCGCCGCCGACACCGGCGGATTCCTGGTGCCGTCGCTGTGCGAGAACCCGGAGGAGGCGGTCGAGGCGGCGGTCTGGCTGGCCACCTCTGAGGCGCCCATCACCTATCTCGCCGATCCGGCCGAGGGCTCGGGCTGGTACCCGGCGGTCGCCGACCCGAACCCGTACCTGGACGCCGTGGTGCCGCGCGAGCTGTTCGGCGAGTACGCGGACGAGACCGTGCCGGTGATCCACGAGTCGGAGGAGTTCGCCGAGGGCTGGGTCTACGGGCCCAACTCCCGCGCCATGTACGAGGAACTGGCCGACCAGTGGGGCAAGGCGATGAACGGCGAGATCACGGTCGCGTCGATCCTCGACCACATGCAGGAGTGGACGGTCAACGACCTCCGCGACCAGGGCGTGAACGTCGTCGAGTGACGGCCCTCCGCTCCGCACTTCCCGTTCCCACCACGAGCACCGTGAGGCACGCCAGATGACCGTCACCGCCACCCCCCGGGCGCGGCCGAGGGGGACCGCGACCCCACCGGACCGCGGTCCCCGGGGGGCCTCCCGCTGGCACACGCTCCGGGCCCTCAAGGGCGCCGCGTTCGCCGCGCCCTTCCTCGTCGGGTTCCTCTTCGTCTTCGTCGTCCCGGTGGGCTACGCCGTCTACGAGAGCCTGCACACCGAGCGCAGCTCCGGGCTCGGCATCGGCGGGCAGGAGAAGGTCTTCGTCGGCCTCGACAACTTCTCCGAGGCGCTCGGCGACGCCGACTTCTGGACCTCGGTCAGCCGGGTGCTGGTCTTCGCCTGCGTGCAGATACCGGTGATGCTGACCCTGGCCCTCGCCATGGCGCTGCTGCTCGACACGCTCGCCACCGGCACCGCGCACCGCTACCGGCTCGCCCTCCTCATCCCGTACATGATCCCGGGCATCGTCGCGGCCCTGATGTGGATGTACCTGTACAGCCCGCGGCTGGGCCCGCTGACCGACATCCTCGGGGCCGTCGGGATCGACGCCGACTTCTACGCCTCGGAGATGCTCTGGGTGTCCATGGGCAATCTGCTCACCTGGCACGGCGTCGGCTACAACATGCTGATCATCTACGGGGCGTTGCGCGCGGTGCCCCGCGAGCTGTTCGACGCGGCCCGGGTGGACGGCGCGTCCGAACTGCGCATCGCGGTGTCGGTCAAGGTCCCGTACGTCAGGGGCGCGTTGGTGCTGACCGGCATGCTCTCCATCATCGGGATGCTGCAGATCTTCAACGAGCCGCTGCTCTTCCGCCAGGTGGCCCCGGAAACCGTCACCAAGAGCTACACGCCGATCATGATGATCTACTACCAGGCCTTCGACGCGAACGACTACGGCTACGCGGCCGCCCTGTCGATCATCCTCGCGCTCCTGGTGGGCGGCATCTCCTTCGTCTTCTACAAGCTCACGAACAGGCCACAACCATGACCGCGCCCGCACCGTCCCCGTCGCTCGTCAGGACCGCAGAACCCGAGGAACGGCCCGCCGGCGTCCACCAGTCGCGCGCCTCGCGCGGCCTGGTGCTGCTGGGCCTCGGCCTGCTGGTGGTCTACTCCGTCGCCCCGGTGTGGTGGCTGATCGTCTCGGCCACCAAGGACCAGCGCGACCTCCTCTACTCGAACGGCATGTGGTTCGCCGACTTCCACCTGCTGCGGAACATCGAGCAGGTCTTCACCTACAACGACGGCATCTTCTTCCGCTGGCTCGGCAACTCGCTGCTGTACGCGGGCGGCGGGGCCGCGGTCTGCACGCTGATCTCGCTGGCCGCCGGGTACTCGCTGTCGCGCTTCCGGTTCCCGGGACGCGGGTTGGCGCTCGGCGCGGTGATCGGCTCGTTCCTCATCCCGTACGCGATGCTGACACTGCCGCTCTACCTGGTGTTCGCGAAGCTCGGACTGGTGGACAGCCCCTGGGCGGTGCTGATCCCGTCCTTCGTCAGCCCGTTCGCGGTGTACCTGGCCAAGGTGTACACCGACGGCGCCGTGCCGGAGGAGCTGATCGAGGCGGCCCGGCTGGACGGCGCGGGCGAGGTGCGGATCTTCGTCCAGATCGTGCTGCGGCTGATGACCACCGGCGGGGCCACCGTCTTCCTGCTGTCGTTCGTGCAGAACTGGAACCAGTTCTTCCTGCCGTTGACGATGCTGCGCGGCGAGGACAACTGGACGCTGAGCCTCGGCCTCTACTACTGGAACTCCCGGCGCGACGACGCCGAGATCGACCTCACCGCCCTGGTGCTGACCGGCTCGCTGCTGTCGGTCATCCCGCTGGCCCTCTTCATGATCGCGCTCCAGCGCTACTGGCGTACCGGCGTCACCCTGGGCAGCCTCAAATGAGCGGCTGTCAGAACCCCGTCGGCTGGCTCCCACGGCTGACCCGCTGACACTTCGCGTCCACTGGGTTCGGAGTCAGGGGCGACGGGAACCACGAGGTTGCCGCTCTCCGTCCCCCTGCCGCAGGCGCGGGAACGGCCCCTCGTTCACGCGGGCATGCGGCTGCTCCTGGCGGCAGCCGAACAGCACACCAAGGAGACGGCCGGTGAGGTCCTGCGGCTACTGGGCCTGACGCTCATGCTGCGGAACATCGCACTGACGCTGTTCCTGGTATCGATCTCCGGTTGTGTCCTGTGGCTGGTTGTGCCTGGCGACGTAACGGTGGACGGCTTGCGTTGAGTCCGGGAATCATGGCCTGCGTGCCTACCTGGACTATCGGACCCGAGCCCGTCATCGGCGCGGCCGTGGACGAGGTGATGCGGGAGTACTTCACGGAGATGGGGCGACGGGTGCTGGGACGCTCGGCGACGGAGGCGGAGCTTCGAACGGTGCTTGCCAAGGACCCGCACCATGACCTCAGCCCGCCCGACGGCGAGTTTCTCGTCGCGCGCGGCGACAGAGGTGAGTTGCTGGGTTTCGCGGGTCTGAGGTTGCTCGGCGGCACCCCGAAGACCGCGGAGCTCAAGCGGATGTACGTGCGCCCTGCTGGGCGAGGCGCGGGATTGGGCCGGGGTCTGCTGGTCGCCGTCGAGGAGTCTGCCAGGAGGCTGGGCGCTGTCCGGATCGTGTGCGAGACCAACACCCAACTCGCCGAGGCACGAGCCTTGTACACGCGGTACGGATACGAGGAGACAACGCCATACGAGGGCCATGGCGGCGCGGATCACTGGTACGCCAAGACCCTCGGGTAGCGAGTCTGACCGGTCAGCTCGGCTGGTGGCGACCGTCGAACGTGGTGTCAGCGGGTTCTCGTTCGATCGTGAGTCGAGTGGAGGCGCTTCGATTGAGGGGCCCGCGGCCGATGGTGCGGTGTCGGGGCGGGCTGGCGAGATGACCCTGACCCGAGCCGCACGTCTCAGCCGGACGGGCCCTAGCGGCGCGCAACCGCCTCCAGCCGCACGTCTCCTGTTCTGCTGTCGACCACGTACAGGGTGTCGTCCGTCCAGGCCACGTCCTGCACGAACGCGGTACAGCAGCGAGAGTGCCGGGGCAGGACGATGTCGTCGGTGAGGGTGCCGTCGGCCGGGTTCAGCCAGGCGACGTGGGCGTCGTCGAGTCTGTCGGCGATCTCCTCGTGGTAGATCACCACTGGCTCCTCGCCCGACTCGCCGAGCAGGCGTGCCTGCGGGGGCAGTTCGGTCTCCCAGAGCCGTGCGCCGGTCTGCGGGTCGAAACCACGGGCGAGGCGTTGCTCGGGGTCGGAACCCTGAGCGAGCATGGTCACCAGCGAATCCGTGACGAAGGGACCGTCCAGGCTGTCGCTGCCCTCGGGGATGTCGCCGCTTACCTCGCCCGCGTCGTCGTACATCCGCAGCCAGCTGTCGCGCTCCGGCCAGTAGCCCTCGACGCTGAACGCCAGGGGGTCGCTGGCCCTGGGATGGAGATCGAGGTCGGGCTCGACGGGACTGCTCCACAGCGTCTGCAGGGTGTCCGCGTCGAATGCCGTGATGCGGTCCCTGCCGTCCTCGTCGTCCGCGTAGCAGTCGTGATGCAGGACGACGAGTTCGCCGATGTTCGACATGCCGGGGGATTCGCCGGGACAGGGCGACGGCGAGACCTCAGGGAGCGGCAGTTCCTCCCCGTCCTCGATGGAGAAGCGGTGGAAACGCTCTTCGAGGCTGGCGGTGATCACCTCGTCCCCAACGGTGGCGTTCACGGCGCCACCGAGTTCGCCGACGCCGTCGTCACCGGGCTTGGTGAGGTCCTTGCGCCACATCACCTCACCGGTGGTGGTGTCGACGGCGGCGAGCACGGTGCAGTTGGGCTCCTCGGCCTGGTCGTCCGCCGGCGGGTAGAGCACGGCGCCGACGCCCTGGGCGTTCACGTCCCAGCTGGCCGAGCAGGGGAGGACGTCGGTGCCCTCCGGGCCGGCGAGCTTCCACAGTTCCTCGCCGGAGTCCCGGTCGAACCCCCACACGCCGCTGCCCGTGAGGAGGACGACCACCTCGTCCGCGACCCAGACCTGTCCGCTGTCCACGGCGGAGACGAAGGCGCCGCCCCCGTCCGGCTTCGGCTCGGTCCGCCACTGCGACTCCGCCGCGTTGACGGGCTGCCCGCCTTCGTTGCCCCCGCCGTCGCTGGCGCCACCGCCGTTGTCGTCGCCGGTCGCGTTCACAAACACGACGACCCCGGCCACGAGCAGCGTCAACAGCGCGGCCCCTACTACCGATACACGTGTACCCCGCCCCGCCACGGTCGTCCCCCGGTGATCCCTGTGCGTTCGGCCTGTCTTGCTCCTGACGCCTTTGGTCCACGAACGGTTCCTGCCGCCGCGCAGCCCGGCGGGAGAGGGCCGGCACACGCGCCGGTGGCGTTCGTGACGCCGGGTGTCGTTGTTCGTGGGAGCCCTCGTGGCTGCGGACAAGGTCGGGTCGACGCGGGCCTGTTCCCGGCGGTCACGACGCCCGCACCGCGTACATGTGCAGATCGGAGCCGCAGATGGTCGTGGTGGTGACCCGAACGAGTGCATCGGTCGGATCCTGGATCCTCGGGACGGGCACGTCATCGGCGGCCACCGTGAAGGGCCCTTGTCCACGACTGCCTGCATGGGTGCCTCCTGTCGAGGAGGTCCTCGAGAAAGGGAAGAATTTTCTCTACTGCGACAAATCGCCTTAATGGGGTCGGCGTGAGGGGCACGCCAACGACGTGACGGCCATCACCTCCGCCCCGCCGGCCCGGGCCGGCGGGGCGGAGGTCGTGGGATCAGGTGCGGGTCTGTGCCCACACGGCGAGCAGGGTCACCGCGGTGGTGCCGGCGCCGTAGCAGGCGCCGCGCAGGAACAGGCCGGTGGCCACGCGGTGGCGGGCCCGGGCCCAGCGGGCCAATTCGTGCAGCGTCGTGCGGAACCGTCCGGTGCGGGTCGGCCCTGGCCTGGGCTTGTTCATGTTGCTGGCCTCCGATTCGGGGCGGGGAGCCTGCGGGGTCGGGGACTCCCCGGGTGCGCGGCTGGTGGTGTTAGTGGCGGCCGGCGTACTCCTCCAGACGCTCGGCGAGCTGGCGGTCCGGGCGTCGGACGCATCCGGTGCTGGAGCCGGCGGCCAGCCGGTCGACCTCCGCTTCCAGGACCTCGCTGCGGTCCTTCAGCCACCCCTGCCGGCGGGCGCAGCGGGCGAAGACCTCGACCAGATCGATGATGTCCGCCGGTGCCCAGGTGTCGGGGTCGGTGGGTTTGCTGGCCTCGCGCCACCACAGCCGTGCCTCGTGGGGGTCGCCGAGTTCCTGGTGGTGGAGGTGGAGGCAGTAGGCGGCGATGCCGTTGTCGGCGCCGGCGGCCAGGCCCCACCAGAACTGGGCGCACTCGCCGTGTTCGGCGAGGTAGAGCAGGCAGGCGTAGACGACGGCGCCGTCCATGTCGAGGCGGTCGTCCGGGGTGAGGGCCTGGGGTGGGTCGTCGACCAGGTGGGACAGCCGCAGCGCGGCGGCGGGTTGGTCCAGCACCCATCCGCACAGCGCGAGCAGGGTGTGCCGGGCCTGCCGGGCCCGGGCGAGTTCTCCGTCTCCCGTTCCGGTGGTCTCGGCGGCCAGGCGGCGCAGGCCCGCCGCGGTGTCGAACGACGCGGAGGAGGTGGTGGGTATGAGGGCGTCGGCGAGCAGGTCGTCGATCGTGCGTGGGGTGGTCACTGGGGTCCTTCCGTGGTGCGGGAGGGGGCCGCCGGTGGCAGGTGGAGGGCGACCCGGAGCCTCTCCTTGGCTTTGCGGTGGTGGTAGTCGACGGTCCGCTCGTCCAGGCCGAGGAACGCGGCGACGGTGCGGGTGGGGTAGCCCATGACATGCCGCAGGATGATGACGTCACACTGCCGGGGTGGGAGCCCGGCGATCGCCGGGTACAGGCCGTTGTCGCTGGGGATGACCGCGAGTTGGCTCTGCGCGGCGCGCAGCAGTCGGGCGATGGGGCCGCTGACGATGTAGTGGGGCAGCCGTCCTTCGGCGTCCAGCCGGCGGCGGACGACCCGTCGCAGGACGCTGAAGGCCACCTGCTCCGGGCGCTGCTCGCGCAGCAGGGCCGGCCAGTCCGCCATGATCTCGGCGAACACCTCGTGGACGAGGTCCTCAGCCTCGCGGCGGTTGCCGAGGTGGACCTCGGCGTAGCGGTGGTAGAGCTCCTGGCGGCCGAGGTAGAACGCTTCGGCCTCCAGCGGCAGCTCCGCCTGGGTCAGCAACCGCTCCAGTCGCCCGGGCAGTTCGAGCGGCTCATCCTCGGGCGTGTACTCAACCACGGCGCCCTCCCCGACCTGCCGTCGGACGAGTGACCGGACGGCGCCGGGTGCGCGGGGGGAGACTCATCATCGGACTCCTTGCTGGTGGACAGCCCCTTGCCGAACGAACCGGGGGCGAAGACCCGTTCGGGCCTCACTCACCACCTAAGCGAGCCGGACCCCCGGATCACTCATCCCACCGCGAAAAAGATCACTGCCCGAACCGAAGCGGCCACGAATTGTAAAATGATCATACAAAGGGCAAGTTCGGGCATCGCTCTGACCTGCTGCTATTTGGGGCCGGTCAGTTGTTCCGGACAGAACACGACAGGCGATGTGTCAGATGTCACAGCCGGCGATCAAGACCTCAACATCGTCGGTCGTAATCGTTCAGTCGAGACGCGACCGTTGCGTTCGGATCATCCCGAGGAGAGCGGCAGCCCGGTGTAGTTCTCGGCGAGTTCGGCGGCCGCGTGCCCGGAGGAGGTGATCCGGTCGAGCTGTTCCAGCTGCAGCCGGGTCTGGAACGGGTTCTGGTCGGGGTCGGCGTGCAGCGTGGAGGTCATGAAGTACGAGAAGTGCTCGGCCCGCCACACCCGGCGCAGGCAGGTCTCGGAGTACCCGTCGAGCAGGTCGGTGGAGCCGGTGGCCGCCCAGTGCCCGAAGGCGCGGGCCAGCACGACGACGTCGCTGACGGCGAGGTTGAGGCCCTTGGCGCCGGTGGGCGGCACGATGTGCGCGGCGTCCCCCGCGAGGAACAGCCGGCCGCAGCGCAGCGGCTCGATGACCAGGCTGCGCATCGGCAGCACCGCCTTCGCGGTGATCGGTCCCGGCTCCAGCCGCCAGCCGGTGTCCACGGCGAAGCGGGCGGCGAGTTCGATCCAGATCCGCTCGTCCGGCCAGTCGGCCGGATCGGTGCCGTTCGGCACCTGGAGGTACAGCCGGCTCACCGTGCGCGAGCGCATGCTGTGCAGGGCGAAACCGCGCGGCGAGTGGGCGTAGATCAGCTCCTCGCAGGACGGCGGCACGTCCGCGAGGATCCCCAACCACGAGTATGGATAGGCGCGTTCGTAACGGCGCTGGGCGCCGGGCGGCACCGCGTCCCTGGCCACCCCGTACGAGCCGTCGCAGCCGACCACGTACTCGGCGGTCAGCGTCCGCTCGCGGCCCCCGTGGGTGAAGCGGACCCGCGGCCGGTCGGTCTCGATTCCCTCGACGGCCCGCGCGGTGGCCTCGAACAGCAGCGGCGGGCCCTCCTGGAGTTGGAGCGCGACCAGGTCCTTGACCATCTCGGTCTGCGCGTAGAGCGTGACCCGCCGGCCGCCGGTCAGCGCGGGGAAGTCGAGCCGGTGCGAGCGCCCGTCGAAGCGCAGCTCGATGCCGTCGTGGACCTCTCCCTCCCGGTCCATCCGGTCGCCCGCGCCGCAGGCGCGCAGCACGTCGGCGGTGCCCTGCTCCAGGATGCCGGCGCGCTGGCGCCGTTCGACGTAGTCGCGGTCGCGGCTCTCCAGCACGACGCAGCCGATGCCCCGCCGGTGCAGCAGGCGGGCGAGCAGCAGCCCGGCCGGGCCACCACCGACGATGGCCACGGTGGTGTCCATCAGGACTCGTCCCCTCTCGTCGTTTCGCCCGTGCCCTCGGCCGTGCCCGCGCCCTCGCCCTCGACTTCCCGGATCACCCGGTCGGCCACGGCGAACGCGGCGTTCGCGGCCGGCACACCGCAGTAGACGGCCGCCTGGAGCAGCACCTCGCCGATCTCCTCGGGGGTCAGCCCGTTGCGCAGCGCCGCGCGCACGTGCAGGGCCAGCTCCCCGAGGTGGCCGCCGGCCACCAGCGCGGTGAGGGTGACGCAGCTGCGGGTGTGCCGGCTCAGCCCCGGCCGGGTCCAGATCTCGCCCCACGCGTAGCGGGTGATCAGGTCCTGGAACGGGGCGGTGAACGCGCTGGTGCCGGCCGTCGCGCGGTCCACGTGCCGGTCGCCGAGCACCTCCCGGCGCGCGGCCGTTCCGGCGCGGCGGCGGGCGGCGTCGTCCCGGGGCGCCGTCGGAGCGTCCGTGGCGTCGAGGTGAGCCAGCAGCGCGGCCGACACGGGCTCGGGGCGCTCCACGTTGGCGAGGTGCGCGGCGTGCGGGATCTCGGTGAGCCCGGCGTCCGGGATCCCGTCGGCGAGCTCGCGGGCGTGCGCCGGCGGGGTGGCGGGGTCGTCGCGTCCGGCGACGACCAGGGTCGGCGCGCTGATCCCGGCCAGGTCCTCGGCGCGGAGCTCGAAGGCGGCCAGGGCGAGGCAGCAGGCCGCGTAGCCGGCGTCGTCGGTGGCCCGCAGGTCGGCGACGAGCGCGGCGCCGCGCGGGGTGCGTTCGAATCCGGGCGCGAACCAGGTGCCCGGGCGGCTGGGCACCAGCGCCTCGGTGCCGCGGTCGGCCACCGTCGCGGCCCGCTGCCGCCAGGCCGCGGGATCCCCGAAGTGGGCCGAGGAGCACAGCACCGCCAACGAGGCGATCCGGTCGGGGTGGCGGGCGGCCAGCTGGAGTCCGATGGCGCCGCCGAACGAGATGCCGGCGTACCGGAAACGCTCCCAGCCCGCGGCGTCGGCCAGCCGCAGCACGAGCTCGGCCATCCCGGCCACCCCGTCGGCGGGCGCCGGCACCGCGCGGGACCCGCCGTGGCCCGGCAGGTCGAACCGCAGCACCCGGTGCCGCACGGTCAGCCCGGCCAGCTGCGGCTCCCAGACCGCGAGCGAGGTGCCGAGGGAGGGGCCGAGGATCAGCGGAACGCCGTCGGTCGGCCCGTCCGTCCGGTGGTGCGGCAGCCCGGTTCGGGCTCGGTCGTTCACGGCGCCGCCTCCCCAGCGGTTCGTCCGGCGCGCAGCGCGCGATCGACGAGGACCGGCGCGGAGCCCAGATAGGTGGTCGGGTCGGTGAGCTCCTTCAGGCGCCGGGGCGGCAGCAGTTCGGCGACGGCCACCTCCTCGACGAGCCGCGCCTCGGCGAGCAGGGCCTCGCCGAGCGGCCGGCCCTCGGCCGCGGCCCGGCGCGCCGCCGCGGTCACCAGCGCGCCGGCCCGTGCGCGGCCGAGCTCCGGCGCCAGCGCGGCCGTGAGGCGCTCGCTGACGACGAGCCCGCCGGTCAGGTCCAGGTTCTTCCGCATCCGTCCGGCGTCCACCCGCAGCCCGGCGACGAGCTCGGCGGCGTCGTGAGCGGCGCCGCCGGCCAGCCGCAACAGCTCGCGCAGCGGCTGCCACTCGGCGTGCCAGGCGCCGGCGGGACGCTCGTCCGCCGCCGCGAGCGAGCCCAGCGGCACCGCGGCGAGCGCGGGCGCCTGCCGCGCCGCCGCGGCGATCAGCGTGGCCCGCACGGGGTTGCTCTTGTGCGGCATGGCGGAGGAACCACCGCCGCCGCCCTCGGCGAGCTCGCCGATCTCGGTGCGGGACAGCACGAGCACGTCGGCGGCCAGCTTGCCCAGCGCGCCCACGGTGACCGCGAGCGCGGCGGCCAGTTCGGCGACCGGGGTGCGCAGCGTGTGCCACGGCAGCACGGGCTCCGCCAGCCCCACCTCGCGGGCGTACGCGGCGAGCAGCCGTACCCCGATGTCGTCCTCGGGTTCCTCCCGGCCGCGCGGCCCAGGCCGCGGGCCGGAGGGCGGTGCCGCGCCGTCGCGGCGGGTCGCGGGCGGTGGGTCCCCGGCGGCGAACGCCGCCAGCGTGCCGGCCGCGCCGCCGAGTTGCGCGGGGAGCCGGAGCGCGCCGAGCCGGGTCCGCGCCTCGCGGACCAGCGTGTACCAGCCGGCGACCTTCAGGCCGAACGTGGTGGGCACCGCGTGTTGGGTGAGCGTCCGGCCGGGCAGCGGCGTGCGGCGGTGTGCCGTGGCCAGCTCCGCCAGCGCCTCGGCCGTGCGCGCCAGATCGGCGCGCACCAGCCGGAGGGTGCGGCGGGCCACCAGCATCGTCGCGGTGTCCAGGACGTCCTGGCTGGTGGCGCCGGCGTGCACGTGCCGCGCCGCCGCCGGGTCGGCGCGCGCCACGGCCGCGGTCAGCGCGGCCACCAGCGGGATCACCGGATTGCCGCCGGCGCGCGCCGCCAGCGCCAGCTCCCGGGCGTCGAAGGCGTCGACGCGGGCCGCCGCGGTGATCGCGCCGGCCGCCGCGTCCGGCACCCGGCCGACCGTGGCCTGGGCCCTGGCCAGCGCCGCCTCGGCGTCCAGCATCGCCTGGAGGAACGCGGCGTCGCCGGTGGCGGCCTCGGCGGGCGAGCCCGCCCGGCCCGGCGCGAGCAGCCCGACGTCCTCCGGCGCGCCGCCGGGCTGGTCAGCCGGCGTCGCGGGTGTGGGTGGAAAAGTCAAGGAAGACCGTCTCCTCCTCGCCCTGCAGGCGGATGTCGAAGCGGTAGCGGCGGTGGGGTTGCGCCGTCGCCACCAGCGTCGCGCGGCGGGCCGGGTCCAGCGAGGCGAGCAGCGGGTCCGCGGCGTGCGCCGCCTCGTCCTCGGGGAAGTACAGCCGGGTGAACAGGTGGTGCAGCAGCCCGCGGGCGAAGACGCAGAGGCTGAGGTACGGCGCCGCGCCCGGACGGGCGCCGGGGCGCAGCGTGCGGGCCGCCCACCGCCCGTCCGCGTCGGTGGCGACCCGGCCCCAGCCGGTGAAGTCCAGGCCGTTGCGGCCCAGGAAGCCGCCGGTGACCGGGTCCCGGCGGATCGATCCCGGCGCCCCGGCGAGGCCGCCGGCCGCATCGGCCTGCCACAGCTCGACGACCGCGTCGGGCACCGGCTCGCCGGCCCCGTCGTGGACGGTGCCGTGCACGGTCAGGGCGTCGGGGTGGTCGACGGGCGCCAGCTCGCCGCCGTCGGGGAACGGCAGCGCGTAGCCGAAGAAGGGGCCCACCGTCTGGGAGGGCGTGGGGTCCCGGGGAGCGGCGGCGTCCGGGGCCCGGGCGGCGCCCTCGTCGGGGGTGACGGGTCGGGACATCAGCGGCCCTCCTCGATCCAGGTGGCGTCCGGGCCGTCCAGCACGATGTTCCAGCGGTAGCCGAGCGACCATTCGGGACGGGACCGCTCGTGGTCGTACGCCGCGACCAGCCGCTCCCTGGCGGCCGGGTCGGTGACGGACTGCAGGACCGGATCGTGGGCGAACAGCGGGTCGCCGGGGAAGTACATCTGCGTCACCAGGCGCTGGGTGAAGGCCGTGCCGAACACCGAGAAGTGGATGTGCGCCGGGCGCCAGGCGTTGTCGTGGTTGCGCCAGGGGTAGGCGCCGGGCCGGACGGTGGTGAACAGGTATCCGCCGTCGTCCCCGGTCAGCGCCCGGCCGCTGCCGGTGAAGTTCGGGTCGAGCGGGGCCGGGTGCTGGTCCAGCTGGTGCGCGTACCGGCCCGAGGCGTTGGCCTGCCAGATCTCGACGAGCTGGCCGCGGACCGGGCGTCCCCGCCGGTCCAGCAGCCGTCCGGAGACGGTGATCCGCTCGCCGAGCGGCTCGCCGGGGTGCCGCCGGGTCAGGTCGCTGTCCGCCGGGGCGACGTCGGTGCTGCCGAACACGGGGCCGCTCAGCTCGACGGCCTCCGGGTCGCCGCCGGCGGCCACCGGCGGGCGCAGGGGGTGGCGCAGCGTGCTGCTGCGGTAGGGCGGGTAGTCCCGGCGCGGGTGGTGCTCCGGGGGCGCGCCCGCGGTCCGGGCCGCCGTGTAGCGCGCCCGGTGGTCGGCGATCTCCCGGTCGATGTCCCGCTGGGTGAGTGTCATGCGGGTCTTCACCCCTTCCCGGCGCCCGTCGGCGCCGCTGGTCAGCGCTCCAGTACGAGGGCCAGGCCCTGGCCGACGCCGATGCACAGCGCCGCGACGCCGGTGCCGGTGCCGCGCGCGGCGAGCTGGTGGGCGACCGCCCCGGCCAGCCGCGCGCCGGAGGCGCCCAGGGGATGGCCGATGGCGACCGCGCCGCCGCGCGGGTTGACGAGGTCGGGGTCCAGTTCGGGCAGTTCGGCCAGACAACCGAGCGCCTGGGCGGCGAACGCCTCGTTGAGCTCGACGGTGTCCACCCGGGCGAGGTCGCCGCCGGCCCGCTCCAGCGCCGTGCGGATCGCCGACACCGGGCCGAGGCCGTACAGCTGCGGCTCGATGCCGGTGACGGCCGAGGCCCCGATCCGGGCGAGTGGCTCCCGGCCGGTGGCCGCGAGCCCCGCCTCGTCGGCGAGCAGCAGGGCCGCGGCTCCGTCGTTGAGCGGCGAGGAGTTCCCCGCGGTGACCGTGCCGCCGGCCCGGAACGCCGGCCGGAGGCGGGCCAGCCCCTCCGGGGTGCCGCCGTCCCTGATGGTCTCGTCGCGGGCCAGCTCCACCCCCGGGTACGGCACCACCTCGGCGTCGTAGTGTCCGGCCGCCCAGGCGGCGGCCGCCTTGGCGTGGCTGTCCAGGGCGAACCGGTCCTGCCGCTCGCGGGAGATGTCGTGCCGGTCGGCGATGAGCTCCGCGCCCTCGCCGAGCGGCACGGTCCACTCCGGGCGCATCCGCTCGTTGACCATCCGCCAGCCGACCGTCGTGGAATGCAGTTCGGGCGCCCCGGTGGGGAACGCGCGCTCCGGTTTGGGCAGTACCCACGGGGCGCGACTCATCGACTCCACGCCCCCGGCGATCGCCACGGAGGCGTCCCCGGCGGCGACCGCGCGGGCGGCGACCACCACGGCCTCGAGTCCCGAGGCGCACAGCCGGTTGACGGTCGCGCCGGGCACCGAGACCGGCAGCCCGGCCAGCAGCGCCGCCATCCGGCCGACGTTGCGGTTCTCCTCGCCGGCGCCGTTGGCGTTGCCGAACACCACGTCGCCGATCGCCGCCGGATCGAGGCCGGGGGAGCGGTCGAGCAGCGCCCTGACCACGTGGGCGGCCAGATCGTCGGGGCGCACGGCGGACAGCGCGCCGCCGTAGCGGCCGACCGGTGTGCGGACGGCGTCCACGACGTAGACGTCCCGCCCGGAACGTGACCGGGGGAGCGGGGGGGTCATGGGGCGCTCCTCGTGCTGCTCGTGTTCCTCGGGCTTCCCGTGTTTCCCGCGTGCCGCTCCGGGCCGGCGGGTCCCGAGCCCGGGCCGCGGGCCGCCTTCAGCTCGCGCAGGGTGTCGAGTTCGCGGGCGCTGGGCGGCGCGGTGACCGTCACCTCGTCGGCCACCCGCAGCGGCCATCCGGTGGCCTCCCTGGCCCGGTCCGCGGTGACGCCCGGGTGCAGCTCGGTGAGCACCAGCTCCGCGGTCTCCGGCTCCGGTCGCAGCACGCCGAGGTCGGTGATGACGGCGACGGGCCCGCGTCCCGGCAGCCCGAAGGCCGCCCGATGGCCGGGTCCGGTGCCGTGCCCGAGGGTGGTGACGAAGTCCAGCGCCGGCACCAGGTTGCGCCGGGCGTGCCGCAGCACCAGCAGCACCCGCCCGCAGCTGGCGGCGATCTCCGGCGCGCCGCCGGCGCCGGGCAGCCGGCCCTCCGGACGGTCGGGCCCGCGGTCGATGACCGTGGTGTTGACGTTCGCGTGCCGGTCCAGCTGGGCGGCGCCGAGGAAGCCCACGTCGATGCGCCCGCCCTGGAGCCAGTAGTTGAACATCTCCGGCACCGAGACGACCGCGTCGGCGGTGTCGGCGAGCTCGCCGTCGCCGATGGACAGCGGCAGCCGGCTGGGCTTGGCGCCGATCGCGCCCGACTCGTAGATCAGCACCAGCTCCGGGTTGACGGTGCGGCGGGCGAGGTTGGCCGCGGTGCTGGGCAGGCCGATGCCGACGAAGCAGGTCCGGGCGTCCGCCAGCGCCCGGGCCGCGTTGACCTCCATCAGCTCGTCGGGCGTCACCTCGGGCGCCTCTCGGGTGCTCATCGCGCCTCCGTCCGGCGCTCGTCAGGGCGTCCGGCGGCGCCGCGCACCTCGTCGTCCAGCCAGGCCGTGAAGGCCGCGCGGTCGCGGGAGATCGCGTCCCAGGAGCGGTAGAAGTCGTTGTCCCGTACCGAGTACCCGGCCGCGTAGGACGGGTGCGCCCCGCCGGGCACGGCGGCGACCGCGTCCACCACCCAGGCCGGCAGCACCACGCCGCCGGGGCGCGGCGTCAGCTCGGGCACGATCTCCTCGACGGTGACCAGCACCCGGCTGGCCGCGAGCGCGGCCTCCTTCTGCACCCCCGTCAGGCCCCACAGCTGGACGTTGCCCCGCCGGTCCGCCTGCTGGGCGTGGATCACCGTGACGTCCGGGTTGAGCGCGGCCACCGCGGCCAGTTCCTCGCCGGTGAACGGGCAGACCACCGTGGCCACGGTGTCGGTGCGGCTCGGGATGTCGCTGCCGCGGTAGCCGCGCAGCACGGCGAACGGCAGCCGGGAGGCGCCGGCGACGTAGCGGTTGGCCATGCCGGCGTGGCTGTGCTCGTCCAGCTCCAGCGGACGCGGCCAGCCGTTCTCCACGGCGTCCCGGAACCGGTGCAGCGAGCCGACGCCCGGGTTGCCGCCCCAGGAGAACACCAGCCGGCGCGCCAGCCCCGCCCCGATCAGCTGGTCGTAGACCACGTCGGGGGTCATCCGGGCCAGCGTCAGGTCGGTGATGCCCTGACGGATCACCTCGTGCGCGGCGGCGAAGGGGATCAGGTGGGTGAAGCCCTCCATCGCCACCGTGTCGCCGTCGTGGACCAGCTCCGCGACGGCGTCGTGCAGGGGACATATCTCAGCCATGCGCCTACCATGTTCGTCGAGCGAACTTTAGTTCACGAAATCGCTCCTTCGAGTCTCGGCCCGGGAACCGGCCGAAGTCAATGGGCGATACAGGTACGGTTTCGGCGAACCGACGCACGCGGGAGCACCCATGACCGACCCGGCCACGGCCCCGCCGCCCAGCGAGGCGGTGGCCCCGTTGATCCGCGGTCTGGCCGTGCTGCGCGAGATCGCCGCCGCCGAGGGGCGCCCCGCCCCCGGTGCGTTGGTGCGCGCCACCGGCCTGGCCCGGTCCACGGTGGACCGCGTCCTCAGCACCCTGGAGCGCCTGGACCACGTGCGCGTCGAGGGCTCGGGCGTGGTGCTCGCGCCGCGGCTGATGGAGCTGGGCAACGCCTACCTCGCCGCCTGTCGCATCCCCGACCTGCTGGGGCCGCTGGTGGACCGGCTCGCCGACGAGTTCGACGAGTCGGTCTCGCTGGCCGTGCCCGACCAGGACCGGGCCCGTTTCGTCTGCCAGGCCACCCGGCGGCGCACCATGTCCGTCGCCTTCCGGATCGGGGACGCGCTGCCGGCCGAATGCGGCGCGCCCGGCGCGCTGTTCGCCGCGGACTGGGGACCGGCGGACTGGGACGGGTGGGAGCGTCGCCGCCGCGCCGACCCCGACTACGCCACCTTCCCGCTGATACCGCCGGAGGCCACCGGCGCCGGCTCCTTCGCCGACCGCGTCGCCGCGGTCCGCCGGGCCGGCTGGTCCGAGGACGACCAGCTGATCGAGCCGGGGCTGGTGGCCGTCGCCCTGCCGGTCCGCGACGCCGCGGGCCGGGTGGCCTGCGCGGCCAGCGTCGTCAGCCACACCAGCCGGCACACCGTCGACTCGCTGCGTCGGGCGTTCCTCCCCCGGCTGCGGCGGGCCGTGGCCGAGCTCGAACGGACCCTGGCCACGCCGCCCGCCGCGGCGGAGCCGGAGCCGGCGGCCCCGCCGGCCGCCGCGCGCGCCCGGGCCGCCAAGCAGGAGCTGGGGCCCGAGTTCGTCGAGTCGCTGGCCCGCGGGCTGAGCGTGCTCGCGGCCTTCGACGACTGTCCCGCGGGCCGTGAGGGCCCGGGCGGTGCCCCCGGCGGCGCCCTGTCGCTCAGCGCGTTGGCCGAGATGACGGGGCTGGCCAGGGCCACCGTGCGGCGTTCCCTGATCACCCTCCAGTATCTGGGCTACGTGGCCGGCGAGGACGGGCTGTTCCGGCCCCGCCCCCGGGTGTTGGAGCTCGGCTTCGCCCGGCTGTCCGGCCTGGCCCTGCCGGACATCGCGCGGCCGCACCTGGTCTCGCTGGTGGGCCGGGTGCGCGATTCGGCGTCGATGTCGGTGCTGGTCGGCGACGACATCCAGTACGCGGCGCGGGTGCCCACGGTGCGGATCATGAGCGTGGACATCACGGTCGGCACCCGTTTCCCGGCGTACGCGACCTCGATGGGCCGGGTGCTGCTGGCCGGGCTCCCGGCCGGGGAACGGGCCGACCGGCTGCGTCGCGCGGCGCTGCCGCCGCTCACCCCGCACACCGTCACGGACCGGGCCCGGCTGGCGGCGCTGCTGGACCGGGTGGCGGAGCGGGGGTACGCGCTGGTGGACGAGGAGTTGGAGGAGGGGCTGCGCTCGCTCGCGGTGCCGGTCCGGGACCGCGCCGGCCGGGTGGTCGCGGCGATCAACGTCTCGATGCACGCCAGCCGCCGCACCGCGGCCCAGGCTGTCGCCGAACTGCTGGGGCCGCTGCGGGAGGCGGCCGCGGCCGTCGAGTCCGAGGTGCGGGTCGCTGGGCGCTACGCCCGCGTCCGCCGGATCTGAGTCCCGCGCGTTCGTCCGGGCTGACGCGCCGTCTACCTGCCGGCCCGGCGGGCCGGCCCGGCGCCGTGGCCCGCCCGCCGCGTGCCCGCGGGCGGGCCACGGCCGTCCCGAGGCGTGTCGGGGGACGTGTCGGGTGGGCTGGGGGAGGGTCATGGCGCGGGGGCGGTGCCTCCCGCGCCTCCCGCGCCGAGCGGCCGGTCCGCCGCGCCCGCCGGGCGCCCGCCGCGCAGCCGGCCGACCAGGGGCACCAGCGCGATCATGACGGCGCCCAGCAGACCGGCGAGCGCGAACATCACGAAGCCCCAGCCCTCCGAACCGCCGTTGATCAGCGCGCCGCCCAGCCACGGGCCGACCACGGCGCCGATCCGCCCGACGCCGGTCACCCAGCCCAGCCCGGTGGCCCGTTCGGCCGGCCCGTACACCGAGTTGGTCGCGGCGTAGACCATGACCTGGGCGCTGAACAGCCAGACGCCGGTGACGAAGACCACCACGTAGGTCACCGACAGCGGGAGGTGGGCGCGTAGCAGCAGCGCGCCGCAGGCGGTCAGCAGGAACCAGACGGCCGACACCCGCACCGCGCCGAACCGGTCGGCGGTGCGGCCGGCGATCAGCATGCCGACGATGCCGCCGGCGTTGATCACCATCAGGAAGCTGACGGCCGAGGTGACCCCGTAGCCCTGACCGCGCATCAACTGCGGCAGCCAGGTGCTCACCCCGTAGACCAGCAGCAGCCCGCAGAACGACGCCACCCACAGCAGCGGCGTGGCCCAGCGCGACTCCGGCCGGAACAGCGCCAGCACCGCCTCCACCCGCCCCCGGGCCCCGCCCGGCGGCGCCTCGGCCGGCCGGGGCGCCGGCATGCCGTAACGCGCGGCCACCGCCGCGGCCCGCGCCTCGTGGCCCCTGGCCAGCAGCACGGCCGGCGATTCGGGGAACCAGCGCAGCAGCAGCGGCACGGCGATCACCGCCGGCAGCACGCCTGCCCAGTAGACCCAGCGCCAGGCGTCCGGGTCGGCGGCCAGGCCGAGGCCCGTCGCCGTCATGCCGCCCGCGTGGTACGAGGTCATCAGCAGCCCGGTGGCCAGCGCCACCCGGCGCGGCGGGGCGAACTCCATCACCACGGCCAGGCAGACCGGCAGCAGGGCGCCCAGGCCGAGGCCCGAGACGAAGCGGCCCGCGCCGAACGTCGCCGGGGACGCGGCCACCGCGCAGATCGCCGAGCCCAGGGAGAACAGCACCACGCTGGTGATCAGCGTGACCCGGCGGCCGACCCAGTCGGTCATGTTCCCCGCGGTCAACGCGCCGACCAGCATGCCGGAGGTGGTCCAGCTGCCGATGGTGCCGGCGGTGGCCGGGGTCAGGCCGAACTCGGCGTCGTCCAGCATGTAGGGCATGGTCGCGCCGTAGATGTTGACGTCCATGCCGTCGAAGAACACGGCCAGCCAGCACAGCCCGATGACCGCGGCCACGGAGCGGAAGCTGTGCGTGCCGGCCGAGGCGGGGGGCGGGGGCGCGGAGGCGGAGCGCGGCGACCGCGACATTCGGGCTCCTCGGAGAATCGGGGACGTGGGGAGACGGGGAGAGCGGGGGACGACGGGAGAACGGGAGATCGCGGGGCGGGGGTCAGAAGGGATAGTGCGGGTGTCGGGTGGCGAGGGTGACCCAGCGCGTGTCGCTGAACGCCTCGACGCCCCACCGGCCGCCGAACCGGCCGTAGCCCGAGGAGCCCACCCCGCCGAAGGGCGCCTGCGGCTCGTCCGCCACCGACTGGTCGCCGACGTGCACGATGCCGGTCCTGATCCGCCGGGCCAGGCGCAGGCCGCGGGTGCCGTTCTCGGTGAGGATCCCGCAGGTCAGGCCGTGCTCGGTGGCGTTGGCCAGGGCGACCGCCGCGTCGTCGTCGGCGAAGGTGTCCAGCACGCAGACCGGCCCGAACGCCTCGCCGTGGTACAGCTCCATCTCCGGGGTCACGCCGGTCAACACGGTCGCCGGGTGGATCGCGCCGCTCGGCTCTCCGCCGCCGGTCAGCACCGTGGCCCCCTTCGCCACCGCGTCCCGCACCAGCGCGGCGACCCGCCGGGCCGCGTCAGGGCTCACCAGCGGACCGACGACGGTCGACGGGTCGGTCGGCGCGCCGCACGGCAGCGCGGCGACCTTGGCGACGAAGCGCTCGGTGAACTCCTCGGCCACCGCCCGGTGCACGAGCACCCGGTCGCCCGACATGCAGATCTGCCCGGCGTTCATGAAGACGCCGAAGGCCGCGGCGTCCACCGCGTGGTCCAGGTCGGCGTCGTCCAGCACGATGATCGCGTTCTTGCCGCCGAGTTCCAGCAGCGCCGGCTTCAGCCGCTGGGCGGCCAGGGTGCCGATGATCCGGCCGGTGCGGGTGGAGCCGGTGAAGTTCACCATCCGCACCGCCGGGGCGGTGACCAGCGCCTCGGCCACCTCGGCGGCGTCCTCGCGGGCGTTGCTGACCACGTTGAGCACCCCGTCCGGCAGCCCGGCCTCGCGCAGCACGTCGGCCACGAAGTAGCCGCAGGACAGCGGCGCGTCCTCGCTGGGCTTGACGACGACCGTGTTGCCGGCCGCGAGCGGGGCGGCGACGGCCCGGACGCCGAGGATCAGCGGTGCGTTCCACGGGGCGAACGCGCCCACGACCCCGACCGGTTGGCGCACCGCGAGGCCCAACGCCCCGGCCTCCTGGGCGGCGAGCACCTCCCCGTGGGGCGCGGTGACCGCGGCGGCCGCCTCGCGGAGCATCTCCGCGGCCAGGCCCACGTTGAACATCGCCCACGGCACCGTGCCGCCCGCCTCGCCCGCCATCAGCTCGACGGCCCGTTCGGAGCGGCCGGCGAGCAGGTCGGCGGCGCGCAGCAGGATCGACCGCCGGGCGTACGGGTCCAGCGCCGGCCAGTCGGGGAAGGCGGCGTCCGCCGCGGCCACCGCCCGCGCCACGTCCGCCGCCCGGCCGGCCGCGACGGTCGCGAACACCTCGCCGGTGTGCGGGCTGACGTCCGCCGCGGCGCCGCCGGCGAGGGCCGGCACGTCCCTGCCGCCGATCAGCAGGTCGCGATGGGTGGTCATGAGAGCTCCCTTGCTCGGTGCCGACAGACTCACCGTTCGTCCAGTGAACTTTCATTCGCGCCTGTCGGCGCAGAGGAGTGTCGGGCGCACCGCCGGGGGTGTCAAGGGGGTTCGTCGCGATCGCCACAACCATTCGCGGGCGCGGCGGGTCGTACAACCGGTACCGCACAACCGATCACAGAGAGGTGACGTATGCGAAGATCCATCGTCGTGCTGGGCGCCCTGACGCTCGCGGGCGCGGGCTTGGCGGCGCCCAGCGCGTCCGCCGAGGAGAAGGGGACCGCCTGGGTCTACCCCGGCGGAGACTACGTCTACTACTACGCGAACGACGGCGAGGCGAACGACGTCGTCGTGCTGCAGGGCCCGAACGGCCCGACCGAGTTCATCATCGACGACATCGTGCCCATCGTGGCCGGCAACGGCTGCGTCCACCCCGATGCCGCGGACCCCACCTACGTGGTGTGCACGATCACCACGCCGGAGGAGGACCTCTACACCTACGTGTACGTCGAACTCTGGGACCTGGACGACGAGCTCGTGCTGCGCGCCGGCGACGAGAGCTACAGCGGCGGGGGCGACGGGAACGACGTCATCGACGGCGGCGACGGCGAGCACTTCCTCTCCGGCGGCTCCGGCGACGACGTGATCCGCGACGCGACGGTGGCCTACGGCGGCCCCGGCGACGACATCATCACCTCCGACTCCGCCGCCCAGGGCGGCGACGGGAACGACACCATCCACGCCCGCCTGGGGTCCGCCGAGGGCGGTGCCGGGGACGACCTGCTGCTGGGCGGCGACGGCGCCAACCACCTCTTCGGCGAGGCGGGCGCGGACGAGATCCGCGGCGGTCGCGGAAACGACGAGCTCAACGGCGGCGAGGACGACGACACCGTCTACGGCAACAGCGGCGACGACATCCTCTACGGGGGCCCTGGCGACGACCTGCTCTCCGGCGGTCCCGGCGCCGACGAGGTCCACCAGGACTGAACTGGTCGGTCCGCGACGGCATCGCCCAGAACCACCGGGGGGACCTCAGACCAGGCGCGGGGGCCGCACACCGACCCCTGACCGCCGGCCGGCTGGTATAGTGCGAAACAGCACGTGTGTACGCCCGTCGTGGCGTCCGTGCCTTCTGCGAACGCCTCCGGCGTTCGACATCGCACCAGCCTTCCGGCATTCCGCCGGAACGCCCACCGAGCCCCGTCCGCCGTCGCCGCGCCTCGCGCCGCGACCGCCGCCCGGGCCCGTCTCCGCCGTGTTCACGGCACGTTCCCACCTGCCCGGTATCCGCTTCACGGATCGACTCACACCCCTCAGGGACCCAGCATGACGTCCACCGCAGCCCTCGCCCCCGCACCCGACTCCCCACCCGCCGAGCGGGCCGGAACGCCCACGCCCGTCACCGGCATCGTCGAACTCCTCGGCAACCGCGCCTTCCTGCGCCCCGCCGACTTCGTCGCCACCGCCCACGACCCGCAGCTGCCGCCGGGCCAGGTCCGCCGACACGGCCTGCGCACCGGCGACCTCGTCCAGGGACTCCTCGACGCGCCGGCCACCGGAGGGCGCCGGGACCGGACGCGCTCCCTCGCCCGGCTCGACCTGGTCAACGGCGTCGAGCCCGAACTCCTGGCCCGCCGCCCGCACTTCGCCGAGCTCACCCCGGTCCACCCGGACCGCAGGCTGCGTCTGGAGGGCGCGCCCGACCAGCTGACCACCCGCGTCATCGACCTGTTCACCCCCGTCGGCAAGGGCCAGCGCGGGCTGATCGTGGCCCCGCCCAAGACCGGCAAGACCATGGTGCTGCAGGCGCTGGCGGCCGCGATCACCGACAACCACCCCGAATGCCACCTGATGCTGCTGCTCCTCGACGAACGCCCCGAGGAGGTCACCGCGCTGGCCCGCGCGGTGCACGGCGAGGTCGTCGCCTCCCCCTTCGACCGGCCGGCCAAGGAGCACACGGTGATCGCCGCGCTGGCCGTCGAACGCGCCAAGCGCCTCGTCGAACTCGGCCGCGACGTGGTGATCCTGCTCGACTCCCTCACCCGGCTGTGCCGGGCGCACAACCACACCGCCTCGGGCACCGGCCGGATCCTGTCCGGGGGCATCGACGCGGGCGCGCTGCACCCGCCGAAGCGGCTGTTCGGGGCCGCGCGGGCGGTCGAGGGCGGCGGTTCGCTGACCATCCTGGCCACCGCCCTGGTGGACACCGGCTCGCGGGCCGACGACTTCTTCTTCGAGGAGCTGAAGAGCACCGGGAACATGGAGCTGCGCCTGGACCGCGGACTGGCCGACCGCCGGGTCTATCCGGCCGTCGACCTGGAGACCTCGGGCACCCGCCGCGAGGAACTGCTGCTCCCGCCCGCCGAACTGGCCGTGATCCGCCGGCTCCGGCACACGCTGGTGGAGCGGGAGAGCCGGCACGGCGTGGAACCCCTCCTGGACCGCATGCGCCGCACCCGCGACAACACGGAGCTACTCCGCACCCTGGCGGCCACGCTCCCCGCATGAGGATCCCCCCGCCCTGCGGGCCCGGGCCCGTTCGGGCCCGTCGGGCAGGGCGGCCGTCCCGCCCCGTGGCGCGTTCCCGGCCCGCGGCCATGGGCGTGCCGGGGCGGCGCACCCGGGGGGGGCGGGCCGCAGGCCGGCGCGCAGTCGTCCGTCCGGCGGCGGGCGCCGCCGGACGGCTTGCGGGCCCGGCTCGGTTGGACGCGGGTGGGCTCGCCCGCCACCTTCGGGTGCTCCGGCGGGTACGGCAGGTCGCCCAGGCCGTGGTCCCGCTCGTCACGCTCGGCCCACTCCAGCACCCGATCCAGCCGGAACGCGTGGTCGTCCATGTCCGCGTGCACGTCGCCCACGGCCGCGAAGCGCTCCGGCATCGTCGCCAGGTCGAAGTCCTCGGGCCGGGCGTCGGGGACCTCCTCCCAGCGCAGCGGCGCCGACACCGGCGCGTGCGGCCGGGCCCGCACCGAGTAGGCGGAGGCGATGGTGCGGTCCCGCGCCATCTGGTTGTAGTCCACGAAGATCCGCGCCCCCCGCTCCTCCTTCCACCACGCCGTCGTCACCCGGTCGGGCGCACGCCGCGCCAGCTCCCTGCCGACGGCGATGACCGCCCGCCGCACCTCGGCGAACGTCCACTCGGGAACGATCGGCACGAACACGTGCAGCCCGCGGCCGCCCGACGTCTTCGGCCAGCCGCGCAGCCCCAGCTCGGCGAGCAGCTCCCGCAGCTCCAGCGCGGCGCGCACCGCGTCCTCGTAGTCCGTGCCCGGCTGCGGGTCCAGGTCGATCCGCATCTCGTCGGGCCGGTTCGTGTCCGCCCGCCGCACCGGCCAGGGGTGGAAGGTCAGACAGCCGAGGTTGGCGGCCCACAGCACCGCGGCCGGCTCCGTCGGGCAGATCTCGTCCGCGAACCGCCCGCTGGGGAACCCGATGCGGGCGGTCGGGATCCACGCGGGCAGGTTCGCCGGCGCCCGCTTCTGGTAGAACGACTCGCCCGCCGCCCCCTCCGGGTAGCGCTCCATGGTGGTCGGCCGGTCCCGCAGCGCCCGCAGGATGCCGTCGCCGACGGCCAGGAAGTACCGGGCGACGTCCAGCTTCGTGAAGCCCCGCTCCGGGAAGTACACCTTGTCCGGACTGGACAGCCGCACGGTGCGGTCGCCCACCGTGAGCTCGAGCGCCTTGGCCATACGGTCACGGTAGGCCGGCGCGGGGCCCGCCGCCCGCCGGCGAGCGGCCGGCGGTCCTGGACCGCACAATCCAGACCATGGACCTTCCGGTGATGCCGCCCGTCAAGCCGATGCTGGCCAGCACGGCCGCGGAGATTCCCCCCGGCATGCACTACGAGGCCAAATGGGACGGCTTCCGCGCCATCGTGTTCCGGGACGGCGACGAGCTGGAGATCGGCAGCCGCTCGACCAAGTCGCTCAACCGCTACTTCCCGGAACTGGTCGACGGGCTCAGGGAACGGCTCCCCGAGCGCTGCGTGCTGGACGGCGAGATCGTGCTCGCCCGCGACGACCGGCTGGACTTCGACGCGCTCACCGAACGCATCCACCCCGCCGCGTCCCGGGTCCGGATGCTGGCCGAACGCACGCCCGCCAGCTTCGTCGCGTTCGACCTGCTCGCGCTCGGCGACGCGTCGCTGATGGACGTCCCGTTGCGGGACCGCCGCGCGGCGCTGGAGGAGGCGCTCGGGCACACCCATCAGCCGGTGTTCCTGGCGCCGGCCACCAGCGACCTCGCCGAGGCGCGCGAATGGTACGAGCGGTTCGAGGGCGCCGGGCTCGACGGCATCGTGGCCAAGCCGTTCGACCTGCCCTACCGCCCCGACCAGCGGGCCATGGTCAAGATCAAGCACGAGCGCACCGCGGACTGCGTGGTCGCCGGGCTGCGGCACCACAAGAGCGGGCCGGTGGTCGGCTCGCTGCTGCTCGGCCTCTACGACGACGCCGGCACCCTGCAGCACGTCGGGGTGTGCGCCGCGTTCTCCATGACCCGCCGCCGGGAGCTGATGGCCGAGCTGGAGCCGCTGCTGATGGAGTCCGTCGCCGGCCACCCCTGGGCCGACTGGACCCGCGAGGAGGCGCACGAGACCAGCCGGATGCCGGGCGGCCCCAGCCGCTGGACCGGCACCAAGGACCTGTCCTGGCTGCCGCTGCGCCCCGAGCGGGTCTGCGAGGTGGCGTACGAGCACATGCAGGGCGACCGCTTCCGGCACACCGCCCGGTTCCGCCGCTGGCGGCCCGACCGCGAACCGGGCGAGTGCACCTACGCGCAGCTCGTGGAGCCGGTCAGCTACGACCTCTCCGAGGTGCTCACCCCGCCTCGTCCCTGAGCGCGGTCCGCAGCCGGTCCGCGACCTCCCCGGCGTGCGCCTCGTCGGCGTACCGCCCGCGCGGCCAGAAGAAGCCGCGCAGCCCGTCCTTCCGGTTCCGCGGCACCACGTGCACGTGGAGGTGCGGCACGGACTGGCTGACCCGGTTGTTGAGCGCGACGAACGAGCCGGCCGCCGCCATGCCGCGTTCCACCGCGCCGGTGATCCGCCGCACCCGGACGAAGTACGGGCCGACGTCCTCGGGCGGCAGGTCCGTGAGGGTCTCCACATGCCGCCGGGGCAGCACCAGCACGTGGCCGGGGAACAGCGGACGGTGGTCGAGGAACGCCACCACCGTCTCGTCCTCGAACACCCGGTGGGCCGGCACCTCGCCGTCGACGATCGCGCAGAACAGGCAGTCCACGCCCCCAGTCAACTACCCGCCACGGGAAGCCGCACGGGCGCCCCGTGGTTGACATCAGCATGAACCCCACGGACGAGGCGCGACCCGCGAGCGAGGTCCAGGTGCTGGTGATCGGCGCCGGGCAGGCCGGGCTGTCGAGCGCCTACCACCTGGGCCGGCGCGGGCTCGTGCCCGGACGTGACTTCGTGGTGCTCGACCACGCGCCGCGGTCCGGCGGCGCCTGGCAGTTCCGCTGGCCGACACTGACCTACGGCCGGGTGCACGGCGTGCACGCGCTGCCCGGCATGGAGCTGACCGGCGCGGACCCGGACCGGCCGTCCGCCGAGGTGGTCGCCGAGTACTTCGCCGCCTACGAACGCGCCTTCGCGCTGCCGGTGCGCCGCCCGGTGGACGTCACCGCGGTGCGCGAGGCGGGCGACGGCCGGCTCCTGGTCAGCAGCGACGCGGGGGAGTGGCGCACCCGGGCGCTGATCAACGCCACCGGCACCTGGGACCGACCCTTCTGGCCGCACGTCCCGGGCCAGGGCGACTTCCGCGGGCGCCAGCTGCACACCGCGGACTATCCGGGGCCAGCGGCCTTCGCCGGCGAGCGGGTGGTGGTGGTCGGCGGCGGCACCTCGGGCGTGCAGCACCTGCTGGAGATCGCCGAGGTGGCCGCCGGCACCACGTGGGTGACCCGCCGGCCGCCGCTGTTCCGCGAGGACTCCTTCGGCGAGGTGCAGGGCCGGGCCGCGGTCGCGCTGGTCGAGGACCGGGTGCGGCGCGGCCTGCCACCGCGGAGCGTGGTGTCGGTGACCGGCCTGCCGATGACCGAGGAGATGCGCCGGGCCCGCCGGCGCGGCGTGCTGGACCGGCTGCCGATGTTCGACCGGATCACCCCCGACGGCGTGGCCTGGCGCGACGGCCGCGAGGTGCCGGCCGACACCCTCCTGTGGGCCACCGGGTTCCGGCCGGCCATCGACCACCTGGCGCCGCTGCGGCTGCGCGAACCGGGCGGCGGCATCCGCCTGGACGGCACCCGCGCGGCCCGCGACCCCCGGGTCCACCTGGTCGGCTACGGTCCGTCGGCCAGCACCGTCGGCGCCAACCGGGCCGGCCGGGCGGCCGTGGCGGACCTCCTCGCGTTCCTGGCGCGCGGCGCCGGCCGGGAGCCGGCGCTCACGGCCGGATGATGCCGCGACCGGACCCGAAAGCCGGCGGATCCGCCCAGGTCAGCGGCATGTGCTCGAAACAACTTTTCGACAAGGGGGACGGGCCGCGTCTATGATGCCGTGCTGTCATGGGCCTCGGGGAACCGTGGTGGGGGTGGCCGTCACCGGCCGTCGCCGACCGCGCGTCTCGCCGAGGCCGGGCGCGAGGTCGTCGCCGCCTCCGCGCCGTCCGCCGTCCGCGGCGGAGAGGGACGATGACCGGCACGCAGCGCAGCAGGCACCACCAGGAGTCCCCGTGACCGACGACGCGATCGACACCTCGGTGCCGCACTCGGCCCGCGTCTGGAACTACTGGCTGGGCGGCCGGGACAACTACGAGGTGGACCGGCTGGCCGGCGACCGGTACCGCGCCGCCTACCCCGGCGTGGTCGACGTGGCGCGGGCCTGCCGCGGGTTCCTGGCCCGCAGCGTCCGGCATCTCGCGGGTCCCGTCGGCATCCGGCAGTTCCTCGACATCGGCGCCGGCCTGCCGGCCCCGGACAACGTCCACGAGATAGCCCAGCGCATCGCGCCCGAAAGCCGCGTGGTGTACGTGGACAACGACCCGCTGGTCCTCGCCCACGCCCGCGCGCTGCTGGTCAGCGGCCCCAAGGGCGCCGCCGACTACGTGGCGGCCGACCTGCGGGATCCCGAGAAGATCCTGGTGGCCGCCCGCACCACGCTCGACCTCACCCGGCCGGTGGGCCTGCTGCTCAACGGGGTGCTCGGCCACATCGGAGACGACGAGGAGGCGCGTTCGATCGTCCGGCGGCTGCTCGACGGCCTCCCGTCCGGCAGCCACCTCGCCGTCAACGACGGCACCAAGGTCGTTCACCCCCGGGAGTCGGCGGAGGGGGTGCGCGGCTACAACGCCACCGGGGCGGTGCCCTACCGGCTGCGTGACCCCGAGCAGATCGCCGGGTTCCTCGACGGCCTCGACCTGGTGCCACCTGGCGTCGTGTCGTGCTCCAGATGGCACCCGGAGGCGCCGCGGGAGGGCGCCTCGATCCCCGAGGTGGACGCCTTCTGCGGCGTGGGCCGCAAGCCCTGACCCGGCCCGTGGCGGGGGTGCCCGGCGGCGGGGATGGAAGGCTCGGGCGCCGGGATGATAGGTGTTACTGATGGCATACACCTACGGGCGGCGCGTCACCCACTGTCCCTACTGCGGCACCGGCTATGCCGAGGACCTGGCCTGGCCCCGGGACTGCTCGGGCTGCGGCGAGACGCACTGGCGGAACCCGCTGCCGGTCGCCGTGGCGCTGCTGCCGGTCGAGCGGGACGGCCGCCGCGGACTCGTGGTGGTGCGCCGGGACATCGAGCCGTGCCGTGGCGAACTGGCCCTGCCCGGCGGCTACATGGAGCTCGGTGAGACCTGGCGGCAGGCCGCGGTGCGGGAGCTCAGGGAGGAGACGGGGCTGACCGCCCCGGCCGAGGAGGCGCGGCTCTTCGACGTGCGCAACGGGGAGCTGACGCTGAACGTCTTCGCCCTGCTGCCGCCGCGGGACGCCGACTCCATGCCCGCGTCCACGGCCACCGACGAGGCCACGGAGTGGCTCGTGCTGCACGAGCCGGTCAGCCTGGCCTTCCCGACGCACACCGCGGTGGTGCGCGCGTACTTCGCGGACCATCCGGCCCGGGTGTCGTGACCGCGGTCGTGCGTGCGCGGTCACGACACCCGGAGTCCGGAGGTGACGTCCGGTCGGGCCCCGTGTCACCGGCGGAGCCCGCCGGACGGGTCTTCCGGCGACGGGGCGGTTCCGGTCAGCCGACCCCGGCCTGCTCCTCGGCCCGGCGGGCGGATCCGAGACTGCCGACGTCGGGGTGCCGGGTCTCCGCCCAGCGGCCCAGCACCATCTCGGCGGTGATGCCCGGGCCGAAACCGGCGATCAGGCCGCGCGCCGCCTCGGTCGCCCCGCCGTCCGCGAACATCCGCTCCAGGGCGTCGAAGACGACGCAGCTGGCGATGTTGCCCCGCTCGGCGAGCGTGGCCCGGCTGTACCGGTACATGTCGGGGTCGACCTCGAGGAACTTGCACAGGTCGTCGAGGATCCTGGGACCGCCGGCGTGCACGATGTGGAAGTCGAGCCCGGAGACGTCCCAGTCGTGCTCCTCGGTCAGCGTCCGCAGCGCCGGGGCCAGCATCTTCATCGTCGTCGGCACCCGTTTGTCCAGCAGGAAGTGGAAGCCGGTGCCCCGGACCGCGTAGCTGATCCAGTCCTCGGTGTCCGGCACCAGATGCGAGCCGTTGCGCTCCAGCAGCACGCCGGAGCCGCCGATGCCGCGCACCACCGCGGCGGCCACCGCGTCGCCGAACAGCCCGTTCGACAGCAGCGAGCCCACGCCGAGGTCGGTGGGCTGGTAGCACAGCGAGCAGAACTCGCAGCACACGATCAGCGCGTTGGCCTGCGGATAGGCCAGGCAGAAGTCGTGCGCCCGGTTGATCGCCGCACCGCCGGCGGCGCAGCCCAGCTGCGCGATCGGCAGCTGCCGGGTGTCCGACCTGAAGCCCAGCTCGTTGATGAGCCACGCGGTCAGCGAGGGCATCATGAAGCCGGTGCACGAGACGTACACGATCAGGTCGATGTCGTCCACGCCCAGGCCCGCGTTCCCCAGCGCCTGGTGGACGACCTCGGGCACCCGCCGTTTCGCCTCCTGCTCGTAGAGCCGGTTGCGGCTCTCGAAGCCCGGATGACGCAGCGTCTCCTCGATCGGCTGCACGATGTGCCGGGTCTGTACCCCGGTGTTCTCGATGAGCCGCAGCGCCAGCGCGAGCTGCGGGTGGTCGGCGTGCACGCTGCGGCACAGCTGGAGCGTCTGCTCCATGGTGATGATGTGTTCCGGAACCGCGATGGACGGTCGGCACAGGGTTGCCATGATCCCCTCCCACGCCGCGGGCGGCCTACCGGCCGACGGCCGCGGCATCGATGGCTGTGAACGGTGTTTCTGTGGGTTGTCCTGGTCTCGGTCGGCGGCGACCGCCTCCCAGGGGTCAGCCGCCGGCCACCCTCACCAGATGAGCGGGAGCTCGTACGGGTACCGCCAGATGGACTCGGTGTTCCAGCGCACCTCCTCGGCCGGCACGGCGAGTTCCAGGCGCGGGAAGCGGGTCAGCATCGTGCCGATGGCCACCTGGAGCTCCATCAGCGCCAGCGGGGCGCCGACGCAGTGGTGCGCGCCCCAGCCGAAGGTCATGTGCGGCGAGACCGCCCGGTCCAGGTCGAGCTCGTCGGGGCGCTCGAAGCGCTTCTCGTCCCGGTTGGCGGCCAGATAGGAGACGTGCACGGTGTCGTTGGCCCGGATGGTCACGCCGCCGAGCTCCACGTCCTCGGTGGCGATCCGGGGGATGCCGACGCCCTTGCGGAACGGGATGAAGCGCAGCAGCTCCTCCAGGGCCTGCGGCAGCAGGTCGGGGCGGGCGCGCAGCTTGGTCAGCTGCTCGGGGTTGGTCAGCAACGTGTAGGTGAGGTTGCTGAGTTGGTAGGTGCTGGTGTCGTGTCCTGTGATGAGCAGGATCATCGCCATGACGGTGAGCTCGTCGTCGCCCATCAGGTCGTCGCCGTCCCGGGCGGTGGCCAGCACGCTGATCAGGTCCTCGCCCGGGTCGGCGCGCCGACGGGCGGTCAGCTCGCCGAAGTACGTGCGCAGCTCCGCCTTCGCCTGGATGGCCGCCTCCTTGGTGGTCGGCCCGATGTTCATCATCGTCACGGCGCGACCGCGGAGCTCGTCCCGATCCGGCTCGGGGATGTCGAGCACCTCGCAGATGGTGGTCAACGGCAGCCGCATCGAGACGTGCTTCACCAGGTCCGCGGGCGGCCCGTGTTCGGCCATCCCGTCCAGCAACTCGTCGACGATCCGCTGGGTCGCCGGCCGCATCGCCTCCACCCGGGGCGTGGTGAACGCCTGCGAGACCAGCTTGCGCAGCCGGCTGCTCGCGGGCGGGTCGAGCAGGTTGATGGACTCCGACTGCACGATGGGCTCGGGGGTCATCCTCGGGAAGTCCCGGCCGATGACCGCGGCCCGGCTGAACCTGCGGTCGGTGGTCACGACGCGCACGTCCTCGTAGCGCGTGACCAGCCAGGCCTCACCCTCCCCGTAGGGCATGCGGATCCTGGCGATGGGCGCCTCGGTCATCAGGCGCCGCAGCAACGGGTCGAACTCCAGCCGCTCGGCAAAGTCGAACGGGCAGTTCCACACGGTGTCGGGGGTCTCCACTCCAGGGCTCTCCCTGTCTCTCGGCCCGTCCTCGGGGTCGTTGGGGGCACCGCCCGGGCCCCCAGGGCCTGGGGGAGGGTCGGTGGCGGGCGGGGCGACGCGATCGCCGGCGTCGCGGTGCGCGACGCCTGGTCGCCTGGACGACGGATGTGTCCCCGGGTGCCGACGGGGCCATGTGCCCGCGGCTGATAATTAACCCGTTAGGGGACAGAGCTGGCGAAAGGTATCACCGACGGTGATCATTTTGGGCGCTGGCGCGACGGCGCCCCGGGCGCCGCACGCGCCCCTGGCGGCTACGCGACCCCGGACGACGCGACGCTCGGACCGGCGCCGGCCTCGTGGTTCGCCGGCTCGGCCTCGGCGAGGTTGTCCGGCAGACGCAGGCCCTCGCGCAACGGCACCAGTTCCGACTGCAGCACCATCGCGGCGGCGCCGATGGCGGGGGCCGTCGCGGCGGAACGGGACAGCCGCACCGTGACCGGGTGGGTGGAGCGGGAGAAGAAGGACTCGGTGAGCTCGCGCTGCACCACCGGCAGGTAGATGGAGCCGGCGATGGCCAGGCTCGGCCCGGTGAGGACCAGTTGTTCGAGGTCCATGATGTTCGCCAGGGTGCGCGCCGCGACCGCCAGGTACCGCGCGGACCCCTCCAGCAGGGTGCGGGCGCGCGGCTCGCCACGCAGCGCGGCGCGGGTGACCGCGGCGAAGTCGGCCGCCCGGCGCGCCGGGTCCGCGACCGGCGGCAGGTCCGCCGCGCGCGCCAGCTCGCGGTCCGCGCGCGCCGCGGCGACCACCGCGCCCGGGCCGGCCAGCGTCTCGGTGCAGCCGCGGGCGCCGCACCAGCACTCCGGGCCCTCCAGGTCGAGGCAGATGTGCCCGATCTCGCCGGCGTTGCCGCTCGGCCCCCGGTAGGGGATGCCGTTGATCATCAGGCCCGCGCCGATGCCGGTGCCCATGTAGGCGGCGGCGAAGGTGGACGCGCCGCCGACGCCGCCCGACCAGTGCTCGCCGAGCGCGGCGGCGGTGGCGTCGTTGTCCAGCAGCACGGGCAGCCGGGTGGCCGCGGCCAGCTCCCGGTCCAGCGGGAAGTCCTCCCAGCGTCGCATGGCCGGCGGGACCAGCTGCATGCCGTTGGCCTGGTTCATAGGCCCGGGCGCGACGAGGCCGAGCCCCACCAGGCGGCCGCGGTCCACGTCGGCGCCCTCCAGCAGCGCCTCGATCTCGGTCGCCATCCGCTCCACGACCACCGGCGGGTCGTCGGCGCCCACCCCGGCGCGCGACATCCGGGCCACCACGTCGCCGCCGAGGTCGGTGAGCACGTACGTGAGGCCGGCGTGGTCCAGGTGCACGCCCACCGCGTACCGGGACGTCAGGTTGAGCTGGAGCAGCACCCGTCGTTTGCCCCCGGTGGACTCGGCGCGGCCGGTCTCCAGGACCAGGCCGTCGTCGATCAGACGCCGGACCACGGTGGAGATCGTCGCTCCGGTGAAGCCGGTGGCCCTGACCAGCCCGACCCGGCTGATCGTGCCGGCGGCCCTGATCACGTCCAGGACGGCGGCGCGGCTGCTCGCGTGGGGAGTGGCGCGGGGGGTGGCTCCCGGCTCGGTCACGTGCGTCCTCCCCATCTGCTGCGGGCTCCCGGCCCCCGACGTGTCCTCCCGATCACTCCGGGCGACGCCCAAGTGTAGGCGCCGACACGGGGGGTCGAGCACGGTTCCGCGGCGGCCCGGCCGCGGGTTCGTTTCGTCTGAGGCTTGACTTTGTTAATTCAGCGGCTTAACAATCCTACCCCGGCCAGCCCGCTGCTCGAGCGGCCACGAGAGGAACGTCCATGCTTCAACACCACGGAAGATCCCGGCGCGCCCGCGTCGCGGCGATCGGAGCGCTCGCGCTGGGCCTGCTGGCTACCGGATGCGGTTCGAGCAACGGCGGCGGCACGGCGGCCGGCGACGACACCCTGATCGCCTACAACGGCCAGGCCGGGGATTTCCAGCGCAACTTCAACCCGTACCTCCCGGGCATGAACGAGGGGCCGGGGACGATCTTCGAGCCGCTGTTCTTCTTCAACATCGCACGCCCCGACGAGCCGCAGCCGCGCCTGGGCACCGAGTACTCCTGGAACGAGGACGGCACCGAGCTGTCGATCACCCTCCGGGAGGGCGTGACCTGGTCCGACGGCGAGGAATTCACCGCCGACGACGTGAAGTTCACCTTCGACATGCTCGTGGCGAACGACACCATCAACACCGTCGGTTTCGCCGGCGAGACCGAGGTCGTCAGCCAGACCGAGGTGCGGGTCAGCTTCGACAACCCCGCCTACATGGACGCCCCGCAGCTGCTCGGCAAGATCTGGATCGTCCCCGAGCACATCTGGAAGAACATCGAGGACCCCTCCACCGACCAGGTCCGTGAGCCCATCGGCACCGGCCCCTTCACCCTCTCCGAGTTCAAGCCGCAGGCGTTCACCCTCGCCGCCAACCCGGACTACTGGGACGGCGCGCCGGCCGTGAAGAACGTGCGGTACGTATCGCTGTCCGGCAACCAGGCCGGCGCCGACGCCCTGTCCGCCGGGACCATCGACTGGCAGACCGGCCCCGTGCCCAACATGGACAACGTCCCGGAGGTGTACCCCGGATACGACGCGGTCACCGCCAACGTCTTCCAGATGGCACTGTTCACCTGCTCCAGCGCCGAACTCGGATGCGAGGGCCCGCAGACGGACCCGGCGGTGCGCCACGCGATCTACTACGCCATGGACCGCGACCAGCTCAACGCCCTGGCGTTCCAGAACACCGCGGCCGAGATCTCTCCCGGCATGGCGCTGCCCGGCCGTGACGAGGAGATCATCTCCGACCAGCTGACCGAGCGCACCGCCCCGATGACGGCCCAGGTGGACCAGGCCGAGCAGATCCTCCAGGACGCCGGCTACGCCAAGGGCGACGACGGCATCTACGCCAAGGACGGCGAGAAGGTCTCCCTCAGCGTGAGCGTCGTCGCGGGCTGGAACGACTACATCACGGCGATCAACACCATGGCGGAGCAGCTGGAGGCCGCCGGGATCGAGCTGACCGTGGAGCAGTCCTCCTTCAACGAGTGGTCCAGCGCGCGCGGCCGGGGCGACTACGAGCTGCTGATCGACTCGCAGTACCCGGGCCCCTCGGGCGACCCGTACTGGGGCTACAGCTACTTCTACTCCGGCGACAACACCGCGCCGGTCGGCGAGACCGCCAACCCCAACTTCGCCCGCTACGACAACGACGAGGTGAACGAGGCGCTGGAGTCCCTGCGGCAGATCGACCCGATGGACACCGCCGCCCGCCAGCCGTACCTCGACACCATCCAGACCCGCCTCGAAGAGGACATGCCGTACATCCCGATCATGGTGGGCGGCAACACCAGCGAGGTCAACGTCGAGAAGTTCACCGGTTGGCCCACCGCCGACGATCTGTACGCCTTCCCCGCCATCTGGCAGAAGCCGGACCAGGCCGAGATCCTGAAGCACCTCCAACCTGCCGGCGAGTGAGTGACACGAGGTCATGAGGTACTACGTCCGTAAGCTCGGGTTCTACCTCGTCGCCCTCTGGGCGGCGCTGACCCTGAACTTCTTCATCCCGCGGATGATGCCGGGGAACCCGGTCGACACGCTGCTGGCCAAGCTCCAGCAGCGTGGCGGCTCGGTCGATCCGGCCGTGCGCCGGTCCTACGAACTGCTGCTCGGCACCGACACCGGCGAGCCGCTGTGGGACCAGTACGTGTCCTATCTGGGCAACATCCTCCGCGGCGATCTGGGGGTCTCGGTCAGCGCCTTCCCGGAGGACGTCACCTACGTCATCTCCCAGGCGCTGCCCTGGACCATCACCCTGGTCGGCATCGCGACCCTGCTCTCCTTCCTGGTCGGGGTGGGGCTGGGCGCGGTCGTCGGCTGGAAGCGGGGCACCTGGCTGGACTCGCTGGTGCCGGCCACCACGGTGCTCTCCGCGGTGCCGTACTTCTGGCTGGCGCTCATCTTCATCCTGGTGTTCTCGTCCATGCTGGACTGGTTCCCGCTCCAACAGGGCTACGACGTGACCCTGATGCCCGGCTGGAACCCGGAGTTCATCCAGTCCGCGATCTACCACGGCACCCTGCCGGCCCTGACCATCGTGGTCTCCTCGGTCGGCGGCTGGCTGCTGGGCATGCGGAACATGATGGTGTCGACCATGGACGAGGACTACGTCCTCACCGCCCGGGCCAAGGGTCTGCGCGACCGCCGCATCATGACCCGCTACGCGGCCAGGAACGCGGTGCTCCCGTCGGTGGCCGGCTTCGCGATCTCCCTCGGCTTCGTGGTGTCCGGATCCATCATCACCGAGCAGGTCTTCTCCTACCCGGGCATCGGCAGCAAGCTGCTCCAGGCCGTGGAGAACAACGACTACGCCCTGATGCAGGGCATCTTCCTGGTGATCACCGTGGCCGTGCTGGGCGCGAACCTGATCGTGGACCTGCTGTACGGCCTCATAGATCCCCGCACCCGGGTCGAGAAGTGAACGAGGAGCTGGCATCGTGACCCATCTCAGTCCGCTCCCCGAGAGCACCGACGCGGCGGCGCCCGCCGCCGAGGACGTCGCCCCGCGCAGCGGCTGGCGCTCCCTGTTGCCCAGTTGGTCGCCGAAGCTCGGCTTCGGCCTGTTCCTGGTCCTCGGCATCGCGCTCTTCGGGGTGCTCGGGCCGATGCTGGTGACCGACCCGGACGCCATCAGCAGCACCGGTCTGGCCTCGCCGGGCGACGGCCACCTGCTGGGCACCACCCAGACGGGGCAGGACGTCCTGGCCCAGCTCGCCTACTCCACCCGGGGTTCGCTCCAGATCGGCCTGCTGGTCGGCATCCTGGCCACGGTGCTGTCCGCGATCTTCGGCATCATCGGCGGCTACGTCGGCGGCTACGTGGACGAGGGCTTCTCGCTGTTCTCCAACGTCATGCTGGTCATCCCCGGGCTGCCGCTGGTCATCGTGATCGCCGGCTTCGTGCCGGCCAGGGACCGCGGCTGGTGGACCGTGGCGTTGGTGCTCGCCATCACCGGCTGGGCCGCCTCGGCGCGGGTGCTGCGCGCCCAGACCCTCTCGCTGCGCAACCGCGACTACGTGGCCGCGGCGCGCGTCGCGGGGGAGAAGCGCTGGCGGATCGTCACGGTGGAGATCCTGCCGAACCTGCTGCCGCTGCTGGCCTCGCAGTTCGTCTTCGCGGTGATCGCCGCGATCCTCTCCGAGGCCGGCCTGTCGTTCCTGGGCCTCGGGGCGTCGAACTCCCACACCCTCGGCACGATGCTCTACTTCGCGCAGAACGGCTTCGCGCTGCAGTACGAGGCGTGGTGGTGGTTCGTGCCGCCGGGACTGATGATCGCCCTCTTCGGCTGCGGCCTCGCGCTGATCAACTTCAGCATCGACGAGATCATCAACCCCAAGCTGCGCGTCCCCCGTTCGGCCCGGGGAGCCAACACCGGCCGCGTGAGCGCCTCCGCGAAGACCGCCTCCGCGGACACGGGCACCGCGGACCCCGCCGCTGCGAAGGCCGGCTCAGCGAACACCGGTGTAGCGGAGACCGCCTCCGCGGGCACGGGCGCCGCGTCCGCCTCCGCGGGCACGGGCTACGCGGATCCCGCCGCTGCGAAGGCCGGCTCAGCGAACACCGGTGTAGCGGAGGCCGGCTCCGCGGAGACCGCCGCAGCGAAGACCGGCCACGCGAACACCGGCTCCGCGACGGCCGACTCGGCGAAGGCCGGCTCCGCGGATCCCGGCTCCGCGGTCCGCACCGTCGAGACGGCGGCTGGCGGTCCGGGAAGGACACCCGTGTTGACGGTGACCGCGCTCGACGTCGTGTACCAGACGGAGAACCCCGTCCACGCCGTCAGGGACGTCTCCCTCACCCTGGGCCGCGGCGAGATCCTCGGCCTGGCGGGCGAGTCCGGCTGCGGCAAGACCACCCTGGCCTACGCGATCAACCGGCTGCACCGCCCGCCGGCCGAGGTCACCCACGGCTCCGTGACCTTCCACGACCGGAGCGGCGAGGACATCGACCTGCTGTCCCTGCGGCGGGAGCCGCTGCGCCGGTTCCGCTGGGACAAGCTGTCCATGGTGTTCCAGGGCGCGATGAACTCCCTCAATCCGGTGATCACCATCCACGAGCAGCTCGACGACGTGCTCACCACGCACCGCCCCGACATGCCGAAGGATCAGCGGGTGGCGCGCTGTCGGGAGGTGCTCGGGCTGGTCGGCGTCGACCCGGCGCGGCTGTCCTCCTTCCCGCACGAGCTCTCCGGCGGCATGCGGCAGCGCGTCATGATCGCGATGGCGATGCTGCTCGACCCGCAGGTGATGATCATGGACGAGCCCACCACCGCGCTGGACGTGGTCGTGCAGCGCGGCATCCTGCGGGAGATCATCCGGCTCCGGGACGAGCTCGGCTTCGCGGTGATCTTCATCACCCACGACCTGCCGCTGCTGCTGGAGCTGAGCGACACCATCGCCGTGATGCGCGAGGGCCGGGTGGTGGAGTACGCGCCGGCCGACGAGATCTACGCCAGGCCGCGGCACGCCTACACCCGGCAGCTGCTCGCCTCCTTCCCGAGCCTGACCGGCGAGCGCGGCGCCTTCGTCCGCGGGTCCGACACCCCACCGTCCGAGGCGTTGTCGGGGACGACGCCGCAGCAGAACGACACCGAGGGAGCGCCCCGATGACCACGCTGGAGGTCCGCGACCTGGTGAAGGACTACGCGGTCAGGGACGGCTTCCGGCACGGCACCCTGCGCGCCGTGAACCGGGTCTCCTTCACCCTGACCCCGGGCCGCACCGTCGCCCTGGTGGGGGAGTCGGGCTCGGGGAAGTCCACCGTCGCGAAGATGATCGCGCGCCTGGAACGGCCCACCGCGGGCGAGATCGTCGCCACCCGCCCCGACGGGCGGCCGGTCGCCCACCGCGCGTACCGCGACCACGTGCAGATGGTCTTCCAGGACCCGTTCGCCTCGCTCAACCCCTTCCACACCATCGAGCACCATCTCGCCCGCCCGCTGCGGCTGCACGGGCGGGCCAGGGGCCGGGCGGAGACCAGGGCGCAGGTGGAGCAGCTGCTGGAGCGCGTCAACCTGGTGCCGGCGCGCCAGCTCGCCCAGCGCCGCCCGCACGAGCTGTCGGGCGGCCAGCGGCAGCGGGTGGCGATCGCCCGCGCGCTGGCGCCGGGCGCGCGGGTCGTCGTCGCCGACGAGCCGGTGTCGATGCTCGACGTGTCCATCCGCCTGGGCGTGCTCAACCTGCTGGCCAGGCTGCAGCGCGAGGACCGGCTCGCGGTGCTCTACATCACCCACGACCTGGCCACCGCGCGGCACTTCTCCGACGACATCCTCGTGATGTACCGCGGGCGGGTGGTGGAACGCGGTCCCGCGGACGACGTCATCCTCACCCCGCAACACCCCTACACGCGGCTGCTCGCCGCGGCGGCGCCCAACCCCGAGGAACGCGGGCGGTCGCTGACCGGCGAGGCCGAGGAGATCGATCCCGAGGAGCTGACCCGGACCTACGACCACCACGCGAAGGCGTGGCTGGAACAGGACGAGGACCGGTCCCGGGCAGCCTCCGGCGGCGCGACTTGACGGCGCGCGGGGCCGGGGGCGCGCCCTCCGGCCCCGCGCGGCCCGGCTCAGACCCGGGTGGCGCGGACCAGCACCAGCCGTTCGGGGAACAGCACGGGCGCCTGCAACCCCGCGCGTTCCAGCGCGCGCCCCGGCAGCCGCACGCCGTCCCCGGTCCACCACGGCAGCGCCGCGCCCCAGCGGGCGGCGTTGCCGTCCGGCACGTCGCCGGGCGGCTGCGGCCGCACGTGGTAGACGGCGTCCGGGTCGAGTCCCGGCAGCCGCACCGGGCCCGGCGGGTAGGCCGTCGAGGTGGCGACGGCCACGACCGCGAACACCGCGTCGGAGCCGTCCTCGGCCACCACCCCGTGCACCCGGTAGGCCGGGTCCTGGTGGTCGGCGTGGACCGCGGTTCCGGTGTGCAGCAGCGGTCGGAGCTCCTTGTAGAGCGCGACCCACTCGGCCAGCCGCACCAGCTCCGCCGGCTCCGCGCCGGTGAGGTCCCACTCGATGCCGAAATGGCCGAACAGCGCGGTGCCGGCCCGGAAGTCGAGCGGGTGCCGCCGGTCGGTGGTGTGCGCCAGGCCGGCCCCGACGTGGGTGCCCATCAGCTCCAGCGGGATCAACGCGTTGGTCCAGCGCTGGATCTGCTGCCGCTCCAGGGCGTCGATGCAGTCGGAGACCCACACCCGGTCGGTGCGCTGCAGGATCTCCAGGTCGACCCGTCCGCCGCCGGAGGAGCAGGACTCGATCTCCACGCCGGGATGCCGGCGGCGCAGCTCGTCCAGGAGCCGGTAGACGGCCAGCGTCTGGTCGTGCACCCCGGCCCGGCCCGAGGGCTGGTGCCCGGCCTCCACCAGGTCCCGGTTGTGGTCCCACTTCAGGTAGCCGATGGGGTACGTGCCGAGCAGCGTGTCCAGCCGCTCCAGGATGTGGGCGAACGCCTCGGGCCTGGCCAGGTCGAGGACCTGCTGGCTCCTGGCGGTGCCGGGCAGCCGGTCGCCGGTCGCCATGATCCAGTCGGGATGGGCGCGCGCCAGGTCGGAGTCCTCGTTGATCATCTCCGGCTCGACCCAGAGCCCGAACTGCATGCCGAGCCCGGTCACGTGGTCGGTCAGCGGGGTGAGGCCGTCCGGCCAGACCTCGTCGGAGACGTACCAGTCGCCCAGGCCCCTGCGGTCGTCGCGGCGCGAGCCGAACCAGCCGTCGTCCAGCACGAACCGCTCGGCGCCGACCTCCGCGGCGGCGTCGGCCAGCCGCCGCAGCCGGTCCAGGTCGTGGTCGAAGTAGACCGCCTCCCAGGTGTTGACCACGACCGGACGGGGCGTGGCGGGATGGTGCGGCCGGGCGCGCAGCTCCCGGTGGAAGCGCGCGGAGAGTTCGTCGAGCCCGGTGCCGTGCGAGCCGTACTGCCAGGGCGAGGCGTAGCTGGCGCCCGGCGCGAGCGACATCTCGCCGGACAGCAGGAGCTCGCCGGAGCCGAGCGACGAGACGCCGTGGTAGGTGCGTTCGGCGAAGGTGCGGTGGTTGCCCGACCAGGCGGTGTGCACCCCCCACACCTCGCCACCGCGGTTGCCGAACCCGGCCGTGCCGGCCACCAGCAGGTAGGCCGCGTCGTAGCCGGTGCGTCCCGTGCGGTTCTCCCGCGTCCACAGCCCTTGGTGGAACGGGGTGCGCTGCGGGCTGCGCTCGCGCAGGTGGTGGCCGGTGAAGTCGAGCAGTTCGGTGGCGGCCGTCGGCACCGGCAGGGTCAGGTGGAGGGCGTCCACGGCGAACGGGGTGTCACCGCGGTTGGTGACACTCGCCCGCTGCCGCACCAGGCCCGCGGGGGTGAGCTCGATCGTCAGCTCCAGGTCGAGCGCGGCGGTGCGGTCGTGCGCCCGCACCAGCACGCCGTCCGCCGTCCTGGTCACCTCGACCACGGCGAACGCGGTGGAGAAGTCCGCGCCGCCGCGGTTCCCGACCAGTCCCGGCGTGCCCAGCCAACCAGCCGACTGCTCGGGCAGCACGGCGACCTCGACGGGGCCGTCGACCGAGAAGCCGATGGGCTGCGGCCGTTGGGCGAGCCGCAGCGCGGCGAGCTCCGCGGGGCCGAGCGGGCCGAGGTCGGCGCCCCAGTGCACCACCCGGGGCAGCCGGGCCCCGGAGAGGTCGAGCACCAGGCTGACGCCGGCCGCGCGCAGCTGGATCAGATCGGACGGCGGGCCGCCGTCGGGGGATCGAGGTACCACGATGGTCGGGTGTCCTTCGCATTCGGGCCGCCGTCGCCAAACGGGGCGTTGACTTACTTTATTAGATTGAATAAGAATCTCATGATCCGGTCGACTCTGAGAACCTGCCGGACGAACTCGCCGAAAGAGAAGCTGGGAGTGGTGTCACGATGATCCGTCGCACCGTGCATGACGGTTGGCGCCTGACCGCGGTGGGCGGGCCCGTGCCCGCGGAGATCGGGGAGCTCGGGGAGATCCCGGCCCGGGTGCCCGGCTGCGCCCACCTCGACCTGCTCGCCGCCGACCTCATCCCCGACCCGTACCTGGACCGGGTCGAGGAGGAACTGGTCTGGGCCCACCGGGCCCACTGGCGGTACGCCACCACGCTCGCCGCCGACGCGCCCTCCCCCGACGAACGGGTCGACCTCGTCTTCGACGGACTCGACACGGTGGCCACCGTGGAACTCGGCGGCACGCGGCTGGGCAGCACCGCCAACATGCACCGCTCCTACCGCTTCGACGTCCGGGACCTGGTCGGCGCGGGCCCGCAGGAGCTCGGCGTCACCTTCCGCCCGGCCCTGGAGTACGCGGAGGAGCACGTGCGCCGGCTGGAGGCCCGGCCCCGCGCCTACTCGCACCCGTTCAACATGGTCCGCAAGATGGCCTGCTCCTTCGGCTGGGACTGGGGCCCCGACCTGCAGACCGCCGGCATCTGGAAGCCGGTCCGGCTGGAGCGCTGGCACACCGCGCGGCTGGCCGAGGCGCGCCCGTTGGTGACCGTCGCCGAGGACGGCACCGGGCGGGTCGCGGTGCACGCCACCGTCGAACGCTCCGGGCTCGGCCCGGACGCCGAACTGCGGCTCACCGCCGCCGTGGGCGACCACCGGGCCACCGCCGCCGTGCCGGCCGGCACGGACACCGCCGTGGTCACCGTGGAGGTGCCGGACGCCCGGCTGTGGTGGCCGGCCGGCCACGGCGACCAGCCGCTCTACGATCTGACGGTCACCCTCGACGCCGCGGACGACGCGTCCGCCGAGCCGCTGGACACGACCGAGCGCCGGATCGGCTTCCGCACCGTCACCCTCGACACCGAGCCCGACGACGTCGGCACCCCGTTCACCCTCGTCGTCAACGGCCGGCCGATCTTCGCCAAGGGCGCCAACTGGATACCCGACGACCACCTGCTCACCCGGATCACCCGGGAGCGCCTCGAACGCCGGGTGGACCAGGCGGTCGAGGCCCACATGAACATGCTGCGGGTGTGGGGCGGCGGTATCTACGAGACCGACGACTTCTACGACGTCTGCGACGAGCGGGGCGTCCTGGTGTGGCAGGACTTCCCGCTGGCCTGCGCCGCCTATCCCGAGGAGGAACCGCTCTGGGGCGAGTTCGAGGCCGAGGCGCGGGAGAACGTCGCCCGGCTCGCCGGCCACCCCTCGCTCGCCCTGTGGAACGGCGGCAACGAGAACCTCTGGGGCTGGATGGACTGGGGCTGGCAGGACGAACTCGCCGGCCGGACCTGGGGCCGTCGCTACTACACCGAGCTGTTCCCCCGCGTCGTCGCCGAACTCGACCCCACCGTCCCGTACTCCGAGGGCAGCCCCTACACCCCGGGCTTCACCCCCGAGGAACTCCACCCCAACGACGCCGACCACGGCACCCGCCACGAGTGGAAGGTGTGGAACCAGCTCGACTACACCACCTACCGCGACCACGTGCCGCGGTTCTGCTCGGAGTTCGGCTTCCAGGGCCCGCCCAACTGGGCCACCCTCACCCGGTGGATCCACGACGAGCCGCTGACCCCGACCTCCCCCGGCTTCCTGCTGCACCAGAAGGCGGAGGACGGCAACGGCAAGCTGGACCGCGGCATGGCACCGCACCTGCCCCAACCAGGAACCTTCGCCGACTGGCACTGGGCCACCCAGCTCAACCAGGCCCGCGCCGTCGCCTTCGGGATCGAGCACTTCAGGTCCCACTGGCCGCGCACCGCCGGCGCCCTGGTCTGGCAGCTCAACGACTGCTGGCCGGTGACCTCCTGGGCCGCCGTGGACGGCGACGGGCGCCGCAAGCCACTGTGGTACGGCTTGCGCCACGCCTTCGCCCCGCGCCTGCTGACCGTGCAGCCCCGGCAGGGCAGGACCGCGCTGCTGGCCGTGAACGACACCGACGCCGCGTGGCGCGGCGACCTCCGCGTCCAGCGCCTGACGTTCGACGGCGACCCCCTGGACGACGCTACGATCTCCCTCGACGTCTCGGCGCACTCCGTCGCCGAACTGGAGCTGCCGGACTCGCTGGTGAAGCCGGCCGACGCGACCGGGGAGGTGCTGGTGGCCACCACCGCGGACGCCCGCGCGGTGCATCCGTTCGCCGAGGACCGGGACGCGCGGTACGCGCCCACGCCGCTCCGCGCCGAGGCCGTGGCGATGCCCGGCGGGTACCGGGTGGACGTGCGCGCCGAATCGTTCGCCCGCGACGTGGCGATCCTGGCCGACCGGGTGGCACCCGACGCCGAGGTGGACGAGCAACTGGTGTCCCTGCTGGCCGGCGAGACCCGCTCGTTCACGGTGCGGACCGCCGCCACCGTGGACCCGGCCGCGTTCGCCGACCCGTTGGTGCTGCGCTGCGCCAACTCCCTGAGGGACGAACGGACGGAGGACCGCCGGTGACCCAACGCGGGACGACCGCCCCGGGGGCCGTCGGTCTGGTGCTCGCGCGGCCCGCCAGGCTGCTGGGCGTCGAGCCGTTCTTCATGGAGTTCATCGCCGGGATAGAGGAGCGGCTGTCCGCGCGGGGGATGTCCGTGCTGCTGCACGTCGTGCCGGCCCAGTCCGAGGAGATCGCCACCCACCGACGGTGGGCGGAGCGCGGCCTGGTCGACGCCGTGGTGGTGGTCAACCTCACCACCGACGACCGCCGGCCGGCCGTGCTCCGCGAGCTGGGACTTCCGGCCGTGGTCGTCGGCACCTGGAAGGGCGAGCCGGCGACCGCGTACGTGGGCACCAACAACGAGGACAGCGTCCGCGAGGCGCTCGGCCGCCTGCTCGACCTCGGCCACCGGCGGATCGCCCGGGTCACCGGCCCCGCCGAGCTGCTGCACACCCGCACCAGGACGGAGGCCCTGCGGGAGGGCTGCCAGGCCGTGGGCATCGCTCCGGTCGTGGTGGAGGGCGACTACTCCGCCGAGGCGGGCGAGCGGTTGACCGCCCGGCTGCTCAAGCGCGACGAGCCGCCCACCGCGATCCTCTACGACAACGACGTGATGGCGGTGGCGGGCCTGGGCGCCGCCAAGGACGCCGGCGTGGCGGTGCCCGAACGGCTCTCCCTGATCGCCTGGGACGACTCCACGCTGTGCCGGCTGGCCACACCCGCGCTGTCCACCATGAGCGTCGACGTCCACCAGTACGGCGTCTCGGTCGCCGAGACGGTGCTGGAGCTGGTCGACGGCCGTCCGGTCACCCTCCGGATGGCGCCGCCGGCGCGGTTCGTGGCCCGCGGGACGACCGCGCCCGCGCCCTGAGCCGGCCGGCGACGCGGGTCATCGCGGCCCGCGCGGTCGGCGGGCGAGGAGAGGCGCGGCGGCTTCGCCCCCGGATCCGCGGCCACCCGGGCCGTGGCGCGTTCGGCGGTGGCCCGCGCCCACCGGCCGGTGGTGAGCGCGCCGAGCAGCAGCACCAGCGCCCCGCAGCCGGTGATGATCCTCCCCCAGGCCCTGGGGCTGGGCGGTACCCCCATCGCCGCCGGCGCGGGAACCGGCGGCGAGCGCGGTGCCCACCACGGCGACGCCCAGCGCCGAGCCCATCTGCCGGCCGGTGGAGGAGAGGCCGGCGGCGACCCCGGCTTGGGCCCGCGGCATCCCGGTCACCGCCGTGTTGGTGATCGGCGCGTTCACCAGCCCGAAGCCGATCCCGAACAGCACGTAGCAGGTGAACAGCCGCGGGGTGGACACGTCGGTGTCCAGCGCGGCGAACAGCGCCCCGCTCGTGGTGATCGCGACGCCCGCCAGCAGCAACGGCAGCCGGGGCCCGAAACGCCCGACCAGCCGTCCCGACACCGGCGAGAAGACCAGCGTCATCGCGGCCATCGGCAGCAGGTGCAGGCCGGCCGCGAGCGGGCTCAGGCCGAGGTCGTCCTGGAGGTAGAGCGTGTTGAGGAAGAGGAAGCCGCCCAGACCCGCGAAGGCGGCGACGGCGATCGCGACGGCGCCGCTGAACGGCGCGCTGCGGAAGAAGCGCAGCTCCAGCAGCGGGTCCCGGCGGCGCGGCTCGTAGACCAGCAGGGCGCCCAGCGCGACCAGGCTGGCGGTGAAGCAGCCGATGATCCGCGGGGAGGTCCAGCCGGCACCGCCGCCCTCGATGATGCCGAAGGTGAGCGAGCCGAGCAGCGCCACCACCAGCACCTGCCCGACCGGGTCCAGCCGCCGGGGCCGCCGCGCCCGCGACTCCGGCACGAAGCGGGTGGTGAGGACCAGGGCGAGGAGCCCGATGGGCAGGTTGAGCCAGAAGATCGAACGCCACCCGAAGGAGTGCACCAGCGAGCCGCCGACGATGGGTCCCACCGCCATCGAGATGCCCACCACCCCGCCCCACGCGCCGATCGCGCGGGCCAGCTCCTTCGGGTCGCGGAAGGTGTTGGTGATGATCGACATGGCCACCGGATTGAGCATCGAGCCGCCCAGCGCCTGGAGCGCGCGGAAGGCCACCAGCCAGCCGAGCCCCGGCGCCATCGCGCACAGCAGGGACCCGGTGGTGAAGACGACGAGGCCGGTGCGGAACACCCGGCGCCGGCCGATCCGGTCCGCCGTCGAACCCGCCAGCATCAGGAACGACGCCAGCACGACGGCGTACGCGTCGATCGTCCACTGCAGCCCCGAGACCTCGGCGCCGAGCTCCCGCTGCAGCGAGGGCAGCGCCACGTTGAGCGCGGTGAGGTCCAGGCTCACGATCAGCAGGCTCATGCAGCACACCGCCAGCACCAGCAGGCGACGGCGGCGGGAGAGCTCGGGGGCCGGTTCGGGGGGCGGCTCGTCGGACATCTGAAACCAGGCTCTCCATCGGGACGGCACCGCATCAGCGGGCCGGCGGCGCGATCGGGAAGGAACGGGGGAATACAGAAGGGAACACAGAAGGGAATACAGTCCCCGACCGCGGTGTTGCGCCGACTCTGGCACACGTGCCGACGCCTCGACCTAGATCCCCAAGGAGAGTGCCGTGCCCGAAGCCACCCCGGAGACCAACGTCATCGCCTTCCGCGCCGCCGAGCAGCTGCTGGCCGCCAAGGACCCGCGCGGCGCGCTGAAGCTGCTCGACCCGCTGGTCACCGCGCACCCGGAGAACACCGCCGCCCGGCTGCTGCGGGCCCGCGCCTTCTTCTCCTCCGCCCAGCTCCGCTCCGCCGAACTGGAGTTCCAGCTGGTGGTCGAGCGGGAGCCGGACAACGCCTACGCGCACTTCGCGCTGGGGCGCACGCTCGAGCGCGCCGGCCGCGACGACGAGGCGCTGCGGTACTTCCGGCTGGCCGCCGCCCTCGACCCGCGCCCCGACTTCCTGGCCGCCGCCCGGTTCGAGCCTCCTCGCTGACCCTGCTGACCCCCCGCTGACCCCGAGCACCGCGTGCGGCGGCGCGTCCTAGGGCGAAGGTCCGAGCCCGTGGACCGAGGCGGCCCGGCGGGGGAGGGGGTGGGATGGTCGGATGAGCGATCGACCGCCGCAGCCCGGCCCCGCCGTCCGCGACCGCCTCGCCCGGGAGTGGAACGTCTGGCTGTGCACCGTCCGCCCGGACGGCTCACCGCACACGACGCCGGTCTGGTTCGTCTTCCTCCGGGACACGTGGTGGATCGGCACCGACGCCGGCTCCGTGAAGGTCCGCAACATCGAGACCAGCCCGCGGGTGTCGCTGGCGCTGGAGGACGGCCGGGCGCCGGTCGTCGCCGAGGGCACGGCACGGACGCACCACGGGTTCCCCGCGGACGTCACCGCCGCGTTCGCCGCGAAGTACGACTGGGACGTGACCGCGCCGTACCGGCCGGGCGTCGCCCGGGTCCTCCTGGAGGTCCCGGTCCGGCGCTGGCTGATGGCCGGCGTCGCGCACTGACCCCCGGTCCCGGCCGTCAGGCGACGGCCCGGCGCGCCGCCTCGACGATCGACGCGGCATCGATGCCGGCCTCGTGCAGCTGCTCCTCCGGCGACGCGGAACCGGGCATGGTGGTGACCGCCAGCCGCACCAGCCGCGGCACCGGGCGGCCGTCGGCGAAGGCGTCGAGCACGGCGTCGCCCAGACCGCCCTGCGGCCGGTGGTCCTCCACCGTGATCAGGCACCCGGTCTCCTCGGCCGCCGCGCGCAGCGTCATGGCGTCCACCGGCTTCACCGAGTACAGGTCGATCACCCGGGTCCGGATCCCGTCGGCGGCCAGCCGGTCGGCGGCGGCCAGCGCCTCGGGGACCGTGACGCCGGCGGCGACAAGCGTCACCGCGTCCCCGTCCCCGTCCCCGCCGCGCAGCACCTTGCTCCCGCCGATCGGGAACCGCTCGTCGGGCCCGTAGATCACCGGGGTCGCGCCGCGCGAGGTGCGCAGGTAGCGCACGCCCGAGGCGTCCGCCATGGCGACCACCAGCCGCGCCGTCTGGTTGGCGTCGCACGGGTAGAGCACCGTGCTCTCGTGGATCGCGCGGAACATCGCCAGGTCCTCCAGGCCCATCTGGGACGGCCCGTCCTGGCCGATGGCCACGCCCGCGTGTGAGCCCACGAGGTTGATCCCGGCCCGGCTGACCGCCGCCATCCGGAGGAAGTCGTGGGCCCGGGTCAGGAACGCCGCGAACGTCGAGACGAACGGGGTCCAGCCCCGCACCTGCATGCCGACGGCCGCGGCCACGAGCTGCTGTTCCGCGATGTAGCACTCGAAGAACCGGTCGGGGTGCTCCTTGGCGAAGAACTCGGCGCGGGTCGAGTCGCTCACCTCGCCGTCCAGCGCCACCACCTCCTCGCGGGCCGAGCCGAGCGCGGCCAGCGCCTGCCCGTACCCGTCCCGGGTGGCGGCCTTGTCGCCCACCTCGAACCGGGGCAGCGTCACCGGCGTCTCGGGCGGCCGGCGGGGCGCCGTGGTGGCGGCCGGGGGCCGGATCTCGACGTTCAGCCGGCGCTCGCCGCCGAGCTCCGCGACCGCCTCCTCGGCGTCGGGCACCGGCTTGCCGTGCGCGCCCTCCCGGTTCTCCACCGCGGCGACGCCGCGGCCCTTCAGGGTGCGGGCGATGACCACCGTGGGCCGGTCGGTGACCGAGGCGGCCTCGGCGTAGGCGGCGTCGATGGCCTTCGGGTCGTGCCCGTTGATCTCCACCGTGTGCCAGCCGCACGCCCGGGCGCGCCGGCCGTACGCCTCCAGGTCCCATTCGTGGCGGGTGGGACCGCGCTGCCCGAGCCGGTTCACGTCGACGATGGCGGTGAGGCTGGAGAGCCGCTCGTAGCCGGCGGCCTCGAACGCCTCCCACACCGAGCCCTCGGCCATCTCGCTGTCGCCCAGAAGCACCCACACCCGGTACGGCACCTCGCCCAGGCGCTGGCCGGCGAGCGCCATGCCGACGCCGACGGGCAGTCCCTGCCCCAGCGATCCGGTGGCCACGTCCACCCACGGCAGCCGGGGCGTCGGGTGGCCCTCCAGCCGGCTGCCCAGCTCGCGGAACGTCAGCAGCTCCTCGTCCGTGATCAGCCCGGCGGCCTTGAACATGGCGTACAGCAGCGGCGAGGCGTGCCCCTTCGACAGGATCAGGCGGTCGTTGCCCGGATGCGCCGGCCAGTTGACGTCGTAGCGCAGATGCCGGTCGAGCAGCACGGCCATCAGATCGGCCGCGGACATCGACGACGTGGCGTGGCCGGAACCGGCGGTCGCGGTGGCGCGCACCGCGTCCACCCGAAACTGCTGGCCGAGCTCGGCCAGGTCCTGGTCAGTAGTCATGCGACGGCTCCCGGGTTCGGCTACGTGCGCCCCGGGTACCCCCGCGCCCGCCCGGCTAACAGCGCACGCCGGCGCCCCCCCGCCGGCGTGGGCGCGGCGTGGGGCGAGAACGGGTGGCATCACCACGGATCACTCGGGTACTCGGGCCCCGTCTACCGGGCCGTTAACCAGGAGGTGCGACGTGAGCCGGTCTCGCGTGGTGGTCGTCGGAGCCGGATTCGCCGGGTACCAGACCGCCAAGGGCCTGTCCAAGGCCGCCCGGGGGCGCCACGAGGTGGTGCTGGTCAATCCCACCGACTACTTCCTGTACCTCCCGCTGCTGCCGCAGGTGGCGGCCGGCATCCTCGAACCCCGGCGGGTCACCGTCTCGCTCACCGGGACGCTGCCCGGCGTGCGACTGGTGCTCGGCGAGGCGCACCACGTGGACCTCGCGAACCGCCGGGTGCGCTACACCGACCCCGAGGACCGGCCGGGCGAGCTGGGCTACGACGCGCTGGTGCTGTCCGTCGGCAGCGTCAACCGGCTGCTGCCCGTCCCCGGCGTGGCCCGGCACGCGCACGGCTTCCGCGGGCTGCCGGAGGCGCTCTACCTGCGCGACCACATCGTGCGGCAGCTGGAACTCGCGGCACAGTCCGAGGACGAGGCGGAACGCCGCGCCCGCGCCACGTTCGTCGTCGTCGGCGCCGGCTACACCGGCACCGAGGTGGCCGCCCTCGGCCAGCTGTTCGCCCGGTCCGTGGCCGCCCGCTCGGCCGACGGACAGCGCGGCGTGCGTCCGCGCTGGCTGCTGCTGGACATCGCGCCCCGGGTACTGCCCGAACTCGACGAGCGGCTGTCCCGCACGGCCGACCGGGTGCTGCGCCGGCGCGGCGTGGAGGTCCGCCCGCACACCTCGGTCAAGGAGGCCACGCCCGACGGCGTGCTGCTCGACAACGGCGACTTCGTAGCGACCCGCAGCCTGATCTGGTGCGTCGGCGTCCGGCCCGACCCCCTCGTGGAGGACCTCGACCTGCCCACCGAGAAGGGCCGGCTCATCGTCGACGAGTACCTGAACGTGCCGGACCACCCCGAGGTCTTCGCCTGCGGGGACGCCGCCGCCGTGCCCGACCTGACCCGGCCGGGGGAGTACACGCCGATGACCGCCCAACACGCCGTGCGGCAGGGACGCGTCGCCGCCCGCAACCTCCGGGCCCACCTGGACGGCGGGGACCGCGTCGCCTACCGCCACCACGACAAGGGCTTCGCCGTCGACCTCGGCGGCGTCCAGGCCGCCGCCAATCCGTGGCACGTGCCGATCGCGGGGCCGCTCGCCGGCGCGGTGACCCGCGGCTACCACCTGGCCGCCATGCCGGGCAACCGCGTCCGCACCGCCACCGACTGGCTGCTGGACGCCGTACTGCCCCGCCAGGCGGTGCAGCTGGGCATGGTCCGCTCCGGGTCGGTCCCGCTCGGCACCGCCTCACCCGAACTCGCCCGCACCCCACCCGACCACACGAGAGGGGAAGAGCACTCATGACCGACCCCGTGAAACGACTGACCGACACCGGCGTGGCGATCTGGCTGGACGACCTGAACCGCGAGCTGCTGGCGGGCGGCGGGCTGGCCCGGCTGATGCGGGAGCGCGCGCTGGTGGGCGTGACGAGCAACCCGACGATCTTCGCCAAGGCCGTCAGCGCCGGCGACCGCTACGACGACCAACTGCGCGACCTGGCGCTGCGCGGGGTCGGCGCGGAGGAGGCCGCCCGGGTGGTGACCGCCCACGACGTGCGCTGGGGGTGCGACGTGCTGCGCCCGGCGTTCGACGCCACCGACCATCTCGACGGCCGGGTGTCCATCGAATGCGACCCGCGCCTCGCCTGGGACACCGCCGCGACCATCGCCGAGGCCCGGGAACTGTGGTGGCGCGTCGACCGGCCCAACCTCTACGTCAAGATCCCGGCCACCGAGGAGGGCCTGCCGGCGATCAGCGCCGCCCTCGCCGAGGGCATCAGCGTCAACGTCACGCTGACGTTCTCGCTGGACCGCTACGAGCAGGTCATCGCCGCCTACCTGGACGGCATGGACGCCGCCCGCGAGGCCGGCCACGACCTGTCCCAGATCGCGTCCGTGGCCTCGTTCTTCGTCAGCCGGGTGGACACCCAGGTCGACGAGCGGCTGGACAAGATCGGCACGGCGGCCGCCAGGTCACTCCGCGGCAGGGCCGCCATCGCCAACGCCCGGCTGGCCTACCAGCGCTTCGAACGCTCGCTGGAGACGCCCCGCTGGCGCGCTCTCGCGGCGGCGGGCGCCCGGCCGCAGCGACCGCTGTGGGCGTCCACCGGCGTGAAGGACCCCTCCTACGAGGACACCCGCTACGTCGACGAACTCGCCGCGCCCAACGTCGTCATCACCATGCCCGGGTCCACGCTGGAGGCCGTGGCCGACCACGGGCGGGCGCGGGGCGACGCCATCCGGGGCAGCTACGAGGAGTCCCAGCGGGTGCTGGACGAACTCGGCACCGTGGGCGTCTCGTACCAGGAGGTGGTCCGTGACCTGGAGGACGACGGCGTGGCCCGCTTCGAGTCGTCCTGGCACGAGCTCCTGGACACGCTGGGGGAGAAGCTGTGAGCGGACGGGGCGCGAGGCGGGAGCTCCGGGTCGGGGGACGGACCGTTCCGCTGACCAACCCGGACAAGGAGATGTTCCCCGAGGACGGCATCACCAAGGCGGAGCTGGTCGACTACTACCGCGGCCACGCCCGCGCCCTGCTGCCGTACCTCAGGGAGCGCCCGGTGGCCATGGAGCGCTACCCGGACGGCTACCGGGGCAGATCGTTCTTCCACAAGGACGTGCCGGACTACTTCCCCGACTGGATCCGCCGCGAGCGGGTGCCCAAGGAGAACGGCACCCTCGACATGACCGTCTGCGACGACGCGGCGACCCTCACCTACCTGGCCAACCAGGCCTGCATCACGCCGCACCCCTGGTTGAGCCGGGCCGACCGGCTGGACGTCCCCGACCGGCTGGTCATCGACCTCGATCCGGCGGACGACGATTTCGAGACGGTCCGCTGGGCGGCCCTGGCCACCGGCCGGTTGCTCACCGAACTGGGCCTCAAGCCGGCGGTGATGACCACCGGATCGCGCGGCGCGCACGTTCTGGTGCCACTGCCGCGCAGCACCAGCTTCGACGACGCCCGCGACTTCGCCCGGCAGACGGCTGACCTGCTGGCGCGCCGCCACCCCGACCGGTTGACCACCCAGGCCCGCAAGGACAAGCGCGGCGACCGGCTCTACCTGGACACCCAGCGCAACGCCTACGCGCAGACCTCGGTCGCCCCGTACGCGGTCCGTGCCCGCCCGCACGCCCCGGTCGCCACGCCGCTGAGCTGGGACGAACTGCGGGACGGGAACACCAGACCGCGCCGCTGGACGCTGCGCACGGTCCCCGACCGGCTGCGCCGGCACGGCGACGCCTGGAAGGGCCTCGGCCGCTGCCGCCGCGCCCTGGGCCCGGCCCGCCGCCGCCTCGCCGAACTCGTCCGCGAGGAGGCCGACTGAGTCGGCAAGTCAGCCGCGTTCCACCCGGTGCTGCTCCAGCAGGGCCTCGTAGCGCCCGGGCGCGCCCTCGGCCAGGGAGACCTGCCGGGCGTCGCCGGCGAGCTCCCGCACCCGGGCCGCGACCTCGGCCGCCCCCGCGCGCGAGGCGTGGACACCGAGGAGCAGCACGGCGGACGCCTTCCCGTCGTCCGCGTCCGGGTCCTCGGCGTCGCCGAGGGTGAACTCCCACGGCACCGGGCAGGGCCCGTCGTGGTCCGGCTCTGGACACAGCAGCCGGGCGATCGGCTCCTGCAGGGCGAGCGCCTCGTCCACGCCCGCGCACCCGCGCACCGCGATCTCGTACACGCGAGGCTCCTCCGCGACCGCCATTGCCTCGTCCTCTCCCGTCGGCTCCGTGGCAGGCCACCACGGTAGGCACCAGCCCTCCGCCGGGCACCGGGTTTTCCGAGGTGGGCCCGCCGCGGTCAGTCGTGGTGCTGCGCGAGCACGCAGAACTCGTTGCCCTCGGGGTCCTCCAGGACGACCCAGGGCTCGCCCCCGGTCTGCCCGACGTCGGCCGGCAGCGCGCCACGCGCCAGGAGCCGGGCGACCTCCGCGTCCTGGTCGTCCGGGCGGAAGTCGAGGTGCAGCCGGTTCTTCACGAGCTTGCCGTCCTCGACCACCGCGAAGAGCAGTCCGGGGAGCCGGTCCGGCTCGGGCCGGATCTCGCACTCCTCGGCCGACTCGTGGACCACCACCCAGCCGAGCGCGTCCGCCCACCAGCGGCCCAGCGCCGCCGGGTCCGCGGCGTCGACCACCACCTGCTCCCATTTCAAGGTCATTCCGCGAACCTAGCCGCTCGGCGTCCCGCGGGCGTGCGCCATCATCGTCAGCAGCCCGCGAGTCCCCCAGGAGAACCCATGACCGCCGCGCCGCCCTTCGACGCCGTGCTGTGTGACATCGACGGCGTGCTCCGGCACTGGCCCGCCGCCGACGCCCTCGAGAGCGCGCACGGGCTCCCGACCGGGGCGCTCGCCGCGGCCGCCTTCGCGCCCGCCCGCCTCGGGCCCGCGATCACCGGCGCCGTCACGGACGAGGAGTGGCGCGCGGCCGTGGCCGTGGACCTCGCCGCCGCCTGCGGGTCGGCGGACCGGGCCCGCGCCGCCGTCGCCGCCTGGTCGGCGCTGCTGCCCCGGGTCGACCAGGACGTCGTCGCCCTGCTCGGCCGGGCACGGGCGCTGGTCTCCGTCGCCCTGGTCTCCAACGCGACCACCCGCCTGGAGTGGGACCTCGACCGGCAGGGGCTCGCCGACCTGGCCGACGCCGTGGTGAACACCGCCCGCATCGGCGTGGCCAAGCCCGATCCCCGGGTCTACGCCGTCGCCGCCGCCCGCGTCGGGGCCGCCCCGCACCGCTGCCTGTTCGTGGACGACACCCCGGCCAACGTCACGGCCGCCCGCGAGGCCGGCATGACCGCGCTCCACTACCGGCGTCCGGGCGACCTCCGCCACGCGTTGGCCGCCCTGCTCGACGCGTCGCCCTCCTGAGGTCAGGGCGCCAGGTAGCGCGGAAACCTTCCACTGGAGGACCACCCCGGCGCGGGGGGCGCGCGGCACGCCTCTCCTTGCTCCCACGCAACCGCTGCCCATCGGTTCCCCGGACACCCCTGCTACCTCGCCATATCGTCAGATTGCCCGGTTACGGGAGCGGCGGGGCAGGGCTCGGACCGGCCCTCGGGCGCGTCACTCCGCCGGTGTCGGGGCAGTCACCACCCGTGGTCAGTCCCGTTCCCGATGCCCTCGGCGCGCTCGCCGCGTCGACATCGCCGCCCCCGCTCCTGCCCCGGAATCCGAAAGGGCCGTCGATGCACCCGTTCTCCGTCCCGCCGGCACCGCCGCCGACACCACCCCCGGCACCACCGCCTTCGCTGCCGCTGTCCGGTCCCACCGGCCTGGGCACCGCCGCCGCCCGACTCCGCCCCCTCGCCGAGCCGTCGCCCGCCACCGAGCCCGCGACCGAGCCCGAGCCCGAACGCGACGCCCCCGCGGTCCGGGTGCCGGAGCTGTACTGCCCCGACGCCGTACGCGACGACCCCGCGCTCGCCGCCGACGTCAACGACCGGCTGGTCGCCTGGGCGGAGGAGATCGGCATCTACGAGGGCCGGATCGACCGGCTGCGCTCCCACGACTTCGGGCGGCTGATGATGCTGGTCCACCCGGACTGCGACGACCCGGCGCGGCTCGAGGCCGCCGCCCGGTGCGCCCTGTCGGAGTGGGCCGTGGACGACCACTGGGTGGACGAGGGGGAGCACGCCGACCCCGAGCTGATCGGCAACCGCCTGGCACTCGCCCACGCGGTGGTCGACCCGGTGCGGATGCCGGCCCGCTACGTGCACCAGTTCGAGCAGGTCGTCGAGCAGGAGCCCGTCCTGCGCGCCTTCCGCTCCTCCCTCAACTACCTCGCGCGGTACGCGAGCTGGACGCAGGTGGCCCGGCTGCGCCACGAGCTCGCGGTGATGTTCGTGGGGTACGGCCAGGAGGCCCAGTGGCGCACCTCGGGACGTACCCCCGCCGTGTGGGAGTACCTGCTGCACCGGTACGAGAACGCGTTCTTCCCCTGCATGGCCCTGGTGGACCCGATCGGCGGCTACGAGGTCCCCGCGGAGGAGTACGCCGACCCGCGGGTGCGCCGCACGTACCTGATCGCCGGCACCGCGAGCGTGCTGCTCAACGACCTGTACTCGATGGGCAAGGAGGACCCCACGGACACCAACCTGCCGAACCTGATCGTCGCCGAGGAGCACTGCTCGCTACAGGAGGCGGTCGACCGCACCGCCGAGATCCACGACGACATGATGCACGCCTTCGAGGCCGAGGCCGCCGCCCTGAGCGCCGCCGGCTCGCCACAGCTGCGCCGTTTCCTGGGCGGAGTGTGGGCGTGGATGGGGGGCGGCAAGGAGTGGCACTCCAGCTCCCACCGCTATCACGCCGTCTGATCGACCAGCACCAGCACCCATGCGAACAGGAGCGTCCGGAACCATGATTCTCGCCAGCCCGTACCAGCAGTCCGTGGCCGAGTACTGGAACCGTGAGAAGGACCCCGTCAACATCCGCCTCGGCGACGTGGACGGCACCTACCACCATCACTACGGCATCGGCGCCGTGGACCCGTCCGTCCTCGAAGGCCCCGAGGAGACCCGCGAGCAGCGGGTGATCGCCGAGATGCACCGGCTGGAGACGGCGCAGGCGACGTTCCTCATCGACAACCTCGGCGAGGTGCCCACCTCCGGCCGGGTGCTGGACGCCGGCTGCGGCCGCGGCGGGACCAGCTTCATGGCCCACGAGCGGTTCGGCTGCGGCGTCGACGGCGTGACCATCTCCGAGTCCCAGGTCGCCTTCGCCACCGAGCAGGCGGAGCGGCGCGGAGTCGCGGAGCGGGTCCGCTTCCACCTCACCAACATGCTGGACACCGGCTTCGAGACGGGCGCGTACCAGGCCGTCTGGAACAACGAGTCCACCATGTACGTCAACCTGGACGACCTCTTCGCCGAGCACTCCAGGCTGCTCGCCCGCGGCGGCCGGTACGTCACCATCACCGGCTGCTACAACGACACCTACGGATTACCGTCCCGGGCCGTCAGCGAGATCAACGCCCGCTACATCTGCAGCGTGCACGCCCGCGGCAGCTACCTCAGGTCGATGCTCGCGCACCGCCTCGTGCCGATCAGCGTGGTGGACCTCACCGCCGCCACCATTCCTTACTGGGAGCTGCGCGCCACCTCCTCGGTGGCCACCGGCATCGAGGACAGCTTCCTGACCGCCTACCGCGACGGCAGCTTCCAGTACCTCCTCATCGCCGCCGACCGCGTCTGATCCGTCCGACGTCTGATCCGTCCGATCCGTTCCGATCCGGCGCCCGGCTCAGCCGGGACGCTCCCGGCCGTCCCCCGCCCGCTCGCGGCGGGGGACGTCCCGACCCGGCTCCAGCGGGGGAGCGGACACCGCGCAGTGGTGGGCGCAGCGCGGCCTGGTGACCTCCTCGTCGGGCCGGGCCGCGACGAGCTCGCTGGGCACGGCGACGAACGAGACGACCGCGCCCACCACCATCAGCCCGGCGCAGATCAGCACGGCCGCGCCGAACGCGTCGTCCAGCGCGTTCGCGTCCCGGTACTGGTCGCTGGACAGGCCGACGAGCAGCGGCAGCGCGGCCACGGCGAGGAGCTGGGCGACGCGCGCGGCGGCGTTGTTCACCCCGCTCGCCACGCCGGCCCGGCGCACCTCGACCGACGCGAGCACGGTCGCCGTCAGCGGGGCCACGAACAGGCTGATGCCCAGGCCCTGCAGCACCACGGCGGGGAACACGTCGGGCCAGTACGAGCCGCCCGGATGCACCCGGTGCAGCAGCGCCACGCCGACGGCCGCGACGAGCGGCCCCACGGTCATCGGCAGCCGCGGCCCGATGCGCTGGGCCAGCTCCCCGGCCGGCCCGGACAGCGCGGTCAGCAGCACCGTGGTGGGGAGCGCCGCGACGCCGGCGGACAGGGCGGAGTAGCCCAGCGCGTTCTGCAGCTGGGTCGGCAGCAGGAAGAACACGCCGCCCATGGCGGCGTACAGGCACAGGGTGACGAGATTGACGACGCTGAACAGCCGGGAGCGGAACATGCCCAGCGGCAGCATGGGCCGCGGCGCGCGCCGCTCCCACCCCACGAACGCCGCGCCGGCCACCACGGCGACGACCGCCGCCACGACCTCCCGCTGGATGAGCGCGTAGGTCAGGCCGCCCAGCGCCAGCGCGGCGAGGGCCGCACCGACCAGGTCGAACCTGCCGCTGGCCTGCCAGTCGCGGCTCTCCGGAACGCCCCGCGACAGCCACAGCACGCCGGCGGCGAACGGCACGTTGATGAAGAAGATCCACCGCCACCCGGGCCCGTCCACCAGCCAGCCGCCCAGGAAGGGGCCCCCGGCGGTGGCCACCCCGCCCAGGCCCGACCACAGGCCGATGGCCTTGGCCCGGTCACCGGGACGGAACGTGGACTGGATCAGCGCCAGCGACCCCGGGGTCAGCAGCGCCCCGCCGACACCCTGCAGGGCCCGGGCCGCGATGAGCGTCCCGCCGGTGGGCGCGGCGCCGCACAGCAGGGACGCCACGGTGAACCACACGGTCCCGAGCGCGAAGATCCGCCGCCGCCCGTACCGGTCACCGAGCCCGCCGCCGAGCAGCAGCAGGCCGGCGAGGGTGAGCATGTAGGCGTTGAGGGTCCACTGCAGGTCGGACAGCGGAACGTCGAGATCGGCGCCTATCCGGGGCAGCGCCACGGTGACGATCGTCCCGTCCAGGAAGGCCATCCCGGAGCCCAGCACGGCGCAGGCCAGTACCCGGCGCCCGTCCGCGGAGGCGAACGCCACCTGCCCCGCCGTCCCCGCTTCCGCCGTCGGCGCCATGTCCCCATTGTCGGCTCAGCCGGCCATATCACCACTTTTCGACTTCTCGCGAGAAGTGGCGTATGAGCGTTGCGGAGCGTTATGACCGTTTAGTTCGAGGGGCGGCGGGGACTCGCGCTCTCGTCACCGGCCCCGGCGCGTCCGGGTGGGAGGGGCACAGGCGATCACGAGGAGTGACAGCGAGATGGAGCACGACGAGTTCATCGGTCAGGTGCAGGCCAGGGCCCGGCTGGACAGTCGCGGCGCCGCGGAGTCGGCCTCCCGGGCGAGTCTGGAGACTCTCGGCGAGCGCATCACCCCCACGCTCGCGGAGCATGTGGCGGCGCAGCTGCCGCGGGAGATCGGGGAGCATCTGCGCCGGGTGGCCAGGTCGCCCGACCTCCCGGACACCGGCATGCGGATGACCAGCCGGGAGTTCTTCGACCGGGTGTCGGAGCGCAGCGGCGCCGACGTGCCGAAGGCGGTGTACGAGGCCAGATGCGTGGTGGAGGTCGTGGACGAGGCCACCCAGGGGGCCCTGATGCGGCGGGTCAGGCAGTCGTTGGACGACGAGCTCGCCGCGCTGCTGTTCTCCGGCAGCACGGGTCACTCCGGCTCCTGAGCCCGCCGCGCGGGCCGCCCCGGAAGCGGGTCAACCGGTCGCGTTGATCGAGTCCTGGAGCTCGCTGAGGCAGGCCTCCGCCGCGTCCTCGGGGGAGGCGTCGCCGAACAGCACCTGCTGGTAGTAGCGCTTGAGCAGGGCGTCGATGTCGCTGGCCCCGTTCGGGATGATCGGCGGGGTGTCGCCGACCTCGTCGGCCATCGCCTCGGTGAAGGCGAGCGACTCCCGACCGGCGTCGTCCAGATGGGGCTCCGCGGCCTCGCGGAAGGCCGGGTTCCCCGGTTCGCCCCGGTCGAGGCCGAAGAGTTCGGCGACGCGGGTGTCGTTGGTCAGGAAGTCGATCAGCAGCGCCGCCTCGGCCGGATGCTCAGTGGTGGACGCCGCCGACCAGTACATGGAGGGCTTCAGGTACTGGAACCCCTCCCGGGTGTCGCCGTCGGTGGGCCAGTTGGCGAGGTCGTAGTTGAAGTCGGGCGCCGCCGACTGGTAGGCGATGAACTGTCCGGCGGGAATGAACGACATGGCCGACTTGCCCGTCACCACGCTGACCTGGTCCAGCGGCAGGCCGTCGCCCTCGATGATCTGGGCCACCGAGGGCGCGGCGCCGCTGTCGATGAAGTCGAGGGTGCGGTGCCAGTAGCTGGCGAGGAGGTCGGGGTCGAGGGCGAGGTCTCCCTCGGCGTCGAAGAGCTGCCCGCCGTGCTGGCGCGCCCAGACGGTGAGGCTGAAGGAGTCGGAGCCCCAGGGGCTCATGCCGTGCACCTCGCCGTCGGACGCCTCGGTCAGCTCCACGGCGGCGCGCTCGAACTCCTCCCACGTCCAGTCGTCGGTGTCCGGGATCTCGACGCCGTACTGCTCGAAGAGCGAGGTGTTGATGAGGACCCCGTTGGTGGTGGCGCCGGTGGGGACGGCGTACAGGTCGCCGCCCACCCGGCCGGTGTCGAGGATGTTGTCCGGCAGCGCCGAGGTGTTCAGGATGTTGGAGACCGTGGACAGGTCCAGCAGGGCGCCCCGCTCGGCATAGGAGGCGAGGTAGAGCGCGTCGAACTGGGAGACGTCGGGCATGTCGCCGCCGGCGGTGGTGGTGGCCAGCCGGTCCCAGTAGCCGACCCAGTCGGCGTACTGCGGCTCCACGGTGATGTTCGGGTGCTCCTCCTCGAACAGCTCGATGGCGTCGAGGGTCTGCTGCGTCCTGGCGTCGGCGCCCCACCAGTTCATGCTGATGGTCACCTCGTCCTCGGACAGCTTCGGGTTCTGCACGGGGTCCGCCCCGACGCCGCAGGCGGCGAGGAGAAGACCGGCACTCGCGGCCGCGAGGACCGCGCGCGTGCTCCGTCGCACACGAAGGATCATGTTCTTCCTCTCCCTACTTGCCGCCGGTGGTGGCGATGCCGCGGAGCAGGTATCGCTGGCCGAACAGGAACACCAGGAACACGGGGACCAGGGAGACGACGCTCATGGCGAACATCGCGCCGAAGTCCGAGGTGGTCTGGGCGTCGATGAAGGACCGCAGGGCGACCGGGACCGTGTAGAGGTCGGGTTTGGTGACGAAGATCAGCTGGGTGAAGAAGTCGTTCCAGGTCCAGATGAAGGTGAAGATGGCCGTGGTGGCCAGGGCGGGGACCATCAGCGGCAGCATGATCTGGGTGTAGATCCGGGCGTGTCCGGCGCCGTCGATGCGGGCGGCCTCGTCCAGTTCCCGGGGGATGCCGCGGATGAACTGCACCATCAGGAAGATGAAGAAGGCGTCCGTGGCCAGGAACTTCGGCACGATGAGCGGCAGGTAGGTGTTGATCCAGTCGATCTGGGCGTACATCACGTACTGCGGGATGATCAGCACGTGGATCGGCAGCATGATCGTGACCAGCATGATCAGGAACGCGAGGCGCCGGGCGCGGAAGCGTAGCCGGGCGAAGGCGTAGGCCGCCATCGAGCAGGAGATCAGGTTGCCGATCACCGACCCGAGCACCACGAAGAACGAGTTCAGCAGGTAGGTGTTGAACGGGTAGCTGAGCGCGTTCCAGCCGGTCGGGTAGTGGTCGAGGTCGAAGGTGTCCACCAGCAGGCCGGGGCTGGTGAAGATGTCGTCGTTGGGCCGCAGGGAGCTGGCCACCATCCACAGGAGCGGGTAGAGCATCAGCGCCGAGACGATGACCAGGCCGGTGTGCTTGAGGACGCTGAGGGTCCGGCGTCGGGCGGGGCTTCTGCGCCGCGCGGTGGGCGGGAGGGCGTCGGTGGCGTCAGTCATTGTAGAAGACCCAATACTTGGAGGCCCAGAAGTTCAGTGCGGTGAAGGCGCCGATGATGATCAGCAGGAGCCAGGCGAGGGCGGAGGCGTAGCCCATGCGGAAGCTGGTGAAGCCCTCCTGGTAGAGGTACAGCGAGAAGAACAGCGTGGAGTCGTTGGGCCCGCCGGTTCCGTTGGAGACGATGAAGGCCTGGGTGAAGGACTGGAAGCTGCCGATCAGGCCGAGCACGAGGTTGAAGAAGATGATCGGGCTCAGCAGCGGCAGCGTGATGGAGAACAGCTGCCGCCTGCGGGAGGCGCCGTCGGTGGCGGCTGCCTCGTACAGCTCGCGGGGGATCTGCCGCAGCCCGGCCAGGAAGATCACCATCGGGGCGCCGAAGGTCCACACGTGCAGGATGATCAGCGTGCTCAGCGCGGTGTCCGGGTCGGAGACCCAGCCCCGGCCCTCGATGCCGAAGAGGTCGAGGAAGGAGTTCACCAGGCCGTCGGCGCCGAACACCAGGCGCCACAGCACGGCGATCGCCACGCTCGCGCCCAGCAGCGAGGGCAGGTAGAGGATGGACCGGTACAGCGGCAGGCCGCGGATGCCGCGGTCCAGGAGCAGGGCCAGGCCCAGGGCGGCCACCAACTGCAGCGGGACGGACACGATCACGTAGGTGAAGGTGACCTGGAGGGACTGCGCGAGCCGGTCGTCGGAGAACATCCGGCGGATGTTCTCCAGCCCGGTGAACTCCGGGTCCTGCAGCAGGTTGTAGTCCGTGAACGCCAGATAGAGCGAGGCGATCATCGGCCCGATCGTGATGCCGAGCAGGCCGATCAGCCACGGAGCCAGGAAGATCGCCGCGGCCTTGCTGTCCCGCGTCTCCTCGCTCGTGCTCGCCCGGGAGCGCGACCGCCGCAGCGACCGGAACTCGCCCAGCGCACTCATCGGGGCCGTCCCGTGCGTCGGTGTATCGGATGCACGTGTGCTCCTCCTCGAGTACCTCTGCCTGAGTGCCCCGCGGTTGAGACCTGTGCCGCGGCAGCAGGCGTCCCACCTGCGGTAAGCGCTTGCAGTGGGACTGGACTCTAGGGTTAAGTTATCGATCACACAAGACCTTTGCGTCGTTTGATCCGGCGCCGGTTACCGGGGCGGGGCGCCGTTATTCCCGGGTTACTCCCCGCTCGTCCCGGTAGACTGCGGCCCCGCACCGGCGGGGCTGACCACAGGGAGGGGTACGCGCATGGTGGAGCAACCGACGGCGCCGACGGCCTCCGGGAAGAAGCCTCCGACGATCTACGAGGTGGCCCGGCTGGCCGGCGTCTCGCACCAGACCGTGTCGCGTTTCCTGCGCAAGGACCCGACCATGCGCCCCGACACCCTCCAGAGGGTGTCGCAGGCGGTGGCGGAGCTCGGGTACCGGCCGAACCTGGCGGCCCGGACCATGCGGACCCGCCGGTCGAACCGGATCGCCGTCATCCTGCCCAACGCGACGGAGCGGGTGCCGACGCACGTGCTCGGCGGCGCCGCGGCCGAGGCGCACGACGCCGGATACCTGCTGGACGTGGTGAGCCTGGGCGGCGACTCGGCCCAGCGGGCGGCCCGGCTCGAATCGCTGCTCCGGCCGGAGAGCGTCGACGGCATCCTGTCGTTCAGCCCGCTGGGCGAGGCGGAGCGCACGGCGCTTTCCGAGTCACGGGTGCCGACCCTGGTCGACGGCGCGTACGACGACGACATGCGCTCGCGCGGCGTCTTCGCCGACGCCGCGGTGGCCGCCGACATCCTGCGGCATCTGGCGGCGCTCGGGCACCGCCGGTTCGCGCACGTCACCGGGCCCCCGGAGTGGGCCAGCGCGCGGAGCCGCCGCGAGGTGTACGAGGCGACCCTCGCCGAACTGGGGCTGGAATCGCGGGCGGTGGTCGAGGGCGACTGGACCGCGAGGGCCGGCTGGGAGGCGGCGGTCGAGGTCATCGCCGGCTCTGGAGCCACGGCCGTGTTCGCCGCGTCCGATCCGGTCGCGTTCGGCGTCATCGGCGGACTGCGGAGCCTGGGCGTCGACGTGCCGCGGGACGTGAGCGTCTTCGGCTGGGACGACGACGAGGTGGGCCGCTACTTCACGCCGCCGCTGACCACCGTCAGGGTGGACCGGGAGAATCAGGGGCGGGTGGCGGTCCGCCGGCTGCTCACCCTGCTGCGCGGGGAGCCGCCGGTGAGCCAGCTGGACGTCCGCGATCTCAACCGCGTCATCCTGCGGGAGTCCACGGGGCCCGCGCCCGGCCACACACCCTAGCTCCCGGCGTGTCCGGAGAAGCCGCCCGGCGGCTGCCGCTCGCCGGCGCCGGCCCGTGCCGCGCCCCGGCGGGTCCGCACGGTGCCCGTCGTGCCATGCCGTGATCGCCGGCTCGATCAACAGCCACCGCTCGTAGGGCCTGTCGCACGCGAGATGCCGGAACCGTGGGTTGGCGTGGCCGCGTCGGGCGTTCGTGCGCGAGGAGTCCCGTTAGGTGGGACTCCTCGCGCACCCCGTACCCCGGCGCCCGGCCGCCCGGCCCCCCCGCCCCCACGACGTGGCGCGGCGGCCCGGGTTGGCGAGGCCCGGCCGGGTGGGATCGGGGCGACCTCACCCGGCCGGCCCCCGTTGTTGAAGACCGCCGCCGCCCAGGGGGCGTCGGAGACGACCTCGCCGCCGATGATGAGCGGCTCGGGCCCGGTCTCGGCGGCCGAGGCCGCCTGGGGAAGGGCGAGGGTGGCGGCGAAGGCGGTGGCGAGGGGAGCGATCAACCGGAAACGCACAGGAACCTCCTAGGGGTGCGCACGCGGGGTTGTGTGGGGGTGAGGTGCGCGCCCCGCGTGTCACCTCTCTGGTCGCCTCCGCACGGCGAAGAGTTGCCGGGGGCGCGGAGGACGCTCCGCCCCCGGGTGCGCCGGCGGCGCGGGCAGGGGGCGGGACCGGCCGCCAGCGGGTCCACGCACGCTCTGTCGCCGAAGAGCGCGACCTGCTACTCCTTCGCCGCGTGGCGGGGCGAAGAGACCGGCCAGGTCACCCATGTCCGGCCGGTACCAGCGGCGGTCAGCGCGGTGCTCAGCTCGTCCGTCCACGTGGGCGCCCACAGCGCGACCCGTCGCAGCGTGAGCGCTCGGCCTCCCGCATCCGCGCTCCAGGCGGCGCGCGCCGCGCCGGGCGCCCAGTGCCGGCCGCGCCGCCAGCCGCCAACGCTCCGGAGCCCCGCCGACATGACGGAGCGCCCGCGCCCGGACCGAGTCGGGCGGGGCATCGTCGTCCACCAGGGTCACGCGCGGGAGGCGCCGTTCGCTGGCCCCGCCCGGATGCGACAGGCGTCCGGGCGGACCAGGCGAGGTGTGGCGCGCGTCAGCGAACGGCTCAGAAGGTCACGTCGCTGCAGAAGAAGTAGATCTGGTCGGCGTGCGAGGCCTTCCAGATCGTGTAGACGACGTGGTGCCCGGAGCGGCCGGGCGCACTGACGTTGACGGTGTAGTGGTTGGCGGGCGCGTACCTGCCCGTGTTGGCCACCCGCTCCAGGTCGCCCCAGTCGAGGGCGTCCGTCTGGGCGTTGTAGCCCTGTTTGGTGACGTAGACCTGGAGGTAGTCGGCGCCGTGGTACGCCTGGTCCAGGATGTCGACCGTGAAGTTGTTGCCGATATCGGAGGTCTTCCACGCGCCCGGGTTGTCCATGGAGTTGTACCGGCCGTCACCGGTGTGGCCCGCGCTGCAGAGCTGGTTGTCGGGGATGAAGGCCGGGAAGTTGCCTCCGGTGCCCTCGCGGTACAGGCCGTTCCAGTTCCACATGGCGTTGGTGTCGTGCTGCCATGCCTGCCAGCACATGGGGTCCTGCTGCTGCATGGTCGGGTTCTGGAAGTCGCTTCCCCAGCGCTGCCAGCAGCCGTAGTTGCGGGACAGGGGGTCCGCGGTCGAGCCGTGGGCGGAGGCGCTCGGGGTGGACCACGGCGTCACCAGCAGGACGGCGGCGGCCAGCGCCGCCAGGAGGGCGCGGAGGGACCAGCCGCGCATGTCCGTGTGTCTGTGTCGAAGCGTTAACACTGCGACTCCTCGTCCGGGAGGGGGGTGGGATGAGTACCGGTTGGGAGCGCTCCCAATGTTCGGCGTCTTACCCGGCCAGGGGCCGATTGAAACGTTCAATGCGCGCCTGCGGACCCGCCCTCCGAGCGCCTCGAAGCGCCCGGAATCCGCCTCGACACGGGGCGGTTGGGCGTCCTCCGGCGGCGGCCCCGAGCGGCGGTCCGAGGCCGCCGCCCGGTTCCTGCCGCCGCCCGCCCCGCGGCTCAGCCGAGGGTGATCTCGACGAACCGCGGGCGGTAGATCGACGCGTCGGCGTACAGGTCGCTGCCGACCAGGCTGTTGACGTTGTAGGACACCAGCAACTCGTCGTCGTCGCCGAGCCCGCGGTGTTCGTGCGGGTTGTAGGTGAAGACGTTGGGGTTCCCGTACGAGCCGGTCGCGCCGGTCTCCGGCGTGCGGTACGCGGTGGTCTCGTGGACGAACGGGCCGGTGGGCGAGCAGGAGAACATCAGGTCGATCTCGGCCGAGAAGGGCTCGTCCAACTCCTGGGTGACCAGCACGTAGACGTCGCCGTGCCGGGCCACGCTGAACTCGTTGGACACGAGGACGCTCGACCCGGCGTCGGCGTCGATCCGGGCCGAGTCCGACTCCCGCGTCGACCAGCCGCCGTCCGCCGTCCGGTACTCCCACGGCTGTTGAAGATCGGCGCCGGCCACCCGGGCGACGTGCATGAACTTCTCCGCGCCGAGGTCCTCCGAACCGTAGACGTAGGTGTGGCCGCCGTCCCTGAGCAGCCACGCGCCCCAGGAGATGCCGGTCGCCGAGGGGATCTCCGTGACGCTGGTCGGCTCGCCGAGCCCGTCGAGCGGGAAGCGCGCCAGCACGTTGCGGTCCCAGGCGAAGTCGAGCGATCCGGAGCCGGTCCGCCGGAACTCGCTGTAGATCACGTTGAGTTCGCCGTCCAGCACCATCCCGTCCCGGGCCCAGTACCAGTGGTCCGCCGCCGGCGGCGGGAGCAGCGACTCCGGGTCCTGCTCGGTCCCGCCGGTGATGGTGCTCAGGTCGCCGTCGGGCCGGGTGCGTACGAAGGTGTTGTTGAGGAACGGCGTCGTCCCCCCGTCCCCGACGGTCGGGGATCGGCTGCCGTCCGGATTCACCTGGCCGAGGAACGTGTCCGAGAAGATCCACAGCCGGTCCCCGCCGGGCAGCTCCGCCGAGTAGGTGCTGTCCGCGCCGGTCCAGTGCCCCGCACCGGTCGTCGGCTCGGTCGCGTACCGGGCGAAGTCCTCGGTCAGGGCGGTGTCGGGGGCGGCGCTCTCGACGCTCGGCGCAGGCACGCCGGCGCACACCTCGGCCGCCCGGGGCGGCGCGGGCGTCGCGGCGCTGCCGGGCACGGCGGCCGCGGCGGCCACCAGCGCCGCCGTCGCGGGCAACGCGATCCGACGCAGCACGACCCTCCGCGTCAACCTGGAACCGCCCATCGCGTCGCTACCTCCAGCCGTCGGGGACGCTCCCAGCCGGGAGGCGTGGAGCCGTGTTAACGATAACCACGGCTGTTGCCGCTGAGAACCCCTCCGTCATCGCCCGGTCCGCCCGGTCGTCGCCGAGGGCGGTGCGCGGGGGCGACGGGCCCACCGTTCCGGCGTGCTGATGGCCCGTCGCCTCGTTCGCGGACCCGACTCCCGGTTCCCGGGCTCAGCCGGGCAGAGAGCTCAGCCGGGAATCGTCCAGGGGATCGCGGCGGGGTCCTCCGGATAGGGGATCTGGTTGAAGTCGCGGGTGGGCTGCCGGCCGCGGAGATGCCAGTCGGCGAAGTCCATGATCGCGTTGTAGTCGTTGATGTCGAGCTGGTGGCCGCCGGGGCGGTAGGCGATGCCGATCCGGTCCTCGGCGCCGAGGTACGTGTAGACCATCCGGGCCGCCCGGTGGGTGGCGGCGATGCCCTGCGGGTTGGTCCTGATGTCCGAGCCCTCGGTGCCGTTGGTGGTCAGCAGCGGCCGGGGCGCGACGAGCGCCGCGACCGAGTGCTGGTCGATGGGCAGCCGGGTGGGCTGCCCCGCGAATCCGACCATCTCCGGCGTGACCCAGTAGGGGGCGCCGAGGACGATGTCGTCGATGTCCTCCCGGTCGTTGGAGTAGAAGAAGCGGTAGTTGCCCATGCCCGCCGTGCCCGAGGAGCCGGGGACGGTCAGGGCGATCCGCTCGTCGAACGCGCCGGCCACCAGGGCCGCCTTGCCGTACCGGGAGTAGCCCGACACGCCGACCTTCGTGGCGTCGATCTCCGGCACCGCGGCCTCGATCGCGTCCAGGGTGCGGTGCACGCCCCAGGCCCAGGCCATCAGCCCGCCGGTGTCCACCCCCGCCGTGCCGTTGGCCTGCCAGAACGCGCCCGTCTTGGGGCCGCCGTCGGCGGCGATGGCGTTCGGATTGATGGTGACCTCGGCGTATCCGCGGCTGGTGGCGCTGGCGGCCAGCCCGTTCAGCAGGATGAGGGCCGGGAACGGTCCGGAGCCGCTGGGCAGGCGGACGGTCGCGGTGAACGAGGCCGAGCCGACGAGGCCGCGGGCGTTCACGGTCAGCGTGCTGCCGTTCCGGCTTCCGGTGGCGGAACCGGCCGGCAGGTGCCCGTACTCGTAGTTCTGGATCAACTCGCTGAGCTGCGCCCGGCGGCAGGCCCACTCGTCCGGGCTGGCGAGCCGGGTGCCCTCGTAGGTGGTGAACGGGTCAGGCAGTTCGGGGATCGACGGGAGGGATCCGGGGGAGGGAAGGTTCCCGGGCAGCGGCGAGCACGCGGCGGCGCCGGCCCTGGTGGTGCCGGTGGCGGTGGCGGCGAGGGCGGTGCCGCCGGCCGCGGTTCCCGCGAGGGCGGCGAGTGCGGCCCTGCGACTGATGCGGAATGAGGCCGTCAAGGGAATTCTCCTCGTGGCGAGTAGGAGACGGTTCGTCCGCTCGCGGTGCGACGGTCCCCCGAACGGACGGGGTGGAATTGCGTCCGGCGCCGAGCGCCGGATGAGCCGAGCTCTCGTGGCCGTGGTCGCGGGCTCGTCAGCGGCTCGGCGAGGGCGGACCACGCGTCGTTTCTCCGGGATCTGGGCGGCTGGTCCCGGCACGTCGCGGCGCCCGTGGTCCCGCAGCTCACCAAAAAGTCGCGGGGCGGATCGAACGCGCAAGCAAGCTAGGGACGGGCGAAAAGGCGTGTCAAGCGGAATGACGAGAAACGCCTCTCCGCGGCCCTTTGCGGGGGGTGGTGGCGGAATATTCCGGAGCGCCTTGCGCATGTTTGCGGAATTGGTTTCCCGATGGACATTCCTGCCGTCGGGCCGCGATCGGCGCGGGGTGTCGGGCCCCGGACGCCGCGGCGATCCGCGCCGGCGCGGGCACCCGACACCGTCGGGAGCGCTTGCCGCGGCGCGGCGATGCCCGCATGATCGACGGTGGGTACCGGAGACGCGTGAGGCGCCCGGGCCCGAGGGGACCGGAGCTCCGCGACCGACGGGTGCGGGGCGGACCGCTACCCGGTAGCCATCTCGACGGAGAAGACACCGATGTCCCACCCCTCATCCCTCGACGTCCGCGACACCACCCCCTACGAGGACTACGTTCAGGCGGACGTGCTCACCCATCTCCAACACCCGCTCTCGGACGACCCGGGGGAGATGGTCTTCCTGGTCACCACGCAGGTCATGGAGCTGTGGTTCACCGTCATCGTCCACGAGTGGCGGACCGCGGGCCGGGCGCTGCGCCGCGACGACCTGCCGGCGGCGATGGCGGCGCTCGGGCGGAGCGCGCGCGAGCTCCAGTCGCTGAACGCGTCGTGGCAGCCGCTCGCCGCCCTCACCCCCGTCCAGTTCAACGCCTACCGCGGCGCCCTCGGCGAGGGCTCCGGATTCCAGTCCGCCATGTACCGGCGAATGGAGTTCCTGCTCGGCGAGAAGTCGGCGTCGATGCTCGTCCCGCACCGGGGCACGCCGCGGGTGCACGCCGAGTTGGAGAGGGCGCTCCGGGAGCCCAGCCTGTACGACGAGGCGTTGGCCTTCCTCGCGGGCCGCGGCCACGCCGTGCCGGCCGCGGTGCTGCGGCGCGACCCGGCCCGGCGCTACGAGGCGCACCCCGGGGTGGAGCGGGTCTGGCGGGAGATCTACACCGTCCCCGAACAGGACGGCGACGAGATCAGGCTCGGCGAGGCGCTGACCGAGATCGCCGAACTGGTCTGGCGCTGGCGCAACGACCATCTGGTCGCCACCCGCCGCGCGATGGGTGCCAAGCCCGGCACGGGCGGCTCCGCGGGGGTGGCCTGGCTGGAGAAGCGCGCGGCGAAGATCGTCTTCCCCGAGCTCTGGACGGCCCGTGGCCATGTCTGAGCGGACGGGAACGAAGGCGACCACTCCGACCACGCCGGCGGCGCCGGCCGACCCGGCCGACCCGGCCGACCCGGCCGACCTGGCCGGGCGCGCGGAGCGTCTGGACGCGGCCGACGAACTCGCGGCGGTGCGCGACCGCTTCGTCCTCGACGACGTCGTGTACCTCGACGGGAACTCGCTGGGTGCGCTGCCGGCCGGCGTGGCACCGCGGCTGCGGGACGTCGTCGCCCGCGAGTGGGGGGAACTGCGGATCCGCTCCTGGGAGGAGAGCGGCTGGTGGACCGCCCCCGAGCGGGTCGGCGACCGGATAGCGCCGCTGCTCGGCGCGGCGCCGGGCCAGGTAGTGGTCGGCGACTCGACCAGCGTCAACGTCTTCAAGGCCGTGGTCGCGGCGGTTCGGATGGCGGTGGGACCGCGCGACGAGGTGCTGGTCGACGCCGCGTCCTTCCCGACCGACGGCTACGTCGCGGAGTCCGCGGCCCGGATGACCGGCTGCCGGATCCGGCCCGTGCCGGCCGCCGAGATGGCCGCCGCGGCCGGGAAGCGCACCGCCGCGGCGCTGGTCAACCACGTCGACTACCGCACCGGGCGGCTCCACGACCTGCCCGGGATCACCGCCGCCGTCCACGCGGCCGGCGGCCTGGTCGTCTGGGACCTGTGCCACAGCGCCGGGGCGCTCCCGGTCGGCCTGGACGAGCACGGCGTCGACCTGGCGGTGGGCTGCACCTACAAGTACCTCAACGGGGGGCCGGGCGCGCCGGCGTACCTCTACGTGCGCCGCGCGCTGCAGCCGCACTTCGACTCGCCGCTGCCGGGATGGAACTCGCACCGGCATCCCTTCGCGATGGAGGCCGGCTACCGGGCGGCCGAGGGCAGCGCCCGCGGCCGGGTGGGCACGCCCGAGATCCTCTCCCTCCTGGCCCTGGACTCGGCCCTCGACGTCTGGGGCGGGGTGGACATCGAGGCGGTGCGCGCCAAGAGCCTGGCGCTGACCGACTTCTTCCTGGAATGCGTGGCGGCGCTGGTCCCCGCCGGGGCGGTCGAGCCGGTCACCCCGCTCGCCCACGCGGACCGCGGCAGCCAGATCGCCCTGCGCCGCGCGGACGCCGACCGGGTGATGCGCGCGCTGATCGACCGGGGCGTCGTCGGGGACTACCGGCCGCCCGACCTCCTCCGGTTCGGCTTCACCCCGCTGTACACGCGCTTCGCGGACGCGCTGCGGGCCGCGCGGACGCTCGGATCCGTCCTGGAGGGGAGCGGCTGAGACATGTCGGGCGAGCAGGAGTCGGCGTTCGCGCAGCCACCCGTGCCCCCGGACGCGACCGCGTCCTACGGCGACCACCCGGATCAGCTGGTCGACCTCTACCGCCCGGGCGCCGGCCGGGCCGGGCGGCGGCCCGCCCGGCCCGCGCCGCTCGTCGTGCTGCTGCACGGCGGGGCCTGGCGGGCGGCCCACGACCGGCGGCACCTCTCGCCGCTCGCCGGCCTGCTGGCCCGGCGACACGGCTGCGCCGTGGCGTCGGTCGAGTACCGGAGGGGTGGCGGCGGCGCGCTCGCCGGCCGGTGGCCCGACACCCTGGACGACGTGGCGGCGGCCACCGACGCCGCCCCCGCCCTGGCCGCCGAGGCGTTCGGCGAGGGCGTCGTCGATCCGGGCCTGACCGTGCTCTCCGGCCACTCGGCCGGCGGCCATCTGGTGCTGTGGGCCGCCGCCCGCCACGTCCTGCCGTCCGACTCTCCCTGGCACCGCCCGACGCCTCCCCCGTGGTGCGGCGTCGTCGCCCTCGCGCCCATCGCGGACCTCCGGGCCGCGCGGGATCTGGGCGTGTGCCACGACGCCGTCGTCCAGTTCCTCGGCGGTGCCGAGCACGTCGAGGCGCGGCTGCCCCACACGGACCCCGCGGCGCTCGTCCCCACCGGCGTCGCCACCACCATCGTGCAGGGCGCCACCGACAGCGACGTCCCGCCGCACGTCGCGCGGTGCTATGCCGGCGCGGCGGCCAGGGCCGGCGAGCGGCCCCGCCTCGTCCTCCTCCCCGATGTCGGCCACTTCGCCCTCATCGACCCGTCAACCGCCGCGGCGGCCGTCGTCACGGAGGAGATCACCCGCCTCACCTAGGTCGTTTCGTCCGGACCACCGTGCGGACCCGACGAGGAGCGGCGGTCGCTCCAGCTCATTCCGGGCCCTGGTCTTCCAACGCGAGGCCGCGCAGGGCGGCGGCGAACTCCGCTGCCCGGTCCATGGTCAGCGGCTGGGGCTCCTCCACGTCCTCGCTCTTGGTGACGAAGGCGAACGCGAACGTGTCGTAGTCGGCCCACGCGCAGATCGGCGCCTGGGCGGGCTCGCCGGGCTCCGGCTCATGCGGCTGGTACGTCTGGCACTTCATGACGGCGTTGTCCAGGCCGGAAGGGCTGACCTCGGTGCGCTCACCGGTCAGCATGGCGTACCGCTCCTCGGTGAAGCGGCCCGCACCGTTCTGAAAGAAGGTGTCGACGGCCGCCTCCGGGTCCTCGACCGTGCCGTAGATGCCGGCGTAGTGGGCGTAGCCGGGGTTGTCGCCCGGTGCGAGCGGTGCGAGGGCGGCGTAGATGCCGAACGTGCGCCCCTCCGCCGTCACGCCGAGCTGGCGGGCCTCCTCGTCGGTGATCTCGCCCTCCTCGCCGATCTGGTCGGTGAGGTCCGGGCTGAGGTTGAGGCCCTGCACCGCCTCCGGGACGGTGAGGGTGTAGTCCCTGCCGTCGTCGCTGGGCCCGTCGCCGCCGCCGCTGAGGAGGAACAAGGCCCCGCCGGCCAGCAGCGCGACGGCGACGACGACGGCGAGTACGACGAGCCCTCCGCGCCCGCGCCCCCTCGGCCGCGGTGCCGGCGGCTGGCCGGGGTACCCGCCGTACGGTGGCTGTGGCTGTGGTTGCGGCTGGTACTGGCCCTGCGGTGGCCCGTAGGGTCCGGGCGCCTGCGGCGGGTAGCCCTGCGGCTGCTGCCCGTAAGGTGGTTGGCCCATGGGCGGTCCGGGCTGCTGATAACTCATGGTGTGACGTCCCCCGTTACCTAAGCACCGCTCGGCGGTGCGTCCTTGACACCACCGACATCGTGCTGAAGCCGCGTTCCGGCGTCAAACTCCGCGCGGGCCGCCAGGGTCGGGCCGACCGGGGGGAGCCTCACCCTTCCCGATCCGGCGCGCCGTCCTCGTCGGTCGGCGGCGGCTCCCCCTCGGCCGACGGTTCGGGACCCCGGGCGATCTGGTCCAGGGGGACCGGGGCGGCCAGCGGGCGGGAGGCGTTGGCGAGCAGATCGGTGTGGTCGGGGCGCCGGCCGGCGAGGTGGGCGGTGAGCGCCGCCGTCGCGAAGCCGCACACCCGGCCCTGGCACCAGCCCATGCCGGCCCGGGTGAGCAGCTTGACGGTGCGGGCGTCGTCCGCGCCGAGGTCGTCGTGCGCGGCGCGGACGGCGGCGCAGGTGACCTCCTCGCAGCGACACAGCAGCGTGTCGTCGGTCAGCCACCGGGCCCAGCCGGCCGGCACGGGATGGGACAGGTGCATGGCGCGGGCGAAGGCGCGGTGGGCCCGGACCGTGGCGCGCAGCCGCCGGACCGGGCCGGCGGGCGCGGGAGCCCGGCCCACGGCGAGTCCGGCGAGCGTGCCCTCCGCGACGCCGAGCGCCGCGCCGCCCACCCCCGTCGCCTCGCCCGCGACGTGGACGCCGGGGACGTCCGTGCGCTGGTCGTCGTCCACCACCGCCACCAGGGAGCCGTCGACGTCCACCCGGGTGGCGACGCCGAGCTGCAGCGGCAGTTCGAGCGCGGGCGTGAAGCCCCAGCCCAGCGCGACGAGGTCCACCGGGATCTCGTCGCCGCCGGACGGCCGGGGGACTCCCGACCGGTCGAGCGTGGCGCGGCGGACCGCGCGCACCCGGTCGGTGCCGACGATCTCGGACACCACCGTGCGGGTGCGGTACGGGATGTGGTGCCGGGCGAGCGCGGCGGCGTAGCCGGCGCCCTCGGCGACCTTGGCCGGGACCCGGGCCACGGCCGGCAGGTGCCGGGCCCATCCCAGCGGCGCGTTGGCCTCCCACACGCCCACGACGTGAACGCCGGCGTCCGCGAGGCCGGCGGCGACCGGTAGCAGGAAGGGGCCGGTGCCCGCGACGACGGCCCGGCGGCCGGCCACGGTGCCCTGCCCCTTGAGCAGCGCCTGCGCCCCGCCGGCCGCCAGCACCCCCGGCAGGGTCCAGCCGGGCACCGGCAGCTGGCGGTCCGCGCCGCCGGGGCACAGCACGAGCGCGCCGGCCCGGGCCGGCCCGGGCAGCGGCGCGACCCCCGGATGGCTGGGGGTGGCCTCGACGAGGAAGCCGTCGCCGTCCCGGGTGACGAACCAGACCTGTTGCCCGGGCCGGTAGGTCACCCGCCCCCGGGCGCGGTGGGCCCGCAGCGCGCGGCGCAGCGCGGTGAACGTGCGCCAGCCGTGGTGTCCCGCGCCGTCGTCGTCCGGTCGGTGCCGCCAGTACTGGCCGCCGGGGCGGTCGCCGGCGTCCAGGAGCAGCACCGAGGAGCCGCGGGCGGCGGCCGTCACCGCGGCCGCGAGCCCGGCCGGTCCCGCGCCGACGACCACGACGTCGTGGTGGTCCTGACGGCCGCTCACGGGCCGTCCTCTCGCGTGCCCGGCTCGGTGGTGGACAGCCGCATGCCGTCGCGCACCGGCACCAGGCAGGCCCGCTGGCCGGGTTCGCCGTCGATGGTCAGGAGGCAGTCGAAGCACGTTCCGATGCCGCAGAACAGCCCGCGCGGGCGGCCCTGCCCGCGCGTGGTGCGCCAGGCAGTGACGCCGTTCTCGACGAGCGCGCCGCCGACGGTCTGGCCCGGGCGGGCCGGCAGCTCGCGGTCACAGAAGACGATCCGCAACTCCGCGCTCATGCCGCCGGCTCCCATCGGTCGGGCGCGAACGGCGCGAGGTCGAGGGCGGGCCGCGCCCCGGTCAGGGCCTGCGCCAGCAGATGGCCGGTGCCGGCGGAGAGGCCGATGCCGGCGCCCTCGTGCCCGCAGGCGTGCCACAGCCCCGGCGCGCGCGGATCGGGGCCGATCACCGGCAGGTGGTCCGGGCAGTACGGGCGGAACCCGTGGTACGAGCGGATCACCCGGACGCCGGCCAGCGACGGGAACAGCCCGAGCGCCCCCCGCGCCAGCCGGGTCAGCGCCTCGCGCGAGGTGCTCCGGTCGAAGCCGACCCGCTCGCGGGTGGAGCCGATGAGGATGGTGCCGGCGGGCGTGCCCTCGACGACGGGAGAGGACTGGAGCGCGGCGTCGGAACTGCCGACGTCGCCCACGTACTCCGCCGCGTAGACCTTGTGCCGGACGGTCGGCGGCAGCGGCTCCGTGACGAGGACGAAGCCGCGGCGCGGGCTCACCGGCAGCCGCACGCCGCCGAGCCCGGCCACCTCGCCGGCCCAGGTGCCGGCGGCGTTGACCACGGCCGGGGCGTCGACGCGGCGACGCGGCGTGCGCACGCCGATCACCCGGCCGCCGGCCCGGAGCACGCCGGTGACGGCCTCGTGGGTGAGCACCCGCGCGCCGAGCCCGCGGGCCAGCCGCAGCAGGTGGGCGACCAGCAGCATGGGCTGGACCTGCGCGTCCTCGGGGTAGAACGCCCCGCCGGCCAGCCCGTCGCGCAGCCGCGGCTCGCGGGCGCGCAGGTCCGCGGGGCCGGCGTCCTCGACCCGCACCCCGGCCGCCCGTTGCCGCGCGACGAGCGCGCGCAGCGCCGCGAGCGAGCGCTCCGAGGCGGCGACGACGAGCCCGCCCTTGTCCTCGAACTCCCAGCGCGGCCCGTGCTCCGCGAGGTGGTGCCGCCAGACGTGCTGGGAGTGCCGGGCCAGGTCGAGCTCGGGCCCGGTGTCCTTGTCGGAGACCAGCACGTTGCCCTCGCCGGCGCTGGACGTCCCGCCGGCGAGCGCGCCGCGTTCCAGCACGACGACCCGCAGACCGGCCAGGGCGGCGAAGTACGCGGTGGCCGCGCCCACGGCGCCGGCGCCCACGATCACCACGTCGCAGGTCAGGTCCGCCCGGCGCCCGGTCATCCGTCCCGCTCCCGGTCTGGGGCGCGCGCCGGCTCGGCCGGCCGGCCGGACGCGCCGGCCCACTTCCCGCGCACATGCCCGATGTGGCGCTCCATCAGCCGCTGCGCGCCCGTGGCGTCGCCCGCCTCGATGAGGTCGAGCAACTCGTGGTGCTCCCGCGCGGACTCCTCCAGCCGGCCGGACTTCAGCAGCGGTGTGAGCCCCAGCAGGCGGGTGCGGGACCGCAGCTCGGAGACGATCGAGGAGAGCTGCGCGTTGCCGGCGTAGTCGAGCAGGGCCAGATGGAAGACCCGGTCGGCGTTGATGTACGCGACCAGGTCGTCGTCCCGCACCGCCGCCACGATCGCCTCGGCGAGCTCCCGCAGGCCGGGGAGGTCCGCCGCGGGCACGAGGGGAACGATGTCGCGCAGCGTCGGCGGCTCCAGGAGCAGCCGCACGTGGGTGACCTGGTCCAGCTCCTCCTCCGGCACCACCCGGACCTGGTACCCCTTGTTCGGCAGCGCCTCGACCATGCCCTCGCGCACCAGGTCGAGCATCGCCTCACGCACCGGTGTGGCCGAGATACCGAACATCGAGCCGAGCGTCGGCGCGGAGTACACCGCGCCGGGCTTCATCTCCCCCGAGATGACGGCGGCGCGCAGCGCGTCGGCCACCATCTCCCGGAGCCGCTCGCGTTTCGTCAGCGGCCGCAGTCCAGCGATCGGCGCTGTTCCTATTTCCATGGTGCCCTCCGCAGGCAGGTGCCGGTGCTTCCCCCCGATACCGGTCGTTCCTACACCAGGAAGCCGGCGGGGAAGGGATCGGTGGGATCGAGCAGGTGCTGCCCGATCGCGGTGAGCCAGGCCCGGCCGGTGATGGCGGGCAGCACGGCCGGCGTGCCGCCGACGCTGGTCTCCGCGACGAGCCGGCCGGTGAACCGGGTCCCGATGAACGACTCGTTGACGAAGTCGACGTCGAGCGGCAGCTCCCCGCGGGCGTGCAGCTGCGCCATCCGGGCGCTGGTGCCGGTGCCGCACGGCGACCGGTCGAACCAGCCGGGGTGGATGACCATGGCGTGCCGGGAGTGCCGGGCCGTGGAGTCGGGCGCCGCCAGGTAGACGTGGTGGCAGCCGGCGATGTCCGGGCGTTCCGGGTGGACGGGCCGGTCGGTGGCGTTGATCGCGTCGATGATCGCCAGGCCGGCCTCGATGAGCCGGGGACCGGCCGACCGTTCGAACGGGAGCCCCAGCTCGGCGAGCCGCACCATGGCGTAGAAGTTGCCGCCGAACGCCAGGTCGTACATGACCTTGCCCAGGCCCGGCACCTCGACGACGCGGTCCAGGCCGACGGCGAACGACGGCACGTTGCGGATCGTCACCGACCGGGCGGCGCCGTCCTCGACGGCCACCTCGGCGGTCACCAGACCGGCCGGGGTGTCGAGCCGGACCGTGGTCACCGGCTCGCGCACCGGCACCAGGCCGGTCTCCACCAGCACCGTGGCCACGCCGATGGTGCCGTGGCCGCACATCGGCAGCACCCCGCTGACCTCGATGAACAGCACCCCGGCATCGGCGTCCTGGCGGGTCGGCGGCTGCAGGATGGCGCCGCTCATCGCGGCGTGCCCGCGCGGCTCGTACATCAGCAGCCGGCGCAGCTCGTCGCTGTGCTCCAGGAACCACAGCCGCCGCTCGGCCATGGTGGCGCCCGGCAGCACGCCGACGCCGCCGGTCACCACGCGGGTGGGCATGCCCTCGGTGTGCGAGTCGACGACCTGCAGCACCCGGGTGCTTCTCACCGCAGCCCCCGGGCGAGCGCCGCCTCGGTGTCGCGGACCACGCGTTCCGCGGACTCCGGCGGCAGCGGCCCGCGCGGCGGCCGGCAGCCGCCGCCGCGGCGCCCCGCGACGTCCATCGACAGCTTGATGGCCTGCACGAACTCCGTCCGGGAGTCCCAGCGCAGCAGCGGGTGCAGCGCGCGGTACAGCGGCAGCGCCGCGGCCAGGTCGGCGGGGTCGCCCGAGGTGACCAGCCGGTACAGCTCGACGGTGCTGGCCGGCAGCGCGTTGGGGTAGCCGGCCACCCAGCCGACGGCGCCGGCGATACCCAGCTCCAGCAGCACGTCGTCGGCGCCCACGATCAGGTCCAGGCCGGGCGCCAGCTCGCGTATCTGGTACGCGCGGCGCACGTCGCCGGAGAACTCCTTGACGCCGACGATCAGCTCCTCCTCGAAGAGCCGGGCGAGCATCGAGGGCACCAGGTCGACCCGGGTGTCCGTCGGGTTGTTGTACGCGACCACGGGCAGGCCGACGGCCGCGACCTCGCGGTAGTGCTCGACGACGGCGTCGGCGTCGGCGCGGTAGGCGTTGGGCGGCAGCAGCAGCACCGAGGTGGCGCCCGCGCCGGCCGCCTGCTCCGCCCACCGGGCGGCCTCCAGCGCTCCGTAGGCGGCCACCCCCGGCATCACGCCGAAGCCGTCCGGCGCGGCGGCGACCGCCGTCTCCACGACGGCGGCGCGCTCGGCGTCGGTGAGCGTCTGGTACTCGCCCAGCGACCCGTTGGGGCACACGCCGTCACAGCCGTGCTTGGCCAGGAACTGGACGTGCTCTGCGTACGCGTCGTGGTCGACGGCGCGGTCCGCGGTGAACGGCAGGGCGGTGGCGACGTGGACGCCGTGCCACGGCCTCGGCCGGGCGGTGCTGGGCATGGGACTCCTGTCATGTCGTGAGGGGCGTGGCGGGTAGGGCGAGTAGAGCGAGCGGGGTGGGTGCGCGAGGTGCAATGTCACATATGTCAGATACTAGTGGGGCGTTCGCCGCCCTCGTCGCGGACCATGGCGAGCAGCCGGGACAGCACCCTGCCGCTGCCGAGCCCGTCGTGCTCGTGCTCGTTGGTGACCCACACCTGGGCGTTGCCGAGCAGGTCGGCCGTGGCGAGCTGGAGCCCGGCGTCCACGTACACGTCGTCGTGGTAGACGGCGGCGGCGAGCGGAACGTCGTTGGCGGCCAGCCGGTCCACGTCGTACAGCCGGCTCCACTCCTCCCGGGCCGCCAGGGCCTCGGCGGCCGCGCGGAAGGGGCGCAGGGCGCGGATCTCCTCGGTCATCCACGGGTACGCCATCTCGCCGGTGAAGAACAGCGGTCGGGCGTCCGCGGCGAACTCCGGATGGCGGTCCAGCTCCCGCTGCGCCGCCCATCCGGTCGGCCCGTTCGGCCCGTCGCCGTAGATGGACTCCTGCAGCACCCAGAACAGCGGGCTCTCCACCGCGGAGCTGCGGACCAGCACCCGCTGCAGGAACACGTCGGACAGCCGGTCGGGCCCGGCGAACGCCTCGTCCAGCAGCCAGTGCAGCCGCGCGGCCCCCGGCTTCATGCCCAGGTCGAGGCCGAGCGACTGGAACCGGCGCACCGTCAGCCGGTCGCCGTCCGGCAGCCGCACGTCCCGCTCGGCGAGCAGGTCGGCGACCGCCGCCGCCCGCGCCGTGTCCTCGGGGTAACGCCGCTGCCAGGCACGGTTCCTGCGGGCCATCCGCGGATAGGTGCGCCGGTACACCTCGGCCGCGTCGGGCGGCAGCCCCGGCAGGCCGCCGGTCACATAGCAGGCGGTGAGCGCCTCGGGCGCGCGGGACAGGTAGGTCAGGGTGAGGAACCCGCCGTAGCTCTGCCCCAACGTGGCCCACCGCCGGCCCCCGTACACCGTCCGGCGCAGGTGTTCGGCGTCGGCCACGATGGAGTCGGCGCGGAAGTGGCTCAGGTACTCGGCGCCGTTCGCCCCGCTGCCGAGCGCGGTCATCACCCCGCCGTCGACGGGGCTGCTGCGGCCGGTGCCGCGCTGGTCGAGCAGGACGACCCGGTAGTGCCGCAGCGCCTCGCCCAGCCAGCCCGAGGTGTCCAGGGGCCGCGGGCCGCGCCCGCCGGGACCGCCCTGGAGGAACAGCAGCAGCGGAAGGTCCTCCGTCCGCCGGGTGGGCGCCGTCACCTCGCGCGCGAACACCTCGACGCGGCGTTCGTCCGGCGCGTCCCACACCAGCGGCACCGTGACCCGGTGGTCCCGGATCCACAGCCCGGGCAGCACGTACTCGGTGGACGTCATGCCGTCCCTCCTTCCTCGGCGGTCTCCCGTTCGCGGGCCCGCGCCCGGCGGGCCGCCTCCCATTCGGGTCTGATCCGGGGCACCGCGGCCAGCAGGGTGCGGGTGTACTCGTGCCGCGGCGCCGCGAAGAGCGACGCGCAGTCGCCGGCCTCGACCACCCGGCCCTCGTGCATCACCGCCACCCGGTGCGCCATCTGCCGGACCACCGCCAGGTCGTGCGCGATGAAGAGGTAGCTGTACCCCTCCTCGCGCTGGAGCCGCCGCAGCAGCGCGATCACCTGGGCCTGGACGGAGACGTCGAGGGCCGAGACCGCCTCGTCGCACACCACGACCCGCGGGCCGACGGCGAGCGCCCTGGCGATGCCGATGCGCTGCGCCTGGCCGCCGGAGAACTGCGCCGGATAGCGCCCGCTGTGGTTCGGGTCCAGGCCGACGCGCTCCATCAGCGTGCGGGTGAAGGAACGGGCGCCGCCCGGCACCTGCCGACCCTGGTACCGCAGCGGGGCGGTGACGATGCGTTCGACGGTGTGCCGCGGGTTGAGCGAGGAGAACGGGTCCTGGAAGACCACCTGCACCTCGGAGCGGAAGCGGTGCAGCGCCGCCCCCGACAGCCGCGTCACGTCCTCGCCCTGGAACTCGACGCGTCCCGCGGTCGCGTCGAGCAGCCGGGCCACCAGCCGGGCGGTGGTCGACTTGCCCGACCCCGACTCGCCCACCAGCGCCAGCGTCTCGCCGGCGCGCAGCTCCACGTCGACGCCGTCGACCGCGCGCAGCACCCGCCTGCGCCCCAGGGCGCCGCCCTGGCCGCGCACCGTGAACTCCCTGACCAGGCCGCGCGCGGTCAGCAGCACCGCCGGGTCCCGTGCGGTGGTGGTCATCGTTCGCCTCCCGGGGCTTCCGCGGTCTTCTCGACGCCCGCCGACGGGCCGGGCCCGGGCGCCGCCGCGTCGGCCCGCCCGGCTCCCGCGGCCTCGTCGAACGGGTCGTCCAGCCGGGGCACCGCGTCGAGCAGCGCCCGGGTGTACGGGTGCCGCGGATCGCAGAACAGCCGCTCCACGGGCGCGTGTTCCACGCACCGCCCGGCCCGCATCACCACGACCTCGTCCACCATCTCGCTCACCACCGCCATGTCGTGGGTGATGAGCACGAGCCCCGCCCCGGTGTCCTGCCGCACCTCGGCGAGCAGCCGCAGGATCTGCGCCTGCACGGTGACGTCGAGCGCGGTGGTCGGCTCGTCGGCGATGAGGAGGTCCGGCTCGGTACACAGCGCCATCGCGATCATGACGCGCTGGCGCATGCCTCCGGAGAACTGGTGCGGGTAGTGGTCCACCCGCCGCGCCGCGTCGGCGATGTGCACCCGTTCCATGGCCTCGATCGCGACCCGCCGCGCCTGGCGCCTGGTCACCCGCTGCCGGTGCGCCCGGTACGCCTCCGCGATCTGGCTCCCGACGGTGTAGTACGGGTTGAGCGAGGAGAGCGGATCCTGGAACACCATGGCGATCCGGTCGCCGCGTATCCGCCGCAGCTGACGGTCGGACAGGCCGGATATCTCGCGGCCGGCCAGCCGCACCCGGCCGGTGCGTCGGGCGCGCGGCGGCAGCAGGCCCATGACGGCCAGGCTGGCCATCGACTTGCCGGATCCCGACTCCCCGACGATGCCGAGCGATCCGCCGGGCTCCAGCGCGAAGCTGAGGTCGTGCACCACGTCCACCGGGCCGTCGGGCGTCGGGAACGCGACGGTGAGGTCCTCGACCTCCAGCAGCGGAGGGGCAGCGTCCTTCGCGATGTCCTGCCCGATGTCCTGCCCGATGTCCTGGGCACTGTCCTTCGCGGTCATGCGGAGCTCACCCTCACCCTCGGGTCCAGTGCCGTGTACACGAGGTCGACGACCAGGTTGCCGACCACCACGAAGAGCGCCGCGAGCAGCGTGACGCCCATGATGACCGGCTGGTCGTTGCGGTTGATCGCGTCCGCCGTCATCTTGCCGACGCCGTTCAGGCCGAACACCGTCTCGGTGATCAGCGCGCCGCCGAGCAGACCCGCGAAGTCCATCCCGAAGATCGTCACGACCGGCGTCAGGGCGGGCCGCAGCGCGTGGCGGCGGATCACCTGACGGCGGGGCAACCCCTTGGCACGCGCGGTGCGCACGTAGTCCTCGGAGAGCGTGTCGATCACGTTGGCGCGGGTGAGCCGCGCGTAGACGGACGCGTAGGCGAAGGCCAGCACGATCCACGGCATCAGGTAGTTCTGGAACCACCGCGTCGGATCCTCCGCGAACGTCACGGTGGCCGGGAACGGCAGCCACTCGAGCTCCACCACCAGGACGTACTGGAGCACCAGCGCGAAGACGTAGTTCGGGATCGAGATGCCGGAGAGGGCCACCACCATGGCGCCCCGGTCCCACCAGGTGCCCTCCCTGAGGGCGCCGAGCAGGCCCCCGGCGACGCCGGCCAGCAGCCACAGCACGGCCGCGCCGACGGCGACCGTGGCCGAGACCGGCAGCCGGTCGGTGATCATGTCCCACACCGGCTGGCTCGACTGGAACGAGTAGCCCAGGCACGGGGCGGAGCAGTGCGTCGCGCTCTCGCCGACGCCGTAGGTCCGGCCGGCGAAGAGCCCGCCGAGGAACGTGAGGAACTGCGTGAGCAGCGGCTCGTCGAGCCCGAGGTTGGCGTGGATCTGGTCGATCAGCTCGGGCGTGCAGTTCTTCCCGCAGATCTGCACCGCGGGATCCGGGGACAGCACGAAGAACACGCCGAACGTGAACAGGCACACCAGCGTCAGGATCAGCACGACGCCGCCCAGCCGAGTGAGCAGGAACCTGGCCATCAGCGCACCCCGTCCGGGTCGAGCACCGCGCGGAGCCGGTCGCCGAGCACGGTGAAGGAGAGCACCAGGAGGAACAGGAACGCGCCGGGGATAGCGAAGTACGTGGGCACCACCGAGTACCAGGTGACCGAGGAGGCGATCATCTGACCCCAGGACGGCGTCGGCGGCACCACCCCGACCCCGAGGAACGACAGCCCGGCCTCCGTGCCGATGTACCCCGGGACCGCCAGCGTCGTCATCACGATGATGGTGGACCGCAGGTTGGGCAGGATCTCCCGGAACACGATCGTCCTCCGGTCGGCCCCCGACGCGCGCGCCGCCTCGACGAACTCGCGGCGCGCGATCGACATCGTCTGCCCGCGCACGATGCGCGCCAGGTAGGGCCAGCCGAAGGCGGAGATGACGACCACGAGCAGCGTGGCGCGGTTGCCCGCCGGCAGCGCGGAGAGTATCGCGATCATGAAGATGAGCGCCGGAAACGCCATCAGGAAGTCCATGACGCGCGAGATCACCCAGTCCACCCTGCCTCCGAAGAACCCGGCGAGCAGGCCGAACACGACGCCGAGCAGCGTCGTCAGCGCGGTCGCGGAGAGCGCGATCAGCATCGACGCCCGCGCCCCGTAGACGATGCGGGCGAAGATGTCCCGGCCGCTGCCCGGTTCGACGCCCAACCAGTGCTCCGAGCCCGCGCCGCCCCAGCCGCCCAACGGCACCCCGCCGAGGTTCGGGTCGATGGCCGACTGGTCGAACTCGTAGGGACCCCATCCGCTGATCCGCACGATGAGCGGGGCGAACACGGCCATGATCACGACCAGCAGGATGTAGGCCGCGCTGAGCACGGCTCCCGGATCGCGGCCGAGCGCCCGCAGCGTCCGCCGGGGCGGCGGCGGGGGCGCGCCGCCGCCCGGGGGTGGCGGCGCGCCGTCCTCCTTGGCCACGGGGCGCGAGGAGAGAGTCGCCATCGTCAGCTCCGCTCGGGGTCCCGCAGTCCGACGAGCACGAAGTCGATGCCGCCGGAGGCGGCTCCGGGGGAGGAGTACAGCCCGGTGACGTTCTCCCCGGGCACGTTGACGATGGCCTCGACGACCAGCGGCACGATCGGCGCCAACTCCAGGATCTCCTCGTCCAGCTGGCCCCACTCCTCGTTCGCCGCCTCCAGGTCCGTCATCGCCCGGATCTCGTCGATCCTGGCGTTGATGCCCTCGTCGTCGATCTGCGCGAGGTTCGTGTTGCCCTGTTCGGTGATGACGCGGCCGTCGAAGAGCGGCGGCAGGAAGGTGCTGGCCGACGACGCCCAGTCCGGGCACCAGCCGGTGATCGCGGCGTCGTGCTGGCGCGCGGGCTTGCCGATCGTCTCGTAGTACGTGGAGACGTCGATGACGTTCAGCTCGACGTCCACCCCGATCCGGCCGAGCGCCTGCTGGACGGCCTCCGCCTGCGCCTGCATCCTCGGCTGCGCCCGGATGTCCAGGGTCATGTCGAAGCCCTCGGACAGTCCGGCCTCGTCGAGCAGCGCCTGGGCGGCCTGGACGTCGCCCCGGTGTCCCTCGCTCGGGTAGACGTCGAAGTCGCGGTGGCCGGAGACGGACGGCGGCAGGATCGTGGTGGCGATGTCGGCGAGCCGGGTGCCGCCGCTCGCGTTCTGCACGGCGGCGCGGTCGACGGCGAGGCTGACGGCCTGGCGGACCCGCACGTCGTCGAAGGGCTCCTTGGTGGTGTTCAGCCCCATGTAGGTGGTGCAGACGTTCGGCAGTTCGATCGTCCGCCCCCGGAACTCCGGGCTCTGCAGGCGCGCCAGCGTCGCGGGCAGGATCGAGGGGCTGGCGGAGATGGCGTTGACGTCCGAGCCCTGCCCGGCGAGCATCCGCTCGTCGATGGTGGCCGGATCCAGACCGATGACGAACTCCCAGGCGTCCGGGTACGCCGCGCGCACGTCGTCCGTCTCGGGGTCCCACTCCTCGTTGCGGACCAGCTTGATGGAGCTGCCGGGCTGGTAGGACTCCAGCCGGTAGGGGCCCGATGCGATGATGTCGTTGATGAACTCGTCGCCGGCGCCGGTGCCTTCGGGGAAGGGCACGAAGGTGTTCTGGGCGACGACCGACCCGAACTCGGGGAACGGCTCCTTGAGGTGGAAGACGATGGTCCGGTCGTCGGGCGTCTCGATGGTGTCCAGCGGCCCCGACCGGTAGGGGCCCTCGTAGTCCTCGGGCGCGTCGATGACCTGGCGGGCGTAGGGCGACCCGATGCCCAGCTCCGGGTCCCAGGCCCGGGAGACCCCGAACTTGACGTCCGCCGAGGTGATCGGCGTCCCGTCCTCGAAGCGGACGCCCTCCTTGAGGGTGAACGTCCAGCTCAACCCGTCCGCTGACGGGGTGCCGAGATCGGTCGCCAGATCGGGCACGACCTCGGACGGGTTCTCCGAGTTCCCGGGGGCCGGGGTGGTCAGCGTCCGGTAGACGAGCCGGTAGAAGTTGTTGACGCCGCCGTCGAAGCCGCGCACCGGGTCGAGATAGGAGAAGTCGGCGTTCTGCAACACGGTGACGGTGCCGCCGCGCGCCGGCGTGTCGGTGAAGTCCAACGCGCCGCCGCTCGACGCGCCACCACCGCCGCCGCACGCGCTCAGCGCGAGGATCGCGGACGCTGCCGCCACCGCGGCCCTGGTCAGGACAGGAACTCTCATCGGACTCCTCCGGTCGTGTCCGGGCGATCGGGACGGTGGTCCGTCCGTCACCACCTCCGCAGCGGCGACCGCGGGGCTCCGACCTGCCGCCGCAGGCGGGCCGCGCAGCGAGCCAACCAGCCGTGAAGGGGGCGGGAGCGGGTCATCACGGCCACTCGGGAGAATGTGGCAGGTGACATTGCACTGTCACACCATATGGACGAGATGACGTCCTGGGAAGATTCGTGTAACGCCGACTTGGGATCGCCCGGCCCCCAACGGCGCTGAGCCGCGGCGGGGATCGAACCCTCAGGCGGCGCGACGCGTTCGGTGGGGGACCGCCGTCCGCGCGATGAACGACCGCGTGACCACCGCGGCCCGTGTCCCGCGGCCGAGGCAACGAGGCGCGCTCCGTCGGTTTCCGGCCCCTTTGCAGCGCGGGGCCTTGACGGTGTCGGCCGCCGACGGCACTGTGCGGTTGCGGCCTGAGAGCGCTCTCAGTCTGTCGCTCGGGAGGATGTCATTCGTTCGCGCAACGGAGAGAAGGTTGTCATGCACCTGATCAGATTGAGATCCTGGATGACCGTTCCCACGACCGCGCTGGCCGCGCTGGCCGCCGTGGTGACCCTCACCCTCCCCACGGCCGGGGCGCAGGAACGGGCCGTGGCGGCCGGTGCGGAGGCCGCGGCGGCGGCCGAGATCTGGCGCGAGGACTTCAACGGCGCGGCGGGATCCCTGCCGTCCGGCTCGAACTGGATCATCGACACCGGCACCAGCTACCCCGGCGGGCCCGCCAACTGGGGCACCGGCGAGGTGCAGACGTACACGAACAGCACGAACAACCTGAAGCTCGACGGCAACGGCCATCTGGCGATCACCGCGCTCCGCGACGGCTCCGGCGGCTGGACCTCGGGCCGGATCGAGACCCAGCGCACCGACTTCGCCGCCCCCGAGGGCGGGGTGATGCGCATCGAGGCCGGAATCCAGCTGCCCAACGTCTCCGGCGACGCGGCCCTCGGCTACTGGCCGGCGTTCTGGACCCTGGGGGCCCAGTACCGCGGCAACTACTGGAACTGGCCGGGGATCGGCGAGTTCGACATCATGGAGAACGTCAACGGCGTCGGCCAGACCTGGGGCGTGCTGCACTGCGGCGTCAACCCCGGCGGCCCGTGCAACGAGACCAACGGCATCGGCGCCTCGCTGCCGTGCTCGAACTGCGGCACCGCGTACCACCAGTACGCGATCGAGTTGGACCGCACCGGCGCCACGGAGTACCTCCGCTGGTACCGCGACGGCCAGCAGTTCCACACCGTCAGCTCGGCGCAGGTCGGGGAGCAGACCTGGGCCGACGCGACCAACCACGGGCACTTCATCCTGCTGAACCTGGCGATGGGTGGAGCGTTCCCGAACGGCGTCGCCGGCTTCGGCACCCCCACCGGCGCCACCGCGTCGGGCGGGACGCTGCTGGTCGACTACGTGTCCGTCTCCGTCCGGTAGCCACCACCGCGTCACCTGGCCGGCCCGCCCTTCCCTCCGGCGGGCCGGCCAGGCTGTTCCCGGCGGCGGCCCGCCGCAGGAACGGCCCTGGGAAACCGGCGTCAGAGCCATTGACTTAACCGGTTTAGATCCCGATGCTGATCCGTGCATGTCAATGGCGCGCTGGCGAGGAGTGATGCTCGTGAAGCCAGACGACGAAGACTGACACCACGCCACCCGGCGGACGAACGCGAGCCGTGGTCGGGCGGCGGATCGGCGCCCGGCGGCGGACGGGCCGGTTTCTCGGGACCCTTCGCGGCGCCCTTTCCGGCGAACCCGTCTCGCCTCGTCCCCGGCCCGATCAGCGACACCTGTTCCGTCACCGCGACGACTTTTCTCCGCCACCTTTTCAGATGGCCCGCGGGACGCCTCTCGTATTTCCGCGCGCGGGTGCGTGTCGGCGCTGTTCCGTAGCGGCGTGCGGCGCGTGTCGCCGGCTGCCTGACCGCCGAAGAAGAGCTGTTCAGCCACCGTATCGTCGCGATCAGGGCGGCGGCTTCGGCGCGCCGGAAAACCGTGAACAACAGACAGGAACAAGACCGGTGAACGGTATTGACTTAATCGGTTAAGCTCCGAATGCTTCATGCCGGAAGCGAGGGCGGGTTCACCCTCGCGAGAGCCGCTCGATCATTTTCTTAGGAGAACCATGAGAATGAGATCAGAAAAGGCGCTCATCCGGGCAGTGGCCCTGGGCGCGGTCGCGGCGCTGGGCGTCGTGCTGTCCGTCTTCGGCATGGCGCAGACCGCCCAGGCCGCCACCGGCATACACGTCAGCAACGGTCGCGTTCTGGAGGGCAACGGCAGCGACTTCGTGCTGCGCGGTATCAACCACGCGCACACCTGGTACCCGAACGAGACGGGGTCGCTCGCCGACATCAAGGCCACGGGCGCCAACACGGTGCGCGTCGTGCTCAGCAGCGGCGACCGCTGGACCAGGAACGAGGCCTCGGACGTCGCCAACGTCATCAGCCAGTGCAAGGCCAACCGCCTGATCTGCGTGCTGGAGGTCCACGACACCACCGGCTACGGCGAGGACGGGGCCGCCGTCTCGCTCGACCGGGCCGTGAACTACTGGACCGGCATCAAGAGCGTCCTGGACGGCCAGGAGAACTACGTCGTCATCAACATCGGCAACGAGCCCTACGGCAACAACAACTACGGCGAGTGGACCTCCGCGACCCAGAACGCCATCGGCCGGATGCGGAGCGCCGGCTTCGACCACGCCCTGATGGTCGACGCCCCCAACTGGGGCCAGGACTGGACGGGCACCATGCGCGCCAACGCCTCGTCGGTGTTCAACTCCGACCCCGACCGGAACACGATCTTCTCCATCCACATGTACGGGGTCTACGACACCTCCGCCGAGGTCCAGAGCTACCTCAACTCCTTCGTCAGCGCCGGACTGCCCATCGTCGTGGGCGAGTTCGGCAACAACCACAGCGACGGCAATCCCGACGAGGACGCCATCATGGCCACCGCCCAGTCGCTCCGCGTCGGCTACATCGGCTGGTCCTGGAGCGGCAACGGCGGCGGCGTCGAGTACCTGGACATCGTCAACGGCTTCGACCCCAACTCCCTGACCAGCTGGGGCCAGCGCCTCATCAACGGCAGCAACGGCATCGCCGCCACCTCCAGGCAGGCCACCATCTACGGCTCCGGCGGGGACGGCGGCACCGCCCCGAACGGCTACCCGTACTGCCGGCAGGGCAGCGCGACGGACCCGGACGGTGACGGGTGGGGCTGGGAGAACAGCCAGTCCTGCGTCGTCCCGGGCGGCCCCGCCGACTGACCCGCCGACCGGCCAGGCCCTGTCCGTTCCCCGCCACCCGGTCGGGGAGCGGACGGGGTGGGGCGGCCGCGGCGGATCAGGAGATCGCGGCCGTCCACCGCTCCGCGGCCCAGTCGTACCCGTACTGCGGGAGCCCTTCGACGCCGCTGGTGCGGAACGGGCTGCCGTGGTCGTCGATGCGCACCGAGCCCGAACGCCCCTGGCTCGACCACTCCAGCTCCAGGTACCACCTGCAGTCGCAGTCCACGGTGCGGGCGTCGACCAGCAGGACCTCGGGATCGTCGGCGGAGACGCGGTAGGGAAAGGTCACGGCGGGGATCTCCGTGCCCGTGTCGTTGCCCGCGACCGACCGGGCCACCGGACGCGCCGCGTCGAGATCCACGTCGAAGAACCGCGGGGTCAGGGCACCGCCGCAGCCGTCGTTCATCCGGAGCACGTTGCCCCGCGCAGGGGCGGCGCGTTCCACCACACGCACGTGCAGCGCCTGGAGCACCACGGCCGTCGAGCTGCGGCCCTGCAGCGTGATCTCCACCAGGGTGCCCTCCCCGTGCACCGCGTCGACCGACTCGGCCCAGGCCCTGGCGTCCTGTTCGGTGGGCGGCGGGGGGACCTCGTCCACCGGGCCGTCGACCAGGTACCGGTGATCGCAGCCGGCCTGCCAGGCGTGCGAGTCCGTCGTCCAGGTCAGCGGCGCCTCGGCCGCGCGCGGTTCGGCCGGTTCGGCCGACTCGGGGGAGTCGTTCGGCAGCAGCAGCCCGGCCAACGCCACCACGACGAGGGCGAGGGCGCCCGCCACCACCAGGACGGTCCGCCGGCGGCGCGCCGGCCGCGGCGGAACGGCGGGCGCCGGTGAGCCGCTCGCGGGCCGCGCGCGCTCCCGCTCCTCGCGGTCCATGCCCCCGGACGCGGGCCGTTCGGACTCGTCGGACTCGTCGGATTCCTCGGGCTCCTCGGGCTCCGCCGCGCCTCGGCCCGCGCGCTCCCGATCCCCACGGGCCTCCAGGGCGCCGACCCACAGCCGGTGCAGCTCCATCCGCTCCTCCGGCGTCGCCCCGCACAACCGGGCGAGCCGCTCCAGCAGCGCGAAGTCCGTCGGGACCGCCTCGCCCGAGCAGTAGCGGTGCAGGGTCGAGGCGCCGACGTTCAGCCGCCGGGCCAACGCCCCGTAGCTGCGCCCGCTGCGCTCCTTGAGACCCCGCACGCACGCGGCGAAGTCCTCGACGACCTCCGCGCCGCCCCCCGGCTTCCCCATGCCCCGCCCCGTCCACCTGATCCGCTCCGCGTACCGGGCCGCAACTCTGCCACACACTCCCGAGCCGCGTTCCACCCCCTGCGGAAACCGCACGTCACGGGGGGTGGAACCGTTCCACCGTCCCGGATGCGGCCGACAGGCTTGCCGGGCCGCCCGGCGTGGCTGCACGCTCCTGACACCGGATCCGGCCACCGCACCACCGACCACACCGATCTCGAGGGGGACCACGCATGACCATCCACACCCGCCGCTTCGGCCGCCGCACGGCCGCATCCCTGGGCGGACTCGCCGTGACCGTCGTCGCCGCGTCCACCGGCCTGACGGGCATGGCCTCCGCCGCCGCGGCGCCCGGCTTCCTCGCGGCGAAGCACCTGCCGCCGCACCCCTCCTCGTCGTGGACCGCCGACCGGGTGACCGCCGGCCTCCCCGACCCGGTGCCCTTCTGCTTCGACGGGGAGCTGCCGGACGGAGACTCCACCTGGTACCGGGAGTTCAGGACCGACCTGGACACCAACGCGGTGCAGACCACCGTGGTGACCCCGAGCGCCGCCGCGGCGCGGGCCCTGGCGGCGGAGCTGAACGAGGCGATGACGCGGTGCGCCGCGGAGGTCGAGCAGAACCCGGAACTCACCGCCGACTGGAAGGACTACGGCAGCCTGGACGTGGAGGAGGGCGCGGACGTCTACGGGGTGCACGTCGCCAGTGACTGGGGGGCCGCCGACATCCACCTGTTCTCCGTGGGCCGGGACGGCAACACCGTCACGGTGGTGCGCTGGGGACAGCTTGGCGACTTCGGCGACGCGCCCGTCGCGGCGTTCAAGAAGACCACGACCATCGCCGTGAACCGCCTGTACTGAACCGCCGGTACTGAACCGCCGGTACTGAACCGCCGGTACGGAGCCGCCGGTACGGAGCCGCCGGTACGGAGCCGTACCGACCCGTACCGACCTGACCGAGCGGCGCGGCGCGGTTCGCGGGGGCCGACCAACGCGCCCGCGCCCGGGGGACGCACGCCGGCCGGCGGAGGGAGGCTCACCCTCCGCCGGCCGGCGGTGTGCGACGCGTCAGGCGGTGCCGCCGCCGAAGACGGTGGCCTCCTTGGCGGTCTCGGCGATGCCGTCGGGGCCGTTGATGGCCCGCTCGCCCCAGTCGCTGATCTGGGCGGGGTCGAAGTTGAGCACCATGTCGAGGATCGGGTCGGTGTTACCGCTCCAGGACCAGGCCAGGTAGCCGAGCCCGAGCTCCTCGGCGGTGGCCATGATGGTGTCCTCGTCCGGGTCGCCCCACTGGTCGCCCGGCGCCCCGAACTCGCCGATGGTGAGGGGCAGCCCGGCGTTGACGAAGGCGTTCAGGTAGTCCGTGATCTCGGCGGCGGTGTCGTAGACCGAGTACATGTGGATGTCGAACAGCAGGTTGCCGGTGGGGTCGGCGTCGTAGACGGTCTGGGCGTTGGCGCGCATGACGCCCTCCCAGTCCTGGCCCCAGTTCGGCGCGTCGACCATCAGGGTGTGCTCGAACCCGGCGTCGCGCAGCTTCTGCACGGAGGCGATCGTCGGCTCGGTCCAGCCCGCGGCGTTGGTGTTGCCCCAGGGCTCGTTGCCGATGTTGATGATGACGTAGTCCTCCTGGCCGACCAGCACGTCCTTCAGGCCGATCCAGTAGTCGGCCGCCTGGTCGAGCGTGGCCGCCGCGGCGTCCTCGCCGTAGCCGGTGGTGTCGTGCACCTCCAGCACGCAGATCAGCCGGTTCTCCTTGCACAGGTCGACGACGTTCGCCACGTCCTCGGGGCTGTTGGGGCCCCAGCGCTGGCCGCTGCCCAGCACGACGCGAACGGTGTTGGCGCCCGTGGCCTTGATGTCGGCGAACGACTGGGTCTGGTTCGCGTACCAGGCGTGGGGGTGGTTGATGCCGCGCATGACGAAGTCGTTGCCGTTGCCCTCGACCAGCCGGCCGTCGCTGATGTGCAGGCCGGTGGCCGCGGTCGGCTCCGCCTGCGCGATCCCGGCGACATGGCCGAGGCCGAGCACGGACGCCAACGCGGCCAGCAGGACGACGAGGGAACGCGCGCGCGTCCGCGGGGTACTCGTTTCGTTTCTCGAGGTCACCACGACTCCATAAGTGGGGTGGTAGTCGGGCACGAGAGGCGAGGGTGCTCGTGGGAGCGCTCCCAGCGCTCCACGAAGCACCATAGCCGAGCGGTTCCAGATCTGACCCCGGGTCGGCGGCGCCGAGCGGGAGCCGACCGCCGAGCGGGCCGGGCCGTACGCCAGAACCTTTGACAAGAAGATTTGTCAAAGGCAGGGTGGAGGAGTGGACCCAGCACTCGTTGATGTCATCCGCGCCCCGGAAGCCGCGATGGCCGCGCTCGATCCGGTGCGCTCCCAGCTCCTCGCCCAGCTGCGCGAACCGAGCTCCGCGAGCGGTGTGGCCCGCGCGCTCGGACTGTCTCGGCAGCGCGTCAACTACCACCTGCGTCAGCTGGAGGACCAAGGGCTCGTCGTCAGCGCCGGAGAACGGCAGTGGGGCGGGATCACGGAGCGTCTCGTCGTGGCGACGGCCCGGGCGTACGTCATCTCCCCCGAGGCCCTGGGGCCGTCGGCGCCACCGGATCCCGACGAACGGCCCGATCGCCTGTCGGCCTCGTTCCTCCTGGCGCTCGCGGCCCAGACCGTCCGCCATATCGGCGCGTTGCTCTCCCGTTCACGGCGCACCGGCACGCCGGCCGAGACGTTCGCGATCCAGACGGACGTGATCCTGGCGTCGCCCACCGCGCGGGTGGCCTTCGCGCGCGACCTCGCCGCGGCTGTGACCGACATCGTCGCCCGCTATCACGACGAACAGGCGCCGGGCGGCCGAGCTCACCGCCTCGTCGTCGGCGCCTACCCCCTTCCGCCCGCAGAGGAGAAACACGATGACTGACGTACGGCTTCACGTCGACGACGAGGACGGCCGCTACCGAGCCGTGGCCGAAGTCGAAGTGCCCGGCACGCCGGACGAGGTCTGGCAGGCCATCGCCACCGGCCCCGGTATCGAAGCCTGGTTCGTACCCGCCGAGGTGGAGCCACGGGAAGGCGGGCGGTTCGTCACCGATCACGGTGTGTTCGGCAACTCCGAAGGCGTCGTCACGGCCTGGGAACCTCCGCACCGGCTCGCCTACGACGAACCGGACTGGCAGGGCCCGGACACCCCCGTCCCGCCCTGGAACACGGAGATCCTGGTCGAGGCCGTCACGGGTGACACCTGCGTCGTCCGCCTCTCCTCGGGATTCCTCGCGGGCGGCGACGACTGGCACGAGGCCATCCAGGGAACCTTCGAGGGCTGGAAAGGGGCACTGCGCAACCTCCGGACCTACCTCACCCACTTCGCGGGCCAGCCGATCACGACCCTCCTCGTCATGCACGAACTCCCGCAGGGCACGCCGGCCCCCGACGTACTCGCGGCCGCGGGACTCGCGGACGCCCGGCCCGGCCAGGACGTCGAAACCGTCTCGTCGGCACCTCGTCTCCGTGGCACCGTCGAGGCCAGGGCCGGCAGGTCCGTCACCATCCGCGCGACGGAGCCCACCACCGGAATCATCGAGGTGGGCAGCATCGAATGGAACGGGACCGGGGTCATCATGGCCCGCGGCCCCCTCTACGGACCGCACGGCCCGGCCGTCCGCGAGCAGGAGCAGCCCGCCTGGGAGTCCTGGGCGGCGAAGCTCGCCGCGGAGTGACAGCCGCCGCGAGGCCGCCCGCCCGCCGTCGAACGATCGGTGGACCACAGGCGGGCGGCGTGTCCGAACCCCGGCCTGACCGAGATCAGCGGCTCGGCGTTCACCCGGACCGGCGATCCCCGAGAGGGCCGGACTACGGTGGTCCCATGCGCATCGTGGTGATCGGCGGGACGGGACACATCGGCACCTTCCTCGTACCGAGGCTGGTCGCGCTGGGCCACGAGGTGATCGTGCTCAGTCGCGGTCGGAGTCGGCCGTACCAGTTCGCGGGCGGCTGGTCCCGGGTCCGGACGGTCCAGGTCGACCGGGAGGCGGAGGACGCGGCCGGCGACTTCGGCGAGCGCGTCGCGCGCCTCGACGCCGACGCGGTGGTGGACCTGATCTGCTTCACCGAGGACAGCTCCCGGCAGCTGGCGGAGGCGCTGGAGGGACGCGTGCGGCACCTGCTGCACTGCGGCACGATCTGGGCCCACGGCCCGAGCGGCGCCGTGCCGACCACCGAGGACGCGCCGCGTCGCCCGCTGAACAGCTACGGGATCCAGAAGGCCGCCATCGAACGCGACCTGCTCGGGCGGGCGCACGACGGCCGGCTGCCGGCGACCGTCATCCACCCCGGGCACATCAGCGGGCCCGGCTGGGTGCCGATCAACCCTGCGGGCAACGTCGACCTCTCGGTGTTCCAACGGCTCGCCGACGGCGAACGGGTGGCCCTGCCGCACCTCGGCCTGGAGACCCTGCACCATGTGCACGCCGCCGACGTCGCCGGGGTCTTCCTGGCCGCGCTGGCCCATCACTCGGTGTCGGTCGGCGAGAGTTTCCACGCGGTCGGCTCGCAAGCCGCCACCCTGCGCGGGTACGCGGAGGCCGCCGCCGGCTGGTTCGGCCGCGAGGCGGACCTGGCGTTCCTGCCCTGGGAGGAGTGGCGGCGCGACGTGCCCGCGGACCAGGCCGCGATCACCTGGGACCACCTGAGTAACAGCCAGCACTGCTCGATGGCGAAGGCCGAGCGGCTGCTCGGGTTCCGCCCCAGGTACTCGGGCCTGGAGGCGGCGGCCGACGCGGTGCGCGCGCTGGTCGACGCCGGACGCGTCGTGGTCGCCGGCGCGGAGACCACGCCGACGGAGTGACGGGGGCCGGGCGCTGACCCCGGCGCGGAGCGGTTCGGCGACGGGCCGCGCGGGCCCGTCCGCCGCGCCCGGCCGGAAACCCCTTTGCCCGGTCGTGCCGCGGAGGACGAGAATGCCCGCTCATGGGACACCTTGAGGCCGCCCACCTGGAGTACTACCTCCCCGACGGGCGGGCGCTGCTCGCCGACGTGTCGTTCCGGGTGGCGGAGGGTGCCGCGGTCGCCCTGGTCGGACCGAACGGCGCGGGGAAGACCACCCTGCTGAGGCTGCTCTCCGGCGAGCTCCGGCCGCACGGCGGCACGGTCACGGTCAGCGGCGGCCTCGGCGTCATGCCCCAGTTCGTCGGCAGCGTCCGCGACGACAGCACCGTCCGCGACCTGCTCCTCTCCGCCGCGGCGCCACGGATCAGGGAGGCCGCGAGGGCGGTCGACGAGGCCGAGCACGCGATCATGACGGAGGACGACGAGGCCGCGCAGCTGGGGTACGCGCAGGCGCTCGCCGACTGGGCCGAGGTGCGGGGCTACGAGGCCGAGACGGTGTGGGACATGTGCACCACCGAGGCGCTCGGCGTTCCCTACGAGAAGGCGCAGTGGCGGCAGGTCAGCACCCTCTCGGGCGGGGAGCAGAAGCGGCTCGTGCTGGAGTCGCTGTTCCGCGGCACGGACGAGGTGCTGCTGCTCGACGAGCCCGACAACTACCTCGACGTCCCCGGCAAGCGCTGGCTCGAGGAGCGGATCGAGCGAACCCGGAAGACGATCCTGTTCATCTCCCACGACCGGGAGCTGCTGGCTCGTTCCGCCGAGAAGATCGTCAGCGTGGAGCCGGGACCGGGCGGAGCCGACGTGTGGGTGCACGGCGGCGGGTTCGGCACGTTCCGGGAGGCCCGCAGGGAGCGGTTCGCGCGGTTCGAGGAGCTGCGCCGGCGCTGGGACGAGAAGCACGCCCAGCTGAAGAAGCTGGTGGTCACGCTCCAGCAGGCGGCCTCGGTCAGCCCGGACATGGCCTCGCGCTACGCCGCGGCGCAGACCCGGCTGCGGAAGTTCGAGGAGGCGGGACCGCCGCCGCAGCCGCCGAAGGAGCAGGACATCCGCATGCGGTTGCGCGGTGGGCGCACCGGCGTCCGCGCGGTGACCTGCCAGGGCCTGGAGCTCAGCGGCCTGATGCGGCCGTTCGACCTGGAGGTGTTCTACGGGGAGCGGGTCGCGGTGCTCGGCTCCAACGGCTCGGGCAAGTCGCACTTCCTGCGGCTGCTCGCCGGGGAGAGCGTCGCGCACGCCGGGGCGTGGAAGCTCGGCGCGCGGGTGGTCCCCGGTCACTTCGCGCAGACCCACGCCCGTCCCGAGCTGGAGCGGCGGACCCTGCTCGACATCCTGTGGCGGGACCACGCCCGGGACCGCGGCGCCGCGATGTCGGTGCTCCGCCGGTACGGGCTGACCCACCAGGCCGAGCTGACCTTCGAACGCCTGTCGGGCGGGCAGCAGGCACGGTTCCAGATCCTGCTGCTGGAGCTCGCGGGCACCACCGCGCTGCTCCTGGACGAGCCCACCGACAACCTCGACCTGGAGAGCGCGGAGGCGTTGCAGGAGGCGCTGGAGTCCTACGAGGGCACGGTGCTGTGCGTCACGCACGACCGCTGGTTCGCCCGGAGCTTCGACCGCTTCCTCGTCTTCGGCTGCGACGGCCGGGTGCGCGAGACCGCGGAACCGGTCTGGGACGAGCGCCGCGTCGACCGGACGCGCTGACGCCCGGCGCCGGGCGTCGTACGCACGCCGGGCGCGGTCACGAAGAAGCCCACCGGATCCCGTTGGGACCCGGTGGGCCGGGGTGCGAGCTGGTCAGCCGTTCATCTCAGCCGTTCATCTCAGCCGGTCGGCTGAGTCGGTCGGCTCAGGTGAAGTTGACGTCGCTGCAGATGAAGTACGTCTGGTCCAGGTGCGAGGCCTGCCAGATTGTGTACACGATGTGATGGCCGCTGCGACCCGGAGCGCTGACGTCGAAGGTGATGTCCTGCGCCGGTGCGTAGCTGCCCGTCTTCTTCACCAGTTCGAGATTGCTCCAGCCCAGTGACTGGGTCTTGGGGTTGAATCCCTGCTTGGTGACGTACACCTCGAAGAAGTCGGCCCCGTGGCTGGCCTGGTCCTTCAGGTGGACGCTGAAGTTGCTGCCGACGTTCGTCGTGGTCCACGCACCCACGTTGTCGAGCGAGCTGGCCAGGCCGCCCTGCGCGTCACCCGCGCTGCACAGGTTGCCGTTGGAGATCCTCGACTGCCAGTTGCCCGCCAGGTTCTCCTGGAAGAGGCTCATCCAGTTCCACATGGTGTTCGGGTTGGCCTGGAAGGCCTGCCAGCACATGGGGTCCTGCTGCTGCATGGCCGGGTTCATGTGGTCGCTGCCCCAGCGCTCCCAGCAGCCGTAGCTGCGGGACGCGGGGTCCACGATCGAGCCGTGGGCGCTGGCAGATTCGTTCCACGGGCTCACGAACAGCGCGAGCAGGCCGACGATGGCGGCCAGCACAGGGGTGATCACCCGAAGCGTCCAACGTCGGGCGGGGGAGAGTGCGTACATGTGTGCGGTCTCCGTCTTCCGGAAGGGAGTGGGGGTTCCGATACGTTCCGGGCTGTGGGAGCGCTCCCAACTTTATGCGGACCTTACCTGACGTCACATCACAGAAACAGACCTTCTACAGCCAGATTCGGGTACGTGTTTGACGAAATCGTGTGCGTTTGATGATCACCGAGCAGGGTCCGATGGGCCGGTCAACCCCGCGCGTCTCGCCCAGCGTTGGGGCGGACCGGCCCCCGTCACGGCAGGCTGGACAGGCTCCCGCAGTTCGAGGCGGCGGGCTCGCCCGCGAGGCGGTCGGTCAGCCAGGACAGGGCCGCGCCCTGGTCGGCGATCAGCGGGGCGACGTGGTTGGTGAGCAGCCGGTCGCCGAGGTTGGGCAGCAGGACGGGCTCGTAGGTGACGGTGGCGCCCAGCGCGCACCAGTCGGCGGCCAGTTGCCGGGTCTGCTGGTGCGGCACGATGTCGTCCCGCACCCCGGTCGCGACGCGCACCGGGACGTCCGGACGGAGCCCGCCGATGTACTGGTCGGCGAGGAAGTCCCGCACCTCGGGTTCGGCCGCGACGATGTCTCCGAGGGACTCGCCGCCGGAGGTCCACGCGGTGGACCGGGAGAACGCGTAGCGCAGCAGCCCGTCCCCGACGCACATGCCGGCGGTGTCGGCCAGCGCGGACCGGCCGGCGTCGTTGAGGTGTCCCGCGATGACCGGCTCCAGGGCCGGTTCGGCCTGCCGGATGCCGTTGACCGACCATCCGAGGGCGGCGGCCAGGGCGCTGCCGTCGATGCCCTCGATGACCTCGGTCAGGTCGGCCGGAGCGGCGCCCGAGTACGCGCCGACCAGCGGGAGTTCGGGCGCGTAGTCGGGGTGCAGTTCGGCGGCGGCCGCGCTGGCGCCGCCGCCCTGGCTGTACCCGTACAGGCCGACGGGGGAGTCGTCGGTCACCGACGCCCCGTCGACCGCGTGGGCCGCGCGGGCGGCGTCCAGCAGCGCGTGGGCCTCGTCGACCCGGTTGACGTAGGTGTGGACCCGGTCGGTGGTCCCGAGGCCGGCGTAGTCGGTGACCACGACCGCGATGCCGCGGGCCAGCAGGCGGTAGACGGCGAGGTTCTCGTAGCCGACGGAGAGCGAGAGCGCGCCGTCGTCCAGGTTCAGGGCGAGCGGGTTCTCCAGGGCCAACGACGCGGCGCACTGGTCGCCCTGGCCCATGGTCCCGGGCGCGACGGCCACCAGCGGGCGCGGCCCGTCGTACGCCCAGTCCGCGGCCGGCTCGATGTACGCGCCGGTCACCGCGACCGGTTCGCCGTTCGAGTCGGTGGACCGGTACATCAGCCGGGTCGCGGTTCCCGGCAACGGCCCGTCCAGTCCCGGCAGTCGCAGCCCGAGGGTCAGCGGTTCGCTGCGCACCAGCGAGCCGTTGGCCGCCGGCAGTTCGGCCGGCGGGTCGTAGAACGCGGGGACGCTCCGCTCGGTGGCGGACGGCGATGCCGCGCCGGACGCGGGCACGGCGGACACGACGGCGGCCAGCGCGGCCGCCAGCACGCCGACCAGCAGCCGCCGCCGCAGGAGGAACGAGGCGAACACGGGGGTGGTCACGGGGCCCTCCTACGCTCGGCTGCGTCGCTGAGTGGGGCTAGTGAAGCACCGGCCTCCGCGCTTGTTAACCCGTCGGTAAGCTACGGACTGGTAACGTCGGGATCGGGCTCGGGCTCGCCGGGGATCCTCAGCGGCGACCGGTCCATGGCGACGGTGGAACGACTCCCACGGCCTTCCGGCACCAGCCCTTCAGCGAGGGCCGTCGAGTACAGACTCCCGCACGGGTGGCTGATGCACCGGGCGGTCGGTGGTTCCACCGGGGGCCCCGAACCGCGCCAGGTAGTGCCATACCTTCTTGACCGCCTGGGGGTCATGGCGGCCGGCGTGTGCGGCATCTCCAACGATCCGGGGATCGAGCACGCCGTCGACGGCGACCCGCGTGCCCAGGTCGACGTACTCCTGGCCGCGGTAGTCGGGGTGACGTCGGAGTTCCCCCACCGTGAGCCGGAAGCCGGGGTGCCACTCGACCGGGCAACCGAGACGCAGGGCCGCGGCCTCGACCGTCGTGTCTCGGTAACAGGGGTCCAGGACCAGCGCCTCCACATGGCAGGGCAACCGGACCGGCCCGTGCACCTGCGCCTCGATGTAGTCGTCGAGCTCGTCCCGGCGGTCGGCGAGGGCGAGTTCGGGGAGCCCCATGCGGGACGCGACGCCGAAATCGGAGGGTTCGAGGAAACTGTCCGGATAGCAGAACGTGGTCCGCGCCAACGTCGCGGCAGCCAGCCGGAAGTGGGCGGAGCCGAACCGCGGCGCCCCGCCGACCGGCTTGCGACGGAGGTTCAACGCCCCGTAGACGGGCCGGTCGTCAGCGGTCGCTTCGTCGTAGGCCCCGTTGAAGATCCGACTCTCCCAGCGCCACCGGTCGCCGCCTGGACGCGCGGTCAGTCCGCCGTTACTGGTCCCTGTGACGAACTGCGAGCGGTAGACGCCGTCCTCGGCCATGGCGTCCAGGATCGCCTTGCCGCGCAGCACGCGGTCCGGGTGGAAGTTGAGGGTGACCCGCAGCGCCGGGTTCATCGGAGGGCCAGACGCCAGTTCCGCGACATGCCGAAGGGCCCGTTCCTGCGATGTCTGGGAGGCTGCGGAGCTCATCCGCACAGTGTTCCCGAAGGCCACCAACCGGCGCACGCGGATAGTCCACGACGCGACAGGCGTTGATCGCCGAACGAGACGCCTCCATGGCCGTCCCGGTCGGCCCGCACGGCGGCCGAGCGATTCCGAGGCGTGGTTCCGGTCAGTGGGCCCAGCCGCTCAGCCGCGGCGGGCAGCGCCGGCCGGCCAGACGACGTCGACGGGGATACCGGCGTCGCGGGCTTCGAGCACGACGTCGGCCGTGCCGCCCTTGCCGCTGGGCGGCGAGTTGTCCCACACCGCGACGAGACGGTCAGCGCGGCGCAGCAGTTCCTTGCCGGCCGCCTCGTACGCCTCCCGGCCGGCCCGCTCGCACGGCATCGTGACCACCTCGTGCGCGGCCGCGATGATGCGGTCGAACGAGGCGGCCTGCTCCGGCCCGACCTTCCGCGCCCGGTAGTCCCGGGACGGGATCACGACCACCAGCCGGCCGCCCGCTTCCAGCACCGCCTCGGCGAACAGCGCGTCGGCCCCCGCCGCGACGCAGGACACGCCGACCAGGTCGTCCACGTGTCCGGCCAGTAGCTCGCGCAGCGCGGACCGTACCAGGGGGATGCACGGCTCGGTGAGATCCATGTGCCCGGTCACGGCGATCGTCGTCATGTGACTTCCAGTCAACTCGGCGGGGCGAGAGGCGCCGTCCGAGCTTAGGATCGCGAGCGGGCGCTGGCTGGCCGGCTCGCCGTGGTGTGCGACGCCTGCGACCAGCATCGGTCCGGACGCTGCGCGTTGGCGACCCGTGGGGGCGGCGCGAAGCCCCGCTGTGGCGAGGGCTTTCGCGTTACCGTTCTGGTGTCGAAGCAGAACGGAGGCCAGCATGCCACACAGCACTGACGCGGCGGCAGACCGCGCGCCTCTCACCTTCGGGCAGCGCGTCCGGCGCGCACGCGAACGCAACGGGCAGACAAGAGCCGTGGTCGGCGGCTTGGTGGGACGCTCCATGGAGTGGGTGAAGGCGATCGAGACGGGCCGGCTGGGCGTGCCCCGCCTGCCCCTGCTTCTGCGCTTGGCCAACGTCCTCCAGGTGGACGACCTGAGTGACCTCGTGGGTGAGGACAACCGGCTGAGCACCGCCAGCTTCGTGAAGTCCGCGCACAACGGGCTGCCCGCCGTGCGCGAGGCCCTGACCACCTACCGCTTCAGGTCGGTGGACGAGGAGCCGGAATCGGTCGACGTCCTCCTCCCCAGGGTCCGATCGACATGGGACCTGTGGCACGCCGCCGGGAAGCACCGCACGCGCGTCTCGGCCGTCCTCCCCGACCTGCTGGACGAACTCCAGCACGCCGCACGCACTCTGGAAGGCAACGACCGCCGCCGGGCGCTGATCGCGCTGGCCGAGACCTACCACCTCGCACAGCTGTACCTTTCCTTCCAGCCGGCGCCCGAGTTGGTGATGCTCACCGGCGACCGGTCCATGGCGGCGGCGCAGGACGCCGACAGCCCGAAGGCGATCGCCGCGGCGGCCTGGTACATGAACCACGTCTTCCGTGACGCCGGGGAACGCCACGAGGCGCGGGTGGATCTGGCGATGAAGGCGGCCGACCTGCTGCGTCCGGACGAGGATCCGGAGGATCTCGCGCGTTGGGGCCTGCTCCATCTGGCCGCCGCGCTGTCCTTCGCGAAGGTGGGCCGTCGCGGGGACGCCGAGCGCTTCTGGGACCGGGCGGACGACGCGGCTCGGCGGCTCGGCGACGGATACACACACCCGTATCTGATCTTCGGTCGGGGCATGGTGGACGCCTACGCGATCACCATGTACGCCGACCTGGTCAAGGGCTCCCGGGCGGTTGAGGCGGCCGGGCGGGTGGACCTCGCGCCGATGCCCTCGGCGACCCGGCGCTCCTTCCACCTGGTCGAGATGGCGCGCGCGTACAGCACGCAGGGCGAGCATCTGACGGTGATGCACCTGCTGCGGCGGGCCTTCGAGGCGTCCGAGGAGACGGTGCGGTTCAACATCTTCGCCCGGTCGGCCGTGGCCGAACTGGCCGAGGCATCGACCCCGCTCGTTCGTGAGGATGCCGAAGACCTGTCCCGCAGGCTGCGCCTGCCCGCGGTTGCGTAGGGGGTACGGAAGATACCCCTGCGTGAGGGGGCAGGAATCGTACCCAGCGGAGCGTGATCTGGCTCTTACGGTTCGTGACACCTGTTCGCGATGACCGTGAGGGGCCGCCATGAACGCGCCTGCCGCACCCCTGCCCGCTCGTCCGGAGTGGCTGCCGCTACCAGCGTCCGGCGTCACCCGGCTGCCGACCGGGCGTTGGTTTGACGCCGTGGTCGTGGATGCGTTCGATGGTGTGCTGGCCATCGGCCGGATACAGCACCGTTCGGGGCCGGTGGTCGAGGATCAGGTGGCGGATGCGGTCACCTGGTTGGTGCCGGTCGGCACGGCAAGTGCGTGGCGGCTGGCCGGCGTGCGGGTGGTCGGTCGGGGGCACGAGATTCATGTCCCGTCGCCCGGCTGGCACGGCGTGGTCCAGTGGCTGATCGAGCCGCCGGCGGTGGGGGACTGCCTGACCGGGCCCGAGCTGTTGCACGACGCGCTGACGCGGGTGCTCGGCGAGCGCCGCCGGTGGGACGCGGAGGGGCGGCGTGGGTGAGCCGTACCGCCCGCAGATCGACTGGCCGGCCGGGACGCCGGAGCACATTCGGGTGCCCGTCGGGTACTGCGCCTGCGGCTGCCGCCGGCCGTTGGCCGAGGTCGAACGGGTCGAGCAGGGCGAGCGCGAGGCCGCCGCCGCGCCGGCGCCGGATCCGGCCTGACCATCCCGACACCCCAGGAGATCAGCCGCCGTGCCGCGCAAGCAGATGCCCGACGTTCCTCGCGACCAGGCCCTGGCCCTCTACCGCGACGGGCGGCCCATGACCGCCCTCGCCCGCCGCTACGGCGTGTCCGCCATGTGGTTGGCCGCGCGCTTCCGGGAGTGGGGTGAGCCCGTGCGTGGACATGCGGAGGCCCATCGGGCTCGGCGCGGGATGACCAGGGCGGAATGGCGGCGACGGGTCGACGGGCCGCCGTGACCACCGGCCGGTGCCGAGCTCGGCACCGTCGCCGTCGCCCGTTGGACAGGCTCCCTAGCCGTCCTCATCCGGCGCCAACACGCCCTGGGCGGCAGTGGTGAACGCCCCGTAGGCCACGTGGTACTGCTTTTCAAGGCCCGCCAGCTCAACGCGCAGCTCTTCGTGCCCGCTGGCGGGGCCGAGCATCAGCTCCACCCGTTGCTGCTGCTTCTTGCTCAGCGCCTCCGCCCGCCGCGCCACCGCCTGCGGGCCGAGGGGCAGCACATGTGCCACGGCGCGCCGCAGCTCCACGAGTGTCCGTTGTGCGTCCTGCGCGGCATCGCGCACGGTGCCGGGTCCCGCGGCCAGGGGTGCCCCGCCCGTCGCTTCCTCGCGCAGCTCCCACACCCGTGAGACGGCCGCGTGCGCGTCATCGCAGCGGTCCAGCACCCGTGCGTACGCCGCACGCCGTTCCTCCCAGAGCCGCGCGCGGCTCTGCGCCCCGGCTTCCTCGCGTACCTGCAGCACCGCCGCCTTCCGCTGCACCCAGGCGCCGCCCAGGGTGCCGCCGAGAGTGCCCAGCACCGCCAGCGATGAAGCCCACAGCGCCGCTATGCCCTGATCCACAGCCTGAGCCCTCCCGGTTGCCCTCGGCGTCGCGCGGCTGACAGTACAGCCGGCCGGCCACGAGCGCGGGTTTGGGCGGCCCGCGCGTGGTCACTGGTGGCCGCGGCCGCCCAACCAGGCGTGCGCGAGAATGATCGGGTGACCCACGTCCACGTCGTCTATGCGCATCCCAGCGAGCGCAGCTTCACGCGCGAGGTTCTCGATGCGTTCCTGGGCGGGCTCGACGCCGCGGGCCATACGCGGACGGTCTCGGATCTCTACTCGATGGCGTTTCGCTCGGAACTGACCCCCGAGGAGTACGAGCGGGAATCCGGCCGCCGGCCCGCCGCCCGCGTTCCCGACGACGTCGCCGCCGAGCATGCCAAGCTTGCTGCCGCCGACGTGTGGGCGTTCGTCTACCCGGTGTGGTGGGCCGACTGCCCTGCCCGACTCAAGGGCTGGTTCGACCGTGTGTGGACGGTGGGGTTCGCCCACAAGCCCGCGGCCCTGCACGTGGCGCGGCAGGCACTGGTGCTGTGCACGGCCGGGTACACCCTCGCCGAACTCGACGCGTCAGGCTGCTACCAGGCGATGAGGACCACCATGCTCACCGACCGCGTCGGTGGGCGAGCGCGGTCGAGTGAGTTCGTCGTGTTCGGCGGTTCCGTGCTGCGCGGCGGCGAGAGCGGCGGTGACCGTGAGCGCTGGGCGGCCCTGCGAGCCGAGCACCTGGCACGGGCGGGCGCGCTGGCCCGATCGATCTGAAGTACTCCAGCTGTGCTTCGTGAGGATCCGTGGGCAGAGTAGGGGCATGTCCACGTACGAGACGATGTCGTTCCACCTTGAGACCGAGCGGCTGATACTGCGGCCGTGGGCCGAGTCGGACGCCGACGAGCTCCGTGCCCTGCATGCCGAACGCGGCAAGGGGACGCCCACGGTCGAGGAGACCCGGACGCTCATCGCGAAGCTGCTCGCCGCGACGGCGACCACGGGGATCGCGCTGCTGCCCATCCAGCGCCGTGTCGAAGGCGACTTCATCGGCTACTGCGGGTTGGTCATCGGCCGCTCCACCGTTGAGGAGCCCGAGATCGCGTATGAGTTGTTCCAGCGCGTGCATGGGCGCGGCTACGCCACCGAGGCGGCCCGCGCGGTGCTCGACGCCGCGACGGCGACCGGGCGGAAACGGCTCTGGTCGACCGTCGGCACGTGGAACACACCGTCGCTCCGTGTCCTTGAGAAGCTCGGCTTCGAGCGGGATCACGTTGCTACGGACGACCGTGGTGAGCACGTATGGCTCACACGCTCGTTGCCGTGACACGGGCCGCGCCCCGGGACTCATGCTCGGGTGACCGAGTGCGCTCAGGCGGAGTGGGCGGCCTGACGGCGATGGTGGCCGGCTCGGCGGCGCCAGCCGGAGTTACTCACGGCCGCTGGCCTTCCGGAGGGCGTCGCGGAGTGCCTCGGTGCTGGTCGCTCCGGTGATCGACGCGCCGTTCTCGAAGACGAAGTGCGGCACGGCGGTCACGCCCTCCCGTCGCGCCGCGGCCACCTGGTCGCGTACCTCGGCGACGCCCTCCTCGGAGGCGAGGAACGCCCGTACCCGATCGCCGTCCAGACCCACCCGCTCGGCCAACTCGGCGAGTCGCGCGTGGTCGGCGATGTTCACGCCGTCGCGGAAGTACGCGTCGAAGAGGGCGGTCGCCAGCGCGGCCTGCACCTTGGCGCCGTGCTCGGACAGGGCGAACCACAGCAGCCGGTGCGCGGCCAGGGTGTTGACCGCCAGCGCCCGGTCGAACCGGTACTCGATCCCTTCATCCGCGCCGACCCGTGTCATCCCCGCGAGCATCGACTCGGCCTGTTCCCGGCCGAACAACTCGGCCGCCGCGTCCATCAACGGCCTGACGTCCTCCGGCGCGTCCGGCATGAGCTGGTACGGGCGATGGACGAGTTCGACGTCAGGGGCCACGCCGGCCGCGGCCACCGCGCGGCGGAACTGGTGCGTGCCGAGGCGGCACCACGGGCAGGCGATATCGCCGTAGACCTCTACCTTCATCATGCCCACCAGCGTCCCGGTGCCGGCCGTGTCGGCGGGAGGCCGCCGTTTTCCTGGCCCTGGCAGGGCCAGGCTCACGGCTGGGCGGCTGACTACAATCGCGCTCGATGGGGACAACGGAGCTGGGCGCGTTCCTCCGTGCGCACCGGGAGGCCCTCCCACCGGCCGCGGTAGGGCTCCCGGGCGGGAACCGGCGCCGCACGCCCGGGCTGCGCCGGGCCGAGCTGGCCACGCTCGCCGGCGTCAGCGTGGACTACCTCACCCGGCTGGAACAGGGGCGCGACCGCAGCCCGTCCGCCCAGGTGCTCGCCGCGCTCGCGGAGACGTTGGGTCTGTCCCGTGACGAGCGGATCCACCTGCACCGGCTGGCGAAGAGCAGCGGCGGCGGCGCGTGCGACGGCGCCGGTGCGGCGCGGGCCCGGACGGTGCGCCCGACCGTGCGGGCGCTGCTGGACCGGCTCGAGCCCACGCCGGCGCTGGTCGCCAACCGGCCCGGCGACCTGCTCACCTGGACGGCCGGGTTCGCCCGGCTCGCCGGCCCGGCCGGGCTGCTGGAGGCCGATCCGCCGAACCTCGTCCGGTACACGTTCACCGACCCGCGGGCACCCGACGCCCACCCGGACTGGGACGCGGTCGCCGACGAGCGGGCCGCCGCGCTGCGGGCCGCGGCCGCGCTCGGCGACCCGCACGCCGCGTTGCTCGCCGAGGAGCTGACGATCACGGCCGGCGCCCGTTTCCGCGACCGGTTCGAGAGCTCGGCCGCACTGCCCACCCGCACCGGCGTCGAACGCTGGGCACACCCGGAGGCGGGGGTGCTGCGGCTGGCGTACGAGAGCCTGGAACTGCCCGACCCCGAGGAGCACCGACTGGTCGTCTACCTCCCCGCCGACGAGACCACCGCCGCCGCCCTCGACCGCCTCACCGACCACCACCCCGCCGCCCGCTAGGAGCTGTCCGGCCGATCATGTGACTGTCCGATGCTTGGATCGTTGGTGTGGGCATCGGACGGGGTGATCTCGGGTGCGGTCCAGTTGCTCAGGAGCTGGAGTGCCTGGGCGGTGTCGGAGGCGGGTTCCACGTTGTAGACGCACAGTGTCTGGTCGGTGTCGCCGGGGACCTGGAAGGACTCGTAGGAGAAGTGGAGATCGCCCGCGACCGGGTGGAAGTAGTGCTTGGCGCCATGGGCGCGGCGCAGAACCTTGTGGTCGTTCCACCAGGTCGAGAACTCGGAGGAGAACAGGGTGAGTTCTCCGACGAGGTCGGCGAGCTGGCGGTCGCCCGGGTAGCGGCCGGCCTCCAGCCGCAGCATGGCCACCGTCTCTGAGGCGATCTTCTCCCAGTCGCCGACGCGTTCGCGGGCCTGCGGGTCCAGGAGGTAGTAGCGGGCGAGGTTACGCCGGGTGGCCGGCAGGGCTTCGAAGTCGGTCAGGACGGCCCTGGCGAGGTGGTTGGCGGCCAGTACGTCGGTGCGTCGTCCGAGGATGAACGCCGGCACGTGGCTCAGCGTCTCCAGCATCAGGTACAGGCCGGGCCGGACCCGCTGGGGCCGGCTGGGGGTGCGGCGTGCTGCGTGAGGGTCGGGCCGCAGTAGGTCGGTGAGGTGCTCGCGTTCGGACCGGTCGAGCTGGAGGGTCCGGGCCAGGGCCTCGACGACCTCGGTGGAGGGGTTGCCAGCGCGTCCTTGTTCCAGGCGGGTGTAGTACTCGGTGCTGACCCCCGCCAGGCGTGCGACTTCGTCCCGGCGCAGGCCCGGGACGCGGCGGACCCGCCCGTCGGAGGGAAGCCCAGCCTGGTCCGGGCTGATCGCGGCGCGGCGGGTGCGGAGGAAGCCAGCGATCTCTGTGCTGCGGTCCATGGTCCCAGTGTGGAGCCACCGACACCGGTCCGGCCCTTCCAGGGTGGCCCTAGCAGTACCTGCCTGGTCAGGGCCTGTTATGGCTCCCTGGCGGGAGCGGTGGACTGGTGTGCTGGATGTGTGCCCGGGAGCACCCCGACGGCGCGATCCGACCCGTACTTCGTTCGGAAGGTGCACACACCATGTCCACGCAGAACACTGCCACCCCGCTTCAGGGCCGCGTCGCGGTCGTCACCGGAGCCTCCAGCGGCATCGGCGAGGCGTCCGCCGAGAAGCTGGCCGGCCTGGGGGCCCACGTCGTCGTGCTGGCACGCCGGGCCGAGCGGCTCGGGGAGCTGGTCGCCCGGATCGACAAGAACGGCGGCAGCGCCCTGGCGATCGCCGCCGACGTGACCGACAAGGCGGCCGTCCAGGCGGCGGCCGACCGGGTGGCGGCCGAGCTGGGCGGCGCGGACCTGCTGTTCAATAACGCAGGCGTCATGCTGCCCGGCCCGATCGAGGAGCTGGCGACCGACCAGTGGCAGCACCAGATCGACCTGAACATCGCCGGCCTGATGAACGTGATCGGCGCGTTCACCCCGCAGCTGGTGAAGGCCGCCGGGGAGCGCGGTGTGGCCGACCTGATCAACACCTCGTCGATCGCCGCGCAGAACATCTTCCCCACGTTCGCTGTCTACTCCGCCACCAAGGCGTACGTCACGCACCTCTCCCGCCACCTGCGTACCGAGCTGGGTCCGAAGAACGTGCGCGTGGCGGCGATCGAGCCGGGAATCGTCGGCACCGAGCTGCAGAGCCACGTCACCGACGAGGGCGTGCGGGACTGGCTGGCCGGCTCAAAGGAGACCATGGAGTGGCTCGCGCCGCAGGACATCGCCGGGACCATCGGCTTCCTGGCCTCGTTGCCGCCGCGGGTGAACCTCCAGCAAGTCACCATCATGCCCACCGGCCAGACCACCTGATCCGCCATCAACCGTGGGTCCCTGCCCGCCGCCCTGGCAGGCCCACGCCGCAGCGTCGCCCCCATCTTCCTGCGGAAGCACCCATGATCCACAGGACGCTGCTAGGAGCTGCCTGGGCGATCATGTGACTGTCTGATGCTTGGCTCGTTGGTGTGGGCATGGGACGGGGTGATCTCACGGATGCGGAGTGGGAGCGGTTGCGGCCGTTCTGCACTCCGGTCCGCACCCGGTGAAGAATCCCGTCGATCACCTGACGGTGATCCCGCCACCGGCCACAACGCCCGTTACTGACCGGCGAGACCGCGTAAGAAGCCCGACAGCCTGACCGCGGACAAGGCGTACAGCAACGGTCCGTGCCGGCAGTACCTGCGCCGGCGCGGCATGCGCCATGTCATCCCCGAGAAGACGGACAGCCAGGCCGCCCACCTGCGCAAAGGCTCACACGGTGGACGGCCATCCGGCTTCGACAAGGAGCGCTACAAGAAGCGCAACACCGTCGAGCGGGCGATCCACAAACTGAAACAGTCCCGAGCCGTGGCCAGCCGATACGACAAGCGCGGCTATGTCTACCTCGGCACCATCACCGCCGCAGCCACCGTCATCTGGCTCCGCACATGATCGCCCGGACAGCTCCAGGGGCCGTGCCGCACTGCGGGCCATGGGCAAGCCGCGGACGATCGACGAGTACATCGAACGCTTCGCAGGTCAGCCCCGCGAGCTGCTCGAGCGGGTGCGGGCGCTGGCCCACGAGACGGTCCCCGAGGCGACCGAGGCGATCACATGGGGCCATCCCGCCTGGGTGCACCCGTCCGGGACGATCCTATTCACGGTCAACGGCTACACGAAGCACGCGAACGTCGTGTTCACGCCCAGCACGCGCGAGGCGTTCGACGCCGATCTCACCGGCTTCGCCACCGGCAAGGGCTCGGTCAAGCTCCCGTACGGCCAGCCCGTGCCGGATGAGCTGCTCCGCGAGATGATGGCGTTCCGGGTGCGCGAACACGAGAACGACGGCGTGGGATGGATGTGACGACCGGGCCCGGCGCCGAGCGGTGGTTCGGCGTGTGGCCCTCGGTCGCCACGACCGGCTGAGCCCGGCCGGTCACGGCTGGAAGTACTCCGACATCATGCTGCTGACCCATTCCGGCTGCCTGACGTCCACGGCCTGGAACTCCACCATCGCCGGCTTCAGGTCGATGACCGGGGTGCCCGACACCGCGTCGAGACCCACGACCGTCAGTTCGCGGCCGCGGACGGACTCGATGGCGCAGCACGTCACCCCGATGCGGTTCGGTCTGCGGGGGCCGCGGCCGGCGAAGATTCCGACGGGCGGGAGGTCAGAGCGGCCGCGGTAGGGGCGGGGCTCGCGGTAGTCGTCCTGCTCCGGGAGCTGGTCGAAGACGAAGAGCACCTCCACGTGGGAGAAGCCCTCCAGACCCTGGAGGCACGCCTCGCCGAAGCGCTCGTCCACGGTGATCGTGCTGCGGACGGCGCCCCAGTGGTCCGTGTGCTGGACGTCCGTCCGGTCGTTCCGGACCGTGCCGATCGGTGTGACCTCGAAGCTTCGCATGGCAGAGTTCTATCGCCCGGGCAGGGCGGGTGCGAGGCCCGGGCTACCGGAAGCGGTCCGCGTGGTCGGTCACCCACCGGGCGAACGTGCGGGCGGGGCGGCCGGTCAGCCGCTGGACGGTGTCGACGACGGTCGATCCGGCGGGGCCCGGGTCCGCGTACCAGCCGATGACGTAGTCGGCGTCCGCCCGGGAGACGCCGGTGGCCACCAGTCGCTCGACGGCCTGGTCGTGCGTGATCGGGACGAAGGCCAGGTCCCGGCCGAGCGCCCGGGACAGCAGGGCGATCCGCTGGCGCGGGGTCAGCGCCTCGGGCCCGGTGAGGTTGTACGCGCGACCCGCGTGGCCGTCGTCGAGCAGGGCGGCCGCCGCCACGGCGGCGATGTCGGCCTCGTGGACGAGCGCGCTGGGCAGGTCGTAGGGCTCGCGCACCACGCCCTCGTCCCGCACGGACTCGACCCAGGTCAGCGTGTTGGACATGAACTCCTGCGGCTCCAGGCGGGTCCACTCCACGCCCGAGTCCGCCACGGCCTGTTCGACCGGCCCCACCGCGCCGCCCCACAGCACGGTGATGCGCCGCACGCCCGCGTCCACGGCCCGCCGCACCAACGCGGGCCCGACGTCGGCGAGCCCCGGCGTCACCGTGACGTGCAACCGGTCGACGCCGTCGAGGGCGGCGTTCAGCCCGTCCGGTTCGGCGTGCGTGCCGGCCACGATGTCCACCTCGGCCGGGAACCGGCCCGCCGCCGCGGCCGGGTTCCGGGTCAGCGCCCGGACGGGCTCTCCTCGGCGAACCAGTTCCGCGACGACGTGCCGGCCAGTGTTCCCGGTGGCGCCCGTCACCAGTGTGGTCATGGCTGAACTCCCTTCGTCCCGGATCGTCGCGGACGACCCTAGGAGTTCAACCAGACTTGAGGTCAAGTGATCCGTTGTGGCGCCGGCCGGGTCCCCGCGCGGACTCGGAGAAGCCCGGGTAGCGGACCCGCCCGCCCCGGCGGCCCGTCAGGACGCGGGCGCCGCCCCCGTGTCGGCTGGGAAGGTGGGCGGAACGTGGATCGGGGGCTCCACCTCCAGGTAGCAGCGGGCGATCTCGTCGTCGGCGCCCTCGATGGTGCAGTGATCGGGGAAGCTGTCGGCGTCCCACGAGTCGCCGTTCAGCCACAGGCGCACTTCCAGCCCCGTCGTCCAGTCCCCGGCGCAGGCCGTTCCCGCCGTGCAGGTGTGCGTCGCGGCGGTGGTCGAGGTGGCGCACTCGGCTCCGGCCTCCGAGACGCAGGTGTCCGTGTCCACCGGGACGAGCGTCGCGTCGTGGCGCACGTACAGCTCCGACGCGATGCCGTGGATGGCCGGATCGCAGGCGACCTGTCCCTCTCCCGTGGCCGCCACCCTGGTAAGGGTGCGCGACGCGTCCCACCACCACGCGACGTCGAGGTCGAGCGATGCGCCGCACTCGACGCTCGGCGCGGCGGCCCGGACCCCGGAGTCCGGGACCGTCCCCAGGGACAGCGTGCCGCCGTGCGACACGGACTCGCTCCGGCCGTCGGACGGGACGTCGGCGGCGTGGGCCGGCGCGCCTCCCAGGAACGGCAGCAGCGCCAGGGCGGTACCGGCTAAGGAGAGTGACCTCATGATTCCTCGCTCCTGTGGCCTCGATGAGATGGGTGACGTGGAGTACGGCCACGGTGACACAGCGAGCGCGCCGGCGGAACAGCGCCCGGGTCGGGAATCGGCACGGCCGTTGGTGCGCGTCCCGAGTCGCCGTCGCATCAATCGCCGGGTGGCCGGCGTTGCCGCAGATGGGGCCGTGAGGGCTGGGCGGGGACGCCGGCCGGAGGGGGTTGTCGCCGTCGGGACGCGTCACTAGTTTCACGGCTGCCGGAGCAGTGCGGCGCGAACGATCAGGGGGCGGGGAGTGGGGCGTCAGGAGAATCCGCTGGACCCGGATGCCGGGCCGATACAGAGGTTCGCCGCGGAGTTACGGGCCACGCGTCAGGTCGCCGGCCTGACGTACCGGGCGATGGCGCGGCGGACGCGCTTCACCGCCTCGACGCTGTCCCGGGCCGCGGGCGGCGATCAGTTGCCGTCCCTGGCGGTGACGCTGGCGTACGTCCGCACCTGCGGGGGCGATCAGGAGGAGTGGGAGCGGCGCTGGCGCCGGGCGGCGGACGAGGTGGCCGCGACCGAGGTGAGCAGCAACGGCGAGGGCTCGCCGTATCAGGGCCTGGCCCGGTTCGAACCGACCGACGCCGGGCGCTTCTTCGGCCGTGAGCGCCTGGTCGCCGATCTGCACGAACTGGTGCGCGCCCACTCCTTCGTCGTGCTGTTCGGCCCGTCGGGGAGCGGGAAGTCCTCGCTGTTGCGCGCCGGACTCGTGCCCGCGCTCTGCCGGTCCGGTGCCCTGTCCGAGTCGTCGGCCGCGGTGCGGATCCTCACGCCCGGAGCGCACCCGCTGGGCGCCGGCCGGGACCGGCTGGTGCCGAAGGGAGCGACGGGGGAGACCGTCGTCATCGTCGACCAGTTCGAGGAGGTCTTTACCCTGTGCCGGGATCCACGGGAGCGGGCGGAGTTCCTCGGCCTGCTGCTGGCCGCGCGTCGGCCCGGGTCGCGGCTGCGGGTGGTGGTCGCGGTGCGTTCCGACTTCTACTCCCGTTGCGGCGAGCACCCCGAACTGGCCGCCGCGGTGAACGAGGCCAGCCTGTTGGTCGGCCCCATGACCCGGCAGGAGTTACGGCAGGCGATCGTGCAGCCGGCCCAACGGGCTGGACTTATCGTCGAACGGGCCCTGACCGCACGGCTGCTGGCGGAGGTCACCGACCAGCCGGGTGGGCTGCCGCTGCTGTCCCACGTGCTGCTGGAGACCTGGCGCCGGCGCCAGGGCCGGACTCTCACCCTGGCCAGCTACCAGGCTGTCGGCGGCGCGCACGGCGCGGTCGCTCGCACCGCCGAGGCGGCCTTCGTCTGTCTCACCGCCGCCCAGCAGGAGCGGGCCCGCCGCGTCCTGCTGCGGCTGATCGCCCCGGGCGACGGGGCGCCTGACACCCGCCGCCCCGCCGACCGGGCCGAACTCGGCACCGACGACGAGGACCGGCTCGCGGTGCTGGACCGGCTGGCCCGCGCCCGGCTGCTCACCCTGGACGGGCCGTCGGTCGAGCTGGCGCACGAGGCGCTCATCACGGCCTGGCCCCGGCTCCGCGGCTGGGTCCAGACGGAGCGCGACCGGCTGCGCGTCCACCGACGGCTGACCGAGGACGCCCGCGCCTGGCGCGACCTGGACCGCGACCCCGGCGCCCTCTACCGGGGCAGCCGCCTGGCCAGCGCCGAGGAGTGCTTCCCGCCCGAACGCGGGGACGAGCTCACCCGGCTGGAGTCCGCCTTCCTCACCGCCAGTCTGGACACCCGGGACCGGGAGCGCAGGGCGGCCGCCCGCACCAGCCGCCACCTGCGCGTTCTGGCCACCGCGCTGGCCGTGCTTCTGCTCGTGGCCACGGCCACCGCCATAGAGGCCGTGCGCCAGCAACAGCGTGCCGTCGCGGCCCAGGACCTGGCGCGCTCCCGGGAACTCGCCGCGAAGTCCGTCGCGTTCCTGGACGACGATCCGGACCTGGCGGCCCTGCTGGCGGTGGAGGCGTACCGGACCGACCCCACGGCCGAGGCCAGGAGCAGCCTGTACGCGGCCGCGACCCTCCCGCTGGAGCGCCGGTTCACCGAGCCCACGGGGTCGATCGCGACCATGGACCTCAGTCCCGACGCCGGCCTGATCGCCACCGGAGCGAGTGACGGCACGGTTCGCCTGTGGGATGCCGTCACCGGCGAGACGCGCGGTACCCTCGCCCCCGCCTCGGGTCAGCTGAACGTCCCCGTGCGGGTGGCCTTCAGCCCCGATGGCGGCATCCTGGCCGCGCACACGGGGAGTGAGGGCGGCACGGTGCAGCTGTGGGACGTGGCCACGGAGGAGGCCCGCGGCATCGGAGAGGTCGGACAGGTGAGCGCGCTCGCCTTCAGCCCGGACGGCGCCACCCTGGCCATCGGAGAACTCGGCGGGGCGGTGCGGCTGTGGGAGGTCGCCACGGGCGAACTCCGCGGCACGGTCGGGAGCGACGCCGCCGACGCGGGGGCGGCGTCGCTCGACTTCAGCCCGGACGGTGGCCTGCTCGCCGCCGGCGACCAGGACGGCGCCGTGCGGCTGTGGGACACGGACACGGGCGAACCGCGTGGGACCCTGCGGGGGCACACGGGGGGCCAGGTGTCCCTGGACTTCGGTCCCGGCGGCACCTCCCTGGTCACCGCCGGCGCGGACGGCTCGGTGCGGGTGTGGGACACCGCGACTGGCGAGACGCGGTACACCCTTCCCACGCCCGGCGGGTCCGAGGCGTACGTGGTCGCCTTCGGGTCCGACGGTAGCGTGGCCACCGGCGGGGTGGACGGCGTCGTCCGGTTCTGGGACGCCGCCAGCGGCGAGCTCCGCCGTACCCTCCCCGGACACACCGCGATGGTGACCTCGCTGGCCTTCGGCACGGACGGCACCATGCTCGTCAGCAGCGACGTCGCCGGAACCATCCGGGTGTGGGACACCGCCGCCGGCACCCCCCGACACCGCTTCGGCCACGCCGACGACGTCACCTCCCTCGCCTTCGACTCCGACACCAACCTGCTCGTGGTGGCGAGCGACGACGACTCGGCGACGCTGTGGGACACCGCGACCGGCGAGGCGAGAGCCGAACTGGACACCGGCCCGATGACGGCCGCCGCCGCCCTCAGTCCCGACGGCGCCACCCTGGCCACCGGTGACCTCGACGGCGCGGTGCGGCTGTGGGACACGGCCACCGGCGCGTCACGCGGCACGCTCACCGGACACGACGGATGGGTGGGTTCCCTGGCCTTCAGCGACGACGGCACGACCCTCGCCTCGGCCGGCTACGAGGACAGCACCGTCCGACTGTGGGACGCCGTCACCCAGGAGCTCGACGCCACCCTGGACACCGGCTGGGTGACCCTGATGGCGTTCAGCCCGGACGGCAGCGTGCTGGCCACCGTCGCCTCCGAGGGCCGGACGCTGCTGTGGGACACCGCCACGGGTACGCGCCTGCGCACCCTCTCCTGCCACGACTCGGTGACGTCGCTGGCGTTCGACGTGACGGGCAGCACCCTCGCCACCGTCGGCGAGTACGCGTCGGTCTGCCTGTGGGACACCGCTACCGGGCAGCTCACGCGCACCCTCACCGACGAACCCCGGGTGCTCGTCTCGGCTGCCTTCAGCCCCGACGGCACCACCCTCGCCACCGGAGCCGAGGACGGGACCGTCCAGCTGTGGGACTCGGAGACGCTCGAGTCCCGCAGCACGCTCACCGGGCACCACGCCGTGGTGACGGCCATGGTCTTCGGCCGGGACGGGGCCACGCTGGCCACCGGCGACGAGGCCGGGGAGGTGCTGTTCTGGGAGGAGAACGTGCTCACGCCGGCCGAGGCGATCGACCGGGTCTGCGCGGCCGTGGGCCGGGACCTCACCCGCGAGGAACGCTCGCGGTATCTGCCGGACCAGCCGGAGCGCCCGGTCTGCTGACGTGGTTCGCGTCGTCCTCCGGCGTTCGTCGCCGCCCGCGTCGGGCCAGTAGCAGGACGCACGCGACGGCGCCGAGGGCCACGGTGGCGAGTCCCGAGCCGCCGAGCGTCCCGCGGGGGCCCAGCGCCGTGGTCAGTGGTCCGCCGAGCGCGGTGCCGAGCGGGGACGCGGTGAGCAGCGCCGCGCTGCGGGCCGCGAGCATCGCGGCCAGGTGGTGCGGCGGCGACGTCGCCTGCATCAGCGTCACCGAGAGCGCCACGAACGGCCCGTAGATCACGCCGCCGAGCGCGAAGCAGACGACGGTGACGGCGGTCGGCGCGTGGAACCCGAAGGGCAGCAGGGCGAACCCCCAGGCGATCACGATGCCGACCATCACCGGCCAGAGCGGCAACCGCCGCAACGCGCCGACCGCGAGCCCGCCGAGCACCGCGCCGATGCCGAACAACATCCAGTAGAGGCCGAGCAGCGTGCCCGGCGCGTCCAGGTCGTCGGTCACGTGGAGCGGGAGCGCGACCTCGACCGGCCCGTACAGCAGGTTGAAGAACCAGGTGAGCGTCAGCAGCCCGAGCAACTCGGGATGCGACCGAAGCAGGGCGAACCCGCCGCGGGCGGCCTTCTGGTCGACGGGGGAGGCGTTCCCGGACTCCGGCAGCCGCAGCCGGGCGACGAGCACGGCGAGGAACACGTACGTGAGCGCGTCCAGGCCGAGCACCAGCGCGGAGCTGAGGTACGTCACCAGCACGCCGGCGATCGCGGGCCCGGCGATCGTGGCGGCGAAACTGAGCGTGCTGACGAGGGTGTTCGCGGCGAGCCGTTGCTCGCCGGGCAGCAGCTCGGCGAGCAGGGTGTACTTGCCCGCGCTGCCCCACGCGTGCAGCAGCGAGGAGACCGCGAGCAGCACCACGTACAGCGGCAGCGTGAGCAGCCCGGCGAACCAGGCGAGCGGCACGGCGCCGAGGAAGACGCCGCGCACCACGTTGTCGGCGAGCAGCAGCCGCCGTGGCGACACCCGGCGCAGCCGGCGACCCAGCACCAGCGCGCCGACCACGCCGGGCAGCGTGTACGCGGCCACCGCGCCGCCGACCCACAGCCCCGCGCTCTCCGGCGGCGCCAGCTCGATCGCCAGCCACGCCACCGCGACGAAGCTCATCCCGTCACCGAGATACGAGACCGCGAAGCCGAGGATCAGCCGCCGGAACACCCGGTTGGCGAGCACCGGCCGGTAGGCGGAGGGGACGAGACGTCCCGGCGCGAGGGGCATGACGGCCAGACTAGGCGCGGCCCGATCACCCGTGCTTCTCGGTTTCTGACGGTTCCAACCAGCTGTTCCGCGGGTGAACCGCGATCGGGGATCAGGGGAACAGGGGTGGAGTAGGGGTGTGCGGGCTCGGGTTCCGGTGAGGCTTCTGGGTATGGGAGTCCAGTGCCGTGGTTTGGGGGCGCTCGTACGTCGACCGTGCACCCCCCGTCTCAGGCCGCGGCGTGCGATTCGAGACGTGCGATTCAAGATCCAACACAACGGGGAGCTTGCCGCGCAATGTATGCAACCGAGTCTGTCGCACGAAGAACCTGTTCCGCCGATCCGCAGGCGCTGCCGTCGAGGCATCTGAACGCCGCGGACCAGTCCGGCATGGCGGCGCATCTGCCCGCCTCCACCCTGCCGGGCACCGAGATCAACGGTGAGGAGTACGGCGACGTGGTCCTCTCCCTGTTCGAGAGGTTGGGCATCGGCCTGGCGGTGCTCGACCCGGCGCTCCGCGTGCACGCCGTGAACGACGTCTTCAGCGAGCAGTGCGGCCGTCCCCGCGACAACATCAAGGGCTGCAGCTTCATGGAGCTGCTGCACCTCAGCGTCCGGGAGAACCTGCTGCAGCAGTTCGAGCGGCTGGTGCACCGACAGCACGCGCCGGTCGTCTGCCAGTCCCTCGCCATGCGCTTCGAGGACACGGCCGTCGCCGGCAAACTGGCCGCGTTCCCGGTCGACGACAGCGAGGGCGAGGTCTCCATGCTCGTGGTGCAGTCCGCGCCCGAGCCGCCGGAGGAGGCGCTGCAGCCGGCGTCCGGGCAGCGGAAGCTGACGGTCCTCACCGCCCGGGTGCTGGAGGGCGTGGCCGCGGGCGACGCGACGGTGCGGCTGGCGGCCAAGCTCTTCCTGAGCCGCCAGGGGATCGAGTACCACGTCAGCATCCTGCTGCGGCAGTTCCAGGTGCCCAACCGCACCGCACTCGTCGCGAAGGCGTACTCGATGGGCATGTTCAGCCTCGGCTGCTGGCCGCCCAGGGTCCTGCCCGAGTACATCCGCCCCTGACCGGACGCCCCTGACCGGACGCCCCGGACGCAGGACGCCCCCGACCCGGTCGCGCGTCAGCCCAGGCGCAGCGGCAGTTCGACCAGTCCCCGCAGCAGCGCGCTGCTGCGCCAGGTGAGCGTGGCCGGGTCGGAGGCGAAGGCGAGCGCGGGCCGCTGCTCCAGCAGCCCGCGCAGCGCGATGTCGGCCTCCACCCGGGCCAGCGGGGCGCCGAGGCAGTGGTGCAGGCCGTGGCCGAACCCGAGGTGGCCCTGTGCGCGGCGCCTGATGTCGAAGCGGTCGGGGTCCGGGAAGTGCAAGGGATCGCGGGAGGCCGCGGCGAGTGAGACCAGCACGGCGTCGCCGGCGGCGATCCGGGTCTCCGCCAGCTCCAGGGCTTCGGCCGCGTAGCGGACGAGGGCGGCGTGGACGGGCGAGTTGTAGCGCAGCGACTCCTCGACGGCGCCGCCGGTCAGCCCGGGGTCGGCGCGGAGCAGATCGAGCTGGTCCGGGTGGGCGAGCAGGGCGTGCAGCGTGCCGGAGATCAGGTTGACCGTCGTCTCGTGGCCGGCGACGAGGATCAGGAAGGCCATGCCGAGCAGTTCCTCGTGGCTCAGTCCCTCCTGGTCCGCCGCCTCGTCGTCGGCCGCGGCCGGTCGGGCCGCCGCGACCAGGTCGCTGAGCAGGGTGCCGTCCGGCTCGACGCGCTTCCGGTCGGTCAGCTCGGTGAGGTAGCCGGTGAGCGCGCCGGCCGCCGCCATCGCCGCCTCGGCCGAGGTGGGCATGACCAGCTCGTTCGACCAGGTGTGGAAGACGGTCCGGTCCGCCGGGGGGACGCCCAGCACGTCGCAGATCACCGCGACGGGCAGCGGCAGGGCGTACCGGCTCACCACGTCGGCGGCCCCCTGCCGGGGCAGGTCGGCGAGCAGGTCGGCGGCCACGGCCTCGATGCCCGGACGCAGCTCGGCGATCCGCCCGGGCGTGAAGTGGCCGGCCACCAGCCGGCGCAGCCGGGTGTGCTGCGGTGGATCGCTCTGCAGCATGTTGCGGCCGATGGAGTGCGTGCCGTCGGTCGTCCCGGACGAGTGCCGGACGTCGTTGCACAGTCGGGGGTCGGCCAGCGCGGCCCGCGCCGCGTCGCGCGTCACCACCAGCCAGCTCTCCCCGCCCTCCGGGAGGCTGATGCGGTGCACGGGGCCCTTCTCGCGCAACGTCGCGTAGAGGGGGTACGGGTCGGTCGCCAGGTTGTGGCCGTCGGGGGCCAGTTCTTCCAGGGTGGGCGCCTGCACGGCGGTGCCTCCGTTCGTGACCAACGGTCTACTGCGCTGGTGGTGGCTGGAGCGGTTGGGATGGCTGGGGAGTGGCTGGGATGGCTGTCGGCGTCGGCGGCTCCGGGTGGTCAGCGCCGTTCGCAGATCATCGGCAGCGGGCCCGCCTCCAGCGTCGCCCTCGGCTCCGGACGAAGCCGGGTGCCGGGCACCGGACGCAGCCGCCACCCCGCCGCGACGGCCGCGACGATGAGGGTCGTCTCGGTGAGGGCCAGGACGTCGCCGATGCACTTGTGGCTGCCCGCGCCGAACGGCAGCAGCGCGCCGCGCGGCACCCGGTCGGCCCGCTCGTCCGCCCAGCGCCCGGGGTCGAACGTGTCGGGGGAGGGGAACAGCTCCGGGTTGCGGTGCATGGCGTAGGCGCTGTAGAGGACCATCGCGCCCGCCCGGACGGGCACGTCGCCGAGGCGGATGTCCTCGGCCGCCACCCGGGTCGCCATCCAGGACGGTGGGTAGAGGCGCAGCGCCTCGGTGATGACGTCGCGGGTGTAGGGGAGGGCCGGCAGGTCCTCGTAGCCCGGCGTCCGGTCCCCCAACGCCTCGTCGACCTCGGCGTGCACCCGCTTCTCGACCTCGGCGTGGGTCCCCAGCAGGTGGAAGACGAAGGCCAGCGTCGAGGCCGTGGTCTCGCTGCCCGCGACGAGGAAGGTGATCACCTGGTCCTGCAGTTCGCGGTCCGTGAGCCGCTGCCCGGTGACCGGGTGCTCGGCGCGGAGCAGCGTCGACACCAGGTCGTCCCGGTCGGCGGGGGACCGCCGCCGCGCGTCGATCATCGCCGCGACGATCTCCCGCAGCCGGGCGTTGGCGTGGTCGTAGGCGCGGTTCGCGGGCGTGGGCAGCTTCTCCATGACGCCGAGCGGGGCCATGGTGCGCTTGTAGATGCCCCGGGAGACGGTGCGCAGGCACTGCCGGGCCTCCTCGACCGTGGCGTCGTCGAGGCCGGCGGAGAACAGCGTCCGGGCGGCCACCCGCATCAGCAGGGCGTGCATCGCGTCGCTGATGTCACGAACCTCCCCCGACCGCCACTCCGAGACCACCGACGTCGTGTCGTCCGCGACGGCGCGCGTGTACTCGGCGATCTTCTCCGGGCGGAAGGCGGGCTGGATGAGTTGGCGTTGCAGCCGGTGCTCCTCGCCGCGGGACACCGACAGACTGTTGCCGAGGAGCTGCCGCGCCTTGTCGAAGATCCCGCCCTTGTCGAAGACCCGCGGGTGCAGCAGCACGTGGCGGACCAGCTCCGGGTGGGTGACCAGGTAGGCGCGGGCGGGGCCGATCCGGATCTCCACCACGTCGCCGTGCCCGGGCAGTGAGGCCACGAAGCGCAGCGGATCACGCCAGAGCGGCAGCACGTGTCCCAGCAGCGGGCGGGCGCCGGGGGCCACGCCCGTTCGGAAGGAGCGGTCCGCCCACGGGGACTTCGCGTACGACGACATGCGGAACTCCTATCGAATGAACGAGTTGACGTCGTTCACGGGCGCCTGGTATCGCCGGTCGGCCGTCGTCCACACGAAGTTGCCGTGCAGGAGGTCCAGCAGGACGTCCCGCGTGGTTCCGTCGAATGCCTTGATGCATTCGATGTCCTCCGTCATGTCCGTCAGCCGCGCCTCGAAGAATCGCTCGAAGTCGGCGTCGTCCGCCACGTCGCACAGCCGGAAACAGTTGGTGATCTGGCCGAGCGCGTTCTCCCGCTCGTAGGAGTAGAAGTCGTTGACGATGGCGAGGCCGCGGGTGGTCATCCGGGCGGCGAGTCCGGTCTTGGCGTGCTCGGTGAACTCCGGATGGCGATAGATGGGATAGGACATCCGCATCCAGAAGTCCACGCCGACGTCGGTGACCCGGAAGCGGAAGTACTGTTCGGGCGAGGTGTTGCAGAGGACCTTCTTGATCGGCGAGTCGCGGAACATGTGGTCGCTGGTCACGAACGCCCGCGCTCCCTCGTAGGCGAACGCCGCGTCCTCCCTGTCGTAGTAACGCTCGCACACCGCGGCCAACTGGGGGAGAAAGAGGTCGAAACGATGGAGCGCGGGGTCCATGTCGTCCCATACGAAGGTGACGCAGTTGAGCACGCAGACGGCCTTGAACGCCTCCATGTCCTTGACGTGCCGGGCGCTCTGGGACCACCGCACCACGCCCATGTACGAGATCCAGCGCCGGTCGGAGACCGTCTTCCCCAGCGGCGCCACCGCGCGGTTGCAGACGTCGATGACCTCGCGCAGCTCGGCGTCCGTCATCGGCACCTGCTCCGCCTGGTACCCCAGATGCTCCGCGAACAGCGCGGCGAACCGCTCGGTGCACCCCGGAAGGTGACGCGCCATCCCGGTGCTCCGGGAAGCGCTGTCGGCGAGGGGTGCGAGATCAGGCGTCATGACGTCCTCCTTGTCGCTGAACGGGCGAGATCCTGCAGGGCGTCGATCGCCTCAGCGGTGAACGGGGCCTCCTCCAGCGCCTTGACGGACTGCCGGTAACGGGCCTCGATCATCTCCTCCACGGCGTCCCTGGCGCCGGTGTCCGCGAAGACGTCCCTGACCTGTTCGGCGCCTGCCTCGTCCAGGCCGGGGTCGCCGATCAGCCGGCGCAGCCGGGCGGCCTGCCTCGGGCTGGCGGCGCGCAGGGCAAGTGCGACGAGGGCGGTGTTCTTGCCCTCGCGCAGGTCGTCGAGCGTGGACTTCCCGGTTCGGTCGACGTCGCCGTAGACGCCCAGCAGATCGTCGCGGAGCTGGAAGGCGTCGCCGAGCGGGATGGCGTACGCGGTGCAGGCGGCCAGGGTCTCCGCGTCCGCGCCCGCGAGCACGGCACCCAGGTGCAGCGGTCGCTCCACCGTGTACTTGGCGGTCTTGTACCGGTTCACCGTCAGGGCGGTGTCCACGTCGTCCGAAAGCTTTCCGGTGTCCCGCAGATCGAGGTACTGCCCGAGCATCACCTCGTTGCGCATCTCGTCGATGATCGGGAACACCGCGGCGAACTGACCCGGGGTGAGATCCGCCCGGTGCAGGATCTCGTCCGACCACGTGAAGGCGAGGTCGCCCAACAGCAGGGCCGCGCTGGCCCCGAAGCGTTCGGCCTCGGGACTCCGCTCGCCTCCCGCCAGCCGCCGATGGGCGGTGGGACGGCCGCGGCGGAGGTCGCTGTTGTCCATGAGGTCGTCATGAATGAGGGCGAACGCGTGGAACATCTCCAGCGAGGCCGCGGCCTGGATGACCGGTTCCCTTTCCCCGGTGCCGCCCGCCGCCACCCACCCGATCACCGTCAGCACCGGACGAATCTGCTTTCCTCCGGTGAGGAACTCCAGTAGGACGTCGGGAAGGCGTTCGGTCCGCGAACTCAGCGCTTCCCTTCTCTTCTCCGCGAGGAAGTTCCGCAGGAAACGGGTGACGGCTTCTCGGGTATCCGCCGCGTTGATTCGTGCGAGATGCGTCGTCGTCGGCGTGCTCATCACTCTGTCTCCCGTGAAGGTTAGCTCGTGCCGGTAAGGGAGCTTTCGGGGAAGGTCAAGAGAAGGAAGAAACCGACCGGATGACGGTGGGGAATGATCGGGCGGCAGCATAGGCAGGGCGTCCGCGCGGATGCCACGGTTGTCGCCCAGCAGTAGGGGTTGCCCTAGTAGTGCACCGGGGCGCGCCGCGACGGGGTTTCGAATGGTTCGCTGGCTGGTCATGGGGAGGAGGACGTCCACGTCGGGACTTCCGAAACCACCTCGAGAAGGGACCAACGGACCCATGCACGCCGTTTCCTACACCGCCCAGTGGATGGCCGCCGCCCGCGCGCTGGAATCGGAGCGGGAGGACGCGCTGTTCGCCGACCCGTTGGCGGGTGCCCTGGCCGAACCCCGGGGCTCCGAGATGATCGAACGCTACGCCGGCGGCGGACTGCTCCCGTTCATCTCCATCCGCACCCGCTTCCTCGACGACGCGATCGGCGACCTCCTGGCGGACGGCGCCGTCCGCCAGGTGGTGCTGCTCGCCGCCGGCATGGACACCCGGGCCTACCGGCTCGCCTGGCCCGAGGACGTCGACCTGTACGAGGTCGACCACGGGCCGCTCCTCGCGGAGAAGCGGCGCCGCCTGGCGGAGCTCGGCGCGCGGCCGGCCGTGCGCCGGCACGAACTGCCCGCCGACCTCACCCAGCCGTGGCTGCCCGCGCTGGAGGAGGCCGGCTTCGACCGGTCCCGGCCCACCCTGTGGATCGCCGAGGCGCTGACGTTCTTCCTCACCGAGGAGCAGGCGGCCGCGCTGCTGCGGCTGCTCGCCTCCGCCTCCGCGCCCGGCAGCCACGTGGCGCTGGACATCCTCGGCGCGGGGCTGTTGCGCAACCCGTTCTCCCGGCCCTTCCTGGACCGGCTGGCCGCCGACGGCACCCCGTGGATCTTCGGGACCGACACCCCCGAGACGTTCCTCGCGGCCAACGGCTGGGAGGTGCTGAGCCTCAGGGAGCCCGGCCAGCCGGGGGCCGGCGAGGGCCGCTGGCCCTACCAGGTCCAGCCCCGCGACCGGCCGCACGCCAACCGGCTGTGGCTGATCCGCGCCCGCCTCGCGGCGAGGTGACGCCCGCACCCGCCGCGCACCGAGAAGGAGGCCAACCCGCCGGCGCACTTAACTAGGGCATCTTCTAGCTCCCGGCGGCAACGGTGACATCCCCGCGGGCCCCCCGCCTATTCTGTGGCCGCCTCAACCCCCTCCGGCAGCCGGTCGGTTCTCTCCTTCTCGTGACCTTCCCCGACCTTCCCCCGACGATCCCCCAGGAAGGAGCTGTGCCGATGGCGACGACGGTCAGGCCGGTGAAGCTGGATCTGCACCGGCTCGAAGCGATGGCGGAGTCCGACTACTACAACCCCTACACGGTCTTCGACTGGCCGGAGGCCCTGGAGGAGGACCGGCCGTGGATGAGCGAGGACCTGGTCACGCTCGCCGGAACGGAGCGGTGGGACGCGCTCACCCGTGACCGGCAGCTCGCCCTGACCCGGCACGAGGCGGTGAACTTCTTCAGCCTCAACGTGCACGGCATCCGCGAGCTGCTCAGCGAGGTCGTGCTCCGCATCCACACCAGGACCTACGCCGACGCCTCGGAGTTCCTCCACCACTTCATCGGCGAGGAGAACGAGCACATGTGGTTCTTCGCCACCTTCTGCCGACGCTACCTCGGCAGGGTGTACCCGGCGGTCCCGCAGCTCGGCCCGGGGCGGATCGAGGGGGTCGGCGAGGCCGCCGGCGAACTGGTGATCTTCGCGCGCATCCTGATCTTCGAGGAGATCGTCGACCACTTCAACGCCCGGATGGCCAAGGATCCGGAACTGCCGGACATCGCACGGGAGATCAACCGGGTGCACCACCAGGACGAGAGCCGGCACGTCGCGTTCGGGCGGCACCTGTTCACCCAGCTCCTGGACCAGGTCAGGGCGGACCGTCCGGAGGACATCCCGGTGCTCGCCCGGTACCTGGAGCGGTACCTCGAGTACAGCGTCCACAGTCTGTACAACCCGGCGGTCTACCGGGACGCAGGACTGGACGAGCCGCTGGAGCTGCGGCGGCACCTGCTGGCGCACCCGGCCCGCCACGCCGCGCACGACCGCATCCTGCTCCGCACCCGGAAGTTCCTGGCGCGCAACGGCCTCGACGTGCGGGGAGCCGCGGCATGACCGACGACAGCGTCTCCCGGATCCTCACCTTCATCCACCAGCGCAACCCCGAGGTGGGCGAGCTGGGCCTGGACGACGACCTGATCGACCGCCGGGCGGTCGACTCGCTGGCGTTCGTCGAGTTCCTCTACCTGCTGGAGGAGCTGAGCGGCGAGACCATCGACCCCGAGGAGATCGACGTGGAGGACTTCCGCACGCTCCGGCGCATCAGCGAGCGTTTCCTCGCCGGAGTGGCGCACTGATGGGCGCCGCCATCGAGCGCACGGACGACGGACTGGCCGTGCTCGACGCCGACGAACTGCGCCTGCTGCGCGTCCTCGACGGCCTGATCATCTCCTGGGCGGAAGCGCAGGGCGCCGAGGAGCGCCGCTATCCCTTCCTGCTGCGGCCGCGGGACCTGGAGGACGTCGACTACTACGAGAACTTCCCGCATCTGGGGCTGGCCGCGGCGGCGGCCGACCCCAAGCGGCTGGCGGACCTGCGGGCCGACCGCGGGCACCCGCTCGGCGCGCTGCCGGCCGACGTCCTCGACGACGCCGCCCTGGCCCTGCCGTCCGCCGCCTGCTACTCGGTCTACTTCCACCTGCGCGGGCAGACGCTGCCCGCGCGGGAGAACCGGGTCACCACGCTCGCCACCTGTTTCCGCAACGAGACGCGCTACCAGGGGCTGCGTCGGCAACTCGGGTTCTCCATGCGCGAGATCGTCTTCGTCGGCTCACCGGAGGGCGCCACCGAGCACCTGCGGCGGAACAAGGAACGGGTGCTCGCCCTGGCCGACCGGCTCGGACTGGCGATGACCACCCAGGTCGCCACCGACCCGTTCTTCGACAGCCGGGGCCCGCGGGCCACCATGCAGCGACTCTTCCCGGTGAAGGAGGAGTTCGTCGTCGACGACCTCGCCGTCGGCTCGGTGAACTACCACCGCAACTTCTTCGGAGAGCGCTGCCGGATCACCCTGCCGGACGGCGCGTTCGCCTCCACCAGTTGCTGCGCGTTCGGGCTGGAGCGGTGGGTGCACGCGCTGACCGCCCGGTTCGGCGACGCCCGGGACGCCGCCGAGGCAGTCCTCGAAGCCGCGTGAGAACGCCCCGCCCCTCGCTAACGAAGGTGAACCGATGACCGACACGACCGTCGACGACGCCATCGAGACCGGCACCGTCCAGGTGACCGACGACGTCCAACTCAGCTACGAGCGACGCGGCTGCGGCACCGACCTCGTCCTGCTCAACAACTTCTTCGTGGACCGCAAGTCCTGGCGCGCGTACACCGAGGACCTGGCCGCGGCCGCCCAGCTCACCGCCTACGACCTGCGGGGCCAGGGCGACTCCAGCCCGCAGCACGGCGAACCGGTGTGGCAGGACCACGTCACCGACCTGAAGGCGCTCTTCGACGCCCTGGGCATCGAGAAGGCGTTCCTGGTGGGCACCTCCTTCTCCACGCTGATCTGCCGGGACTTCGCGGTGGCCTACCCGGAGCGGGTGCACGGCCTGGTGCTGGCCAGCCCGGCGCTGAGCCCCTACGGCGGCCAGCGGCTGCGCCGGCTGATGAAGTCCTGGCTGAAGACGCTCGACACCTCGGGCCTGGGCGCGTTGCATGACCACGTGTATCCGCTGGTCTGCAGCGACCGCATGGTGGAGCAGGTGGGCGCCGCGGGATTCCTGGGCTACAAGCAGAACTTCCTCGGGCTGCACACCGTGGAGTCCCTGCGGTCCGGGCTGTTGGCGTCGACGACCGCGCCGCTCGACCCGGAGATCCTCACCCGGGTGCGACAGCCGACCCTGCTCTTCGTGGGCGGCGACGACTTCTCGCTGAGCCTCGACGCCACGGAGCGGCTGACCGAGCTCATCCCGGACGCCACGTCGGTCATCGTGCCGCACGGCGGGCACGCGGCGTTCGTCGAGGAGTCCGAGCTGTTCCAGAAGGAGGTGCTGTCCTTCGTCGGCCGGGTGCTCGGAGCGGGGGACTGACGGGGGAGTGAGGCACCCGGCGTTCAGCCCGGTGTTCGGTCCGGCGGATGCCGGGATCCGCGCGGCGGCCCGTGCCGGGACGAGCGGTGAGCTGCGGCTGCCGGCCCCCGGCGGCCCGGTGCGCGTGCTGCTGGAGACCGCTCGGGTCGAGCCGCCCCACACCGTCGCCGAACAACACCGCGCCGGCCGGCGGGCGGCCGGCGCGGCGCTGCGGCGCGCGGGCAGCGCGGTGACGACCGTGGGCCGGAGGGCCGACGGCGCCCCCGCGTTCCCGCCCGGCTTCGCCGGCTCCCTCACGCACACCCCGGACCTCGCCCTGGCGGCCGTCGCGCCGGACGCCCGCGGGATCGGCGTCGACGTGGAACCCCGCCTCCCCGACGCGCGACTGCACCGCTTCCTGCTCGACGACGCCGAACGGGCCCTGCTGTGGCCCGACCGCGACCGCTCGGCACTGCGCACACTGTTCGCCGCGAAGGAGGCCGCCTTCAAGGCGCTGTCCGAATGCCACCCGGCGCACGGTGGGCTCTTCTGGCGGATCCGCCTCCGCCCGCACGCGGATCGGCTCTGGGCGCGCGCGGGTGACCGCTACGCGCTGGTCCACCACTCCGACACGCCCGGCTTCACCCTCGCCGTGGCCGTCCGACTCGACGACCCGCCCCCGGAGGCGGTCCGGCGCGCCCACACGCCCTGACGGCCGCGGCACCGGGAGAAAAGGGAGACGACCGGGCCCTTCCCCCGTCACCTTCGGGCCTTGCCGAACCCGCCGCGGCGGCGCTGCACTGGATCAGGGCAGAACCCCAGCGCAGCCGAGGAGACAGCGCCATGAGGAACCACATGACAGCGGACCCCCGGGCGGACGGCATGACCCCGCCGGTCCCACCCGCGACCCGAGCGGAGGCCGCCGCCCCGCTCGTGCGCCGCATCCGGCAGGGGATCATCGGCGACGACGAGGTGGTGGACGGGCCCTACGGGCACCGCCGCGTGGTCTACGCCGACTACACCGCCTCGGGGCGGTCGCTCGACTTCGTCGAGGACTTCGTCCGCGAGCAGGTGCTGCCGCGCTACGCCAACACCCACACCGAGAGCTCCTCCAGCGGCCTGCAGACCACCCGGCTGCGGGAGGACGCCCGCCGGATCGTCCGCGACGCCGTCGGCGGCGGCGAGGACGACCTGGTCATCTTCTGCGGTTCCGGCGCGACGGCCGCGGTCAACAAGCTGGTCGGCATCCTGGACCTGCGGCTGCCGGCCGGACCGGCCGATCGCCAGCGCCGCCTCGACGCCCTCCCGCCCGACCGGCGGCCCGTGGTCTTCGTCGGGCCGTTCGAGCACCACTCCAACGAACTGCCCTGGCGCGAGTCGACGGCGGACGTGGTGCCCGTCGGCGAGGACGCCGACGGGCACATCGACCTCGCCGAGCTGGAGGCCCACCTCGTGCGCCACGCCGATCGGCCGTTACGCATCGGCAGCTTCTCGGCCGCCTCCAACGTCACCGGCATCCTGTCCGACGCCGACGCCATCGCGCGCCTGCTGCACGCCCACGGCGCGCTGTCCTTCTGGGACTACGCGGCCGCCGCCCCGTACGTTCCGATCCGGGTGGCCGAGAGCTGGCCAGGCGCCGGCGACCACAAGGACGCGGTGTTCTTCTCCCCGCACAAGTTCGTCGGCGGTCCGCAGACCCCGGGTGTCCTGGTGGTGCGGCGCGAACTGGTCCGCGACCGGGTGCCCACCGCGCCAGGCGGCGGCACCGTCAGCTTCGTCACCCCGCTGGGCCACCGCTATCTCGACGACCCCGTGGCCCGCGAGGAGGGCGGCACCCCGGCGATCGTCGAGTCGGTCCGCGCCGGGCTCGTCGTCGCCCTCAAACAGGCGGTGGGCACCGACGTGATCCAGGACCGCGAGGAACACCACTGGCGGCACGCCCTGCGGGCCTGGGCCGGCAACCCCGCCATCGAGATCCTCGGCAACCGCGAGGCCCGCCGGCTGTCCATCGTCTCCTTCCGGATCCGCTACGGCGCCCCGGACCCGCAGCGCTACCTGCACCACAACTACGTGGTGGCGCTGCTCAACGACCTGTTCGGCATCCAGGCCCGCGGCGGCTGCTCCTGCGCCGGCCCCTACGGCCACCGGCTGCTCGGCATCGACGCCGCCACCTCGCACGCCCTGGTGGACGAGATCGGCCGCGGCTGGGACGGCATCAAACCCGGCTGGGTCCGCGTCAACTTCAACTACTTCATCACCGACACGGTCCGCGACTACCTCGTCGACGCCGTCAGCCTGTGCGCCACGCACGGCCACCGGCTGCTCCCCGACTACCGCTTCGACGCGCACACCGGCCTGTGGCGCCACCGCCGACGGCCCTCCCACCCGACGCTGCGCCTGGCCGGCCTGACGTTCGGCCCCGACGGCCGGCTGGGCCCCACCGACCCCCGCACCCGGGCCGGGGAGGACGTGCTCGCCGACCAGCTCGCCCTGGCCCGCGACCTGCTCGCGGCCCGCCCCGACCGGCTGCCCGACGGTCCCACCGGTCTGCCGGAGGCCGTCGAGCGAAGCGAGATGGGGGTCCCCCCGGCCGAAGGCTGGGGGAGGCTGCGCTGGTTTCCGCTCCCGCCCTCCTGCACCGAGCAGGACGCGTGACGCCGGCGGGACGGGAGCGGAGCCGGAAGCGGGCACGGGAGCCGGGGCGGCTCAGCCGAACTCGTACGGGCCGATGTCGATCGCCGCTCCCCGGACGCGCGCGGCCCCGCCCACGTCCGTGGTGAAGCCCGGGCTGTTCGGCGGCGCGCCCGCGTCGACGACGTCGGCCCGTTCGGCGCGGGCGGCGAAGTCGGTGAAGTCGTCCGGGTTGACGGCGGCGACCGGGGCGTCCGGGTTGCCCTCGAAGTCCTCCCAGTCGCTGGCGACGGACTCGTCGACCAGCTCGACGTTGGCCGTGTCGTCGATCAGCGCGTCCTCGCTGCCGTCCGCGTAGATCGACCCGCCGGCGGTGACGAGGACGTTGTTGCGCAGCATGACGTCCGTCGTCTCCAGGTCATCGACGGTGCTGTGGAAGGTGAGCACGTGCCCGTCGACGCCGCCGCAGAGGATGTTGTTCTCGATCACCGCGCCGGTGACGCTGCCGAGTTCGATCGTCTGGCTGCCGAACGACTCGCAGACGTTGCCGCGGAAGGTGAAGCCGCGCACGTCCGCGTTCGGGCGTCGCTCGTTCTGCATGATGAGGCACTGCCCGGAGACCCGGACGCAGTAGTTGTTCTCGATCGTCACGTCGTACGACTCGACGACCTCGTCGCTGTCCTGGTACGTCTGGACGCAGTCGGCGTGCGGTTCCCCCTCGCCCTTGGCGGCGTTGAGGTCGTGGATGTAGTTGTTGCGGATCAGGTGTCCGGTGCCCCACACCCGCATGCCGTCCACGTCGTCGTTGCCGTCCGTGGACCACAGGTCGTAGATGTTGTTCAGCTCGACGGTGATGTTCTCGCCGCCCCAGAGGTAGATCCCGAAGTTGTTGGTCCCGGTGACGGTGTTGCCGGAGACGAGGACGTCGCTCGCGCAGGAGTCGGGGTGGCAGGCGATGGCGTAGTGGATGTTCTTGCCCCGGACCATGTTGTTGACGATCTCGTGCCCGGTTCCGCTGAACCTGATCCCCGTCGACGGGTCGTCCAGCTCGTCACCGACGACGGTGAAGCCGTCGATCACCGCGTCGCTGCCGCTCACCACGATGTTCCGCACGGTGACCACGCCGTTGGCCCGAACGGTCACGGGCTTGTCCACGGTGAGCGTGACATCCGGATAGTCGCCGGGCCTGACGCAGACGACGTCACCGTCGTCCGCGTCGTCCACCGCCTCCTGCGGGTCCGCGTCGACGAGGACCGTGCAGTCGTCCGTCCTCGGGTTCCCGTTCCCGTCGGTGCCGTAGGCGTAGCCGTCCTGGCCGTCGCCGTCCCCGTCGTCGTCACCGCCCGCGCTGCCCCAGATCTCGACCTCGGTCAGGCTGTTCCAGTCGCCCGGCTCGCCCTCGTCGTTCGCGTAGCCCCTGCCGAGGTAGCGCACCCGGGAGGTCTCGACGGGATCGAACGCGAACGACTCCAGGCCCGTCGTGGCGCCGCTGCTCTCGTCCTCGACGACGGTCACCCACGCGGAGCCGTCCCAGTACTGCAGCTCGAAGACGTTCCGCCGGGTGGTGCCCTGGTACACCGCGAGCTTCACCTCCGAGACGGTCATGGTCGAGCCGAGGTCCAACCGCAGCCACGCGCCGTCGCCCTCGCCCGACCACCGGGTGTCGTAGTCGCCGTCCACGACGTTCGCCGGCCCGTTCTCGTCGCTGGTGCTGGCCGTGACGGCGTCGGGGCTGGGGGTGATCTCCACGTCGGCGGCGTGCGCCGCCGACGGGAGGGCGAGCACCGCCGCCCCCGTGGCGAGGGCGGCCAGCACCGCCCCCAGTCGCCGGGCCCCGGACAACGAACGAGGGTGGTTCACGGAGTCCTCCTGCTCAGTCGCGCATGACGGGACACCAGGCGGACCACTTCCCTCCTGGCCAGCGCCGAGCGTGCCGGACCCGGCCCGGGACCCCTCTCGCGAACCGGCCCCCCGTCGATCAGGGCCGGTCGGCCTCCAGCCAGCGCAGGATGTCGGGCGTCGGAAGGTCCGTGCTGTCACTGAACTCGCCATGCTTCGTCAGGTACTTCGCGACGAAGGGGCAGACCGGCACGATGCGCCTGCCCGCCGTGCGGGTGTCGCTGAGCGCCTCGTGGACGAGGCGGGAGGCCAGGCCGCGCCCGGCGAAGGCGTCGTCGATCTCCGTGTGGTGGAAGACCCGCTGGCCGTCGCGGTCGCGGTAGGCGGCGAAGCCGGCGGTGGTGCCGTCGAGCAGGATCTCGTAGCGGTGCCTGGCGGCGTTCCGCTCGACGATCGGGGCGGCGTCGGGTTGGTTCGGCTGCGTCATCGGGTGCCTCGGGTTCGCTCGGGGTCGGATGGTGGCATTGGGCAGGGCGGGGGCGGGGAGCCGTTCCCCGTCGTAGCCCTCGACGGCGCCGAAGCGGTCGGAGCCGGCCTGCCAGTCGGCGCGGGCCCGGACGATGTCGTCGTGGTCGCGGCCGATGAAGTTCCACCACATGACGATCTCCTCCCCGAAGGGCGGCCCGCCGAGCAGGACCGTCCGGGCGGCCTCGTCGGAGTCGTTGGTCAGCGTGACGGCGTCGTGTCCGGTGTCGAGACAGCCCAGCTCCGCCGGGCCCAGCGGCGTGTCGGCCAGCCGGACGTGCCCCTCGTCCACGAGGAGGCCGTGCTCGAATCCGGGGTCCACGGCGAGGGTGAGTGTCGCGCGTGGCCCGAGGACGAGTTCGGCGCCGAGCAGCGGTGTGAAGGTCCGCACCGGGGAGGCGACCCCGGCGAGCGATCCCAGGAAGACCCTGATCTCGGCCCCGTCCCGGTGCGCCGGTTCGGGAACGTGGTGCTGGAAGTCCCGTCCGGCGTTCCGGTGTGCCTCGGGCAGCGCCACCCACAGCTGCACGCCGTGCAGGACCGTGGTCCGCGCCGTGGAGACCTCCGAATGGGCGATGCCGTAGCCGCCGGTCATGAGGTTCAGCTCGCCGGGCCGGACCATCGCGTGGTTGCCCAGGCTGTCGCGGTGCTCGACCTCGCCGTTGAACAGCCAGCTGACCGTCTGCAGCCCGGTGTGCGGATGCGGTGCGACGTCCATGCCGCCGCTGTCGGCGACGTTGTCGGGGCCGTAGTGGTCGGCGAAGCACCAGGCCCCGATGAGCGTCCGGGCCCGCTGTGGCAACGTGCGCCGCACGGTCATCGCCCGCGGGCCGCCCAGCGGCACCTCCCGCGGGGCCAGCACCTCCACCGGCGGCACCCGCCGGTCCGATCCCTCCCGCCCGCCGTCCTCCGTCGCCCCGCAGCGCAGTGCCTCCGGCGCGGTCTCGCCGTTGCTCATCTCGCCACCTCTCACAGCCCACAGCCCCATATGATTTCACCTTCAACCATCACGTTCCGTCTGCCATGCCCGAAGGAATGCGCCGAAGAGGGAATGTGCTGAGGAGGGCATGCGAGTGAGCGACACGACCACGGGTTCCGCGGCCGAGCGGGTCTACGTCGACAAGCAGAGCCCCGAGCCCTATCGCGCCCTGCGGGCAACCTCGGAGGCGGCCCGCGCGGCCGCCGCCGACGCGGGCCTGGACCGCGTGCTGGTGGAACTGGTCAACCTGCGCGTCTCGCAGCTCAACGGCTGCGCGTTCTGCCTCGACGTGCACACCGGGGCGGCGCTGCGGGCCGGCGAGACCACGCAGCGCCTCGGCGTGCTGGCCGCCTGGCGGCACACGGAGCTGTTCACGGCGCGGGAGCGCGCGGCCCTCGCCCTGGCTGAGGCCACCACCCGGCCGGCGGACGACGCCGCCCAGGACGCCGCCTACGCCGCCGCCCGCCAGGTGCTCGACGACGACGAGATCTCCGCGACGATCTGGGTGGCGATCGCCATCAACGCCTTCAACCGGGTCTCCGTCATGAGCAGGCATCCGGTGCGCGGGATCGCCGAGCAGCGCACGCGGTGACCCGGGCCGCCGCCCGCGGCCGCCCGGGGCCTCAGCCCCGGGCGGTCACCGCGGGCACGTCCGCGCGCGGCGCCTCGGCTCCGGCGGTCGCCTCCGGCGGCCGGCCGCCCTCGCTCAGGCCGACCCTGGCGTGCAGGCGCCGCAGCGGGGCCGGGGCCCACCAGTTGGCGCGGCCCGCCAGGCGCATGGTGGCGGGCAGCAGCACCATCCGGACGAGGGTGGCGTCGGCGAGGATGACCAGCGCGGTGCCGACGCCGAGTTCCTTGAGGAACACGACGCCGCTGGTGGCGTAGGTGGCGAAGGCGAGGACGAGGATGCCGGCGGCGGCCGTGATCAGCGGCGCCGTGCGGCGGATACCGGCGGCCACCGCCGCCTCGGTGTCGCCGGTGCGGTCGTGCTCCTCCTTGATGCGGGAGAGCAGGAACACCTCGTAGTCCATCGACAGGCCGTAGGTGACGCAGAACATCAGCATCGGGATGCTGGGCTCGATGGAGCCGGCGGGGGTGAAGCCGAGGAACCCGGAGAGGTGGCCCTCCTGGAAGATCCACACCAGGGCCCCGAACATGACGCCGAGGCTGAGCAGGTTGAGGACGGTCGCCTTGAGCGGCAGCAGGACGCTGCCGGTGAGCAGGAACAGCAGCACGCCGGTGGCCAGCAGGATCAGGCCGGCCACGAGGGGCACGCGCTGCACCAGCGTGGCCCGGAAGTCGGTGGTCTCGGCCGGGTAGCCGCCGACCAGGGCGGGGTAGGGCGCGTCGACGCCGCGGACGTCGGCGACCAGGCCCGGCACGTCTCCCGCCATGGCCTCCTGGGTGGGCACCACGGTGATGCCCGCGCCGCCGTCGGCGGCGGTCAGCGCGGCCGCGTCGGTGCCGGGCGGTTCCGTCAGCCGCCCGTCGCGGTGGGTGCCGGCCGTGGAGACCACGTGGAAGACGCCCGGCACGCGGGAGAGGTCCGCGGCGTAGGCGGCGGCCTCCGACGCGGGGACGGCGGTGCCGGGTTCGGAGACGACGAACAGGCTGTCGGTGGGCTCGGCCGCGAAGTGGTCGCGAACCGTCTCCGCCGCGATCCGGCTGGAGGCGTCGGCGGGCAGGGTGCGCTGGTCGGGCAGCCCGAAGCGCAGCCCGAGCACCGGGGAGGCGGCCAGCAGCAGCACCGCGAGCGCGGCGAGGCCGGTGACCAGTGGGCGGCGCATCACCGCCCGGGCGGTGCGGTCCCAGAACGCGGCGCCGCGGGTGGCCGATCCGGGACGCACGACCCGGTGGCCCCAGCGGGCGAGGGCGGCGGGCAGCACGACGACGGAACCGGTGACGGCGGTGAGCACGACCAGGACGCCGGCGTAGGCGAAGGAGCTCAGGAAGAAGAACGGGAAGACCAGCAGCGTGGCCAGCGACACGGCCACGGTCAGGCCGCTGAACACGACGGTGCGGCCGGCGGCGGCGACGGCCGCGGGCACGGCCTCGTCGAGGGACCGCCCGGCGGCGTGCTCCTCGCGGAAGCGGTTGATGAGGAACAGGCAGTAGTCGATGCCCAGGCCCAGGCCCAGCACCAGGGCGAGGTTGGCGGCGAACGCGGAGACCGGGGTGAACTGGGCGATCAGGCGGAGCCCGGCCAGGGTGCCGAGAACCGAGAACAGGCCGACGCCGACGGTGAGCAGGGCGGCCACGGTGCGCCGGTAGACGAGGACGAGCAGCAGCAGGACGGCGGGCAGGATGATGGCCTCGGCGCGCAGGAAGTCGGTCGCGGCCTGCTCGCCGACCTGCCGCGAGATCTCCTCCTGGCCGCCCACCGCGACGGTGATCTCGGGGGTGGTGCGGGTCAGCTCGGGCGAGAGCGTTTCCAGTTCGCCGCGGGTGTCGGTGGCGCTGCCCTCCAGCCGCGCCAGGACCAGGGCGCGGTCCCCGTCCGCGGCGCGCAGCGCGGCGCCGCGGCCGTCCCAGTACGAGGTGACGTCCGTGACCATCGGGTGGTTGGCCAGCTCGGCGGCGAGGGCGGTTCCGGCGGCGGCGGTGCGCCGGCTGTCGACGTCGCCGTCGGCGGCGGTGACCAGCAGCGCCAGGTTGGGGTTGCCGGTGCCGTACTCCTCCCGCAGGATCTCCTGGACGCGTACCGACTCGGTGCCGGGGGAGTCCCAGCGGGCCAGGTCCAGGTCGTCCTGGACGCCAGCCCCGTAGCCGCCCGCGAGCATCAGGAGGGCGAGGGCGGCCAGGAGCACCGCCGTGCCGCGCCGCACCGCCATCCGCCCGATCCGGGTCAGCGGGCCTCCTCCGTCCGGCTGGCCGGGGGCCGTCCGGTGCGTCTCCTCCTGGTGCGCCATGACCGTGCTTTCTGCCGAAGGGGTGTGGCGGCCCACGCTGCCGAAGCCCGCTGACCGTCCGCTGGAACATCCGCTGGAACGTCCGCTGGAAGATCCGCTGGAACGCGCCCCGGCGGCTACGCTCGACGTATGTCGAAGGGGCTGCGTTTCGAGCTGTGTGGGCCGCTGCGGGCGTTGCGGGCCGGCGCGGAGGTGCCACTGGGGCCGCCGCGGCAGCGGTCGGTGCTCGCGGTGCTGCTGTTGCAGGACGGGCGGCCGATGTCCTACGGCGGCCTGGTGGACGCCGTGTGGGGGGAGGAGCCGCCGGCTCACGTGCGCAACCTGGTGCAGAAGTACGTCTCGGGTCTGCGGCGCGCGTTCGCCGCCGGCGGCGACGGGTCGGCGCCGCCCGAACTGGCCTGGACCGGCAGCGGGTACCGGCTCGGCGGGGCCAGGATCGACGATCTGGCGGAGCGGCGCGCGCTGCTGCGGGAGGCGCTGGCCTGCCGGGACGCCGGAGACCTGCGCGCGGCCGGCCGGCTGGCCGCGCGCGCGGAGGCGGTGTGGCGCGGGGAGTTCGCCGAAGGGCTGGCCGGTCCCTATCTGGAGGCGGAGCGGCGCCGGTACGCCGAGAAGCGGCTGATGGTGCAGGAGGCGCGGCTGGAGGCCGACCTCGAGCTGGGGCGGTATCCGGAGTGCGTGCACGAGTTGGTCCGCGAGGTGGCCGCGCACCCGTTGCGGGAACGGCTGGTGTGGCTGCTGATGCTGGCGCTGTACCGCGGCGGGCGGTCCTCGGACGCGCTGCTCGCGTACGAGGACGCCCGGCGGCGGATCGCGGAGCGGATGGGGTCGGACCCGGGCCCCGCGCTGCGCACGCTGCACGAGCGGATCCTGCGCCAGGACCCGGCGCTGCTCCCTCAGCCCGTCCTGGTGTCCTGACCGGTCGCCCAGGGACGCAGCTTCTCCGGATTGCGCACCGACCAGATGTGCCTGATCCGGTCGCCGACGATGTCGAAGGCCAGCACCGCCACGGTGAGGTCGCCGTGCCGGACGAGGAGTCCCGGCTGCCCGTTGACGGTCCGTTCCAGGACCGTCAGGCGGGGCGCCGCGTGGGCGATGGCGAGGTAGGCCTGGGCGACCTGTTCGCTGCCGTGGACGGGACGCGGGAGGGTGTCGGCGACGCCGCCGCCGTCGCCGATGGCGCTGGCGTCGGGGTCGAGGAGGCCGACCAGGGCGTCGATGTCCTTGGCCTGCCACGCCTGTCTGAAGGCACGGACCACGTCGGCCTGTTGGGCGGTCGGCGGGACCGCCGTCGGCTGCTCCGCGCGGATCCGGCGGCGGGCGGCCGAGGCGAGCTGGCGACAGGCCGCCGGGGTGCGGCCGACGATCTCGGCGACCTCGTTGAAGGTGTAGCGGAAGACGTCGTGCAGGACGAACGCGACGCGCTGGGCCGGGGTCATCGACTCGAGCACGACGAGGAAGGCCATGGTGATCGACTCGTCGAGGGTGACCCGGTCGGCCGGGTCCGCGGTGGCGGCGCTCGGCCGTGCGGTGCTCCAGTCGGGATGGTCGGGCAGCGGTTCGGGGATCCACGCGCCGACGTAGCGCTCGCGGCGGGCCCGGGCCGAGCCGAGGATGTTGAGGCAGATGCGGCTGGCGACCGTGGTCAGCCAGCCGCCGGGGGCGTTGATGGCCTCCCGCTGGTGTCCGGGCAGGGCGTACCAGCGGGCGTAGGTCTCCTGCACCACGTCCTCGGCCTCGGCCAGCGAGCCGAGCATCCGGTAGGCGAGCCCGGTCAGATGGCGCCGCTCGTGCATGATCGCGCTCAGGCCCGGATCGGTCCTGTCCTCCGCCGGCACCGGCCGGTCCGCCTGGTGTGGCTGGGTGGTCATGGTGTCGCCCAACTCCCTCGGTCGCCTACGCCCTCATCCGTTCGACAGGGCAGCACCCGGAACTGTGACGTTGGCGCGTCGCCTCACACCGCGAGGGGGTGACTGGTCGAAGGGGGAGAACCCAGGGAGGGACCCGATGAACGACTTTCAGGCCATCGCCGACCGCATCGAGATCGAGGCGCTGCGCGGGGAGTTCACCGACGCGGTGATGATGCGCGACCGCGCCCGCCTCGCGGCGCTGTTCACGCCGAACGGCGTGCTGCGGATGCCCGACGTCCCCGTCGAGATGCTCGGCCGCGAGGAGATCAGGACCGGGGGTGAGCGGCTGCAGAGCCAGTGGGACTTCTTCGTGCAGACCACGCATCCGGGGACGCTCCGGCTCGACGGCGACACCGCGACCGGACGCACCTACATACAGGAGCTGGGCCGCGCCCTCGACGGCCGGCAGGGACTGATCTACGCCATCTACCACGACCGTTACCAACGCACCGAGGAGGGCTGGAGGTTCGCCCAGCGGGTCTTCGAGATCAGGTATCTCGACACCAGCCCGCTGGCCGGCTCGGCGCCGTCGAACGCCGGGGGCGCGCCCGCTCAGCTGCCGCCCGGGGTCGAGGACACGGCGGACGCTCCGCGGTGACCGGGCCCGCGCCGCGGCGGGGCGGTCATCGGGCGTCGGCGCCCGTGCTCTCGACCAGGCTCCTCGGCCGCAGGTCGGTCCAGTTCTTCTCGACGTGGTCGAGGCACGCCTGCCGGGTGTCCTCGCCGTGCACGGTCCGCCAACCGGCCGGAACGTCCGCGAAGGAGGGCCACAGGGAGTGCTGGCCCTCGTCGTTGACCAGCACCAGATAGACGCCGTCCTCGTCGTCGAACGGGTTGGTCATGTCCGCCTCCTCAGCCAAAAATTTAGGTGAGGCTAACCTAAGTGGCGAGGGGGTGCAAGGGGGATCGAAGCCCGCTGCTCAGGCCACCGGGGCGCCGGCGACGAGGCGGCGCCCCGGCGCGTCGGGCCCGGAAGGGCAGAATGACCCGGGTGAACGAACCAGGACATTCCCGGCCTCTCGCCGGGCAGACCGCGTACGACGAGAGCGCGCGGTCCCCGCTGTGGCTGTTCCTGAAGACCGAGACCGGCGGCGCCGCGGTCCTGCTGGCCGCGGCGCTCGCCGCGATCGTCTGGTCCAACGTCGATCCGGGGTCGTACGCGGAGTTCTGGCACACCGACGTGTCGATCCACGTCGGCGCCGAACGCGTGGCCCTGGACCTGCGGGGGTGGGTGAACAGCGGGCTGATGACGCTTTTCTTCTTCGTCGTCGGACTGGAGACCCGCCGCGAGTTCGACATGGGCGAGCTGCGCGAACGCCGGCGGGTGGTGCCGCTGCTCGCGGCCGGGCTGAGCGGGATGCTCTGCCCGGTGGCGATCTATCTGCTGGTCAACGCGGGGGAGTCCACCGTGTCCGGCTGGGGTGCCGCGATGTCCACGGACACGGCGTTCGCGCTGGGCATGCTCGCGCTGCTCGGCTCCCGGTTTCCCACCGGACTGCGGACGTTCCTGCTCACCGTGACCGTGGTCGACGACTTCGTGGCGCTGGGCGTGATCACCGTCGTCTACAGCGAGGACGTCGACCTCCCGGCGCTGCTGACCGGGCTCGGCATCTTCGCGGTGGTGCTGCTCGTGCGCGCCGCCGACGTGCGCTGGGGCGTGGTGTACTGGGCGCTGGGCACGGCCGTGTGGGTGGCGCTGCACGCCTCCGGCGTCGAGCCGATCGTCGTCGGCCTGGCGATGGGGCTGCTCACCTACGCCTACCCGGCCACCCGCGGGGATCTGGAGCGCGCCAGCGACCTGTTCCGTCTGTTCCGCGAGCAGCCGACGCCGGAGTACGAGCGTTCCGTCCGGCTCGGCATCGCCTCGGCGCTCTCGCCCAACGACCGGCTGCTGCGGACCTACCACCCCTGGTCCAGCTACCTGATCGTGCCGCTCTTCGCCCTGGCCAACGCCGGGGTCGAGCTCAGCGGTGCGCAGCTGGCCCGGGCGTTCACCTCGCCGGTCACGCTGGGCATCCTGGGCGGCTTCGTGCTGGGCAAGCCGTTCGGCATCCTGGCCGCGTCGTGGCTGACCACGCGCATCAGCCGGGGCCGGCTGCGCCCGCCGGTCGGGTGGGGCTCGATCCTCGCCTCGGGCTGCATGGCCGGCGTCGGCTTCACCGTGTCGCTGCTCATCGCGACGCTGGCCCTGGGCGGCGACCGGCTGGAGGAGGCGAAGATCGGCATCCTCAGCGCCGTCGCCGGCTCCGTCGTCACCTCCCTCGTGGTGACCCGCCTGATCCACGGGTTGCCGCGGCCGCGGAAGGTCAGGGCGCTGCTGGGCACGGCGGAGACCATCGTGGACCTGGCGGTGCCGGTGGACGGCGGGCGCGACCACGTGCGCGGCCCGGCGGACGCCCCGGTGACGCTGGTCGAGTACGGCGACTTCGAGTGCCCCTACTGCGGGCAGGCGGAGCCGGCGGTCCGCCAGCTGCTCGCCGAGGTCGGGGACCTGCGCTACGTCTGGCGGCACCTGCCGCTCAACGACGTCCACCCCAACGCCCAGCTCGCCGCCGAGGCCTCCGTCGCCGCGGCCGAACAGGGCGCGTTCTGGGAGATGCACGATCTGCTGCTGGAGCACCAGGGCGCGCTGCGGACCAGGGATCTCCTGACGTACGCCGGGCGGCTCGGCCTCGACGTCGAACGGTTCCGCCACGAGCTGCGGGAGCGGACCTGGACCGCTCGGGTGGCCGAGGACGTGGAGTCGGCGGACCTCAGCGGCGTGTCGGGGACCCCGACGTTCTTCGTCAACGGACGCCGGCACCGCGGCGCGTACGACATCCAGACCCTCTCCACCGCCGTCCGCGCGGCGCGGGAACGGGCGCGGCTGGGGCCGTGACGCCGGTGACGGTCCCGGGCGGGGCTGCCCCGCCCGGGACGCTTCGGCGGTCGGGGAGTGGTCAACGGGTGCTCAGGGGGTGTTCCACTTCTGGTTGGCCGCGCCGGTGCAGGTCCAGATCTGGAGCCGGGCGCCGTTGGCGGAGTTGCCGTCGGTGACGTCGAGGCACTTGTCGGCCTGCGGGTTGACGACGTCGTGGGCGGAGCTCACGGCCCACCGCTGGTTCGCGCTGCCGTAGCAGTCCCACAACTGGAGCGGGGAGCCGTCCGCGGTGCCGTTGTCCACCACGTCCAGGCACTTGCCGAGCGCCCGGACGGTGCCGTCGGCGGCGAAGGTCCACTGCTGGGCCGCGGTGCCGTTGCAGTCGTAGAGCTGGACGGGCGTGCCGTTGGCGCTGCTGGCGCCGGCGACGTCGACGCACTTGCCCGCCAGGCCGGTGATCGGGCCGGTGCGTCCGGAGGTGTCGCCGGTGCTGACGCGGACGTAGTCGACGGTCATGGTCTGGGGGAAGACCGTGCTGCCGTCGGGATAGCCGGGCCAGTAGCCGCCGACGGCGAGGTTGAGGATCAGGAAGAAGGGCTTGTTGAAGACCCAGGGGTCGCCGCCGAGGTCGGCCGCGGTGCGGGTCTGGTAGGCCTGGCCGTCGACGGACCAGGTGATGGAGGTGGGGGTCCAGTCGATGGCGAAGGTGTGGAACGCGTCGGCGAAGGCCTGCCCGCCGGGGAGGTTGTAGGCCGCGCCGATGCCCTCGGCGCCGGAGTAGCCGGGGCCGTGGAGGGTGCCGTGGACGGTGCTCGGCTCGCGGCCGATGTTCTCCATGACGTCGATCTCGCCGCTGGCGGGCCAGCCGACGGAGCCGATGTCGTTGCCGAGCATCCAGAACGCCGGCCAGATGCCCTGGCCGCGCGGGATCCTGATGCGGGCCTCGACGTGTCCGTACTGCGCGGTGAAGCGTCCCGCGGTGTTCAGCCGGGCCGAGGTGTACTGGCATGTGCCGTACCAGCACTGGTAGTTGGCCGGGTTGCCCGCGCGCGCCGTGATGACGAGGTTGCCCTGGCCGTCCAGTGCGGCGTTGGCGGTGCCCGGGGTGTAGTACTGGTGCTCGGCGTTGCTGGGATTGTCACCGGTCTCGGTCTGCCAGCGGCCGCTGTTCACCGGCGAGCCGGCGGGGCCGTCGAAGGTGTCCTCGAACACGACGGCCATGGGCACGTCGGCGGCCTCGCCCGAGGCCGGTGCGGGAACCGGAGCGGAAGGGGACGTCGCGGGCGCGGCCGCGGCTCCTGCCTGGAGCAGCGTGCCGCCCAGGACGAGCACGGCCGCGGCGGCGAACAGGCGCCTGCCGCGGCGGCGCGGGGGTCTTCTTCTCTTCATGTACACGACATAACAGCTGGTTTAGACCAGTGCAAGGTCAACGGACGCCCGCGCCGGTTCCGGAACTCGCCGGACTCCGGGGCTCGGGCCGCGGTCACGGCGCCTCGCTCCGGAGCCAGGCGATCTGCTCGGGCGACAGGTCGATCTCCGTGGCCCGGAAGCTCACCCGCGACTCCTCCAGCGTCTTCGGTCCGTACAGGGCGAACGTCGGGAAGGGCTGGTGCAGCACATAGGCCATCGCGATGGCCGAGGGCGAGACCCCGAGATCGCGGGCCAGCTTCTCGGCCCGCCGCTTCCGCTCGAAGTTCTCCGGACCGTAGAAGCACCGCACCAGCGTGGCGTCCGTCCGGTCCGTGGGATCGGCCCGGCTGAAGAAGTTGCGGGACCTGGCGGACCAGGCGAGCAGCGGGAGCTGCCGTTCGGTCAGCCAGCGGATCGACTCCGGGTCACACGCGTCCAGGCAGCCGGGCCACGGCAACGCGTTCGGCTCGGCGAGGCCGAAGTAGTTGCTGAGCACCGAGAAGCCGCGCCTGCCGTTGGCCCGCGCCCAGGCGTTGGCCTCGTCCACCCGGCGGATCGACCAGTTCGAACCGCCGAAGATCCGCACCAGGCCGGCGTCCGCGTGCTGGTTGAGGACGTCCACGAACTCGCCGGCCGGCACCTCCTTGTTGTCGCGGTGCAGCAGGTAGACGTCCAGGTGGCCCGTTCCCTGCCGCTCCAGCGACTCGACGAGCTGCCTGCTCAGCCCTTCCGGGTTGCAGTTCGGGGTGTGCGCGCCCTTCCCGATCACCACCAGGTCGTCCCGGATGCCGCGGTTGGCGATCCACCTGCCCAGCCGGCGTTCGGCCCGACCGTCGAGATAGAAGTGGGCGGTGTCGAACACGTTGCCGCCGAGCGTGACGTAGTGGTCGAACAGCGCGGACGCGGTGGCGAGGTCGGGCTGGTGGTCGCATCCCATGACGATCCGGGAGAGGGGCTTGTCCAGCCCGTCGATCCGGCCGACCCGGCTGGCCCGGCCGTCGCGGCCCGCGCCGCCGACCGGCGCCGGGACCCGCAGCGGCAGCGCGGACACCGTCCCTAGCGTCGCGTCCTCCCGTTCGAACGGATAGCGGACCCCGACCGCCGCCCGCCACCGGTCGAGCGCGGCGGCGTTGCCCAGGGAGTCCGCGTTGCTCAGCTGCTCCGGCTCCGGGCCGTGGACGCTCGCGGCGAAGGCGTCCATCTGCAGGGCGTACGCCCCCGACGCGGGGAACGTCCGCTGCTCCGGCAGGTGTCCGACGCGGCGGACGACGACCCGAGGGCGCGTCGAGAGCGCCCACGGGTCGAGCAGCTCGATCGTGCCCCTCGACCCGACGATCTGCACGGTGTTGTTGTCGACCATCCGCACGCCCGTCCGCAGGGACGCCGTCACCCCGTTGTCGAAACGCAGCTGGGCGGTGGCCCACTCGTCGACACCGCCGTCGCTGAGGCTCCCGTCGCCGGTGAGGCCCACCGGGTCCAGGAAGTCGACCCCCGCGGCGGCGCCCGCGACGGCGCGCGCCAGCGACAGCGGATAGCAGCCGACGTCGAGGATCCCGCCGCCCGCGAGGTGCGGGTCGAACAGCCGCCCGTCGAGCCCGCCGGCATCCGGAATGACCAGGTCGGCGGTCACGATGGTGGGCGCCTTCGGGTCGCTGGGCACGTAGAACGCGAAGCCCGCGTCGACGTGCCGCACCTCCCCGATCGCACCGGCGCGCACCAGCTCCAGGACCGCGGCCAGCTGCGGGTGGAACCGGAACATCATCGCCTCGACCAGGCGGACTCCGGCGTGCCGGGCCGCGTCCACGACGGTCATCGCCTGGGCGTGGTTCACGACCAACGGCTTCTCGCACAGCACGTGCTTGCCGGCGGCGATCGCCCGCAGGGTGAGCTCGGCGTGTGTGGTGTGGACGGTCGCGATGTAGACCGCGTCCACCTGGTCGGAGGCGATCACCTCGTCCTCGGTGCCGCAGACCAGGCCCTCCGGGCACAGGTCGGCGACCTCGTTTCCGAGTGCCCGCGCCGCGTCGGGATCTCGGTCGCCGATCGCCCGCAGCTCGCACCGCCGGCTGTCCGGCACCTGCCGCAGGAACCGCCGGGCCATGTTTCCTGATCCGATGATCGCCAGGCGTAGCGTGGTCGGGGCCGCCTCCTGTGTGTTCGTGATCATGTCCGCTCCTCGAATGGTCGTGCGCGACAGCGTGGGGAAGGGAGGGATGGGACGTCGGGATCGAGCCGTCCGGGACTACGTCACGGCCAGTTCGGCCCAGGCCGACTCGCCGTCGTGCCGGGTCACCAGCATCGCGAGACGCGACGCGCCCCGGCGCGCGAGCTCGCTCGCGAACACGCCGTCCGGGCGCCGGTCGAGCGCCACGATCTCCGGCGGGGAGCCGGGGAACACGATCTCGACCCGGGCGGCGTCGGCGTCCTCCCACCGGACCGAGACGCGGCCCGCCGCCCGCACGGCGGTCCCGTGCCGTTCCGCACGCGGTGGGTCCGCGACGCGCTCGGGCAGCGAGGTGCCCAGCGCGGTGGCCGGGACCTCGCCGCGCCGGCAGGCGCCGAACAGCAGGAGGAAGCGTTCCGCCACGGCGTCCCAGGTGAAGCGGCGCGCCACCGCCACCGCCCGCGCGCGGAGGGCCGACACCCGCGCGGGATCCGTCTCCATCAGCCGCACCAGGCGGCGCAGGCCCGCGTGCACCTCCTCGACGAGCAGCGGGTCGTCGACGCGGAAGGAGCGCCGGACCGCGAGCCCGGCGGCGTCCGGCGACGCGAGGTCGAAGGCGTGCCGGAAATGCGCCATCCCGCGCTGCGCCGTGGCCACCGGGATCGTGCCCGCCGCCATGGCCTCGCCCATCGCCATCAGGAAGGTGTCCAGTTCGAACTTCGAGGGGAACACCGACAGGTCGCTCGCGAGCGCCCAGTCCATCAGCTCGGCCGTGGTCCCCGCCTCGGTCCTGACCCGGACGAGATCCGGATGCCGGGACGTCAGGTCGGCGAGGTCCGCGTCGTCGAGCGGTCGTCCGGTCAGGCAGCGCAGGAGCACGTTGCAGCGCACCCCGTCGTCGAGCAGCCGCCCGACGGCCCGGAACACCTCCTTCTGGCCCTTGTGCTGCAGCGCGTAGCGCCCGTTGTGATAGATGGTCGGCAGGTCGGGGTCCAGGCCCAGCCCGCGCAGCGTGCGCCGGCGCCGGTCGTCGCTCCGCTCGGCGGCCAGCCACTCGTCGCCGATGGCGCAACCGCACACGACCAGGCGGTCCCGGTACCTGCGCAGCTCGTGCGCGACGGCGAGTTCCCCGAAGAGCTGCTCGAACGGGGTGCCGCCCTGGGTGAGCAGGTGCCGCAGCTGGCCCTCGGAGAGGAAGTCCATCGCCGCGACCGAGCGGAGCACCACCGCGAGCATGCTGATGTGATCTGCCGCCGGCGCCGCCGAGTCCGAGGTCGCGTCGGCGTAGAGCGCGGTGCGCGGCAGGTACGCGCGCATCGCCCGGTGCAGCGGGGAGTCCAGCGGCGGGTCGACGAGTCCGTCGGTCACCGAGGCGTCGGCGCCCAGCTGGTCGAGCACCGCCCGCACCTCGGGCGCGTACACCTTCTGGTTGACCGGATGGTTCGTCTGCACCGTGGACACCACGGTGAGCCCGCGGCCCGCGAGCGCGGCTGGTAGGAGGTAGTGATACCGGGGTTCGTGGAGGTGCACCACCGTCCCCGGGGGCTCCCGGTCCGTCAGGTAGCGGGCGGCGGCGAACTGGAAGGCCAGCGGCTTCAGGAAGGCGAGGTCCTCGCCCTCGAGGTCCGCCGGGGGGAGGCGGGTGTCCGGGAACAGGTCGAGCAGACCGCCGCTCAGGAAAACGATCGGGATCCCGTCCACCGTGATCCGCGAGGCCCGGACGGAGAGGCGGAGGCGGACCGTTTCTGGGTGCCCGGGCCAGACGCGGGGATCCAGCCGGATCGGCACCTCCTCGTCGATCTTCCACGGCAGGTCCTCGACCGGGTGCGTCGCCGCCAGGGACGGCAGCAGGCCGTGCGCGGGCGTGACCGCGCTGACGTCGTGCCCGGCGTCCCGGAACTTCCGGACCAGGTTCCAGAGATAGACCGACGTCCCCGCCCGGACGAGGCGGTCGTCGAAGCCGGTGAAGTCGTGGTAGCACTCGACGATCCGCACCGGATCAGCCCTGCCCTTCCCGGGCGGACGACACCAGGTCGAGCGTCAGCGACCCCCGTACCTTCTCCAGGATCGACTCGCCGGCGATCACCGGACGCATCCCCGCGCCGCCGCCCACCGGAGCCGCCAGTGGGACGATCTCCGCGTCGGGGTCGGCCTCGAAGAAGTACACCAGGGACACCAGCTCCTCGTCAGGGGCCGCGTCGCTGGGCGCCAGCACCCGGTGCCGCAGCGAGCGCCAACGGCCGTCCGTCCAGAGGTTCATCAGATCGCCCAGGTTGACGACCAGGGTGCCGGGCTCGAAGGGCGGCCGGAACCAGCCCGCCTCCTCGTTCCACACCTCCAGACCGCCGATCCCCTGCTGGCGGTCGAGCAGGCTCAGCGTGCCGAAGTCGGTGTGCGGACCGACCCGCATCTGTCCCTCCGACACGCCGCCGACGGTCCGGAGGGAGGGGTACCAGTTGACGTTCTGGGTCCAGGTCGCCCGCCGCGACCTGGACGTGAAGAAGTCCCCGGGCAGGCCGAGGACGGCCGCGAGCACGCCGAGCACCTCGTGGGCGACCCGCGTCATGTGTTCCGTGTACGCGAGCGCCGTGTCCCGCAGCCCCGGCTGTTCCGCCGGCCACCGGTTGCGCGGGTAGTACGTGGCGTCGAACGACGGGTCGCCGGTGCATGGGGGCACCTCCCAGCCGCCAGGCTGGGGGAGGGAGGGCCCGACGTGGTACGCCTCGTGCAGGTCGGGCGCGCCCGCCTGGCCGTTGACGGCGCCGACGTCGAGCCCGCCCAGGCCCCGCCAGCCGTTGTCGTAGGGACGGCCGACGGCGTACCGCCGCTTCACCTCGTCGGGCAGGGCGAAGAACGCCCGGCCCCGCGTGCGCATGCGGTCGGTGAGCCCCGGCGGGACGCCGTGCCCGCGCAGGAGGAAGAGGCCGGTGGCGCGCAGGGCGGCGTCCAGCGCCGCCCCGGTCTCGGAGCGGCGCGCCGCGTCGGCGGCCCGCCACTCGGTCAGGTCCAGAACGGGGATGTCACGCGACATGGCTGCCTGCCCTTCGTTCGTGCGGGTGCCTTCCTTCGTGGTGCCGGCCGGGTCCCGACGTCCGCGCGAACCGGTCGGCGTCGCCGATGGCCGCCGAGGCGGGCCCCCAGCTCAGCGCGGGGATGTGGGCGTTGACCAGCTCGCCGTCCTCGCGCAGCACCGCGGAGGACGGGTGGTACATGTGCAGCAGTGGATCGTGGTAGTGGTCGAAGGCGGAGTTGACGTCCATCCGGTAGGCGAAGTCGTTGTCCTCGCCTCCCCAGCCCTCGAAGCGTTCGTCCATCCCACCGATCCGGTGGAAGGCACTCGTCCGCACCCAGACGCAGCACCCGGGCGGTCGGCGCAGCACGAAGGCCCGCAGCCGGTCCGGGTCCGCCGCGGCGGCGCGCCGCCAGAGCCGTTCCTCGATCGCCCAGGAGGTGGCGGACTCGTCGAGGCACCACATGTCGCGGTAGCTGAGGTGGCCCATGGCGCCCGGACGCCGGAAGCGGGCGACGTTCCGGGCGACGAAGTCGCGGTCGACCAGGGCGTCCGCGTCCAGGATGCAGACGATCTCGGCCCGGCCCGGAGCGTTGACCACACCGACGTTCACCGCCCAGGACTTGTTGAAGCCGCCGGGCTTGTACGCGAAGCGGTAGTGGTCCGCGCGGGGCCGCACGGCGTCACGCCAGCGGGGGGCGTCGTCCGTCTCCACCACCGCGACCCGGTAGCTCCCGCGCGGCACGGACTGGTCCCGCAGGGCCGCCAGACAGGCCAGCAGGTTGCGCAGCCGCAGCCCCGGGCCCCGGTCCCGGAACGGCACCACGACGAGCACCCCGGGTGCGTCGCCGGGCCCGAGCCCGTCGCCCGGCGGCAGCGTGCCGAGCCGCTCCGCGTCGACGCTGGCCTGGCCGGTGCCGCCGTAGTGCCGGCCCAGGTGGTAGCCCAGACGCGAGTTGCACTCCGCCTCCCAGGCCCGCTCGAAGAGGGTGCCGAGGGCCGGCCCGCCGCCGTCGCCGCTCTCGCCGGCCAGCCGGACCAGCCGGGTGCGCAGGGCGAGGTGCAGGGCCGGATCGGCGGGGCGTGCCCGCAACTCGTCGACCAGCAGGGCGACGGTCTCGTCGCCGGTCCGCTCGGCCGCCGCCACCACCGCGCGGCGGTACGACCGGCCGCGCTCCCAGTAGAAGATGCTGGCCTCACGGGCCTGCGGGTCGAAGTCGACGGCCAGCGTGGTGACGACGGCCGCGGCCAGGAGTTCCGGCTCTGTGGGTGTCAGCGTTAGCACGGTGCGTCCTTCCGTTCGTCGAGGCGTCGGGTCCCGCGCGCGGCGTTCACCGGTCCCACCACCGTTCGCCGCGGGCCGCCCGGCGCCTGGCGGCGGTGCCGCGTTCGTAGGGCAGGCTGCCGTCTGGCATCCGCACCACCTCGACGTACAGCCCGATTCCGGTGCGCACGTACACCCAGCGGTCGCCCGCCAGCGGGCCCTCGGGGATGGTCTCGGGGGCGCCGAGCACCGCGCAGCCGGGCTGCGCCGCGAGATAGCCGGCCGCCGCGTCCACGTCGTCCACGTACAGCGCCAGGTGGTTGCCGCCCACGTCGCTGTTGCGGGGCCAGCCGCGGCGGGCGCCGGGCGGGTCGGGGAAGCGGTTGAGCTCGACGTTGTCGGTGGGGCCGAGGCGCAGGGCGGCCTGGTGCAGGGTGCCGCCGGGCGGCACCCCCAGGGCCGCGGCCAGCTCCGGATCGGCGAGGTCGACCGTCGTGCGGTAGAGCGGTTCGGCGCCCAGCACCCGCGTGAAGAATCGTTCAGCCTCGTCGAGGTCGGCCACGGTGTAGGCCACCTGGTCGACGTTGCGCGCCCCGGGCAGCGCGCCGGCCGCCGCTCCCGGTCCGTCCGCTCCGTCGTCGCGGTTGCGCCACTCCGGGCACGGCCCGAAACGGCGCGCGGCGTGCCGCCGCTCGTACGGCAGCGAGGCGGGCACCGAGCGCAGTTCGAGGGGCCCGCCCCAGGGCGTGGTCACCCTGACCCACCGGATCCCGGCGCCGGGCAGTCCGCGGGGCACGGTCCGCGCGGGCCCGTAGGGGCGCCACGGCCCGCGCTCCCGCAGGGCCGACACGGCGGCGTCCACGTCCGACACCCACAGGGCCAGGTGCACGCTGCCCGGGTCGTGCGGTCGCGGCGGCACGTCACGGTGGTCGGGCGACCGGTAGGCGAAGAGCTCCAGGTTCGTGGTCGGCCCGAGGCGCACCAGGGCGATCTCCGCGCTGGCCCGGGGGTGGACGTCGAGATGGTCCCGCATCCAGTCGTCGTCGTGGGCCAACGGCGGCAGCCGGTAAACGAGTTCGCCGCCCAGCACGCGCACCGCGAAGTCCGTCGCCCGGTCCAGGTCCGGCACCGTGAGGGCCACATGGTCGACCCGGCGGGCGCCCGGCACGCCGGGCAACGCGGCGGTCCCGACCGGCGGGGCGAGGGTCGGTGCGGCGCCGGGCGCGCCGGTGTCGGTCGTCACGCGGTGCTCCTCGGAGTCGGAGTCGGGGTCGGGGTCCGGGTCGGCGAGGTGCGCGGGGTGTGCCGGGCGAACCGGTCGATCAGCAGGCGGCTGCCCTCGCGGACCGACCGCGGCGCCAGCCCGGCGGTGGCCGGGTGCGTCGCGAGCAGTCCGCTGGACAGGCAGGAGGAGGCGGGCCGGTCGGCGTAGCGGCCGTTCGCCCGCGGCTCCCCGAGCACCAGTCCCGGCGGGGCGCCCAACAACTCGGCGATGACGGCCGCCCAGTCGGCCCGGGAGATCCGCGCGGGGCCGCCGAGATGGAGCAGCCGCGGCGGCGCCTCCGCCCGGACGAGCGCGGCGGTCACCGCGGCCACGTCGTCGATGAGGACGGGGGTGGTCCACTGGTCGACGGGCGCGGTCACCCGCTCGCCGGCCCGGAGGCGGTGCAGGCAGGCGGCGAAGAAGTTGAGCCACTTCGGGCTGTCGGCGGGCTCCCATCCGTAGATCAGGCTGACCCGCAGCAGGGTGACGGCCGGCAGTTCGGCCAGGATCCGTTCCGCGGCGAGCTTCGCCCGCCCGTAGGCGTTGGCGGGCCGGGGTGGGACGGTCTCGTCGGGCGCCTCGGCGGTGCCGTCGAAGACCTGGTCGGTGGAGACGAGGACGACGCGCCGGTCCCCGGCCGCCCGCACCACCTGCCTGGCGGCCTCGACATGGCCGTGCGCCGCCGCCGCGGGATGCCGTTCGCACCAGGTCACGTCCGAGGGACCGTGCGCGAGCACGACGGTGTCCGCGCCGGTGCGCTCGACCGCGTCCGCGAAGGCGCCGTCGTCGGTGATGTCGAGGCGGATCCAGTCCCGGACGGCGAGGCCCCCGGGGGGCGTCGGAGGCGTCCGCGAGGCGAGCACCGCCGCGGCGCCCGCCCCGGTCAGCCGCCGGGCCAGCGCGCGGCCCACGAACCCGCTGCCGACGACCAGCGCCCTCATGCGCCCCCTCCGGTGCCCGCCGTGACGGGCAGCGTCCGGACCAGCATCCGTGCCATCCCGATGAGGCCGTGGTCGTCGTCCGCGGCGCCCAGCGCGAGCATGCCGCGCGCCTCCTCGTCGCTCAGCCCGAAACAGCCCAGCCGCGTCACCTCGTCGCCGAGCAGGGTGACGAACCGGGGCCCGACCGCCACGGCGAAACCGCCGATGAACAGGTAGCGCCGCACGCCGATCGCCGTGAAGACGCAGGTGACCGCGAGGGCCAGCGGGGCCAGGCAGCCGCGCAACACCCGCGTGGCGAACGCGTCGTCCGCGCGGACGGCGCGGGCCAGGTCCGCGTTCGTGACGCCGGCCGGATCGCCGCCCGCGGGTCCGGCGAGCGCGGAACGGCCGAAGCCCCGCGGGTCGACCGCCGCGGCCCGGCGGGCGGCCAGCAGCACGCCGCGCCCCGACGCGATCCCGCCGAGATGGCCCCGGCCGCCGCATTCGCAGAGCGGGGCGTCCTCGGCCGGGTCGACGCGCCAGTGGCCGATCTCGCCGCCGTGCCCGGAGCCCGAGACGAGCACCTCGCCGTCGCGGAAGACCTTGTGCCCGATGCCCGAGCTGACGGTGATCACGCAGAACGGGTCGGGCTCGGCGTCCGCGTAGCGCCAGGCGGCGGCGGTGATGTCGTTGGCCACCACGACCGGCACCCCGAGCCGCCGGGTCAGGATGTCCGCGACGGGCAGCGGCGCCGCGGCCCCGCCCCACAGCGTGGGCCCGGCCAGCACGGTGCCGTCCCGCGTCATCGGCCCGGCGAACGAGACGCCCACCGCGCTCGCCCCCGCACCCTCGGGGGAGCCGAGGTAGGCCGCCAACTCCCGGGCGAGCTGGGCCAGCACCCGGTCCTGCAGCGCCTGGGCGGGCAGCCCCCGGTGGCTGCCCAGGCCGTCGGTCGCCACCCGGCGGACCGCCTCCACCGAGCTCGACCCGGCGGCGATCCGGCCGATCCGCAACGTGGTGCCGCCCAGATCGGCGACGACGTACCCGCGCGGGGCGCCCGGCGCGTAGGACAGCGCGGTCATCGGGCGACACCCCCGAGCACCGGGGCCGGCTCGCACCGCTGCACGGTCCCGTCCTCCAGGAGGACGGCCGACTCCGGCCGGGCGCCGTCGGGCACCACCGTCCCGGGCAGCAGCACGCAGTCCCGCACGCTCGCACCGGCGCCGACGGTGACGCCGGGATACACGACGCTGCGCTCCACCCGGCCCGCGTTGACCAGGTCGGCGGCGACGATGCTGTCGCGCACCGCCCCCTCCCACGCGACATACCGGCGCGGTACCGCCGGGCGCAGGGTGCGGGGCAGCTCGGCCAGGCGCAGCGTCGGGCTCGCGCCCAGCAGACCGCGGTGCGCCCGGTGGTAGCGGTCGACGGTGCCGATGTCCGCCCAGTAGCCGGTGACCTCGTACCCGCGGATCCGCTCGCCCGCGGCCAGCAGGGCCGGGATGACGTCGCGGCTGATGTCGTGCCGCCAGTCCGTCCCGTCCAGCCGCTCCAGACAACGGCGCAGCGTGCGCGCGTCGAAGACGCAGAAGGCGGCGAACACCAGGTCGCTGGTCGGCTCCGCCGGCTTCTCGACGAATCCGGTGAGATCTCCCGCGGCGTCGAAGTCCACCATGCCGAACAGGTGCACGTACCGGCGCTCGATGCGCTGGTACGAGATGGTCAGGGCGGCCCGGCTGGCCCGGTGCCGGCGGATCATGTCGGCGTAGTCGAACCGGTAGACGTGGTCGGCGTGCAGCACCAGCACCTCGGTCGGGTCCCCGCCGAAGACGTGCTCGGCCTTCCTGATCAGCGCGTCCGCCGTGCCGCGCTCCGGCGGCCAGGCGCGGTCGGGCAGCGCGTCGGGAATCCCCGCCGGGATCCGCCGGTAGGCCGCGTCGTACGGCCCGAAGTGCACCCGGAAGTTCCGCGGGTCGCCGTTCCACACCGTGTGCAGATCGTCCATCAGGCGCCGCTCCTCGTACTGCGACAGCAGCAGCACCTCCCGGAAGCCGGAGCGGCGGGCGTTGGCCAGGCTGAAGTCGATCAGCCGGCAGGTGCCGCCGAAGGGGACCAGTGGTTTCAGCCGGCCGCGGCCGAGCGGGCCCATGCGGCGGCCCTCGCCGCCGGCCAGGAGAACCGCGCGTACACCGTCCATGTCACGCTCCTCGGTTTCCTGAGGTCAGGGCCAGCGCGTCGGACCGCCCGCCCAGGTCCAGCAGCAGGCCCAGCGCCGCGTCCAGTTCGGCGCGGCTGACGTCGTTGACGAAGCGGGCGTGGCCGATGCCGTCGGGCAACGGGAGCAGTTGCCGGCCGTCCCGGTGCCTGACGGTGTCGGCGAGCCCGCGCGCCATGAGATCGGGGGTGCAGACCGGATGCCAGGTCGGCAGTTCCAGCCGGTCCATGACGCGCAGCAGCCGCACCAGGTCGCCGCGGTCGAGCAGCCCGCGCCGGTGGGCCAGCACGGCGCTGAACGCCATGTCGACGCAGACGGCCTCGCCGTGCAGCAACGCGGGCAGCGCCGCCATCTCGATCGCCGGCGAGAAGGAGTGCCCGAAGTCGACCAGCCGCCGCAACTCGTGCTCCCAGAGGTTGGGCTGGAGCTCCTCGAGCATGCCGTGGATGGCCCGCTCCACCACCTCCTCCGCCACCTTCGCGCCGTCGGCCGAGCCCGCGGGCCGCATCCGCTCCTCGACCAGCCGCGGGCCGTGCTCCTCGAGCCGCTCGAACAGCGTCGCGTCCTTGACCAGGGCGATCTTGAGGATCTCGGCGAGCCCGTTCCGCAGGTGCCGGGGGCCGAGCGTCCCCAGGAACTCCTGGTCGATCAGGGTGACGGAGGACGGGTGGTAGCTCCCGAGGCGGTTCTTGTGCTGGCGGAAGTTGACCCCGGTCTTGGCGCCGATGCCCGCGTCCACCATGCCGATGAGGGTGGTGGGCACCCGCAGGTAGGGGGTCGCCCGGCGGTAGAGGCTGGCGGCCAGTCCGACCAGATCGGTGAGGACGCCGCCGCCGACGGCGATGACCGGCTCGCGCCGGCGGGAGATCCCGAAGGCGTCCATCGCGGCGAGGATCCCGAACACGGTCTCCATGCTCTTCACGGACTCGTGCGCGTCGACGACGCAGAACTCGTGCTCGACCGCGCGTCGGGTGAGGTACGCGCAGAGCCGCGCGCCGTACAGCGCCTGCACGGTGGCGTCGACCACCACGAGCCGGCGTCCGGGCCCGGCCCCGTCAGGAACGCCCGCGGCGGCCAGCGTCGGGTTCGCCGGGTCGAGCAGGCCGGAGCTCAGCACGACCTCGTAGCTGACCGTTCTGCTGCTGCTCACCTGCCACGCGCGGTGCGGCTGCCACGGGGGACGCGGCGGCTCCGCCACGGTGCGCGGGCAGGGGCGGAGCGCCTCTGACGTCGAATCGGGCTGGACTGTCATGCCGTCAAGCCTTTCCTCCAACGGTGGGCCGGCAGGGTCAGGCCTCGGCGGGCAGCGGGTCCATGGCGGTCCGCGGGCGCGTGCGGCCGGGCGGCCGCGGCGCGGAGCCGGGGTGTGGGGGAGTGGATGCCATGCCGGCCATGCTGGTGTGTCCCGATACGTCACCCGTACGCGGCCGATACGGCCCCGACGCGCGGGGGTCCACGCGACGCGTCCGCCCCCCGTCACGCGGCGGCGGTCACCGACCCCACCGGGCGGGTCGGGTCGGCGGCGAGGGTCTCGACGATCTCCACGTACTCGGCGACCAGGTCCCCGGCCAGGCCCGGGTCGAAGAATCCGGGGTTGCACACCAGGGCGCCGCCGCGCCGGTCGTCGTCGACGATCATGAAGGGCGTGGTCTTCTTGGCCCAGATCGGCAGGCGGGACGCCGGAACGGCGCCGGCCGGGAGCGCGCCGCCCGCCGCGCCGGCGTCCGGCTCGTCGATCTCTATCTGCCTCAGCCGCAGGCCGGCGACCTCGAGTTCGGGCGCCGCCGGCGGTTCCGCCTGGAGATACGAGTCGAAGAGCTGAACGTCCGGCCACGGCCGCCGGTCGAAGTCCGGGTCGGCGGCCCGGGCGAGGCTCCGGAAGGCGACGGCGTTGCGCATGGCCGTGTCGAGGCCGTGGTGCACCTGGCGGACGGTGTCGACCAGCGAGTGCTCGGGGCGGATGTCCGCGGTCACGTACACGTCGTTGGTGAACTGCCCGATCAGGCGCCTGGCCAGGGCGGTGGGGCGGCCGAGCGTCGTGGTGCCGATCACGATCCGCTCGGCGCCGAGCCGCCGGCGCAGCAGGAGGTGGTACGCGGCCATCAGCGCCACGTACTCGGTGCTCTTCGCCCGCCACGCGGCGCCGCGCAGCCGGCGCCCGACCTCGGCCGGGAGCCGGAACCTGGTGGCCGCCGCGGCCCGCACGTCGGTCTCCGGGGGCACTGCTCGCACCGGAAACGGCACCGGCCTCGGGGTTCCCCGCAGCGAGCGCCGCCAGAACTCCACCCGTTCGGGGGTCGCGGCCAGTTCGCGGCCCTGCAGGGCGGCGATCTCGCGGAACCCGACGCCGGCCGCGGGCGGCGCGGGGCACCGGCCGGCGAGGCTCCCGTAGCAGCGGGCCACCTCCTCCGCGAAGAGCCGGGTGGACCAGCCGTCCGCCACCAGATGGAAGAAGGCGGCGATCAGCACGTGGCGTTCCGGCGCGAGCCGCACCAGACGGGCGCGCCACAGGGGCGGCCGGCGCAGGTCGAAGGGCCGGCCGCAGGCGTCCGCGTGCAGCGCCGCCAGCTCCCGCCGCTGCCGCTCGTCCGGCACGGCGCTCAGGTCGACGAGGTCCAGCGGGTTCTCGACACCGGGTTCGATCACCAGGCGCGGGTCGCGGCCGGTGGTGCGGAACCCCATGCGCAGCGGCTCGTGACCCGCCGCGACCCGGGCGACCGCCCGGCGGAACAGCTCCGGGTCGAGCGGTCCGAGCACCTCCCGCAGGCACACCGCGACCTCGGGCACGGCCCCGGGATCACCCGGGGACAGCGCCATCATGTGGTCCCAGAGCAGTTCCTGACTGGCGGACAGGGGGTATGTGGTGGCCTCGGTCCTCACCGTTCCAACCTCCGCGTGTGGCGTGACGCCCGCCAGGCGGGCCCGTCGAGGGTGCTGCCCCCACGCTGGCCGCGCGCGATACGCCCCCGATACGGACCGGCCGGCCGGCATCTGGGAGCGCCCGGCGGGCAGACCTCACGAGGGGGAACGTGCGCCGCCCGCCTCCAGATAGCTCGCCCGCCCCTCGTCGTCCATCTCGAACGGCCCTTCCGGGATGACGCAGAACTCGTTCCCCTCGGGATCGGCCATCACCAGGAATCCTCCCGCCGCGTACTCGGGAAGCAGCCGACCGCCCAACGCCTCGATCCGTTCCCGTTCCGCCGCCGGGTCCGGCGCGCTGACGTCGACGTGCAGGCGGTTCTTCCCGGCCGTTGGCTCGGCGACCCGCTGGAAGCCCACGACCAGGCCGTGGACACGGGTGAGCCAGACGTACGGGCCCCGCCGCGAGGCGACCGGCCTGCCGAGAAGTTGAGCCCAGAACGAGGCCAACCGCTCAGGATCCTCGCAGTCGATCACGAGCGCGTTCATCGTCAGGTGATGTCCCGTCATCTCCTCATTCTCCTCAGACGGCCGGTGCTCCGATCTCCACCACCCGTGCCCATGCGGGCGGCAGGTCCGGAACGTAGGCGGGGTTGTCCTCGCGCCATCGCGGGGTGTTCGTGCGGGGGAAGAGCCCGACCACCGTCCGGCAGGGTGGCGGGTCGCTGGGCCAGGGGGTCTGCCCGTCGGTCAGGGCGACGACGACGTCCGGGCGGGGGCGGGTCCGCAGCGCCGTGGCGAAGCCGCCGCGCAGGTCCGTGCCCCCGCCGCCCACCAGCGGGATGCCCTCGGCGCGGCACAGCGGGTGCACCGCCCCGGCGGCCGCGTCGCACGACAGCACGGACACCAGATCGCGCCGGCCGCCCACCGCACGGGAGATCGCCGCGACCTCCAGGAGCGCGCTGCCCAACTCGGCGTCGCTGACCGATCCCGAGGTGTCGATGACCACGCAGACGCGGGGCGGTCTGCGCCGCAGGCTCGGCAGGACGACGCCCCGCATGCCGGCCGAGCGCCGCGCCGGGCGGCCGTAGGTGTAGTCCTCGCCCACGCCACCGCCGGAGACCGCCGAGCGGATCGCCGCCCCCAGCAGTTGCCGCCAGGGCTGCGGCGGATGGAACGCCTCCTCCGCCCACCGCCGCCACCCCTTCGGGGCGTGGCCCGGGCGGCCGAGGATGCCCCGTGCCACCCGGAACCGGACGAGGTCCCGCTCCTGTTCGCTCAGGCCGTGCGCGCCGTCCGGGCCCAGGTCCCACTCCCGGCCCAGCCCGTCGGCGCCGCTGCCGCAGTCCAGCCAGACGAAGTCCTGGGTGCGCGGCCCGAGCGTGAACAGCCGCAGGTAGTCCTCCATCAGCAGCCCTCGCGGCAACAGCAACGTGTCGGGGTCGACGCCGCCCTCGGGCCGGGCCAGGCCGTCGCCGTACACATCGTCGTTGATCTCCAGGTCGGCGGCGATGTTCACCCGCAACCGCTCGCCGGGGCCGGTCAGCCCGCGCTCCCTGGTGACCCGGTCGCCGCGCCCGTGGTGGTCGCGCAGCAGGTGGGACACCTCGTGCACCCACACCCCGGCCAGTTCCTCGACGGGCATCCGGTCGACGAACCCCGGCGAGACGTAGCACCGCCAGTGCCGGTCGACGGACATCGTCGGGACCCGCCGCGACTCCACGACGTGCAGGGCGAAGAGCGCCGTCGCGAGGTAGGGCCGGACCCGGGCGGCGTGCAGCCGGGCGGAGAAGAGCTTGTCGCGGTCGAGCGGCCGGGGCGACGCCTGGTACGCCTCGCGCCTCTCCCTCCCCTCACTCCCCTCACTCACCTCATTCGTCTCTCCCGTCTCTCCCGTCTCGCTCGGCGCGTACGTGGTCGACGCCGTGCCGTGCCGTCCCGCCGTCATCGGCTCACCTTCGCCGGGACCGCGGCGCGCGCCGCCGCCTCGTCCGCCCGCCGGGAGAGGGACACGACGTCGGCGAGGCGTTCGACGGACTCCGGGACGTCCCAGTCCTCCCGGCGCAGCGAGGCCAGCGTGGTCGCGGGGACGACCACCAGATCGGGGGCCCCCGTCCGCAACGCCCGGGCCAGCACCGCCCATGCCGCGTCCCAACGCGCCTTCTCCGGCCGCGCGCGGACCGCGGCCACCACGGCGTCGAGCACGGCCTGCCGCAGGTCGCCGCGTTCGGGCAGCAGGGCGCCCTCCGGGTCGGCGAGCACGTCCTCGGCGTCCGGAAGGTCCAGCCGGTCCAGGGACGCCAGCAACTCCAACCCCGGGCCGTCGCCGACGGCACCCCTGACCAGCGCGGACAGCACGTCCCGCGACGAACCGGACGCGGTCGCGAAGGCGATCAGCCGCAGGGTCGTCTCCCAGCTGCGGGGCGACGGCCAGGCGCCGCCCCGCCGGGCCTCGTTGTCGGGCAGCCGGTGCACGAGCGTGGGCCGGGCGGCGAGCAGGCCGCACACCGCACGACGGGCGAAGGCCACGGCCCCGGGCAGCTCCGCCGGGTCGAGCCGGGGCAGCGTGGCCCGGGGCCAGGTCCCGCCGAGGCCGCGCACCACGACCTCGTGGTCGTGGATCCACTGGAGATGGACGAACCGGTTGGCCAGTGGCGGGCTCAGCTCCCAGCCGTCGGCCGCCGAGGCCCGAGGGTTCGCGGCGGCCACGATCCGCACCCCGGGCGGCAGCCGCAGCGCGCCGACCCGCCGTTCGAGCACCAACCGCAGCAGGGCGGCCTGCACCGCCGGGGGCGCCGTGGACAACTCGTCGAGGAACAGCAGCCCGCGCCCGGCCCGCACCAGTCGCACCGCCCAGTCCGGCGGGGCCATCGGGACGCCCTGTTCGGCGGGGTCGTCCCCCACCACGGGTAGCCCCGAGAAGTCGGAGGGCTCGTGCACGCTCGCGATCACCGTGGTCAGCGGCAGGTCGAGCGCCTCGGCGAGGTGGGTCAGGGCGGCGGTCTTGCCGATGCCGGGCTCGCCCCACAACAGGACGGGCAGGTCGGCGGTCACGGCCAGGCACAGCGCCTCCAGCTGGGGATCGGGGCGCGGTTCGGTGGTGGTGTCGCGCAACAGGGCCAGCAGCTCGTCGGCGACGTCCAGGGGGGCGGCAGGGGCGGCAGAAGTCATAACGGATCACCTCAGGGTTCGTCGGAGAAGACCGGGAAGAGCGGGAAGAGCGGCAAGACCGGGAAGACCGGGAAGAACGCCGAGCGGACCGGGCGGTTGCCCGGGCGTGCGCGTGGCGTCGCGCGCGCCTCAGCGCGTGAGCGGGGTCCGCCTGCGGCGGGCGCGGCGGTGGCGGTGCCGTGTGGAGGGCGGCTCCCCGGGCGTGACACCGGGTTCGACCAGCCCGGCCCGGAAGAGCCCGTACGCGACGCGGCGCCGCGCGGCCTCCGCCAACTCGTCCCGCAGGGCGCCGTGCCGCAGCACCGCGTCCGGCCCCAACAGCCCTTCCACGACGGCCAGCGCACCGGCGACGTCGCCGTGGTGCAGCCGTTCGCGGACGTCGGGGAGGCAGTCGGGACGGCGGTGCGCCTCGTCGATGACCCGCAGGCAGGGCAGCGGCGTTCCGGTCAGCGCGACCAGCAACTCCTCGCGCCGGAGCTCGTCCGGGTCGTGGTCCAACGGGACGAGCACCCCGTCGACCACGCCGATCCGGTGCGCGGCACCCCGGCATTCCACGATGCGGGGGCCGCCCGCCGGATCCGGTCGGGGGGACCCGGCGTCCGGCGCGTGCCCCGGGACGAGGGCCGCGGCGACCAGCGGGTGCAGCCGCCCGGGCCCGATCGCGCCGCGGCGCACCAGGTCGAGGTCGGGCGGCATCCAGGTCGCCGCGTCCGGCAGCACCGGCAGCGCGGCCGAGGTGGCGCCCCGCCTGGCGACGGCCGCGATCCGCGGGGCGGTCGGCGCGTTCACCACGTGGAGCACGAGCCGGCGCCCGGCCCCGAGCCACACCACGACCCGTCCGGCGTCCCGCCCTTCGGTGGCGAGCAGGATCCCCGCCTCGGCGGCCCACCGGTCGACGGCGCACGGGAGCCCCGGCGGGATCCCCCACGCCTCCGGATCGACGCGCTCCGCCGCGGCGGGCTCCGAGGAGGACGGATCCGCCCCGGACCGGGACCGCAACTCCCCGCTGCGGTCCGCGTCCCAGAGGTGGCGGTGCAGGTCGAGGCGGTAACGCCGGTGGGGACGCGGATGCGGCGGGCGGCACGCACCGGTCCCGGCGCGGGACCCGTCCCATACGGCGAGGCTGATCCGCTGCCCGGCGTTGGCCCAGGCGGGCGGCGTCCGGACCACGAGGTGCACCGCGCCCGCCCGGTCGGGCCCCAGGCCGCCGTACCGGGCCAGGGAGAGCGTCAGTCCCGGCCGCAGCAGCCCGTCGGGGGCGATTCTCGGGAGGTGCCAGCGCAGCAGATCGGGCGCCAACCGCCGCAGATCGGCCCGGACTCGGGCCGCCAGCTCGCGGCCGTGCCGGTTCGCCACGAAGCGCAGGTTCAGATCGACGTCGACGGCCGCGGCGGCACAGGCCCCGGCCCAGTCACCGGCGCGGCGACGGGCGGTCGCGGTCTCGATCATGGCGGCCGGCACGGCGAACTCGCGCACGCGCGGCCAGAAGGAGGTACGGGATTCCCCGTTCGCGAGGTGGGTGAGCATCAGCACTCACCTTGCGCGGACGGGACCCCCATTCCATTACTGGAGTGAGTAGTCATCGCGGCGATGGTAGCGCCCCCTCCCGGACCAACGCCACACCGTTCCGCCGGCCGGAGACGGCGCGGTCCGCACCGCGCCGGACGGCGCGGACGCCCCAACGCGCGTGCCGCCACCAGCTGTTCAGACCTCGCAGGGGTAAGTATTGTCTCGCCGGGACACGGGGCGGGGAGGGGGACGCGACATGGAGCCGTTGGCCGACGAGGATCCGCGCGAGGTCGGCAGATACCGGTTGCTGTACCGCCTGGGCGCGGGAGGCATGGGCCGGGTGTATCTCGGACGGTCGAGCGGCGGGCGGTACGTGGCGTTGAAGCTGGTGCACCCGGGACTGACCGCCGCTCCCGGCTTCAGGGAGCGCTTCGCCCGCGAGGTGCGCGCCTCCCGGGCGGTGGACGGGCCGGGCACGGTGGCGGTCGTCGCCGCCGACGCCGACGCGGCGACGCCGTGGCTGGCCTCCGCGTACGTGCCCGGGCCCTCGCTGGCCGAGGTGGTCCACGAGCACGGCCCGCTCCCCGAGGCGGCGGTGTGGCGCCTGCTGTCCGGGTTGGCCGAGGCGCTCGGGTCCGTGCACGCCTGCCGCCTGGTCCACCGCGATCTCAAGCCCTCCAACGTCCTGGTGTCACAGGACGGCCCCCGCCTCATCGACTTCGGCATCGCGCGTGCGGCCGACGAGACCGGGCTCACCGCCACCGGCATGGCCGTGGGCTCGGCCGGCTACATGTCACCCGAGCAGGCGGAGGGAAGGGACGTCACCCAGGCCGCGGACGTGTTCGCGCTCGGGGCGGTGCTGGTGTACGCGGCCACCGGCCGCGGTCCCTTCGGCACGGGCTCCGGTCCTGACGTGATGTACCGCGTGGTGCACCACGAGCCCGACCTGGGCGCCGTCCCGACATCGCTGGCGGCCGTGATGCGCCGCTGCCTGGCCAAACGCGCGGCGGACCGACCGTCGCTCGCCGAACTGCGCGCCGTCGCCGCCGAGCACGACCGGGGGGAACGCGACTGGCTGCCAGGATCCGTCACCGCGCGGATCGCCCGCCGCGCGGAGCACCTGCTCAACCTGGAGACGGAGATCGAGGCGGGGCACCGGGACCCGGCCACGGCTCCCACCCAGGTGGTCGGCCGGGCCGCCGCCCCCACCAGACCGCTGACCACGACGCGGGGTTCCGACGGCGCCCCGGAGCCCGGCTGGATCCGGGGCCCGTCCCTGGGACGGCCCACGCTGAGCCTGTGGGGCGTGGTCCCGATGCTCGCCCTGGCGGCGATCGTGCCGCAGAAGCACGAGCTCGTCGACGACTACCCGGAGACGGCCGACGGGATCGACTTCGCCTCGCTGACCGCGTGGGCGGAGCACACCCACTGGTTCATGGCCGTGACCGGGCTGCTGGTCTTCTCCCTCCCCCTGCTCCAGTACCTGCGAGCCCGGCTGCACCTCTACGGGGAGGGCGGCGTCCGGGCGTGGGTCGCGGCCAGCGCGTGCTACTGGCTGCTGTGGGCGGTCCTGGTCGGCCTGCACACGGTCTGGTATCTGGGCATGGACGACGGCTTCAACGGCGACGACGCGATGGAGCACGTCAGCCCCGCCTACATCGTGCTCGACATGAGCGTCGGACTGGGCCTGTTCGTCAACGCCGCCGTCGCCCCGTTCGCCGCCGCAGCCGCGCTCGTGCGACTCAACCGCGCGCTGACCGCCGACCTTTCCGTGCGCTCCGGGGCGTGAGAGGGGCCGGGGTCGCCCGACCCCGGCCCCGGGTGGATCGTGGACGGATCAGAACTCGACGTCGCTGCACCAGTAGTACGACTGGTCGAGGTGGCTCGCCTGCCAGACCGTGAAGATGATGTGGTGCCCGGAGCGGCCCGGGGCGTTCACCTGGATCGGGGTGGTGGGGCTGGTCGGGATGTCGGTCACCTCGGCCACCAGTTCCAGGTCGCCCCAGCCCAGCCGGTCGGTGGTGGGGTCGAAGCCCTGCTCGGTGGCGTAGACGCGGATGTAGTCCGCGCCGTGGTGGGAGTTGTCGAGCAGGTTCATGGTGAAGCTGCTGGACACCGGGGTGGTCTTCCAGGCGCCGGGCTGGTCCATGGCGGCGTACTGGCCGTTCTCCGTCAGGCCGCCGCTGCACAGCGTGCCGTCCGGGACGGCCGCCTGGTGGTTGCCGCCCACGCCGTTGCGGAGCTGGCCCATCCAGTTCCACATGGCGTTGGGGTTGGACTGCCAGGCCTGGTAGCACATGGGGTCCTCGGTCGCCATGTCCGGGCTCTGCCATTCGCTGGCCCAGCGCGTGTAGCAGTCGTACGCGCGCGAGGGCGGGTCGCTGATGGCGCCGTGGGCCGAGGCGTTGCCGACACCGACGGTGGCCACGAGCGCGAGGGAGAACCCGAGCGCCGTCAGCACCCGCCAGATCGTGGTTCTGCTGGGGGAGAGCATCATCTACCGCCACAACTCCGTTGATCGACGACATGACTGCCACCGGTCCTGGTACGAGCACACCAGACCGGTGGGAGCGCTCCCGGACACCACGGTAGCGAAACGAACACCACCTGGGGAGACCGCGTGCCACCCCCTCGCCCCGCGCCGGCGTCAGCCGTTCGGGAGCGGTCGCGTCGGGGTGTCCGCCTCCTGGGTGACGGCCCAGGAGGCGAGCAGGCGCAGCCGCTCCTCGGAGGGCGAGCCCGGCTCGGCGGCGAAAATGGTGAGGGTGAGGCCGGCGGCGGCGGGCATCTCCAGGCCCTCGTAGGCGAGGGTGAGGTCGCCGACGACCGCGTGCCGGAACCGCTTCACGCCGGTGCCGTGGAGGCGGACGTTGTGCGCGCCCCAGCGGGTGCGGAAGGCGTCGCTGCGGGTGGACAGCTCGCCGACCAGGTCGTGGAGGCCCTTGTCGTGGGGGTCGCGGCCGGCCTCGGTGCGCAGGATGGCGACGGAGACGTCGGCGGCGGAGTCCCAGTCGGGGTAGAAGCGGCGGGACGCGGGATCGAGGAAGGTGAAACGGGCGAGGTTGGGCGGCTGCTGGCCGGTGGCGTGGACGTCGTGGAACAGGGCCCGGGCGAGCCGGTTGGCGGCCAGCACGTCCAGGCGGCCGTTGCGGACGAACGCGGGCCCCTCGGTGACCGCGTCCAGGGTCCACTGCAGGGTCCGGTGCGGGGTCCACCGCCTGGTGACAGGGCGCCGGGGACGGGCGAGGGCGTCGGAGCCGTTGGCGGCCTGGGCGAGGTTGAGCAGGTGGGCCCGTTCGGCGTCGTCGAGGCGGAGCGCGCCGGCCACGGCCTCGAGCACGCCGGGGGAGACACCGGCGAGCTGGCCGCGTTCGAGCTTGGCGTAGTACTCGACGCTGACGTCGGCCAGCGCGGCGACCTCGCTCCTGCGCAGCCCCGGGACGCGGCGTTTGCCGCCCGACCGCAAACCGGCCTGTTCCGGGGTGATCCTGGCGCGCCGCGAGACGAGGAACTCGCGGACTTCGTCGCGGTTGTCCACCCCTCGACCGTACGCCCCGCGCCCCGCACGTGGGACGTACTGCCAGTACACCCCTCACCAGGAACTCCCCGCTCGCGCCGAAGGCCGGTTACCTGGAGGGCGCGGCACTCCCGAACCGCCGGCCCGCACGGGCCGGGGGAGCGAGCCGCGGTCCCGGCCGGACGGCGCCCGGGGCGGGCACGGGGGTGACAACGCGGTCGACACCCGGCGCCCGACAGCCCGGCCCGTGCGGCCCCGTCCTTTAATGACCCGGAACGGGCCCGGCCGCGCCGGTGGCCGTTCCCTCCCACACAAGGAGCAACCCATGCGCGGTGTCGTGATGCACTCCCCCGGCGACATCCGGGTGGAGGATCGCGAGGACCCGAGGATCCTCGCCCCGACCGACGCGGTCATCCGCCTCTCGGCGACCTGCGTCTGCGGGTCGGACCTGTGGCCGTACCGCGGGCTCGACGCGTTCGACGGTCCGTCCCCGGTTGGCCACGAGTACGTCGGCGTGGTGGAGGAGGTCGGCGACGAGGTGACCAACGTCAGGCCGGGCCAGTTCGTGATCGGCTCCTTCTTCGCCTCCGACAACACCTGTGAGATCTGCCGGGCCGGCTACCAGTCCTCCTGCGTGCACCGGGAGCCCATCAACCCGCTCGGCGCCCAGGCGGAACGGCTGCGCGTCCCGCTGGCCAACGGCACCCTGGTCGCCACCCCTGACCTGCCCCCCGAGGACCTGATCCCGGACTTCCTGGCCGCCTCCGACGTGCTCGGCACCGGCTGGTTCGGGGCCGTGGCCGCCCAGGCCGGCCCGGGCAGGACGGTCGCGGTCGTCGGCGACGGCGCGGTCGGCCTGCTCGCCGTCCTGGCGGCGAAACAACTCGGCGCGGAGCGGATCATCGCGATGAGCCGCCACGAGCCGCGGCAGCGGCTCGCCCTGGAGTTCGGCGCCACCGACCTCGTCACCGAACGCGGCGACGCGGGCGTGGCGAGGATCAGGGAGCTGACCGACGGCCTCGGCGCGCACTCCGTCGTCGAGGCGGTCGGCACCCAGGAGTCGATGCTGCAGGCGATCCGCTCCACCCGCCCGGGCGGGCACATCGGCTACGTCGGCGTCTCCCACGACGTCACACTGGACGGGCGGGAGCTGTTCTTCTCCCACGTGCACCTGCACGGCGGCCCCGCCCCGGTCCGGCAGTACCTGCCGCGGCTGATCGAGCTGATCTGGAACAGGAGGATCCATCCCGGCAGGGTCTTCGACCTCGCCCTGCCGCTCGACCAGGCCGCCGAGGCCTACCGGGCCATGGACGAACGCCGCGCAGTCAAGGCCCTGTTGACCGTGTGACCCCCGGCTGGCCGGTCCCGTGCGAGGGGGGAGGGTCAGCCCTGGTCCAGGCCGGCCTCGACCTCGAGCTGGATCGCTATCGTGTCGCCGACCACCACGCCACCGGTCTCCAGGATCGCGCTGAAGTTGACGTTGTAGTCCTTCCTGTCGATCTCGAAGCTCGCGGTGAATCCGGCGAGGGGGACGCCGTCGGGCCCGGGAGTGAACCCGCCGAGTTCGAGCTCCGCGGTGATCGACCTGGTGACGTCCTTGATGGTGAGGTCGCCCTCGACGAGGTAGCCGTCACCGTTCTGCCGGATGCCGGTCGAGGTGAACGTCAGCCGGGGGTACTTCTCCACCTCGAGGAAGTCCGCCGACCTGAGGTGCGCGTCGCGTTGCTCGTTGCCCGTGTCGATCGAGCTCGGGTCGATGGAGACCGTGATGGCGGAGTCGAGCGGGTTCTCGGCGGTGGTGATCGTTCCCTCGATGGCCCGGAACCGGCCGCGCACCTTGCTGACCAGGTGCCGGACGGTGAAGGAGGCATCGGAGTGCACCGGGTCGACGGTCCAACGGCCGACGGCGTAGCCGGGTATCTCTGCGGGCTGGGACATGTCGCGGTCCTTTCTGACTCTGACGGAGGTGTGCTGACGGGTGCGTTGGCGCGGCGAGGGAACCGGGAGACCGGCGGCGGACGACGTCAGATCACGAGGTCGTCGGCGTCGTGGATGTCACGGGGTCGGATCGACGCGGCACGGGCGGTCGGGGGAGTGGGCGAGACGCGGCGGTCCGCCAGGGTCAGCGCCGGGGGAGCGTGCTCGGGTCAGTCGCTGTCCGGGCCGAGCCTCGTCAACCATCCCATCCCCGCCGCCGTGATCAACAGCCGCCGACCAGGAGCGTACCGGACCACCAGCGGGTACGGCCGCCGACGAGCGCCGAGGCGACCGGCACGGCCCCACGAGGCTCCGCGAGGCACGCCCTACGCGGGGCCGGGGTCGTCGGCGAAGTGCGGCAGCACCAACTCGACCAGCGCCGCGACGTCGGCGTCGACCATCGGCTCGCCGGTCATGCCCATCCGGTGGAGCAACGTGCCGACCACGACGTCGACGAAGAACAGCACCCGACGCTCCGGCTCGCCGAGCGCCTCCTGGAGCGCGAGCCGATACGGGTCCTGCAACCGCGCGGAGAGGATCTCGCGCAGCGCCGGGTCGCTGACGGCGTCACTGAAAACGCCGGCGAACGCGTCCCCCACCCCGGGCTCGCCGATCTTCCCCGCGATCCAGTGGATGGTCGAGGACATGAGCTCGGCGCGATCGGTGCCCTCCAGCGGCGCCGGGCCGAACGAGTCCAGCAGGCAGTCCACGATCAGCGCGCCCTTCGACGGCCAGCGCCGGTAGACCGTCGACTTCGCGACGCCCGCCGCGGCGGCGATGCGCTCCACGGTGGCGCGCGCGTAGCCGAGCTCGTGGACCGTGCTCAGCGTCGCGGCGAACACCACGGCGTTGACGCCGGCGCGCGGACGCCCCGGCGGTCTGGCGGGTGTGGTCGATGCCATACCCGCACGATACCGGGTTTCGCTACCATAGGTTTCGATACTCTGAGTCTCGATACCTGGACCCATGACCAGAAAGAAGGGAAGGCACTCCCATGGCGAAGACAAGCGCGAAGACACGTCACGATCGACGAGCCACCGTGGCGATGTACGCGGGCCTCGCGCTCACCGTCGTCGCGACGGTCGCCCCGTACGTCGACCGGGCCACCACCCACCTGCTGGCCGACCACATCCGGGCCGGCTATCCCACGTACACCGAGACCCGGATCGACTCGGCCGTCACCACCTACCTGGTCCTGTTGACCGTCATCGGAGCGCTCGGCGTCGCCGCCTGGCTCTGCACGACCTGGGCCGTCACGGCGGGTAAGCGATGGGCGCGCCCCACCGCCATCGTGATGTTCGTGCTCGGCACCAGCCTCGGGCTCACCGGGCTGCTCACCAGGGACACCTCGGGCGAAACCGGCCTGCCGCCCGCGCTGGGCTGGGCCGGGATGGCCCCCTGCCTGGCAGGCGCCCTGGCGGTCGTGCTGCTGTATACCTCGAGCCACCGCACGCCATGGAGGACGACACCGTGAAGCGCATCGGCATCATCGGAGTGGGCGAGATCGGCCGCGCCCTCGTGGCGGGGCTGCGTCACGAGGGCGGTGCGTCGCCCGAGGTGTTCCTCTCCCCGCGGGGCGCCCGCACCGCCGCGGAGCTGTCCGAGCGCTACGAGGGCGTGCGGGTGTGCGCCGACAACCAGGAGGTGCTGGACCGCTCCGAGCTGGTGATCGTCGCGGTCCGTCGTCAGGACCGGCACGAGGCCCTGGCCGGCCTGCGGGTGTCCGGCGACAGGGTGGTGGTCAACGTGATGGCCGGCGTCCGCAACGACGACCTGCGCCGGACGCTCGCCACCGACGCCCCGCTGGTCCGGGCCATCCCCCTGCCCGTCATCCGGGAACGCCGCTCCGTCACGGTGGTGTGGCCCTCGCACCCGGAGGTGGACGCCCTCTTCGAGCGGATGGGTGGGGCGCTCCCCGCCGCGGACGAGGCGGCCTTCGACGTCTTCTCCGCGCTGACCGGGACGCTCACCACCCACCTCTCGTATCTCGCCATGCTCACCTCGTGGGCCGCCGGCCACGGCATCGCCCCCGACGACGCCGACCGCTACGTCCGCGGCCTGTTCCAGGGGGTCGGCCGCGCCCTGAGCGACGACACCCGCTCGCTGCGGCAGCTCGCGGCCGACCACGAGACCCCGAACGGCAACAACGAACGGATCCGCACCACCTGGTTCGACCCGGCCAACTCCGCGGCCCTCGGGAGGGCCCTCGACGACCTCCTCGCCGACCTGAGGTAGCCCCGGGCACGAGGGGCCCAGCGACCAGCGATCCCGACGCCGTGACGACGGACATCGCATCGGCGTCACGACATCTTCACCCTCCTTCCCCCGCGGCACCCGATCGGCGACGGCCGGTCCGCGGGCCCGCCCAGGGAGGGTTGTCACCCGACCCGGACTCAGGCACGATCCCCGTACTCCGACCGGCGGTTGGGGCGTTCGCAGGGTTCGCAGAGTTCGCAGCACCGACGGGCGCACGACGTCGGACACACCGCGGAGGTGGCTCGGGTGAGGCGTGGAGTCGCGGCACTCTTCTCGATGGCTGGTGCCGCCGGGCTGCTGATGTCGGTGCCGACGGCCGGAGAGGCACAGGAGGGGCCACCGGAGTGGTCGGGGGTGGGGTCGGCTCGCCTGGTCACGCTCCAGGAGACAGGGCCCGCCGAGGAGCGGCTCAACCTGGTCATCATGTGCGACGGCTACCAGGCCGACGAGATGGAGAAGTGCCGCGAGGACGTGGACCGGAACCAGGCCGTCCAGTGGTCGGTCGAGCCGTTCCGCACCTACCGGCACTACGTCAACGTCTACCTGCTGGAGATCGTCTCCGGCGAGTCGGGCGTGCGCTGCGACCCCGACGAGGAGGGCGGTCCCGATCCGGACAAGCTCACCCCGCTGCGGCTGGTCTACCAGGACGGATGCGTCGACCCGCTCGCCCGCGGCACCGTCTACAACAACGCCGTCGGCGGCGACGGCGGCCCCGGCGGCCCCGGCACCGCACTGCCCGAGGGCACGCCCACCGGCGACGAGCAGCGGACGATGTACCTGGAGGACTACGTCGCCCCGGAGATCGGCATCCCGGCCGACGCCGACAACCTCCAGACGCTCGCGATCTTCAACACGTCCACCTACGGCGGGATCGGCGGCTTCGACGCGACGACGTCGGGCGGAAGCCCGCAGGGTCCGCTCATCTCGATGCACGAGCTCGGGCACTCGCTCGGCACCATGCAGGACGAGTACCCGTACTCGAGCCGACCGGAGCCCGGGCCGCCGCACGAGGACGGCGAGCCGGACTCGTTCCACCACACGCAGATGTCCTCCGAGGAGATGATCGCGAACGAGGCCAAGTGGTGGCGCTGGCTCGGCGAGGAGAGCGAGTCGGGCGGCGTCATCGGCGCCGCGGACGCCGACGGCCACGAGAGCGGCGTCTACAGCGGCTCGAACGTCTGGCGGCCCAGCGAGCATTCGATGATGCGGTGGATCGGGTTCTACTTCGACCAGATCGGCCGTGAGCACATGACCGGCCGGATCGCGGGTCAGCGGCTGGAGGGCGAGATGAACCTCCGGAACACGCCCGAGGGCGAGGTGCCGCGGGACGGGGTCCTGTGGGTCGAGACCATGCAGCCGAGATTCCACGAGATCGACGTGGAGTGGCGGATCGGCGGCCCGGACGGGGAGTTGATGGAGCCCGAGGACGACCGCTACCTCGACCTGGCCGAGCTGGACCTCGAGCCGGGCACTGTCGTCCACGCCGAGGTGCGGGACCCGGTCGGACCCGACGGCATCGACTGGGTCCGCAACCCGTCCACCGGCAGCAGCGCGACCGACTCCGGCTACAACGGCCCGCGTTACGTGCAGACCCGGGAGTGGGCGGTCGGCTCCCGGACAGTCCAGCCCGACACCTCGACACCCACCGAGTTCACCTCCTGGACGCCCAACGACCAGCCCGTCGCGGGAGACGAGGCCGTCTACGCCGTGACGGCGCACCCGGGAGACCGGGTGCTGGACGTCGCGTGGCGGCTGGACGGTGCGGCGGTCGACACGCCGGGCACGGACCGGAATCTGGACCTCGGGGCGCTGGACCTGGACCCCGGGACGCACGAGCTGACGGCCACGGTGACCGATCCCGCCGCCCCCGACGGCGCCTCGGACACGGTCCGTTGGACGGTCGACAACGCCCTGCCGACGGCCCCGCGGACCCTGTCGGAGCCGCTGACCACACTGGACGCCGGCGACGTCGAGCACCCCGTGTACTTCGAGGGCTGGGACATGGAGCTGGAGCCGCAGGACGACCGGACCGGCTACGACGGCGAGCCCTACGTCGTCGGCGAGTTCCGGCTGGACGGCGACGGCTGGTACAACTACTTCGGCTTCCCCGAGGAGCCGATGCCCGACTCGCCGTTCCGCTTCCGCCAGGCGGGCACCGAGGTGAAGGCGCTGGTCTACGGCAACCTCGGCACGGGAGGGCTGTCCAAGGCCGCGTTCGAGCAGGACTACGGCCCGGACGACCCGAACGGGCCCTTCGTTCCCGGGTACGGGACGCACACGGTGGAGCACCGGGCCATCGACCCGTCCGGCAACATCGGCGAGGCGGAGGAGTACCAGGCCACGGTCCTGCCCGGCGAGTCCCTGGACTGCACCAGCACGGTCACCGGAGCCCGCGGCGGCGACATCCTGGTCGCGGACGGCGTGACCTGCCTTGAGAACGCCCGGGTGAGCGGCGACGTAACGATTCTTCCGGGGGCGTCGCTGGTCGTGCGGGACAGCTCGATCGAGGGCCGACTCGTCGCCGACGGCGCCGACGAGATCCAGCTCTTCGGCTCGACCGTCGCCGGCCAGGTCCGGGTGTCGGGAACGACGAGCGGGATCACGGCGGCCGGCAACACGTTCGCGGGCTCCGTCAGCCTCACGGACAACGCACAGGTGCCGCCGAACGAATGGGCCGAGCGGTTCAGCGAGTTCGGCCAGGCCTACGGTCCCGCGCTGGCCGGCAACACCTTCGCCGGCCAGCTGAACTGCACCGGAAACAGCGCCGCGGCCCACGACTTCGAGGCCGCCAACGACATCGTCGGCAGCGCCTCCGGCGACTGCGCCGACCTGTGAGAGGAGAGCACCCCATGGCTCGACGTCTCGTACTGCCCGTCGCCGTCGCCACCATCGCGGCGGTCGCCCTGACCGGCGCCGTGGGCTCGAACGCGGGCGCGGCCGGCCCCGCGGGCGCCGTCGACCGGGAGCCCGCCGTCGCGTCCGGGCTGACCACCGACGACGTCCTCGTCGAGGTCAAGTTCGACGAGGCGCTGGACATCCGCGGCTCCGGCGCGGCCGTCCGCCGCGCCGACGGGGACGACCTGCCGCGCGTCCAGGCACTGCTGGACCGCCATGACGCCCGCGCCCTCACGCCCTTCCTGGACGACGTCACGGTGGACCGGCTGCGGGACGCCACCCAGGGAACGCGGCGCCTCGACGGTGCACCGGTGCCGGACCTGGGCTCCTGGTACACGTTGATACTTCCGGCGGACACCGACGCCGACGCGGTCGTGGCCGAGCTCCGCGCGCTGCCGGAGGTCGAGTTCGCCGAGCCGGCTCCGGAGCCCGCCCCACCGCCCGCGCTCACCGGCTCTCCCGCGGCCACCGAACAGGCCGTCGCCACCCCGGACTTCACGGCGCTGCAGCGCTACTTCGACCCGGCCGCCATGAACGGGATCGACGCGGACTACTCCCGCGCCACCCCGGGGGCGCGGGGCGACGGAACGAAGATCGTCGACCTCGAGTACAACTGGAATCCCTTCCACGAGGACCTCCAGCTCGACTGGTCGACCGACATCGGCCAGGGCCGGTTCGTCCGCGACGACACGTACGGCGACGAGCACGGTACGGCCGTGTTCGGACAGCTCGTCGGCCTGGACAACGGCTACGGCGTCACCGGCGGGGTCCCCGACGCGGAGATCTACGGCATCTCACCGGTCGAGCAGCTGTCCACCGGCGGCACGTCGTGGCGGCCGGGACCCGCGCTGGCCTTCCTTGCCTCGCTGCCGGGCGACGACGGCGGCCTGTTCCTCGAACCCGGTGACGTGGTGCTGCTGGAACAGCAGGGCGGCCAGGTGATCCCGAACGCGGACTGCCCCGCCACGCCGGGCACCTGCTACTCGCCGCTGGAGTGGAACGCCGCCGTGCACGAGGCGATCCAGGTGCTGACCGGCCTCGGCGTCACCGTCGTGGCCACCGGTGGCAACGGCTTCAACAGCACCGACCACCCCGCCTACACCAGGGACGGACAGCCCTGGTTCCGCGCCGACAACAGCTCCGGATCGATACTCGTCGGCGCCGGTGACAGCGGCACCCGCGAGCGCCTCGGCTTCTCCAACCACGGCCCGCGGTTCGACGTGCAGGGCTGGGGCGAGGACATCGTCACCACGGGATACTGCACGCTCCACTGCGACCAGGCCGACCACGGGATCAGCTACACCGACTCGTTCGGCGGCACGTCGGGCGCGGGCCCGATCGTGACGGCCGCGGTGGCCGCGATCCAGTCCTATGTGACCTCCACGGGACAACAGCCGTTGACCGCGGAGCAGATCCGTGACCTCCTGGTGGAGACCGGCCAGCCGCAGGGCGCGTCCACGGCCGGCCAGCACATCGGGCCGCTGCCCGACCTGCGGGCCGCGCTGGGCTCGCTCGGGGCGGAGACCGAGGGTCCGCGGTGACGTCGGCCCGCCGATGACGGCACGCCCTCCGAAGCGAAGGGAGAGTGGGCATGCGCGGAGCAGCCGTCGCCGTGGTCGGCGGGAGCATCGCGGGCTGCGCGGCGGCCCGGGCGCTGTCGCGCGCCGGCTCCGCCGAGGTCACCGTGTTCGAGCGCACCGGCGGAGCGCTCCGCGACCGCGGAGTCGGCCTCGGCCTGCAGAACGACCGGTTCGCGGAGCTGGCGGCCGCCGGGTACGTGGACCCCGACACGCCGTGGGTGCGGCTGTCCCGGCGGGTGTGGACGGTGCGGGACGGCGCGGGCACCGGCGCCGGCGGCCTGGGGCGGACGATCGGCGCCCAGCCGTTCCCCTTCCGCTCCTACGACTGGGGTTCGCTCTGGAACGGGCTGCGCCGCCGCGTCCCGGCGGACGTGGACTACCGCGCCGGCGCGGCCGTGACGGCCGTCGAACCGGAGCCCGACGACGGGGGAGTGTCCCTGACGCTCGACGACGGCCGGCGGGAGCGCTTCGACGCCGTCATCGGCGCCGACGGCTACCGCTCGGTCGTCCGGGCGGCGATGTTCCCGGGGCTCGCGCCCGAATACGCCGGCTACGTCGGGTGGCGCGGCACCGCCGAGGCGTTACCCGCCGGCGCCGACGAAGCGGACGCGCACATGGTGGTCTTCCCGGGCGGCCAGTGCATCCTCTACCTCATCCCCGCGCCCGGCGGCCGCACCCGCCTCAACTGGGTGCTCTACGCCACGCCCCCCACCGACCAGCCCGCGGACCGGGAGACGGGCGAACTGGCCGCGTTCCTCCGCGGCCTCGTCGCCGAGCACTTCCCGCCCCGGTGGGCGGCGACCCTGCTGGACACGCCCGTCGAGTCCACGTTCGTCCAGCCCATCCACGACCTGTCCGTGCCGCACTACGCCGCCGGCCGCCTGCTCCTCCTGGGCGACGCCGCCACGGTCACCCGGCCCCACATCGGCAGCGGCGCGGTCAAGGCGCTGCAGGACGCCACCGCCCTGGAGTCCGCCTGGCACTCCGGCGCCACCCTGGAGGAGGTCGTGGCCACCTACGACGCGGCCCGCACCCCCGTCGGCACGGCCCTGGTCGCCCTGGCCCGCCGCTTCGGCCGCGCCCAGCTGCACCACGCCCCAAACTGGGCGTCGATGACGGAGGGCGACCTCTCCGCGTGGTGGCGCGAGCTGAACCAGGGCTCCGACAGCCACAGCGGCTTCGGCGGCCACGCCCTCCGACGCGACGCCAGGGGCTGAGCGGCATCCCCTCGCTCACCCACGGGACGACACCCACACGCACGCGACGACCGCTTGTCTCGGACGGCGGGTACACCAGGTTTCTGAGGGTGGCCTGGCGGGCCGGCCCGGGGCTGTGTCTGCTGACCGGTCTGGCCGTCGCCGTCGCCGCGTTGGCGCCCCTGGGCGTGGCGGCGGCGGTGGGCGGCGTGGTGGGTAACGTCCCCGGTCTGGCCGCACACGGCCTGGACTCGCCGCCCGGGCGCGCCGCGCTGGCATGGACGCTGGCCGGCGGAGGGTTCATGGTGCTCCAGTGGTCCGGCGGTTCGCTGCGCACGGCGGCGGGTACCGCGCTCGGCGACCGGATCGACGCGCTGCTGCAGCGCGAGCTGATGGACTCCGTGCTGGCCCCGGAGGGCATCGCGCATCTGGAGGACCCGAAGATCGCCGATCTGGTGAGCGTCGGCCGTGACACCTTCCGCGGTTCGTGGGGCCGGCCGGGCATGCTGGCGTCGACGATCAGCGGCCTTCTGGCCGGGCAGGTGACCCTCCTCGGGTCGTGCGTGCTCGTGGCCGCCTTCGATCCGCTGCTGGGCCTCGCCCTGCTGGCCGGGTGCCTGTGGGCCGCGCACGAGGACAAGGCCGCCTCGCGGAGCGAGGCGGCGCACCACTACGGCAGCACCGAGACGGCCCGCCGTCTGGAGTACTACTACGAGTTGGGGACGACCCCCGCCGCGGCCAAGGAGGTGCGGGTCTTCGGGCTGTCCGACTTCCTCGTGGAGCGCTTCTCCTCGACCTGGCGGCGGACGATGGGCGCGGTCCTGACGCCGATGCCGGTGCGGCCCACCGTGGCGACGGCGGTCCTGGCCGCGGTGGTCCTCGGAGGGCTGGTCTGGGTCGCCGTCGAGGCCGCGGAGGGCGGTGTCGGAGCGGGGGCGGCCGCGGTGTGCGTGCAGGCCCTCGGGGTCGGCGTCGCCGGCTCCCGGCAGGCGTCGTGGACCGGTCTGCAGACTGAGTTGGCGATGGCGTCCCTGCGTCGCTTCGACGAGGCGGCCGGGGCGGTACGAGCGGCGGCCGACAAGGGTGCCACGCCCGGCGGTCGTTCGGCGGAGAGTCTTCCCCGGGACGGGATCCGGTTCGAGGACGTCACCTTCGCCTATCCGGGCACCGCGACCGACGCGCTCAGGGGGCTGGACCTGGTGATCCCGGCCGGCCGTTCCCTGGCCGTGGTGGGAGCGAACGGCGCGGGCAAGACGACCCTGGTGAAGTTACTCGCCGGTCTGTACCAGCCGCAGGCGGGCCGGATCACGGTCGACGGCGTCGACCTGGCCGACCTGGACGCGTCCTCGTGGCGCGACCGGCTCGCCGCGGTCTTCCAGGACTCGGCGCGGTTCGCGCTCCCGGCCTGGGAGAACGTCGGCTTCGGCCATGTCGCCGCGCTCGGGGACCGGGCGGCGGTGCGGGCCGCGGCCCGGGACGCCGACATCGCGGACGCGGTGGAGGCCCTGCCGTCGTCCTGGGACACCGTCCTGTCGCCCGAGTTCGCGGACGGAGCGGATCTGTCCGGCGGGCAGTGGCAGCGACTGGCTCTGGCCCGCGCGCTGTTCGCCGTGCGCCACGGGGCCGGCGTGCTCATCCTGGACGAGCCGGCCGCTCAGCTCGACGTCCGTGCCGAGGCCCGGCTCCACGAGCGGTTCCTGGAGCTGACGGCAGGCCTCACCACGGTCGTCATCTCGCACCGGTTCTCCACGGTGCGCCGGGCGTCCGCCATCGCGGTCCTCGACGACGGCCGGCTGATCGAACAGGGGACGCACGACGAGCTGATGGCCCAGCACGGCGTCTACGCCGAGATGTTCCGCATCCAGGCGGCGCGGTTCGCCGAATCCGACGGTTCCGACGGCGTGGAGGGGGACGAGCGATGAGGTCGTGGCTGCGCACGTGGGCTCTGCTGATCACCATGGGCAAGGAGATCGGCGCGGCGGTCTGCCTGATCCACATCATGGTCAGCGCCACCGCCGTCGTCTCGCCGCTGCTGCTCGCCCTCGGCCTGCGCCCCCTCGTCGACGGTGCCGTCGCCGGACGCCCGGGTCAGGTGGCGGCAGGCGCGGCGCTGACCGGGACCGGTCTGCTGCTCACCGTGCTCGCTCCGATCGGCTACCGGTGGGCGACCATCCGCATGCGCGAGCGCTCCCACATGGTCGTGCAGCGCCGCATCCTCGCCCTGTCGTCGGCCGCGCCCCGTCTGGAGCACTTCGAGCGGGCCGAGTTCCGCGACCGGATGCAACTGCTGAAGCGCGGGTTCGGGGACCTGTCAGGAGGCATGGCGCTGGCCTTCGTGGCCCCCGTCGTGGTGACGCAACTGGCGGTGACGGCCGTGCTGCTGGGCAGGCTGCACCCGTTGCTGCTGCTGGTCCCCACCGTCGCGCTCCCGGCCACCTGGCTCAGCAGGCGGGCCGAGCGCGTCACCCGGGCGGCCGAGCTGCGCACCGCCGAGGGACGACGAGTCGGGCAGCACCTGTTCGAGCTCGTCACCTCGGCCTCGGCGGGAAAGGAACTGCGGGTGTACGGGCTGCGGGAGGAGATGCTCAGACGACACCGGGAGACGTACGCCCGCGTCCACCGGGGCACCGAGTCGGGTCTCCTCCGGTCGACGGCGGCCACCGCGGGCAGCTGGCTGCTGTTCGCCGCCACCTACGTGGGCGCCCTGATCCTGGTCCTGCACCAGGTGACCGTCGGAGCGGCCTCCACCGGGGACGTCGCCCTCGCCCTGGGACTGGCCGCCGCGGTGGTCGGCGGTACGGGGCAGCTCGATGCCCTGACCGGTTCGGCGCTACGCGTACACACCGTCGCCGGTCACTTCCGATGGCTGGAGCGCGCGGCCACCGCGGACGGCGATGTCGGCCGGCCGCCTCCGGCGCGCCTGGAGGACGGCATCAGCCTCAGCGGCGTCTCGTTCGCCTACGACCGCGACCGCGACCGGCCCGTGCTCGACGACGTCACGCTCCGGCTCCCCGCGGGCGCGGTGGTGGCGGTGGTCGGGGAGAACGGCGCGGGCAAGACCACGCTGGTCAAGCTCCTGGCCGGGATGTACGCGCCGACCGGGGGACGGATTCTCCTGGACGAAACGGACCTGGCGGACCTGGACCTCGACGCCTACCGGGCTCGGCTGACGGCGGGCTTCCAGGACTTCGTCCGGTTCGAGCTCCCCGTCCGCGCGTCGGTGGGCGTGGGAGACCTCGCCCGCGTCGACGACGGCCCCGCGGTGAACGCCGCGCTGGCGAGGGCGGGCGCGGGATTCACCGACCGTCTCCCCCGAGGCGTCGACACTCCGCTGGGCACCTCGTGGGAAGGCGGGGTGGAGCTGTCGGGCGGCCAGTGGCAGAAGCTGGCCATGGCCAGGGCCATGATGCGCACCTCGCCCCTACTGGCCGTGCTGGACGAACCCGCCTCCGCGCTCGACCCACAGACCGAGCAGGCCCTTTTCGAACAGGTGGCCAGGGACGCCAGGCGGGGCGCAGACACGGACGGCCGCGTCACCCTGCTGATCTCCCACCGCTTCTCCACGGTCAGGATGGCCGACCTCATCGTGGTGCTCGGCGAGGGGCGAGTCCTGGAGCTGGGCTCCCACGCCGAACTGATGGGGAAGGAGGGGCTGTACGCCGAGCTGTACCGCCTGCAGAGCAACGCCTACCGCTGAATCAGTGCCTGCCCGTGTGCGGGGCCGTCGCGGGGAGTTCCACGGTGATGCGGAGGCCGCCGTCGGGGCGTGGGGTGAGGGTGAGCGTTCCGTCGTGGGCGTGGGTGATGGTCTTGACGATGGCCAGGCCGAGGCCGACGCCCGCGTGGTCGGCGTGGATGCGTTTGGTGCCGCGTTGGAACGGTTCGGTGAGTGTCGAGGCCAGCTGTCGGGTGAGCTTGTCGCCGGTGTTCTCGACCGTGAGCACCACGGTCCCGGGGCGGAGGCTGGTCCTGACCCACACGGTGCCCCGTTCGGGCAGGTTGTGGACGACCGCGTTGTGCACGAGGTTCGTGGTCAGCTGCAGCAGCAGGGCCTGCGATCCGTCCGTGGTGGCGATGTCGCCGCTGGCCTCGAGGGCGACGTCGCGCTTCTCCGCGAGCGGGAGGAGCGTCTCGACGGCCTCCTCCACCAGGAGGGACAGGTCGACGGGTTCTCGGGTGAACGACCGCTGGTCAGCGCGGCTGAGCACGAGCAGCGCCTCGGTGAGGTCGATCGCCCGGGTGTTGACGGAGTGGAGGCGGTCGATGATCTTGCCGGTGTCGCCGTTCGGATCGGTGCGGGCCACGCTGAGAAGCGCCTGCGAGATCGCCAGCGGGGTGCGCAACTCGTGCGAGGCGTTGGCCGCGAACCTCCGCTGTTCGGCGACGTGTGCCTCGAGCCGGGCGAGCATCGTGTCGAAGGCGTCGGCGAGTTCGCGCAACTCGTCCGTGCGGCCGGGGAGCCGGATCCGGTGGGAGAGCGATCCGTTCGTGGCCATCCGGGTGGCGTCGGTGATGCGGGTCAGCGGGGCGAGCATGCGGCCGGCGAGGAACCATCCGCCCACGAGACCGAACAGCAGCAGGAACGTGAGTGCCGCGGCTGCCGCCGGGGCGAAGGCGCGGAGCAGGAAGGCGCCCTGCGCCGATATCTCCAGGTCGCCCTGGGCGTCGATGCCCAACTGCCGGTAGCGCAGGAGCACCACCCCGGCCGCGGCGAGCAGTATGACGCCCGCGAGCATGATGATTCCGGCGTAGCTGAGGGTGAGCTTGAGGCGGACGCTCAACCCGGGAGCTCTATCCACGGTCCGCTCCCACGTGCCCGGCCTCCTGCTGCGTGTCGATGCGGTAGCCGACGCCGGGCACGGTGGCGATGATCCAGGGCTCGCCGAGACGCTTGCGGAGGGCGGAGACGGTGATGCGGACGGCGTTGGTGAAGGGGTCGGCGTTCGCGTCCCACGCGCGTTCCAGGAGCTCCTCGGCGCTGACGACGCCGCCCTCGGCGGCGACGAGGACCTCGAGCACGGCGAACTGCTTCCTGGTGAGCGCGACGTAGCGGCCGTCCCGGTAGACCTCCCTGCGGAACGGGTCCAGCCGCAGGCCCGCGATCTCTCGCACGGGAGGCCTGCTGTGCGCGCGCCTGCGGTCGAGGGCCCGGAGCCTGAGCGCGAGTTCCTGGAGTTCGAACGGCTTCGTGAGGTAGTCGTCGGCGCCGAGTCCGAATCCGGAGGCCTTGTCGTCGAGCCGGTCGGCGGCGGTGAGCATGAGGATCGGCATGCCGCTGCCGGAGGCGACGATGCGGGTGGCGATCTCGTCACCGGAGGGTCCCGGGATGTCGCGGTCGAGGACGGCGATGTCGTAGGCGTTGACGCTCAGCATCTCCAGGGCGGTGTCGCCGTCGCCGGCGATGTCGGCCGCGATCGCCTCCAGGCGCAGACCGTCGCGGATGGCTTCCGCCAGATAGGGCTCGTCCTCGACGATCAACACTCGCATGGCTCTCACGCTACGAGCGGGCGCGTATCGTCGGTGTATCAAAAAGCACATACGTGCTGGCAACAGCGCCCCGCCTTGACTTGCGGGTATGCCTCGAACCCCGCCATCCGCCCGAACGACGCCCCGCCGCGTTCGCTGGCTCCTGGTCCTCGGCCTGGTGGCCGTCACGGCGGCGATCACCGTGGCCCTCGGCTACCAGGCGCCGAAGCACTGGCCCGCGGCCGCGGCACCCCCGAACCCGCCTCGCGGCGAGCGCGGTGCCCTGCTCGGCGAGGCCGACGGTGTCGTCCCCGACCGCGTGACGGTCCTCGACGACACGGTTCCGGCCGTGACCAACCTCGATCCGGGCCTCCTGCGGGCCCTCCGCCGGGCCGCGACGGATGCCGCGGACGAGGGGATCGAGTTCTACGTCAACAGCGGCTGGCGTTCCCCGGAGTACCAGGACCACCTGCTACGCGAGGCGGTCGCCGAGTACGGATCCGAGGACGAGGCCGCCCGATGGGTGGCCACCGCGGCGACCTCCCCGCACGTGGCGGGCGACGCGGTCGACCTCGGCGACTCCGACGCGACGGCGTGGCTGTCCGCGCACGGTGCCGAGTACGGGCTGTGCCAGATCTACCGGAACGAACCCTGGCACTACGAACTGCGCACCGACGCGATCGAGGGTGGCTGCCCGCGCATGTACGCCGACCCCACCGAGGACCCGAGGACGCAGCAGTGACCGGTGGCGAGGGAGGACAGACGGTGGCGCTGGTGGACACGGCGGAGACCGGACACGACGGCGGCCACCGGGACACGGGCTCCGGCCCCCCGCGCGCGGCCGGCCGCCGGGCCACCGGCGCCGGGACGTGGCGCGCGGGCGTCCGCCGGGCGATCCTGATCGGCTCCCGGCCGGAGCCCTGGAAACGAGGCCTGGTGCTCGCGGCGCTGGCGCTGCTGCTGGGCCTGTTCCTGCTGCTGCACGCGAGGATCCCCAACCGGATCGGCAACCTCGGCAGCCTGGTGGAGACCTTCCTCCCGTGGTTCGGCCTGTTCGTTCCGGTGCTGCTCGCCGGGGCGCTGTGGCGCCGCTCCGCGTCCGCGGTGACCGCGCTGCTGCTGCCGGTCCTGGTGTGGCTGAACCTCTTCGGCGGGCTGCTGGTCGACAAGTCCCAGCCGGGCGGCGACCTCACCGTGGCCAGCCACAACGTCGGCGCCGACAACGCCGACCCGGCCGGCACCGCCCGCGACCTGGCCGCCTCAGGGGCCGACCTGCTGGCCCTCCAGGAGCTGACCCCGCAGGCCAGCGGCACGTACGAGAGGGAACTCGCGAAGACATACCCGTACCACACGCTGCAGGGCACCGTCGGCCTGTGGAGCAGGCTGCCGCTGTCGGACACCCGGCCGGTCGACATCAGGATGGGCTCGACCCGGGCGCTGCGCACCACGGTGGCCACGGACCAGGGGCCGCTCGCGGTGTACGTCGCCCATCTGGGGTCCGTGCGGGTGTTTCCCAGGGTGGGCTTCTGGACCGCCCAGCGGGACGCCGGCGCACAGGCGCTCGGCGACGCCATCGCCGCCGAGCGGAACGAGCGGGTGGTGCTGCTCGGCGACCTGAACGGCGCCCTGGACGACCGCGCGTTCGCCGACCTCACCTCGCGGCTGCTCTCCGCCCAGGAGGAGGCCGGGGACGGCTTCGGCTTCACCTGGCCGGCCGGTTTCCCGGTGGCGCGGGTCGACCAGATCCTGGTCCGCGGCGTGGAGCCGAGGAGCTCGTGGGTGCTGCCGGCCACCGGCAGCGACCACCTGCCGGTGGCGGCCGGCATCAACTGGTGACCAGCGGCCCGCTCCCTCGCGGATATCGTCGGCATATCGAAAACCACATACGTGCTGGCAACACCACGCTGCCTTGACTGGGCGCGTGACCTACCGCGAACCAGCACGAACAACAGCCCAGCCTCTGGCGATCCCGTCCTCCTCGGCCGCCCGGCGCGCCCTCGGCCAGGGCGGCGCGCACTATCCTGCTCGTGGTGGCTCGGGGTGCATGAGCGCCGTGTTCGTGACCGCTGACATGTGGACGGTGGACCTGTGAGCCCAACCGCGCACCCGGGTGCCAGCCTGACCGTCGGGCCGATCAGCGACGCCGAGCACCTGGCGTTCGTGCGGACCCAGCGGTCGGCCAGCTTCCTGCAGACCCCGGCATGGGCCCGGGTCAAGACCGAGTGGCGCAGCGAGTCCCTCGGCTGGTTCGACGGCCGGCAGCTGGTCGGTGCGGGGCTCGTCCTGCACCGCCCGGTGCCGCGGCTGGAGCGCCGCACGCTGGCCTACCTGCCCGAGGGCCCGGTCATCGACTGGACCGGCGAGCTCGACACCTGGCTCGACCCGCTGGCGGCCCACCTCAGGGCACACGGCGCGTTCGCGATCCGGCTCGGGCCGCCGGTGTGGACGGACGCCTGGAGCGCCGCCCAGGTCAAGGAGGGCGTCGCCGACCCGGACGTCAGGCGGCTCACCGACCTGCCCAGCGAGCGGGTCTATCCCGTCGGCGCCCGCGTGGCCAGTCAGCTCAGGCACGCCGGCTGGCTGCCGCAGAGCCCGGAGGACGGCTTCGGGGTCGGGCATCCGCAGTTCAAGTACGAGGTTCCGCTGGCCGGCAGGACCGAGGACGAGGTGCTCAGGGGGATGAACCAGCTCTGGCGCCGCAACATCAGGAAGGCGGCCAAGGAGGGCGTCGAGGTCACGGTCGGTGCGGACCTGAAGGCGTTCCACGACCTCTACGTCCACACCGCCGAGCGCGACCACTTCACCCCCCGGCCGCTGCGCTACTTCGAGAACATGTTCGCGGCGATGAGCGCCGAGGACCCCGACCGGATCAGCCTCTACCTGGCCCGCCACCAGGGCGACCTGGTGGCCGCCAGCATCCTGGTCCGCGTCGGCGCCCACGCGGTGTACTCCTACGGCGCCTCCTCCACCGAGAAGCGCGAGGTGCGCGGCTCCAACGCCTGCCAGTGGGCGATGATCCGCGACTCGCTGGCGGCCGGCTGCGACGTCTACGACCTGCGCGGCATCACCCCGACCCTGGACGCCGACGATCCGCACGTCGGGCTGATCCAGTTCAAGGTCGGCACCGGAGGTCAGGCGGTGCGGTACGTCGGCGAATGGGACCTGCCGCTGCGGCCGATCGTCTACCGGGCCTTCGACCTCTACATGAGGCGACGCGGGCGCTGAGGCCGGATCCCGTGGTGGGCGGCTGCCCGCGGCGCGCCGGCAGCCGCCCACCACGCCGCGGAACTACGTGAGCGCGGCGGCGACCTCGTCGAGGCCCGCCCCGCGGGAGGCCTTGACGAGCACCACATCGCCGGCGGCGAGGTGGCCGTGCAGCCAGCCGACGGCCGCGTCGTTGTCGGCCAGCGCCACCGCCCGCGCTCCCGCGCCGTCGGCGAGCGGCCGGGCGGCCTCGCCGACCGCGACCACCACGTCCGCCAGGGAGGCCGCGTACGCCCCGACGGCGCGATGCTCGGCCGCGCTGTCGTCGCCGAGCTCGAGCATCTCGCCGAGGACGGCGATGCGGCGCCCGCACTCGATCGCCGCCAGCGCGTCCAGGGCGGCGCGGGTCGAGTCGGGGTTGGCGTTGTAGGAGTCGTTGAGCAGCCTCGCGCCGCCGGCGAGGTCGCGCAGCTCCATGCGCCACTTCGACAGCGAGGCGGTGGACAGCGCCGCCGCGGCCACGTCGAGGGGCACGCCGGCCGCCAGCCCCGCCGCCGCGGCGGCCGCCGCGTTGAGCGCCTGGTGGGCACCCACGAACGGCAGCGCGACGGGAGCCGAGGCGTCGGCGGTCCGCAGCGTGAAGGACGGCCGGCCGAACCGGTCCAGCGTCAGGTCGAGCGCCCGCACGTCGGGTTGTTCCGCCTGGCCGAAGGTCAGCACCGGGCCCTCGGTGAGCGAGCGCATCGTGACCACCCGGGGATCGTCGGCGTTGAGGATGGCGGTCCCGCCGGGCGCCAGTCCCCGCACCAGCTCGCCCTTGGTCCTGGTGATGGCCTCGCGGGACCCGAACTCGCCGATGTGGGCCTGGCCGACGTTGAGCACGACGCCGATGTCGGGCGCGACCAGGTCGGTGAGCTCGGCGATGTCGCCCACGTGGCTGGCTCCCATCTCGAGGACGAGGAACCGGGTGGCCGCGTCGGCGCGCAGCATGGTGAGGGGCACGCCGAGCCCGTTGTTGAGCGTGCCGATCGTGGCGATCGTCGGCGCGGCGCTCGACAGCACGGCCGCCAGCAGGTCCTTGGTGGTGGTCTTGCCCTGGGAGCCGGTCACCCCGACGACGGTCAGCCCGGCTCGCAGCCGGTCCACGACGTGGGTGGCGAGCGCCTGCAGCGCGGCCTGGGCGTCCTTGACGACGACGGTGGGCAGCGGCGTGGGCCGGGAGCCGAGCACGGCCACCGCGCCGGCCCGGCCGGCCTGGCCGGCGTAGTCGTGGCCGTCGACGCGCTCGCCGGGGAAGGCGACGAAGAGGCTGCCCGGCTCGGCCTGCCGGCCGTCGAGCACGGCCGGCGCGGTCACCGTCACGGCGCCGTCGCCCTCGACCGTCCCGCCGACGACCGCGGCGATCTCGCCGAGGCTGAGCGGGATCATGCGCGGACGGCGCGAGGGCCGTTGCACGGGAGTGGGCTGGCGAGGTGGCGGTTGACGGAGATTGGTTCGCGATAGGTCACGCCGCCAGTCAAGACGGCGCGGTGTTGCCGGCACGTATCCGGTTTTCGATATACCGACGATAACTTACCCGCAAGTAACATATCTTCGACGTATCGAAAATCGGATACATCCTGGCAACGCCACGCTGCCTTGAGTGGTGGCATGACCTACAGCGAACCAGCTCGAACGGCGGACCTCCGCGCCCCGTCGCTGACGGGAATCACGGTTTACGGATGCGGGCGGGACGAGGCCGTCCTGTTCCGGGAGCTGGCTCCTCGCTTCGACGTGACGCTGACTATCACGGAGGCCGCGGTATCCGAGGCCAATATCGAACTTGCCTCCGGAAATCGGTGCATCAGCATTGGTCATAAGACTCAGATCGCGAACTCCACGCTCCGCGCGCTCAGTCAGGCCGGCGTAGCGTACATCTCCACGAGAAGCATCGGCTACAACCATATCGATATGAGGTATGCGGAGCGCGTCGGAATCACCGTGGGGAACGTCGCCTACTCACCCGACAGCGTTGCTGACTACACGCTGATGCTGATGCTGATGGCGGTGCGAAACGCAAGATCGGTCATCAGTCGTGCGGACGTTCATGACTACCGGCTGAACGACGTGCGCGGGAGGGAGCTGCGCGATCTCACGGTCGGGATTGTGGGAACGGGACGCATCGGCGCGGCGGTGATGGACAGGCTGCGGGGTTTCGGCTGCCGAATACTGGCCTATGACAGTCGGCCCAGTACCGCTGCCGACTACGTCCCGCTCGACGAGCTGCTGCAGCGGAGCGACATGGTGACGCTCCACACGCCGCTCACCGCGGACACGTACCACCTCCTGAATCGTCGGCGCATCGAGCGGATGCGGCCCGGCGCGTTCGTTGTCAACACCGGACGCGGTCCGCTTCTCGATACCGAAGCCCTTATCTCGGCGCTGGAAAGCGGCAGGCTGGGCGGTGCGGCGTTGGACGTCCTCGAAGGCGAGGAGGGGATTTTCTACGCCGACTGCAGAAACAGGCCCGTGGAAAGCAAGTTGCTGCGGCTGCAGAAACTCCCGAACGTCCTGGTCAGTCCGCACACGGCCTACTACACGGACCATGCCCTGAGCGACACCGTCGAGAATTCCATCACCAACTGCCTTAAGTTCGAAAGCGGGAACCAGCATGGATAGACTGAAGATCGGGATCATATTCGGGGGCCGCTCGGAAGAGCATCCCATCTCCCTCAAGTCCGCGCGACGGGTCGCCGACAACCTCGACACCGACAAGTACGAGCCGTGCTATGTCGGGATCACCAGGAGCGGCGCCTGGAGGCTCTGTGACGGCCCGAGCCCGGGCTGGGAGGACGCCGGTTCCCGTCCGGCCGTGCTGTCTCCGGACAGCAGCCTGCCCGGACTGCTCGTTCTGGACCAGGGGCGGTACGAGACGATCGGCCTGGACGTCATCCTGCCCGTTCTGCACGGCAAGCTCGGCGAGGACGGCGCGATGCAGGGCTTGTTGGAGCTCTCCGGCATCCCCTATGTGGGATGCGACGTCCAGAGTTCGGCTCTGTGCATGGACAAATCGCTCGCCTATGTCGTCGCCCGAAGCGCGGGAATCGCCACGCCCAACTTCTGGACCGTCACGGCGGACGAGAGCGTCGATCCCGACCAGTTCACCTATCCGGTCTTCGTGAAGCCGGCCCGTTCCGGGTCGTCCTTCGGCGTCAGCAAGGTGTCCGGAGAGGATGAACTGGCGAGTGCGGTGGAAGTCGCGCGACAGTACGACTCGAAGGTTCTGATCGAGGAGGCCGTCGTCGGCAGCGAGGTCGGATGCGCCATCCTGGGCAACGATCCGGACCTGACCGCCGGAGAGGTGGATCGCATCGCGCTGTCACATGGCTTCTTCAAGATCCATCAGGAGAGCCAGCCCGAAAGCGGTTCCGACAACTCGACGGCCATCGTCCCCGCCGACATCTCGGCGGAGTCGCGATCGCTCGTTCAGGAGACGGCGAGGGCCGTGTACCGTGCCTTCGGATGCAGGGGACTGGCTCGGGTGGACATGTTCCTCAGGGACGACGGGGGAGTGGTCCTCAACGAGGTCAACACCTTTCCCGGTATGACCTCGTACAGCCGTTATCCGAGGATGATGGAAGCCGCCGGGGTGTCGCTCGCCGAGTCGATCGACCGGATGGTGTCCCTGGCCCTGACCGGGAAAAGTCGATGAGGGACGATTTCCTCTACGTGGACGAGGCGGTTCCCGGCATACGGTGGGACGCCAAGTACGCCACCTGGGACAACTTCACCGGTAAACCGGTGGACGGATACCTGGTGAATCGAATCGTCGGTACGCGGGCCCTGTGCGTGGCCCTGGAACGAGCGCGAGAAAAGGCCGAATCGCTCGGCTTCGGCCTGCTGCTCTGGGACGGTTACCGCCCGCAACGCGCCGTGAACCGCTTCCTGCACTGGTCGAAGCAGCCCGAGGACGGCCGGACGAAGTTGCGGCACTATCCGAACATCGACAGGGTCGAGATGTTCGAGAAGGGCTACGTGGCCGCCAAGTCAGGCCACAGCCGGGGGAGCACCGTGGACCTGACGCTCTACCATCTGGCCACCGGTGATCTTGTCCCCATGGGGGGTGACCATGACCTGATGGACGAGATCTCACACCACGGAGCGAAGGGGGCGACGCACGTGGAGGCGAGGAACCGGCAACACCTCTGCTTCATCATGGAGGACTGCGGTTTCAGCCCCTACGCGTGCGAGTGGTGGCATTACACACTCCAGGACGAGCCCTATCCCGAAACGTATTTCGATTTCCCCATCACCTAGTCGGGCCGGGTCGCGCTGACCACCCGAGCCCCGACCACCCGGCGGTCCGGCACACACCGTGCCGGGCCGCCCGTCACGCTGCCGCACGCCACACCTCCGAACGCGCCGCTCATCCGGGACGCGATCCCGCCTGCGACGCCTCACCGTCATGCAGGTGTTCCCGCCGGAACCTGGCCGGCGGTGCGCCGCACGCGGTGGTGAACGCGGTGTAGAAGCGGCTGACCGAGCCGAATCCGGACACCGAGGCCACCTGGGCGATCGGCAGGTCCGTGGTGACCAGCAGGCGGCGGGCCTCGGCCAGTCGGCACCGCGTGAGGTAGTCGCCCACCGTGGTGTGGACGACCTTGCGGAACTGGGCCATCGCGTAGCTGGGGTGCAGCTGCGCCGCCGCGGCGATGTCGGCGACGGCCAGGGGCTCACGGAAGTGCTCGGCGATATGCCGCACCATGGTGATCACCTGCCGCAGCGCGGGGGAACCTCCCACGTAGTGGCGCACCGGTTCGCCCAGCGTGCCCAGCGCGAGTCGGCGCACCCGGGCCTCGACCTCGAGCATGGCGATCCGGCGGCGCTCGGGCTTGCCGCTGGCCAGGTCCTGGGCCCACTGGGCGAAGTTGGCCGGATCGGTCGCCGTGGCGGCCGAGGGCGCGGCGACCAGTGGCGTGCCGGACAGGAGTCGACTGACGAGAGAGTCGGGCAGCCCCCAGCGCAGGAACTCCGCGAAGGGCACGTAGATCCAGTGGACGCGGGTGGCCGAGTTCGCGACGAGCTGGTGCGGCACGGCGGCCCAGAACGCGGCCACGCTGCCGGGCCCGACCTCCACCGGCACCCCGCCGAACAGGTAGAGCATCGTGCCGCCCTCGGCCACGAGGTTGATCTCCAGATCGTCGTGCTGATGGGCGGCGTCCATGAGGGTGGGCTGGCCGGCCCAGCCGGTGAGACGCGACGGCTCGACCCGGGACGGTACCTGAGGATCCAAGAAATCCTCGCTCTCATCGATGAAGACTTCGCGCTTCCCAGGCTTCTATCGTCACATGGTGGCGCACCGGTTGTCGTTGGCCGCCGGTTCCGTGTGCGATGACGCGGCGACGAGTCCGCGGTGAGGAGTGGTGACGTGTTCTCTCTGGGGATCGTCGGATGCGGGCAGTTCGCCGGGTCCTTCGCCAAGCTGTGGCGGCTGCACCCTGGTGTGGGCGACATCCTGGCCTGCGACCTGCGGCCGGAGCGGGCCGCGCGGCTCGCCTCCGACCACGACCTCGCCGGCACCCTCCCGTCGTACGAGGCCATGCTCGACTCGGACGTCGACGCGGTCGCGATCTTCACCCAGCGCTGGTCGCACGGTCCGCTCGTCGTCCAGGCGTTGCGGGCGGGCAAGCACGTCTACTCGGCCGTGCCGATGGCCGTGACCGAACAGGAGATCGGGGCCATCATCGAGGCGGTGAACGAGACCGGGCTGACGTACATGATGGGCGAGACCAGCCACTACAACCCGGCGACCGTCTACGCCCGCCAGCGGTCCGCCGAGGGCGCCTTCGGCCGGCTCTTCCACGCCGAGGGGGACTACGTCCACGACATGGATCTCGGCTTCTACGAGGCGTACCAGTACAGCGGCGGCGAGAACTGGAAGGCCACGGCCAGCTACCCGCCGCTGCTGTACCCGACCCACTCCCTCGGCGGCATCCTGGGCGCCTGGCAGACCCATGCCACGAGCGTGAGCGCGATCGGGGTCGTCGACGACCGCGGGGACGGGGTCTTCGACCGGGAGATCAGCCAGTTCGGCAACGACTTCTCCAACGCCACCGCGCTGTTCGAGGCCGCCGGCGGCGGCTCCTTCCGCATCAACGAGTTCCGCAGGGTCGGATACCCCTCCCACATACGGGAATCGCGCTTCCGGTTCTTCGGAACCGCGGGGAGCCTGGAACAGCTCGCGACGGTCAGCGTCTGGCAGGACAAGGAGGGCGTGGAAGACATCACCGACCAGCTGCGCCCCAGGCCCACCCTCTCCTCGGACGATCCCTCACTGGCCCACGTCGCCCCGGCCCTGCGTGACGCCTTCGCGTCCGGAACGGCCCCCGTCCACGACCGCTCCCGGCTGCCGAAGCAGTTCGCCCACGCCCCCAACGGTCACGAGGGCAGTCACCACTTCCTGGCGGACGACTTCGTCACGGCCGTCACCACCGGCTCCCTCCCCCCGGTCAATGCCTGGGTCGCCGCCCGCTACACCCTGCCCGGCATCGTCGCCCACCGGTCCGCCCTCCAGGGCGGCGTCCGGCTGGAGATCCCCGATTTCGGACAGGCCCCCGCCTAGCCGGACCCGGCAGACGCGCGAAGGGCCGCCCCCGCCGCATGCGGAGACAGCGTCTGACCTGCGAAAAAAGCTGGTCGGGACGGCGGGATTCGAACCCACGACCAAGGATCTCACCTGCCCGGCTCCGAGCCAGGCGGTCTCAGACTCCCAACCTCAGCCTCTTCCCTGATCCTCTGGAACATCCGGTGTGTGGCGCCACCGCCGCGACCGACGCCGCGTCGATGCCTTCGGCCGCGATCTGCCTGAGCCCGTAGACGATCGGCAGGACCGCGGCCAGCGACAGCCGCGATGCTGGCGACGTCCAGTCGCCGCGCGGCGAGGTCCGCGAATCCGCCTGGCCCGCAGAAATGCTGGCCGACTACTACGCCCAGCCGGTGCCGGCGGTGGCCTTCGCGATACAGCTCCCGGCCTGGTCACCGCAGGGTGACCAGGCCGGGAGACACGGCTTGGGTTATGGGATGTTTCGGCGCAGTTTCAGTACGGGCTCACAGGACGTTGTCCCGTATCTGCGTTACCACCATCGCGACGGCGAAGAAGCCGTAGAACCCGATGGCTACCGCCATTCCGCCGAGCCTGGCGCCGCGCAGGCGGATGGTGCTGGGCAGGTCCCTGGTGTTCAGGCGGACCAGCAGGATCGAGTAGAGCAGGGTCACCACGGACGCGGCGCAGGTGGAGACCACGAGGAGGGCGATCGGCTGGGTGAATCCCGCCAGCAGGATGAACGACCCCAGGATGATCTCGCCCCACACCACAACGAGGTAGAGCCGGGGCTCGGTCCAGAAGGCGGAGTTCGGGAGGTAGCTGCGCCGGAGGAAGTCGGCGGCCACACGGCCGATGACGTCGAGGAGTCCCATGGCGGCCGCCCACAGCGACACCGAGACGATCGCGAAGAACAGCAGCTTGAGCCACTCCCCGACGCGATCGCTGAGAATGTCACCCTGGATGTTGAGGAATTCGGGGCTGGAGTCGAGGTCGTCGCGGCCGAACAGCGTCTCGTACGCCAGCAGGCTCATGATGGTGATCGTTACGACGCAGACGAGCGAGAACATCATGAGGTGCTCGGTGTTCGCGCGCTTCCACCAGATTTTCCAGCGGGCGAGGTTGGCCTCGTCCTGCGGGAAGGCGTACCGGTCGGCGCCCGCGGCCTCCTCCCGGCCGGTGATCGGTGAGACGAGGCGGGGGACGTGGGCGCCCATCCCGTACCCCTTGTCGCGTATCCAGTTGCTCAGCACCAGGTTGTGCACGCCCCCGGCGCCGGCCGCTCCGATCGCGCTGAGCAGCATGGTGAAGGTGACGCCGTCCGGGATCTGCCCGAAACCGGTGGCTGTCTCCCTGGCTCCCTCGCCCCAGCTGGCGGCGGAGATCACGAATATCACCACGATGGCCAGGAAGAAGAGGGTGAGCCCGACCTTGACGACCTCGACCCGCTCCACCGTCCGGTAGATGACCTTCGATGCCGAGAGCAGGGCGCCGATGACGCCCAGCGCGATCACCGTCACCCAGACCGGATCACCGCCGCCGACGAGATAGGTGAACACCGTGGAGCCGCTGGTGGCCCAGCCCGGCCAGACGTACTGGAACGCGCCGGCCAGGCAGATGGCGATCCCCCAGCCCTTCCACCACCGGGAGAAGGCGGCGACGACAGTCTGACCGGTGGCCAGTGTGTAGCGCTCGATCTCCATGTTGATGACGGTCTGGACGACCAGGGTGGTCAGGGCGAGCCACAGCAGACCGAGGCCGCCGATCGAGGTGAGGTAGGGCCACAGGATGATCTCCCCCGCCGCCAGTCCGATCCCGACGGCCACGACACCGGGGCCGACCATCCGCCGCAGGGGCATCGGCTCCGGGAGGTCCCGGATCTCGGCGTCGCCGGGTTCGCCGGAACCGGGAGGTCTGACGGTCGTCGGTCCTTCGTGTGACATGTCGTTCTCCAAGCGGTGCGGTGCCCCTGGGGATGGGGGCGGGGACGGGGTCAGCGGGAGAGGAGATGCGCGACGTGCAGCGTCGCCAGGACGTAGCCGTGCGTTCCGGCGCCGACGATCAGGGCGTCGGCGACCGCGGAGATGTGGGAGTGGTGCCGGAACTCCTCGCGCCGGTGCACGTTGGTGATGTGCAGCTCGACGGTCGGCAGGGCGACGGCGGCGAGCGCATCCCGCAGTGCGACGGAGGTGTGCGTGAGGCCGGCGGGGTTGATGACGATGGCGCCGCATTCGGTGCGCGCCGCGTGAATCGCGTCGATCAGCACGCCCTCGTGGTTGCTCTGCACGAAGCGGGGGGTCAGGTCGTGTTCGGCGGCGGTCTTCGTCGCGGTCTCCTGGACCTGACTCAGCGTGGTGGACCCGTACCTGTCGGGCTCGCGCGTACCGAGCAGGTTGAGGTTGGGGCCGTTGAGGAACAGGACGGTCCGTCCAGCCTCGCTGCCGGCGGTGCGATCGCTCACGTGCGGCTCCTTCACGGGGATGTGGGCAAGTGGGTATACGGGGCGCCGGTCAGGCGGGCGTGGCCGCCTCCCGCTGGTCGAGGAGCCGGGAAAGATGGCGGAGCATCCGCTCGGTGTCGGGGGTGCGGCCGGTGATGAGCTCGAACGCCCCAGCTGCCTGGAACACGCACATGCCGGTGCCGCCCAGGGTGCGCAGGCCGCGCGCCGCCGCCTCGGACAGCAGCCGGGTCTCGGCGGGCATGTAGACCACGTCTGCGACCCACTGGTCGTCCCGTAGCAGTTCCACGGCGACCGGAGTGCCGGGGTGGCTGATCATGCCGACCGGGCTGGCGTTGACCACCCCGTCGGCCGCCGTCAGAGAAGCGCGCAGCCCGTCCGGGGCGACCGCGTCGGCGCGCTCGTCGCCGAACGCCTTCCGCAGTGCGCGGACCAGCGCCGCACTCCTGGACGGGTCGGGGTCCGCGATCGCCACATGCCCGGTTCCCGCCGCGAGCTGGGCGTGCGCGACGGCGGCTCCAGCGCCGCCCGCGCCGAGCTGGACGACACGGCGGGTCGCAGCCCCGGGGAGTCCGCGCCGGAACGATCGGGCGAATCCGGAGGCGTCCGTGTTGTGGCCGATCCGGCGCCCGTCGCGGAAGACCACGGTGTTGACGGCTCCGATCGCCCGGGCGAGGGGGGAGAGCTCGTCCAGCTCAGGGATCACCCGCTGCTTGTACGGGTGCGTGATGTTGAGCCCGGCGAGGCCCTGGGCCTCGGCGTCCCGCAGCAGCCCTCCCAACTCGTCCGGAGTGCCGGGGCGGGCGGTGTCGATCAGCTCGTAGGACACGCCCAGGCCGTGGTGCCTGCCTTCCTCCTCGTGGAGGGCCGGTGACAGTGATGTTCCTATGCCGGCACCGATGAGGCCGTACGCGCATGCTTGCATGCCGTCTGGTTCTCCCGTCATGATCCGAGGATGTGTCCCGCTGAACGGAACGTTCCTGATTCCGGTGTGGCCCGTGTCGCCGCCGTGCTCGGGGCCTTCGACGCGCTCCACGCCGAACTGGGGGTGTCGGACATCGCCCGCCGGTCCCGCCTGCCCAAGTCCACGACCTCCCGCCTCGTACGGGACCTCGTCGCGTACGGATTCCTGGAGCGCGACGGCGCGACGCTGCACATGGGCACGCGCTTGTTCGAGTACGGCGAGCTGGCCTCCCGGCACCGGAATCTCCGGGCGATAGCCCTGCCGTACATGGCCGATCTGCGCGAGGCGACCCGACAGACGGTTCATCTCGCGGTCCTGGACGGCACCGAGGTCGTGTACGTCGAGATCTTGCGCAGCAAGGGCGCTCCAAGGATGGGATCGCAGGTGGGGGGCAGGCTGCCGGCCCACGCGGCCGCGGTGGGCAAGGCCCTTCTCGCGTTCAGCCAGCCCGAGGCGGTCGACGCGGTCTGCGTGCGTGGACTGGCCGCGGTTGGCCCGCGGACGATCACGGCGCCGCAGTTGCTCAGGCGCGAACTGGAACGGATCCGCGGGGCGGGGCTCGCGTATGAGAGCGAGGAGTCCGGTCCCGGCGTGGGGTGTGTGGCGAGTGCGATCCAGGGGGCGGGCGGCCGAGCGGTCGCGGCGGTGTCCATCTCGGGCTGGAGCGGCCGGCTCAATCTGCGACGGGTGGGCCCCGCGGTACGTACGGCCGCGCTCGCCATCAGTCGCGAACTGCGGGGCCCCAGCTCCGTCCCGGACGAACGCTGAGCGGACACGGCGCATGACCTGTCCGGGCGCCGCCTGTCCTCTCATGCCGTTCCCTCCATCGCGTTCGGCCTGTGGTGTTTCACGCGTTAGCGGAGACCGACTGTCCCCCCGCGGCGCGGAGCGAGCAAGCAAGGTGATCCGCTGAGCGGGACATAATCTCGCGTCGATCATTCGTGATCATGATCCGTTCAGCGGATCACTCGGCTTGTCGGCCGGGCGGTCGCCGAACATGCTTCGAGGAGACCGTCACAGCCCGACCGAGGAGACACGGATGGACAGAGCCACGCATGGCGTGGTCGCCGAGGAACTGCTGGCGGCCCGGCGCAGCCGCGAGGCCATCCCCCCGCTCAGCCGGTCCCACCGCGGGCTGACGGTCGACGACGCCTACGCGATCCAGCTGGCGCAGGTCCGCGTCTGGACCGAGGAGGGGCAGCCCGTCCAGGGACACAAGGTGGGGCTCACCTCGGCGGCCATGCAACGCCAGCTCGGGGTTGACCAGCCCGACTACGGGCACCTGATGGGCGGCATGTTCCACCTGGAGGGGCTGCCGATCGCGCTGGACGCGTTCATCAGTCCCAAGGTCGAACCAGAGATCGCCTTCGTACTGAAGCGGCCGTTGAGCGGACCGGGGGTGAACGCCGCCCAGGCGCTCTCGGCGGTCGACTACGTCCTGCCGGCCATCGAGATCATCGACTCCCGCATCCGGGACTGGGAGATCGGCCTGGTCGACACGGTGGCGGACAACGCGTCATCGGGCGGCGTGGTGCTCGGCAGCCGCCCTGTTCCGGTCGGCGCGGTCGACCTGCGGCTGGCCGGCTGCGTGCTGAGCCGGCGCGGCATGGTGGTCGGAACCGGCGCGGGAGGTGCCGTCCTCGGTTCGCCCCTCAACGCCCTGGTGTGGCTGGCGAACACCGTGGGCCGGCTCGGCGTCACCCTGGCGGCCGGCCATGTCGTGCTGCCCGGCTCCGTCTGCGCCGCGGTGTCCGTCACCGCCGGTGACTGCGTCACCGCGACCTTCGGCGGTCTGGGCAGCGTCACCGCCCGGTTCGTCCGCGACCTGGTCCACGAACAGGAGGACGCATGACCCCCCGAACGACCGCCACCGCCGCCATCGTCGGACCGGGCAACATCGGCACCGACCTGATGGTCAAGCTGCTGAGCAACGAGCACATCGACGTCACCTACATGGTCGGGGTGGACCCCGGTTCGGACGGCCTGGCCCGGGCGGCCGGTGCGGGGCTGGAAACGAGCGCCGGAGGCGTGGACTGGCTCCTGGCCCGACCACACCTGCCAGACCTGGTGTTCGAGGCCACCTCCGCCAGGGCACATCTGGCGAACGCCCCCCGCTATGCGGAGGCCGGGATCACGGCCATCGACCTGACCCCCGCCGCGACCGGACCCTTCGTCTGCCCCGTGGTGAACCTGACCGAGCACGCGGCGGCCCGGAACGTCAACATGATCACCTGTGGCGGGCAGGCCACCATCCCGGTCGTCGCGGCCGTGTCCCGGGTCGTACCCGTCGCGTACGCCGAGATCGTCGCCTCGATCGCGTCCCGGTCCGCCGGGCCCGGCACCCGCGCCAACATCGACGAGTTCACCGAGACCACCGCACACGCGATCGAGGCTGTGGGCGGCGCCGAGCGCGGCAAGGCGGTCATCATCCTGAACCCGGTGGACCCCCCGATGATCATGCGCGACACGGTCTACTGCGCCATCCCGGCGGACGCCGACCGCGACGCGATCACCGCGTCCATCCACCAGACGGTCGCTGAGGTGCAGGTCTACGTTCCCGGTTACACGCTGCGCGCCGAGCCGCAGTACGACGACCCGCGCCCCGGCTGGCAGGGACGGGCCAGGGTGGCGGTCTTCCTGGAGGTGCGCGGCAACGGCGACTACCTGCCGCCGTGGGCAGGCAACCTCGACATCATGACCGCCGCCGCCGTCCGCGTCGGCGAGCTGATCACGCTGCGACAGGGAGCCATGACGCCATGAGTGAGACCACACCGGCGGTGCGCATCACCGACACCACCCTGCGCGACGGAAGCCACGCGGTGGCCCACCAGTTCACGGTCGAACAGGTGCGGACCGTGACCCGTGCCCTCGACGACGCGGGAGTGCGGGTCATCGAGGTCACCCATGGCGACGGCCTCGCCGGGTCGTCCTTCAACTACGGCTTCTCACACACCGACGAGATCGAACTGGTCGAGGCGGCGGTGGACGAGGCCCGTGACGCGCGTATCGCTGTCCTGCTGCTCCCCGGCCTGGGCACGGTCGCTGACCTGTACCGTGCCCGGGACGCGGGGGCCGAGATCGTACGGGTGGCGACCCACGCCACCGAGGCCGACGTCTCCGTGCAGCACTTCCAGGCCGCCCGCCAGCTGGGCCTGGAGACGGTTGGTTTCCTGATGCTCTCGCACCGGATCGGGCCCGAGGCGTTGGCAGGGCAGGCCAGGATCATGGCCGACGCCGGGTGCCAGTGCGTGTACGTGGTCGACTCCGCGGGATGGCTGCTGCCCACCGACGTGACCGACCGCGTGTTGGCCCTGGGCGCCGAGCTCGGCGCGGACGCGGAGGTCGGCTTCCACGGCCACCAGAACCTCTCGCTCGGCATCGCCAACTCGATCGCCGCCTACCAGGCCGGGGCCCGCCAGATCGACGGCAGCCTGTGCGCGCTCGGCGCCGGGGCGGGCAACGCGCCGACGGAGCTGCTGGCCACCGTCTTCGACCGGCTGGCGATCCCCACGGGCCTGGACGTGGACGGCATACTGCGCGCCGCGGACGAGGTCCTCACTCCGCTGGTGCCGCGACTGCCCGTCGCGGATCGTCCGGCCATCGAGCAGGGGCGGTACGGCGTCTACTCCTCGTTCCTGCTCCACGCGCAGAGCGCCGCCGAGCGTTACGGCGTCCCCGCGCACGCCATCCTGCGCGCGGTCGGCGAAGCCGGATACGTCGGAGGCCAGGAAGACATGATCATCGATGTGGCGATCGACCTGTCGTCGCGCGCCACGGTCCCTGCCACGGCCCTGGAAGGTGTGCGCCAATGACAGGTCCGACTGACTGGACCATCGACCGCGCGGTGACCGAGCTGCTGAGCCGGGAGACGGACCGCCGGGACGGTGGCCGGATCACCGACGCGTGGCCTGGCCTTGACCTGGCCACCGCTTACCAGGTGCAGGACGCGCTGCTGCGGGGCAAGCTCGAGTCCGGGGAGCGGCTCGTCGGCGTCAAACTCGGTCTCACCTCCCGCGCCAAGCAGCAGCGGATGGGCATCGACTCCCCGCTCACCGCCTGGCTCACCGACGCGATGGTGCTTCCGGAAAGCACACCGGTGCCGATGGGTGAGCTCATCCACCCGCGCGCCGAGCCGGAGATCGTCTTCGTCATGGGCGAGCGGCTGGCCGGTCCCGGCGTGACCGCGGCGACCGCGCTTGCCGCCGTCAGCAGCGTGCACCCCGGCTTCGAGATCATCGACAGCCGCTACACCGACTTCGCCTTCACCCTCCCCGATGTGGTCGCCGACAACGCCTCCTCCGCCCGCTTCGTCGTCGGCGGCAACGGCCTGCCGGCACAGGGGCTCGACCTCGCACTGGAGGCATGCCTGCTCGGCATCGACGGCGAGATCACCCACTCCGCGACCGGCGCCGCCGTACAGGGCCACCCCGCCGAGGCGCTCGCGCTGGCGGCGAACTCCCTCGGGGCGCGCGGCCTCGCCATCGAGCCTGGCTGGATTGTGCTCACCGGTGGCCTCACCGACGCAGTCTTCGTCGAGCCCGGACGGGAGATCAGCGCCGAGTTCACCCACCTCGGCACGCTGCGCATGACAGGAGCCTGAAGATGCCACTCGTCGAGATCAGCGTCATCGCCGGACGCCCCCCGGAGAAGATCCGCGACCTCATCCACCGGGTGCACGCCGCCGTACGGGATTCCCTGAACGCCCCCGACACGGCCATCCGTGTCCTCGTACGCGAAATCCCACCGGAGCACTGGGCGGTGGGGGACGTCACCAAAGCCGAACAGGAGGCATCCCATGACTGACCGACCGGAGAGCCCCGAGGACTACCGCGCGACCTACGAGCGGATGCTGGGCTTCGTCCCCCCACGGGTGGCCGCCCGGTTCGAGGCGTCGGGAAAGACCGATCCGGAACTCCTGCTCGCGCACGAGCGCCTGCGCAATATGATCATGTATCCGGAGGCGCTGGACCAGAAGACCGTCCAGCTCGTGCTCTTCGGCATCCTGCACGCCAAACTCAGCGACGCCGCCAAGCTGCACGGTCTCGCCGCACTACGAGCCGGTGCCAGCTGGGACGAACTGCGCGCCGTCATCGACCTGGCGTTCCTGTTCACCGGATTCTCCGCGATCAATCGCGGCCCCCAGGTGCTCGCCGACATCGCCGAGCTGGCGGAGAAGGCGAAAGAAGGCGAGAAGCGGTGACAACGACTGAGCCGCTCTACGAGCTCGCCCACCTCGGCCACGCCGAGCTGCTGACCCCCGTGTACGACCAGAGCCTGACCTTCTTCACCGAGGTCTACGGCCTGCACCTGGTGCACGAGTCCGGCGGCAGCGCCTATCTGCGCGCATGGGGCGACCACGACCTGACGACCCTGAAACTGACCGCGGCCGACCGCGCCGGACTCGGTCATGTCGCCTGGCGCGCGGTGAGCCCGCAGGCCCTGACACGCCGGGTCGCGGCCCTGGAGGAACGCGGCGTCGACGGGGAGTGGACCGACGGGGACTTCGGGCACGGCAGGGCGTACTCCTTCATCGCCCCGAGCGGCCAGCGCATGGAGCTCTACTACGAGTCCGAGAAGTACCGCGCTCCCGAGGCCAAGGCGTCATACCTGCCCAATCAGCCCCAGTCCTCTGTCTCCGCCGGTGTCGGCGCGGCGCGGATCGACCACATCAACGTCCTGACGCAGGACGTGCCCGCCACGCGTGGGTTCATGTGCGAGACGCTGGGCTTCAAGCTTCGCGAACACCTGATCCCACCCGGCCGGCCCGAGGCGGGCGCCTGGCTCAGCCTGATGAACAAGGCCCACGACCTCGCCATCACCCGCGAGCCCGTTCCCGGGGTCACCGGGCGGTTGCACCACCTCGCGTACGCGGTCGAGAACCGCGAGGACGTGCTCCGCGCCGCCGACATCTTCTGCGAGCTGGACACTGAGATCGAGTTCGGCCCAGCCAAGCACTCGCGCACCCAGGGCTTCTTCCTCTACGTCCTGGAACCAGGCGGCAACCGCATCGAGGTGTTCTCCGGCGGCTTCCACATCTTCGCCCCCGACTGGGAACCGGTCACCTGGACCACCGAGGGCCGGGGTCGCTCCACCGCTTGGGGCCTCGACGTGCCCGACAGCTTCCACTCCCACGCCACCCCGACCCTGCCATGACTCCCACACTCCCCGAACTCACCGCGAGCTTCGTGACCCTCTCCGGCGCCGGTTTCGCTCAGCCGGCCCGCGTGCCGTTCGCCGAGCGTTGCCGCGCGGCGGCCGCCGCCGGCTTCACGGGTATCGGCCTGCACATCGACGACTATCAGCGGATCCGAGCAGCCGGAACGAGCGACGAGTCCGTACGCACGCTGCTCGACACGCATGGACTGGCCCTGCGCGAAATCGAGTTCCTCGGCGGCTGGGCCACGGCGGACCCCGAAGGCGGTCACCTCGCCACCGTCGACGCGCTCGGCCACGCCTTCCGCCCCCATCACGTCACAGCGGGCGAGTTCGCCGGCGACGAACTCGACATCACCGCCGCGGGCGCCCGGCTTCGTGCGATCTGTGACGCCGTCGTCGAACACGGTCTGCACGTCGCGGTTGAGGCGTTCCCCTGGTCCGGCCTGAAGGACGTGGCCACCGCGCGCGCGGTGCTGGAGGCGTCGGGTGCCCCCAATGCCGGACTGATGATCGACGTCTGGCACTTCTACAACAGTCGCTCCACCCTCGCCGACCTCACCGGCCTGCCCCCGGACCGCATCACGGCCGTCCAACTCAACGACGGCCGCATCGTGCATGACGACTTCCTCGCCGAGGCACGACGCGGCCGCCTGTTGCCGGGCGACGGCGAACTGGACCTCAGGGGCCTGCTGCTGGGCCTGCACGAACGCGGCTTCCGCGGCCCCTACTGCGTCGAGGTCAACTACCCCGGCTACCGGGACCTCCCCGTCGACGAGATGGCCACCCAGGCGTTCATGAAGGCATCAGCCGCCCTGGGGGTGCTTCCCACGCACTGAGTCCACCTGGTCCACCGGACACCCGCGGCCCGCTCTCGACGCGGGGTCACCGCGTATTCCGGAACACCGCGGTAGTACCTGCTCGCGCACCGGTTCCCTCGGCAACCAGGGAGCGCCTGTCCTCTCCGGCGGCGGCTAGATCTAGGGGAGTACGTGAGCCAAGTAACCAGTGAGCAGCACCATCGCCAGCCGGACGGGGGACCTGTCCCCGGGTGGTGGACACCTCTGAGCCCGGCCCCGGTGGGGCCGGGGAGGAGGGGCCCTTCATGGCGATGAAGGTCTCCTCGTGGTCCGCGCAGCAGGGGGTCAGGTTCGGGACCTCGAAAGGACGCGCACAGCTCACGGCGCAGCGCCCCGCGGCCTTGGATGAAGAGCGCCTGGTAAATGGCCTCGTGGGAGATGCGCATCGTCTCGTCCTCGGGAAAGTCGATCGGCAGCCGGTTGGCGAACTGCTCCGGGCTCCACGCCGTGGCCCAGCGGCGGTCCTTGCGCCGGCCGTGTCGCCGCCCGATCCAGACCGTCGCAGGGCCCGGCACCGCGACGCCGTCCGGCACGGCGACCGTGCCTTCCAATCGGTCTTGAACGTACTGGCGCAGCTGCTCGTTGGCGGCCAGCTTCGCGGTCTTGGGCCGCTTGGTGCGCTTCTCGGCCTGCCATTGGGCGACCGACGCTCGGTAGGCCAGACTGCCGGCGCGGGTGGCGGCGTTGCGCCGCAACTCACGCGAAATCGTCGACGGGGATCGGCCCAACTGCCGAGCGACAGCGCACACTCCCTCGCCCGCCGCCTTCAGCAAAGCGACCTCCTCACGCTCGGCGAACGACAGGTAGCGGCCCGAAGGAGGATCGAGGCTCATCGGTGGCATCCGCCAGCCAAACGGAACCATCGCGTCCCGACCGGCTGCGACACACCGCATGCGAGGCCGGCATCCTCGCTGGATAGCCCCTCGGCGATCCTCCACCAGAAGCGGCGCTGATCCTCCAAGGTGCTGGCCGGAGGTCGCCCCGGTGACCGCAACGGAGCGCGCCCGCCCGCCCGGGCGGCCTCCAGATTCCTCTTCGCCTGCCCTCGCACCACAACCTCCTCCCAGTTCCGTGAGGTGTTGCGACGATCAATTGAATCCGCCCAGTACACCAGCCGGGCCTTCACCGACGCCTGCCGCCAAGCCGGCGTCCACCAGTCCATGAGCGCGATCGGCTCCAGCGCGGACAACGCGCTCGCCGAGTCCTTCAACGCGACGTTCAAACGCGAGACGCTCCAGGGCCGCACGACCTGGCAGCGAGCGCGAGGCCCGCCTCGACGCGTTCCGCTGGCTGAACCGCTACACACCCAACGCCGTCACTCCCACCTCGGGCAGCGCAGCCCGATCGCCTACGAGACAGCGTCCGAAACAACATCACCTACGCTGGCACCAGCCGCATAACCCGTGTCCAGGATTCGGGGTCAAGGCCCCTGCCACGTCCACACCACCGATTACCCCTGACGCGTTCCCCGCCCAACGAGAGCCAAGGGGCAACCCAGGACACAGTGCGGCATCCGAAACGGGTGACTACCGACCCCTACGGTTGACAACCGCCCCCAAGGCCAACGGGCGGCTACCGATCATGACCGGACGGAGTGAAGCTCGGCGTCACTGTGGTTGACGTCTTGGGAGCATGGGAGCACGAGGGCTCCCATGCTCCCATGGGAGCATGCGCACATACGAAAGGCCGCCCCCGCGAAACGCGGAGACAGCCTCTGACCTGCGAAGATGCTGGTCGGGACGGCGGGATTTGAACCCACGACCCCCTGACCCCCAGTCAGGTGCGCTA
>NZ_JBDPLU010000059.1:0-2347 GCF_039871525.1 Streptomyces sp. B6B3 | reverse complement strand
TGGGGTGGTGGGGTTGGATGGTGGCGTTTTGGATGTGGGGGTGGTTGGTGAGGGTGTTTTCGATTTCTGCGGGTTCGATTCGGTGGCCGCGGATTTTGATTTGGTGGTCGTTGCGGCCGAGGAATTGGAGGTGGCCTTGGGGTGTGTGGCGGGCGAGGTCGCCGGTGCGGTACATCCGTGCCCCGGGCGTGGTGGTGTGGGGGTCGGGGATGAACCGTTCGGCGGTGGTGTGGGGTTGGTCGAGGTAGCCGTGGGCGAGGCCGTTGCCGGCGAGGTAGAGCTCGCCGGTCACCCCGGGTGGGACGGGTTGGAGGCGGTGGTCTAGGACGTAGACGCGCATGCCGTCGCGGGGCCGTCCGAGGGGGAGGGGGTTGGGGATGTCCTCGGTGTTGTCGGGGGTGAGGGTGTGGGTGGTGGCGCAGAGGGTGGTTTCGGTGGGGCCGTAGAGGTGGTGGATCGTCAGCTGGGAGCAGACCTCGCGAGTGCGGGTGATGGCGTGGGTGGGGACGGTGTCGCCGCCGGTCAGGAGGTGTGGGAGGCCGGCGAGAGTCGTCGGTTCCTCCTCGGCGATGACGCGGAAGAGGCCGGCGGTGAGGTGGACCGCGTCGAGGTCGTGCTTCCGGATGAGGTGGGGGAGGGTGGTGGTGTCGATGGCCTGGGGTGGGGCGATGACGGTGGTGCCGCCGTTGAGGAGTGGGATCCAGATTTCGAGGGTGGAGGCGTCGAAGGTGTGGGGGGCGTGGAAGAGGGTGCGGCCGGCCGCGAACGGTGTCCAGGTCGTGTCGGCGGCGAGCGCTGTCACGGCACTGTGCGGTGTCAGCACGCCCTTCGGGGTGCCGGTGGAGCCCGAGGTGTACATCAGGTAGAAGCCACTGGCCGGCGTCAGTGATCCGCCGCGTTCGACGTCGGTCAGAGGGTCCTTCGCCAGCTCGGCGGTCTCCTTCACCGTCCCGGGATCGTCGATGTCGATGCGGACCGCCGAGTGGGTCGGTGGGGCGAAGTCGCTGGTGGTGATGAGGAGGGTGGGGTCGCTGTCGGCCAGGAGGTGCTGGATCCGGCCGGTGGGGTGGCCGGTGTCGATGGGGACGAAGGTGGCGCCGGTCTTGGCGACGGCGAGGAACGTCTCGATCAGGTCAGGGCTTCGGCGGAGCGCGACGGCGACTCGACCACCGGCAGCCAGACCCTGTCTGAGCAGATGACGGGCGAGCTGGTTGGTACGGGCGTCTAGCTCGGCGTAGGTCCAGGAGTTCTCGCCCGCGATGACCGCGGTCGTGTCCGGATGGGCGGCGACCTGGGCGGCGAACGCCTCCACCACCGTTCCCGCCGTCTTGGCGGGTGTGTCGCCGACTGCCTTCTCGTCGAGTAGCCAGTCCCGTTCGCCCTCCAGCAGCACGTCGAAGTCCTCGACCCGCCGCCCGTCATCCGCCGCCACCTGCCGCAACACGCGTATCAAGCGTTCTGCTATTCGCTCAGCAGTGGATTCGTCGAAGAGATCGTGGGCGTACTCGATATAGCCATCCACTCCTGCTGGATTCCCGTTCATCCCGGTGCGTTCTGACAGGCCGAAGGTCAGGTCGAACTGCACCGAGGAAAGGGGAATGCGAACGGGGGAGGTCGACGCATCTGGAATGTCGAAGCTTGGCTTATCTCCGAAGTCTTCTTTTACCAGGAGGACTTGGAAGAGGGGGTGGTGGGCGAGGGTGCGGGTGGGGTTGAGGGCTTCGACGAGGTGGTCGAAGGGGAGGTCTTGGTGGGTGTGGGCGGTGAGGTTGGTTTCTTTTACGTGTTTGAGGAGTTGGGTGAATTTGGGGTTGCCCTCGGTGTTGGTGCGGAGGACGAGGGTGTTGAGGAAGAAGCCGATGAGGTGGTCGAGGTGTTCGTTGGTGCGTCCGGCGATGGGGGTGCCGAGGGGGATGTCGTGGCCTGCGCCGAGTCGGGTGAGGAGGGTGGTGATGGCTGTTTGGCAGACCATGAACAGGGTGGCGTTGTTTCGGCGGGCCAGGTCGAGGAGGTGGCCGTGGGTGGTGGGGTCGATGGTGAAGGGGAGCATGGCGCCGTGGTGGCTGGTGACGGCGGGGCGGGGCCGGTCGGTGGGTAGCGGCAGGGTCGACGGCAGCCCGGCCAGCTGCTCGGTCCAGTACGCCAACTGCTCACCCAGATAGCCGCTGCCAGGGTCGTCGGCGGCGTTGAGGTGGGTGTGTTGCCAGGTGGCGTAGTCGGCGTACTGGAGGGGGAGGGGAGCCCAGTCGGGGGTGTTGCCGTTGTGGCGTGCGGTGTAGGCGGTGGAGAGGTCCTGGAGGAGGACGCCCATGGACCAGCCGTCGGCGGCGATGTGGTGGACGACGAG
>NZ_JBDPLU010000058.1:0-3118 GCF_039871525.1 Streptomyces sp. B6B3 | reverse complement strand
CCCCTACCCACCCCGACCACGGCCCCCTCCCCCTCACCCCCGTCATGCACGAACTCCACCAACGAGGCGGCCTCAACGCCCTCACCGGCCGGTTCGCCCAGTGGGTGACCGTTCAGGTTCCCGCCGACCTGCGCCAGGACCAGCTCGTCGCCGCGCTGCAGGCCGTGGTGGATCACCACAGGATCCTCGGCGCCCGGCTGGTCACGGAGTACGGCGAGGGGGAGTCCGGTCCTCACCTGGACGTGCCGCGGGAGGTCCGGGGTGTGAGTGACCGGGTGTCGCGCGTGACCGCCACGGGGCTCGACGAGGAGACCCTGGACTGGACCATCGAGGACCAGGCACACGCGGCTTCGGAGCGGCTCGATCCGCGCAGCGGGGAGATGTTGCGCCTGGTCTGGTTCGACCGGGGGCCCGAGACCCCCGGGCGGCTGCTGCTGGCGATACACCACCTGGTGACGGACGCGGTGTCCTGGCAGGTCGTGCTGTCCGACCTCGCCTCGGCCTGGCGGTCGACGGTGGTCGGTCGGACTCCGGTTCTCGCCCCGGTGACCTCGTCGTTCCGCCAGTACGCACACCTCCTGTCGTCCATGGCGTACGACGCCGACCGACTCGCGGAGTTGGACACGTGGGTGCGGACCCTCGAGAGCGTCGAGGAGTCGCAGCCACTGCTCGGCAACCGCGCCCTGGACTCCTCCCGGGACACCGAGGGCACCCAGCGACAGCTGCGTCTCTCCGTCCCCTCCGACGTGACGTCCGCCCTGCTCACCACGCTCCCGGACGCCTTCAACGCCGGGGTGAACGACGTTCTCCTCGCCGGCCTGGCCGCCGCCCTGGACGGGTGGCGCCTCCGCAGGGGCCTCGCGCCCCTCCCGATGCTCCTGAACGTGGAGAGCCACGGACGGCGGGAGCTGACCGCGGACACCGACGTGTCACGGGCGGTCGGCTGGTTCACGAGCATGCATCCGGTGCGGCTCGACGCGCGGCAGGCGTCTCCCGACGACGTCAGGGCCGGCGGTGCCGATGCCGGCCATCTGGTGAAGCACGTCAAGGAGCAACTGCGCGAGGTCCCGGGGGACGGGCTGGGGTACGGAATGCTGCGCTTCCTCAACGCCGCGACCGCGCCGATCCTGGCCGACCTGCCGAAGCCCGAGATCGGCTTCAATTACCTGGGCCGGGTCGAGCCCTCGAGCCCGGGCGGTGGGCCAGGCGGCGCCGCCGCGAACGACTGGCAGCTCACCGGCTCGACGGCGATGGGCGGGGACGCGGACCCGGGGCTGCCGGTGATGCACGTCCTGGAGACCGGCGGTTTCGTGCGGGAGCGCTCGGACGGACCGGAACTGGTCCTGCTGCTCACCTGGCCCGACCGGGCGCTCGACGAGGCGGACGTGCGTGAGCTGGGCGAGGGGTGGCGGGACATGCTCGGCGGACTCGTCGCCCATGCCTCACGACCCGACGTCGGTGGTCACACCCCCTCCGACCTGTCGCTCGTCACGCTCACCCAGGGACAGATCGAGGAGATCGAGAGCATGTTCGGCGACGACGAAGCCCAGGACGGAGCCCACCATGGCTAAGCGCATCGAGGACGTCTGGCCGTTGACTCCGCTCCAGGAGGGCCTGCTCTTCCATTCCCTCTTCGACGACCAGCACCCCGACGTCTACGTCGTCCAGGACGTCAGGGCGCTCGAAGGCCCGTTGGACGCGTCGAGGCTTCGAACCACGTGGGAGACGGTGCTCGCCCGCCACCCCACCCTGCGCGCCTCCTTCCACCGGCCCTCGAACGCCGACGACTTCGTCCAGATCATCCCGGCTCGGGTGAGACTCCCCTGGCGCGAGGTCGACCTGTCCGAGCTGCCGCGGGAGGAGGCTCTGGACCAGGCGGCGCGGCTGGCGAAGGAGGAACGGGAACGCCGCTTCGACCTCGCGGCTCCTCCGCTGCTCCGGCTGCTCCTGGTCCGCCTCGACGAGAAGCTGCATCACCTGGTGATGACCAACCACCACATCCTCATGGACGGCTGGTCCCTTCCGCTGCTGCACCAGGAGGTCTCCGCGGTCTACGAGGCGGGCGGCGACGCCGGCCGGCTGCCGCCGGTCACGCCCTACCGCGACTACCTGGCCTGGCTGCATCGACAGGACAAGGACGCGGCACGCGAGGCCTGGCGCACGGAACTGGCCGATCTCGACGGGCCCACCCTGTTCGCGCCCTCAGCCGATCACGGGCCACGGGACCCGAGATACACGCAGACGCAGGCGAAGCTCGACGCGGCGGCGACCACCGCCCTGCTGGAGATGGCGCGAGACCGCGAGCTGACGCTGAACACGGTGGTACAGGGCTGCTGGGCCCTGCTTCTGGGCCAGCTGACGGCGCGCGACGACGTGGTCTTCGGAGCGACGGCCGCCGGCCGGCCGCCCGAGCTCCCCGGCGTCGAGGACATGCTCGGACTCTTCATCACCACGGTGCCGGTACGCGTGCGGCTCGATGCCGGCCGGCGGGTCCGCGACGTTCTCGGCGACCTCCTGGCCAGCCAGTCGCGGCTGACCCCGCACCACTACCTGGGGCTGTCGGAGATACAACGGGTCGGTGGTCCGGGCACGGGCTTCGACACCCTGGTGATCTTCGAGAGCTACCCGCAGCTCGACGACCCGCGCGAAAGCGCGGGCTCCCTTCTCATCACCCCGGTCCACGGCCACAACCTCACGCACTACCCGGTCAGCCTGGCCGTCTTCCCGGGCCCGGAACTGCTCTTCGTCGTCACCTGCCGCTCGGACCTCGTCGACGAGTCCACCGCTGGGCAGCTGGCAGAACGCCTGATACGGGTGCTGCGGCAGGTGGCGGCGGACGACGAGCGGCGGGTCGAGGACTTCGACGTGCTGCTGGAGGGCGAACGGGACTGGCTGCTGGGCGAGGTAGCCGTCGGGGACGTGCCCGCCGAGTCGGCTTCGACGGTGGTGGAGGCGTTCGCCGCCCAGGTCGCCGCACACCCGAACGCGACCGCGGTCATCGCGGGCCAGGACTCCTGGACCTACGCCGACCTCGACGCCCGCACCAACAGGCTCGCCCACCACCTGCTCGGCCTCGGCCTGGCCCCAGGCGACCGAGCCGCCGTCGCACTCCCCCGCA
>NZ_JBDPLU010000057.1:0-3637 GCF_039871525.1 Streptomyces sp. B6B3 | reverse complement strand
ATGTACGCGAAGACCGCCAGGAGGATCAGCACCGGCAGCGTCATCAGGATCAGCGGATAGTCCCGCCGCAGCTTGTGCCGGAACGTGATCCCACCACGCAGCCGAGGATCGTCACGACGACGACGGGCGGGCTGGGGACTGCGGCTGGTTTCGCGGTGTTTCGACGAAGGGCCGCCACTGCTCTCCTTCCGGAGAGGCGGCCGCGGGACCGTGCTCTGCGACACGGGAATCTCCTTGCTCTCCGTAGTGTGCCGGGCCGGGCGGGAGGAAGCGCCGCGTGGCGGGACCGGCCCGGCACACTGCCTGCGGGATGGGGGAGGCCGACGGGGCGAGGCCCCCCTACGCGGTGCCCTCCTCTTCGTCGAGGAGTCGCTGGTAGAAGTCGCGTAGCTCGTCGCCGCCGTTGCGGCGCCAGTCGTCGACGGCGTTGCGCACGTCGCGGAGGGACTGGCGGCCGCGGGACACGTCGTCCTCCAGGTCCTCGAAATGGTCGGAGATGCCGGACAGCCGAGCGGGCTCCTGGATCTGCCGGCCGGTGAAGAGCCAGTCCCTGCCGAAGCCGAAGTTCCGCTGCTGCCAGGCGGTCATGTCCTCGACGACATAGGGCAGGTCGGGGAAGGCGATGAAGGTCTGCGGCGAGCAGATGAAGGTGTAGGCCTCCGGGACGACCTCCACGTTGCCCTGCTCGGTGCGGACCGGCAGCCCATCCTCCAGCGTGTAGTGGGTGCCCTCGACGCCCCACTGCTTCAGCCGCTGCTCCACCGTGCCGTACGGCGCCGCGGTGAAGTTGGCCAGTTCCAGCGCCGCCCGGATCCGGTCCTCGGAGAGGTTCTTGTTCACGAACGTCCAGATGCCCGAGCCGTTCCCCCGGTACAGCACAGGATCGCCGCCGTCGGGGGCGAAGAAGTCGAAGGCGTTCATGCGGAAGTCCGGGTTCGACTTCTGCTGCTCCACGGCCATGGGGTACCAGCCTCCGGGCCCTCCGATGTACATCAGGGACTCGCCCGCGGCGAAGCGGACCCCGAGGTCGCCGGTGGCGGAGACGGCGTCGGGGTGGACCACCCCGGCCTCGAAGAGGCGGCGGTTCCACTCCAGGGCCTCAAGGTACATCTCCGTCTCGTAGCGGCTGACCAGCCGGCCGTTGACCAGTTCCCACTCGGGACTGCCGTACATGATCCCGCCGAACCACTTCATGTCCTCGCACGCCCACACCCGGTTACGGGGGGAGGTGATGTCCCTGGCGAAGTCGATGAACTCCTGGGCGCTGGTGGGCGGGGTCCAGCCGTTGGCGTCGAAGATGTCCTGCCGGTAGATGGGGGCGACCGCGTCGAGGGGGTTCGCCGGCTGGGGCAGGCCGCGCAGCGCGCCGCCGAAGACCGACGGCTCCCACGCCTCGGTGGGGATCGCGGCCAGGTTGGGGTAGTCGAGCACCTTGTCGCCGGAGAGGAAGGGCCCGAGGTCGGCGAAGCGGCTGGAGATGCCTTGCGGTATCTGGCCGGTGAGGTTCCAGTTGGGGATACACACCAGGTCCGGGATCTCGCTGGAGGCCAGGGTGGCGGCGAGCCTCTCGCCGTAGGTGTTCCCGTCCTGGATCTGCCAGTCCATGCGGACGCCGATGCCCTCGTCCATCGCCGTCCAGAACGGGTTGCCGGGCCGCGGCGGCGTGCCCCACAGCGGCGTCATGGCGGAGAACTCCGCGCCGCCGCCCCGCGGCGCGGGGACCGAGACGCCCAACTGCTCCTGCGGGATCCACCGGGTGTACCCGGGGCTGGAGCGGTTCTCGACGGGGATGTCCGGCTCGACGGCGGCATCGGAGGCCCGGTAGGTCGGCAGGATCCCCTTGAGCTCGTCCTCGGAGACCCTTCCCTCCTGCCCGCCGCTCCCCTTGCCACCACACCCGGACAGTAGCGGGATGCCGCCGACCGCGGCGGTGGCGACCGCGGTGGAGGCCAGAAAGCTTCTCCGGCTCTGCCCGGAGCGTGAGTTCGGCATACGTCGGCACCCCTTCGTGACCCTGCGCCTCGCCGAGCCGTCCCTGAGAACATAAGACGAATAATCGAAGCGCTTCGATGAGGAGGGACGTTAGGACCGCTTGGCCGGTTACACAAGCCCTGCGGCAGAAGTTCGTTGGGAATCGCGACAACGTTGCCATAGTGGCTTAGAAGCGCCTCAGGGCGTAGTCACCTGGTCTCTTGACGTAGGGATCAGAACCCTGACCTGGGCGTCGAAGCGCTTCGATCGATGGGCCGTCGACCGCCGTCGCAGGCGCGAGGCGCGCAGCGCGCCCGAGCCGGCCATCGACGGGTCGATGAGCCGGCTGGGGTCGCGCAGGTATGACCTTTGCGGGATTGACGGACCCGGTTGGCCCGCGCGTGCTCCCTCCGGGCAGCGACACCGGTGGGAGACGTGACCATGCGGCACCGGCCCTGCGTACGCCGGGCGCACGCAGGGCCGGGCTCGTTCTCGCGGGGGTGGGGAGGGTCAGGGCACGCGATGTCCGGCGGCGCGGAAGAGTTCGTACCAGTCGGCTCGGGTGAGGGGCAGGTCGGATCCCTGGGCGGCTCCGCTGACCCGGTCCGGGCTGGTGGTGCCGAGCACGACCTGCATCCGCGCGGGATGGCGGGTGATCCAGCCCGTCGCGATGGCGATCGCCGGAACGTCGTACCGAGCGGCGAGCCGGTCGATCACGGCGTTGAGCTCGGGGTAGTCCGGCGAGCCGAGGAAGACGCCGTTGAAGAAGCCCGCCTGGAACGGCGACCATGCCTGGACGGTGATGTCGTTCAGCCGGCAGTAGTCGAGGATCCCGCCGCCGTCGAGGGTCACCGACTGCCGCTCGTCGAGCATGTTCGCCGAGACCCCCTGGGCGACGATCGGCGCGTGGGTGATCGACAGCTGCAGCTGGTTGGCGACGATCGGCTGGCGCACCGACCTCCGCAGGAGGTCGATCTGGTGTGGGGTGTGGTTCGAGACCCCGAAATGGCGGACCTTGCCGGACGATTCGAGGTCGTCGAAGGCGCGCGCGACCTCCTCGGGCTCGACCAGCGCGTCCGGGCGATGCAGCAGCAGGATGTCGATGCGGTCGGTCCCCAGGGCCCGCAGCGACCCCTCGACCGAGTCGACGAGGTGGTCGTAGGAGAAGTCGAAGTAGGGCCCCTCCCTGACGATGCCGGCCTTGGTCTGGATCGTGATCTCGTCGCGTTGCGACGGGGTGAGCCGCAGCGCCTCGGCGAAGCGACGCTCGCAGCCGTGCAGCTCGTTCCCGTACACGTCGGCGTGGTCCACGAAGTCGATACCGGCGTCGCGGGCCGTGCGGACGAGTGCGCGGACGTCGTCGTCGGACTTGTCGGCGATGCGCATCAGACCGAGCACGATGTTGGGCGCGACGATCTCGGTGCCTGGCATGGTGAAGTGCTTCACGACCCGACCTTTCAGGGTGTTCGGAAGGCTGTCAGTGCCATCCCGTGAACTGGCGTCGGAACATTGTGCGCGCTCGCGGAACGCGCATCACCGCGGAGTCCGGAGCCGGAGGACCCGGGCGGCGGGCGCGGGCCCGCCCTCGAGGCGGAGCGTGCCGGTGTCGACGTCCCAGTCGGCCGGCCAGGCGGTCAGCCGCCGCGGATACAGCATGTCGATCTCC
>NZ_JBDPLU010000056.1:0-4520 GCF_039871525.1 Streptomyces sp. B6B3 | reverse complement strand
CCGCGAGGTCGGGTGCCTCCGTGTCGGTCGCGGCCACCGCGCCGTGGGTGAGCACCAGCAGACGGCTGTCGGCGTGACGCTCCTCGGCGAGCCAGGCGTTGACCCTCTCCAGCACACCACCGACCACCGCAAGGAGCGGCGCCTCATCCGTGACGACGCGCAGGACCAGCAGATCCGGTGCCTCGTCCGTCACCGCGCCGAGCATGACCAGGTCGCCGTCCGCGTCGCCGTCCGCCGCCTCGGCGGCCGAGGCGGCGGGCAGCGGAACCCAGTCGAGCCGGTGGAGCGGCTCGGTGACGTCGAGGGTCAGCGGCCGCACCAGCAACGAGCCGACGCTCAGGACGGGGTGACCCGCCGGGTCGGTGGCGTGGAGCGTGAAGGCACTCGGGCCGGCCGGGACGATCCGCACCCGCAGAACGGTGGGACCCGACCGCGCGGCACGGGTGTCGACCTGCACGTCCGTCCAGCCGAAGGGGAGGTACGCCGCGCTGCCGTCCTCGGGCCCGGCGAGCACCACGGGGTGCAGGGCCGCGTCGAGCAGGGCGGGGTGGACGGCGAAACGTTCGGCGTCGGCCGTCGCCTCCTCGGGCAGCGCGACCTCGGCGAGCACCTCGTCGCCGTGGCGCCAGGCGGCGCGCAGCCCCTGGAAGGCCGGACCGTACCGCAGCCCCGCGGCGTCGAGGCGCTCGTACAACTCGTCCAACGAAACGAGGACGGCGTCCGGCGGCGGCCAGGCGACCGGAGCGTCCGGCGCGGCGAGCGCGGCGGACGGTGCCGGCGCGGTGGTGCTCGGGAGGGTGCCGTGGGCGTGGCGCGTCCAGGGCGCGGCGTCGGTACCAGCGTCGCCGTTGTCGGCGGCGGGTCGCGCGTGGACGGTGAGCTCGGTGCCGGCGACGGTGACCTGGAGCTCCACCGCGTCGGTGGCAGGGATCGTCAGGGGCGTGGTCAGGACGAGTTCGTCCAGCGCGGCCAGGCCGGTGTGTCGGGCGGCGGCGTGCAGGGAGAGTTCGAGGAAGGCCGTGCCGGGGAGCACGGCCGTGTCGGTGACGGTGTGGTCGGCGAGCCAGGGGTGGGTGCGGACCGAGAGACGCCCCGTGAAGATGACCGCGCCGGCCTGGTCGGCGAGGTGGACGGCGGGCCCGACAAACGGATGGCTGCCCGCCGGCGTGCGGGCCGAGGGCGTGTCGAGCCAGTAACGCCGGCGCTGGAAGGGGTAGGTGGGCAGCGCGGTGATCCCGGCCGTCGACGGGAGGAGCGCGGTCCAGTCGGGGGTGGCGGCGTGGTGGGTGTGGAGGGTGGCGAGGGCGGCCAGGAGCGAGCGGACCTGGTCGCGGGTGCGGTGTTGCAGGGGGACGGCGAGGTGGGGGGTGCCGGCGCCTGCTGCGCTCAGGGTCTGCTCGGCCAGGGTGGTGAGGGGGGTGTCGGGGCCGATCTCGACGTAGGTGGTCACGCCCCTGCCGGCGAGGTGGGTGAGGTGGTCGGCGAAGCGGACGGGTTCGCGGACGTGGCGGACCCAGTGTTCGGGGTCGCGGAGCCGGTCGGTGGCCGTGGCGAGCGGGATGGCCGGCTCGTGGAAGGTCAGGGTGCGCACCACGTCGCGGAAGGGGCCGAGCATGGCGTCCATGTCGGGGGAGTGGAAGGCGTGGCTGACGTGGAGTTCCGTGCAGCGGCGGCCACGGGCGCGGAAGTGGGCGGCGATCCCGCGGGCGGTGGCGGCGTCGCCCGAGATGACGGTGACGGTGGGGCTGTTGAGGGCGGCGATGGCCACGCCCCGGCCGAGGCGGGGGGTGACCTCCGTCTCGGTGGCCTGGAGGGAGATCATGACGCCGGTGGTCGGCATGTCCTGCATCAGGCGCGCGCGGGAGGTGACCAGCAACGCGGCGTCGGGCAGGTCCATGACGCCGGCGCAGTGGGCGGCGGCGATGTCGCCGACGGAGTGGCCGGCGAGGTGGTCGGGGGTGATGCCCCAGTGGTCCAACAGCCGGTACAGGGCGACCTGATGCGCGAAGAGCGCGGGCTGGGCGTAGCGGGTCTGGGCCAGCAGATCGGCTTCCGGGGTGCCGTCGAGGGCGAACAGCACCTCGCGCAACGGGTGTTCCAGGTGCCGGTCCAGCGCGTTCGACACCTCCTCCAGGGCCGCCGAGAAGGCGGGGAAGGCGGCGGCGAGGTCGCGTCCCATGCCGGGGTGCTGACTGCCCTGGCCGGAGAAGAGGAAGGCCGTCAGGTCGCGTGCCGAGGCGAGATGGCCGGGTGGGGTGTACGCCGACTCGTCGCCGGCCAGGGACGCCAGCTCCCGCGCCAGTTCGTCCCGGTCGGCGGCCAGCAGGACCGCGCGGTGATCGAGGGTCGCCCGCGTCGTGGTCAGGGAACGGGCCAGCGACGCGAGGTCGGGCTCACCGTCGTTCTTTTGGATGTGCGTCAGGAGCCGGGCGGCCTGGGCGCGGAGGGCGGGGGCGGTCCTGGCGGACAGCGGGATCGGTACGACCCGGGTGGTGGTGGGGGGTGGTGGGGTGGTGGTTTGTGGGGTGGGGGGTTGTTCGAGGATGAGGTGGGCGTTGGTGCCGCTGATGCCGAAGGAGGAGACGGCGGCGCGGCGTTCGCGTCCGGTGTCCGGCCAGGGGGTGGGATGGGTGAGGAGTTGGATGGTGCCGGTGGTCCAGTCGATGTGGGGGGTGGGTTGGTCGATGTGGAGGGTGGGGGGTAGTTGGGCGTGGTGGATGGCCTGGGTCATCTTGATGACGCCGGCGATTCCGGCGGCGGCTTGGGTGTGTCCGATGTTGGACTTGATGGAGCCGAGCCAGAGTGGTTGATCTGGGGTGCGTTGTTGGCCGTAGGTGGCGAGGAGTGCGTGGGCTTCGATGGGGTCGCCGAGGGTGGTGCCGGTGCCGTGGGCTTCGACGGCGTCGATGTCGGTGGGGGTGAGTCCGGCGTTGGTGAGGGCCTGGGTGATGACGCGTTGTTGGGAGGGGCCGTTGGGGGCGGTGAGGCCGTTGCTGGCGCCGTCCTGGTTGACGGCGGAGCCGCGCAGGAGGGCGAGGACGGGGTGGCCGTTGCGGCGCGCGTCGGAGAGGCGTTCCAGGAGCAGGATCCCGGCGCCCTCGGCCCAGCCGGTGCCGTCCGCGGCGGCGGCGAACGGTTTGCAGCGTCCGTCGGGTGCGAGGCCGCGTTGGCGGCTGAACTCGACGAAGACGCCCGGGCTGGCCATCACCGACACGCCGCCGGCCAGGGCCATGTCGCATTCTCCGGTGCGGAGGGACTGGGCGGCGAGGTGGAGCGCCACCAGCGAGGACGAGCAGGCGGTGTCCACGGTGACGGCGGGACCCTCAAGCCCGAAGACGTAGGACACACGGCCGGAGGCCACGCTGCCGGCGGTGCCGGTGCCCAGGTATCCCTCAACGTCGCTGGGCAGTTCAGGAAGCCAGGCGGCGTAGTCGTGGTAGATCAGGCCGGTGAAGACGCCGGTGCGGCTGCCGCGTAGCGAGGTGGGGTCGATGCCGGCGCTTTCGAAGGCCTCCCAGGAGGTCTCCAGCAGCAGCCGTTGCTGCGGGTCCATGGCCAGTGCCTCGCGCGGCGAGATGCCGAAGAAGTCGGCGTCGAAGTCGCCCGCGTCGTGCAGGAATCCGCCGTGGCGGGTGTAGCTGGTGCCGGGATGGTCGGGGTCGGGGTGGTAGAGGGCGTCCAGTCCCCAGCCGCGGTCGGTGGGGAACTCGCTGATCGCGTCCTCGCCGTTGGCGACGAGCCGCCACAGTTCCTCGGGGGTGCTGACGCCGCCCGGATAGCGGCAGGCCATGCCCACGATGGCGATGGGGTCGCTCACGGTGAGGTGCGCCGCGCCGGGCGGATCGGCGGCGGGGACGCTGGCCGCCTCGGAGAGGTCGCCGAGGAGTTCGGCGTTCAGGTGGTCGGCGAGCGTGCCGGGGTCAGGGTAGTCGAACACGAGGGTCGCGGGCAGGCGGCGGCCGACGGCTTCGGCGAGCCGGTTGCGCAGATGAACGGCGGTCAACGAGTCGAAGCCGAGGTCCTGGAAACCCCGGCTCGACTCGATCGGAGTGCCACGCGGATGGCCGAGCACGGCGGCGACCTCGCCCGCCACCAGGTCCAGCAGCGCCTTCCGCCGGTCCGCGAGGGCGAGCCCGGCCAGCCGGTCGGCCAGGCCGCCGCGGGACGCGGCGAGGGGCCGGGGCGCCGGGCGCGAGGCGGGCACGAGGGCGCGCAGCGCCGGCAGCAGCGTCCCGTCCTCGGCGCGGCGGCGGAGCGCGGTGGGCTCGAAGCGGACGGGGAGGAGCGCGGGCGCTTCCGATGCGAGCGCGGCGTCCAACAGGCCGAGAGCCTGGTCCGCTTCGAGCGGAAGCGCGCCGCTGGCGGCCATGCGCACGCGGTCCCCGTCGCTGACCGAGGTGTTCATGCCGTCGGGTGTGTTCCACAGGCCCCAGGCGAGGGAGGTGGCGGGGAGGCCGGTGGCGTGGCGGTGGTGTGCGAGGGCGTCGAGGTAGGCGTTGGCGGCGGCGTAGTTGGCCTGT
>NZ_JBDPLU010000055.1:2500-4882 GCF_039871525.1 Streptomyces sp. B6B3 | reverse complement strand
AAAAGTCATAGTGGACGCGAGCATCTGCGGACAAGCCCTCGGCCTATTAGTACCAGTCAACTCCACCCCTCACAGGGCTTCCATCCCTGGCCTATCAACCCGGTCGTCTTCCGGGGGCCTTACCCCCTCAAGGGGGTGGGAGTCCTCATCTCGAAGCAGGCTTCCCGCTTAGATGCTTTCAGCGGTTATCCTTCCCGAACGTAGCCAACCAGCCATGCCCCTGGCGGGACAACTGGCACACCAGAGGTCCGTCCATCCCGGTCCTCTCGTACTAGGGACAGCCCTTCTCAAGACTCCAACGCGCACAGCGGATAGGGACCGAACTGTCTCACGACGTTCTAAACCCAGCTCGCGTACCGCTTTAATGGGCGAACAGCCCAACCCTTGGGACCAACTCCAGCCCCAGGATGCGACGAGCCGACATCGAGGTGCCAAACCATCCCGTCGATACGGACTCTTGGGGAAGATCAGCCTGTTATCCCCGGGGTACCTTTTATCCGTTGAGCGACGGCGCTCCCACAAGCCACCGCCGGATCACTAGTCCCTGCTTTCGCACCTGCTCGACCTGCCAGTCTCACAGTCAAGCTCCCTTGTGCACTTACACTCACCACCTGATAACCAACCAGGCTGAGGGAACCTTTGGGCGCCTCCGTTACTCTTTAGGAGGCAACCGCCCCAGTTAAACTACCCACCAGACACTGTCCCTGATCCGGATCACGGACCCAGGTTCAGGCATCCAGCACGATCAGAGTGGTATTTCAACAACGACTCCACCCACACTGGCGTGCGAGCTTCACAGTCTCCCACCTATCCTACACAAACCGAACCGAACACCAATATCAAGCTGTAGTAAAGGTCCCGGGGTCTTTCCGTCCTGCTGCGCGAAACGAGCATCTTTACTCGTACTGCAATTTCACCGGGCCTATGGTTGAGACAGCCGAGAAGTCGTTACGCCATTCGTGCAGGTCGGAACTTACCCGACAAGGAATTTCGCTACCTTAGGATGGTTATAGTTACCACCGCCGTTTACTGGCGCTTAAGTTCCCAGCTTCGCCCCGAAAGGCTAACCAGTCCCCTTAACGTTCCAGCACCGGGCAGGCGTCAGTCCGTATACATCGCCTTACAGCTTCGCACGGACCTGTGTTTTTAGTAAACAGTCGCTTCTCGCTGGTCTCTGCGGCCACCCCCAGCTCCAGCAGAAAATGCCTTCACCAGGAACGGCCCCCCTTCTCCCGAAGTTACGGGGGCAATTTGCCGAGTTCCTTAACCATAGTTCACCCGAACGCCTCGGTATACTCTACCTGACCACCTGAGTCGGTTTCGGGTACGGGCCACCATGAAACATCGCTAGAGGCTTTTCTCGACAGCATAGGATCATCCACTTCACCACAATCGGCTCGGCATCAGGTCTCACCCATAAACGCTGCACGGATTTCCCTGCACAGCGGGCTACACCCTTACCCCGGGACAACCACCGCCCGGGCTGGACTACCTTCCTGCGTCACCCCATCACTCACCTACTACCCCATCGGGTCACCGGCTCCACCACTCCGATATCGTCCGAAGACTCCACCGGCGGCTTCACGGGCTTAGCATCAAGAGATTCAGCGTTGGCGCTCCACGGCGGGTACCGGAATATCAACCGGTTATCCATCGACTACGCCTGTCGGCCTCGCCTTAGGCCCCGACTTACCCTGGGCAGATCAACTTGACCCAGGAACCCTTAGTCAATCGGCGCAGGAGTTTCCCACTCCTGTATCGCTACTCATGCCTGCATTCTCACTCGCACACCATCCACAACACGGTTACCCGGCTGCTTCACCCGATGCACGACGCTCCCCTACCCACCACACAAAAGTGCAGTGACACGACTTCGGCGGTGTACTTGAGCCCCGCTACATTATCGGCGCGGAACCACTCGACCAGTGAGCTATTACGCACTCTTTCAAGGGTGGCTGCTTCTAAGCCAACCTCCTGGCTGTCTGAGCGACTCCACATCCTTTCCCACTTAGCACACGCTTAGGGGCCTTAGTCGATGCTCTGGGCTGTTTCCCTCTCGACCACGAAGCTTATCCCCCGCAGTCTCACTGCCACGCTCATCTTACCGGCATTCGAAGTTTGGCTAAGGTCAGTAACCCGGTAAGGCCCATCACCTACCCAGCGCCCTACCTCCGGCAAGAACACGCAACGCTGCACCTAAATGCATTTCGGGGAGAACCAGCTATCACGGAGTCTGATTGGCCTTTCACCCCTAACCACAGGTCATCCCCCAGATTTTCAACTCTGGTGGGTTCGGGCCTCCACGCGGTCTTACCCACGCTTCACCCTGCCCATGGCTAGATCACCCCGCTTCGGGCCTTGGGCATGCTACTCAAACGCCCT
>NZ_JBDPLU010000054.1:0-6626 GCF_039871525.1 Streptomyces sp. B6B3 | reverse complement strand
ACGTCGAACGCGGCGGATCACTGACGCCGGCCAGTGGCTTCTACCTGATGTACACCTCGGGCTCCACCGGCACCCCGAAGGGCGTGCTGACACCGCACAGTGCCGTGACAGCGCTCGCCGCCGACACCGCCTGGGCGCCCTTCGCGGCCGGCCGCACCCTCTTCCACGCCCCCCACACCTTCGACGCCTCCACCCTCGAAATCTGGATCCCCCTCCTCAACGGCGGCACCACCGTCATCGCCCCACCCCAACCCATCGACACCACCACCCTCCCCCACCTCGTCGCGACCCACCGCCTGGACGCCGTTCACCTCACGGCGGGCCTTTTCCGCGTCATCGCCGAGGAGGAACCGACGGCCCTCGCCGGCCTCCCACACCTACTCACCGGCGGCGACACCGTCCCCACCCACGCCATCACGAGCGTTCAAGCGGCATGCCCCCGCCTCAACATCCACCACCTCTACGGGCCCACCGAAACGACGCTCTGCGCCACCACCCACACCCTCACCCCCGACAACACCGAGGACATCCCCACCCCCCTCCCCCTCGGCCGGCCCCGCGACGGCATGCGCGTCTACGTCCTAGACGACCAGCTGCGCCCCGCCCCGCCCGGAGTGGTCGGGGAGCTCTACCTCGCCGGCAACGGCCTCGCCCACGGCTACCTCGACCAACCCCACACCACCGCCGAACGCTTCACCCCCGACCCCCACACGGCCACGCCGGGGGCACGGATGTACCGCACCGGCGACCTCGCCCGCCTCAGCCCTCGCGGTCATCTGCAATTCCTGGGACGCAACGACCACCAGATCAAAATCCGCGGCCACCGCATCGAACCCGCGGAAATCGAAAACACCCTCACCAACCACCCCCACATCCAAAACGCCACCATCCAACCCCACCACCCGACTGCGGACACCACCCAACTCATCGCCTACCTCACCCCCACCCACCCCAAAAATCCGCCCACCACCACGGAGATCCAAGCCCACCTAACCGCTCACCTCCCCGACTACATGCACCCCACCCACCTCATCACCCTCCCCCACCTCCCCCTCACCCCCAACGGCAAAATCGACACCACCCAACTCCCCCCACCCGAAAGAGAAACAACGAACCACGAATTCGCTCAGCCGCGGACACCGCACGAGGAGATACTCCACCAACTGTTCACCGAAATCCTCAACCAACCCGACATCAGCACCCACGACAGCTTCTTCGCCCTCGGCGGCGACAGCATCATGTCCCTCCAACTCGTCGCCCGCGCCCGCACCGCCGGCGCCCACCTCACCACCACCGACGTCTTCCAACACAAAACCATCCACGCCCTCGCCACCCACACCACCTGGACCACCCCCCCCCCCCCCCCCCAAAAACCCCCCCCCCCCCCCACCCCCCCCCCCCCCCCCCCACCACCCCAAACACCCCCACCCACCCCGACCACGGCCCTCTCCCCCTCACCCCCGTCATGCACGAACTCCACCAACGGGGGGCGCCGATCGAGGGCCTGCATCAGTCGGTGGTCGTCTGGGCGCCATCCGAGTTGACCCTGAACGGTCTGACCGCGGCGCTCCAGGCCCTACTCGACCAGCACGCCGCTCTGCGGATCCGGTTGCAGCGCGACGGCTCGTCGGACTGGTCGTTGGAGATACTCCCGCCCGGAAGCGTCCGCGCCGATGCGTTGGTCCGCCGAGTGGACATCGCGGCGGTGGCTGACTGCGAGGTCGCCGACGTCCTGCGGAGGGAGACCTCGTCAGCGGTCTCCGCGCTGAGGCCCGAGGCGGGACTCATGCTCCAGGTCGTCTGGTGCGACGCCGGGGAGCGGGCTCTCGGACGGTTGCTGTTGGTGGCGCATCACCTCTCGGTCGACGGCGTTTCGTGGCGCATCATGACGGCCGATCTCGCCTCTGCCTGGGCGGACGTGGTGATGGGGAGGGAGCCCGCGCTGGCGCCCGTTGGAACGTCCTTCCGAAGCTGGGCAACGGCCCTCGACGCGGCCGCCCACGATCCGGAACGTACGGCGGAACTGGCCCTGTGGCAGAAGACGCTGAAGTCGCCCAGCCCGCTAAGCCCGCCGACACGCACCCACGAAACGGCGTCAGCGGCCGGCGTGCGCCGAACCGTCCTGCCGAAGGACACCACCAGGGACCTGATCACCGCGGTGACCGAGGCGTTCCACGCGGACATGAACGACGTCCTGCTCACCGCCCTGGGCCTCGCGGTCGCCGACTGGCGACGGGAGCAGGGCCAGGCCGTGCCCGGGTACAACCACGTCCTCGTCGACCTGGAGAGGCACGGTCGGGAAGAGCAGGTGGTGCCCGGCTCCGACCTCTCCAGGACGGTGGGTTGGTTCACCAGCATGCACCCCGTCCGCCTCAACCTCGGGAACGTCGACTGGCGCGACGTCTGGGCCGGCGGGCCGGAGATCGGTCGCGTGCTGAAGAACGTCAAGGAGCAGGTGCGGGACGTTCCCGACCACGGCATCGGCTACGGACTGCTTCGCTATCTCGACGAGGAAACCGGCCAAGCTCTCGCGGAACTTCCCACCCCGCCGATAGTGCTCAACTACCTGGGCCGGACGCCCACCGCCGAATCGGCGCGCCCAACGGCCTGGACCGTCGTCCCGGACGAGGGCGACGGAAACTCCGGACACGAGACCGATCGGGTGTCACGAACGATTGAGATCGACGCCCTCGTCCGGAACACGGCGGACGGTCCCGAAATGGTGGCCTACTGGGCGTTCGATCGCGGCCTCATCTCCGACGCGGCGGTACGTCGAATCATCGACGGCTGGCTGAGGGCCCTCACAGCTCTGGTGACGTGCACAAAGGAGAGCAACGCGGGAGGGCGCACACCGTCCGACCTCGACCTGATTTCCCTGACGCAAGAGGACATCGAGAACCTGGAGATGGAGTGGGGGCTCTGAATGGCTAAGAAGTCGGGACTGGCGGATGTGTGGCCGCTGTCGCCCATGCAGCGGGGCATGGTCTTCCACTCCATGTACGACCAGGAGGCGCCGGACGTCTACCGGGGACAGGTCGTTTTCGAACTGCACGGGGAACTCGACGTCGACGCGTTGACGGCCAGCATGCAGGGTCTGCTGCGGCGGCATCCCAACCTGCGGGCGGCGTTCCGCACGTCCTCCTCCGGGGAGCCGGTGCAGCTCATCCCACGCGAGGTGGAGGTGCCCTGCGAGCAGGTCGATCTCCGCGGGCTGCCGGCGGAGGAAGAGGCCCAGCGCCTCGCGGACGTGCTGGACCAGGACTGGGAGAAGCGCTTCGACCTCGCGACGCCTCCGTTGCTGAGGCTGACCACCATCCGTCTCGGACAGCAACGGTCCCGCATCGCCCTGACGCTGCACCACATCCTGTCGGACGGCTGGTCCACCTCCATCCTCGCCAACGAGCTGCTTGAGCTGTACCAGCGAGGTGGCGACGACACCTCCCTCCCTCCGGTCACCCCGTACCGCTCCTATCTCGCGTGGCTCGCCCGCCAGGACCAGGACGCCGCGCACGCCGCCTGGCAGGAGGCGCTGGACGGCGCGGAGCCCACTCTCGTCGCACCCGCAGAGAGCGCACGCGCCGCGGTGGACCCGCAGGAGGTCCGGGTGACGTTGCCCAGTGACCTCGTCAGCGCCCTCGAGGAGTACGGCCGGAAACACGGAGTGACGCCCAACACGATCTTTCGCGGAGCATGGGCGCTGTTACTCGGACGGCTGACGGGCCGCGACGACGTCGTCTTCGGTGGCACGACCGCTGGGCGACCGACTGACATACCGGGCGTCGAATCCATGGTGGGACTGTTCATCAACACCGTTCCCGTCCGGGCCAGATGGGACGGCGACGAGCACTTCCAGGACCTGCTCCAGCGCATTCAGGAGACCCAGGTGGATCTCCTCCCGCACGAGTACCTCAACCTCGCCGTCATCCAGAACCTGGTCGGCACGGGCCAGCTCTTCGACACCCTTCTGGTCTTCCAGAACTACCCCGCCGACGCCCTCAGCCTGCACGGCCCAACGGAACGGCGAGTAGGCAACGACGTCATCCTCACCGGGATGGGTGGAAGGGACGCCACCCACTATCCGCTGACGCTGACCGCGATGCCTGATCGGTTCCGGCTGAGCTACCGGCCGGACCTGTTCGACCGGTCCACGGCGGAGCGGCTGACCGAGCGGCTGATACGGGTGCTGCGGCAGGTGGCGGCGGATGACGGGCGGCGGGTCGAGGACTTCGACCTGCTGCTGGAGGGCGAACGCGACTGGCTACTCGGCGAGGTAGCCGTCGGCGACGTGCCCGCCGATTCGGCTTCGACGGCGGTGGAGGCGTTCGCCGCCCAGGTCGCCGCACGACCGGACGCGACCGCGGTCATCGCGGGCGAGAACTCCTGGACCTACGCCGAACTCGACGCCCGCACCAACAGGCTCGCCCGCCACCTGCTCGGCCTCGGCTTGGCCCCAGGCGACCGAGCCGCCGTCGCACTCCCCCGCAGCCCCGACCTGATCGAGACATTCCTCGCCGTCACCAAGACCGGCGCCACCTTCGTCCCCATCGACACCAGCCACCCCCCCAGCCGCATCAAGCACCTACTGACCGACAGCAACCCCACCCTCCTCATCACCACCAGCGACTTCCAACCCCCAACCCATCCCGCCACCCAGGTGCTGCTGGACGATCCGGAGACGGCGAAGGAGGTCGCCGGGCGGCCGTCCACCCCCGTCGATGACACCGAACGCGGCGGATCACTGACGCCGGCCAGTGGCTTCTACCTGATGTACACCTCGGGCTCCACCGGCACCCCGAAGGGCGTGCTGACCCCGCACAGTGCCGTGACAGCGCTCGCCGCCGACACCACCTGGGCACCGTTCGCTGGTGGCCGCACCCTCTTCCACGCCCCCCACACCTTCGACGCCTCCACCCTCGAAATCTGGATCCCACTCCTCAACGGCGGCACCACCGTCGTCGCCCCACCACAGGCCATCGACACCACCACCCTCCCCGAACTCATCCGGACACAAGGGCTGGACGCGGTCCACCTCACCGCCGGGCTCTTCCGCGTCATCGCCGAGGAAGACCCCACCGCTCTCGCCGGCCTCCCACACCTACTCACCGGCGGCGACACCGTCCCCACCCACGCCATCACGAGCGTTCAAGCGGCATGCCCCCGCCTCAACATCCACCACCTCTACGGCCCCACCGAGACCACCCTCTGCGCCACCACCCACACCCTCACCCCCGACCACCCAGACGACATCCCCAACCCCCTCCCCCTCGGACGGCCCCGCGACGGCATGCGCGTCTACGTCCTCGACCACCGCCTCCAACCCGTCCCACCCGGGGTGACCGGCGAGCTCTACCTCGCCGGCAACGGCCTCGCCCACGGCTACCTCGACCAACCCCACACCACCGCCGAACGCTTCACCCCCGACCCCCACACCACCACGCCCGGGGCACGGATGTACCGCACCGGCGACCTCGCCCGCCACACCCCCCAAGGCCACCTCCAATTCCTCGGCCGCAACGACCACCAAATCAAAATCCGCGGCCACCGCATCGAACCCGCAGAAATCGAGAATGTCCTCACCAACCACCCCCACATCCAAAGCGCCACTGTCCAGCCCTACCACCCAACTGCGGACACCACTCAACTCATCGCCTACCTCACCCCCACCCACCCCGAGAATCCGCTCGTCATCGCGGAGATCGAAGCTCACCTAGCGGCGCATCTCCCCGACTACATGCACCCAACCCACCTCATCACCCTCCCCCACCTCCCCCTCACCCCCAACGGAAAAATCGACACCACCCAACTCCCCCCACCCGAAAGAGAAACCACGAACGGCGAATTCACTCAACCGCGGACACCGCACGAGGAGATACTGCACCAGCTCTACACCGACGTCCTCAACCAACCCAACATCAGCACCCACGACAGCTTCTTCACCCTCGGCGGCGACTCCCTCCAGGCCACTCGGCTGATCAGCCGCATCCACACCGCCACCGGCACCCACATCCCGATCCGAGACCTCTTCCAACACCCCACCATCCACGCCCTCGCCACCCACACGACCTGGACCACCGGCGCCGCCCGGCCCGCGCTACTGCCCACACCCCCACGCCCGGACCGCCCACCGCTGTCCCACGGACAGCAGCGCATGTGGTTCCTCCACCACCACGAGGGCCCCAACCCCGCCAACAACATCCCCCACGCCACCCGCCTCCACGGCCCCCTCAACACCGGCGCCCTCCAGGCCGCCCTTCACGACGTCGCCCGGCGCCACGAAATACTCCGCACCCTCTACCGCGACAACAACGGCGTCCCCTACCAACACATCCTGAGCCCGGGCGACCCCGAAGCTCTGCCAGGCCTAAGCGTCCTGCCGACCACCACGGCCACCCTGGACACGTATCTCGCCGCCACGCTCCACCAGGGCTTCGACATCGAGAACGAGCTTCCCTGGCGCGCAACGCTGCATCGGATCAGCCCGACGGACCATGTCCTCGTTCTCGTCGTCCACCACATCGCCGCCGACGGCTGGTCCATGGGCGTCCTCCTCCAGGACCTCTCCACCGCCTACACCGCACGCCACAACGGCAACACCCCCGACTGGGCTCCCCTCCCCCTCCAGTACG
>NZ_JBDPLU010000053.1:0-6881 GCF_039871525.1 Streptomyces sp. B6B3 | reverse complement strand
CAGCAGACGAAGAGGGTGAGGCCGGTGACCGCGAAGCCGATGCGGGCCAGCCGCCGGTCGGGCTGGGCGAGCGCGACGACCGCGGTCTCGTCGATCACCCAGTGGGCGGCCAGTGGCCTGAGCCACCCCCGAGATCGCTCCCGAGGTCCCGCCCGTAGGCGCGCAGTGTGCGCAGCGCCTCGATGGTGACCATCGCCCGCCACACCGCGGCGCTGCCGGGCGGCCAGGCGCGCCGCCGGACCGGCCAGCCGCCGTCGGCCTGCTGCTGCCCGGCCAGCATGTCCACGCTGCGCTCCAACTCCGCCTCGGAGAACCAGCGTCGGGCCAGCGAGTCCGGGGTGGGGGCGAAGTCGCAGGCGAGGTGCAGCCCCCGCCGCTCCGGCTCGGCCATCGCCAGCCTCCGGCGGCGGACCAGACGACCCAGCCGGTCCGCCGCCGCCTCGGCGCGGGCGCGGTCGGGCGCGCCGTCCAGGAACGCGAGCGCGGCCCTGACCCGGTGCGGATGGGTGCGCTCCAGCCGCTCCACCGCCGACCAGCAGTAGTCGGTGGCCCGGAACAGCCACGCGTCCCAGACGCCGTTGCGGTGCAGCAGGCCCACCACGGGCCCGGTGGCAAGAAGGTCGCTGGGCGGCTCTCCGGCCGGCGGCGCCTCGGGGGTCGCCAGCCAGGGGGCGACCGGATGGCCCGCCCGCGCCGGATGCAGGGCGGGGAGCGCGCCGTCGGGGGTGGAGACGCCGGTCAGGTAGCGGCAGATCTGCTCGGCACGCCGGCCCTGGCACCGGTCGATCTCGTGCAGCACGCGCAGCGCGACGACGGTGTGCAGCGGCTGGCTGAGCGGACCCCGCAGATCGGGGTCGAGTGCGTGTCCGTAGCCGTGGTCGGGATTGCGGTAGGCGGCGAGCGCGGCCTCGACGTCGTCGGGTGAGCCGTCGAGGAAGTGGTACGCGAAGCGTCGCTGGTCCAGCACGCGAGCGGTCAACCACAGGAAGTGCTCGGCGCGGGCGAGGGGAGACGTTCTGCTGGCAGGCATCACTGTGACCGTAAGGTGGCGGAGGGTGGCCGGTCACGGGATCCGGAGAGGTTGCACTCTCGCGGCGGGATACTGAGGGCATGCGGTTGACGGACTTCTGGCAGCGGATGGGCGAACAGTTCGGCGAGAGCTACGCGGATTCCTTCGCTCGGGACCATGTGATGTCCGAGCTGGGCGGGCGGACCGTGTACGAGGCGCTGGAGGCGGGTTGGGACGCCAAGGACGTCTGGCGGGCGGTGTGCGACACCGTCGAGGTGTCGGACCGGCTGCGCTGAGGCCGGCGTTTCCCGGCTCCACCCGGCCACGTCCTTGACATCGAAATCGAACAGAGATTCTCATGGGGGAGCGGGCCGGGCTCACCGGCGGTCGACTGACGGTTGGTTGGCGGCGGATTGGCCCCGCCGGCCGCTGAATGTCAGTGGCGGGCGCTAGCGTCCGTGGTGTGAAGCGATCGAATCAGACGGACCGGGTGGCACCCATGGCAGGTACGGACCGCGAGAAGGCGCTGGACGCCGCTCTCGCCCAGATTGAGCGGCAGTTCGGCAAGGGCGCCGTGATGCGCCTGGGCGAGCGGCCCAACGAGCCGGTCGAGGTGATCCCCACCGGCTCCACGGCGTTGGACGTGGCCCTCGGCGTCGGCGGGCTGCCCCGCGGCCGCGTGGTGGAGGTGTACGGCCCTGAGTCGAGCGGCAAGACCACGCTGACGCTGCACGCGGTGGCCAACGCCCAGCGGGCCGGCGGCACCGTCGCCTTCGTGGACGCGGAGCACGCGCTCGACCCGGAGTACGCCAAGCGGCTCGGCGTCGACGTGGACCAGCTGATCCTCTCTCAGCCGGACAACGGCGAGCAGGCGCTGGAGATCGTCGACATGCTGATCCGCTCCGGCGCCCTGGACCTGATCGTCATCGACTCCGTCGCCGCCCTGGTGCCGCGCGCGGAGATCGAGGGCGAGATGGGCGACTCCCATGTCGGCCTCCAGGCACGGCTGATGAGCCAGGCCCTGCGGAAGATCACCGGCGCGCTGAGCCAGTCGAAGACGACGGCGATCTTCATCAACCAGCTCAGGGAGAAGGTCGGCGTGATGTTCGGCTCCCCCGAGACGACCACGGGCGGCCGGGCGCTGAAGTTCTACGCGTCGGTGCGGCTGGACATCCGGCGCATCGAGACGATGAAGGACGGCACCGAGGCGGTGGGCAACCGCACCCGCGTCAAGGTCGTCAAGAACAAGGTGGCGCCGCCCTTCAAGCAGGCCGAGTTCGACATCCTCTACGGCACCGGGATCAGCCGCGAGGGCGGGCTGATCGACATGGGCGTGGAGCACGGGTTCATCCGCAAGTCCGGCGCCTGGTACACGTACGAGGGCGACCAGCTCGGCCAGGGCAAGGAGAACGCGCGGAGCTTCCTGCGGGACAACCCGGACCTGGCCAACGAGATCGAGAAGAAGATCAAGGAGAAGCTGGGCATCGGCGTCAAGCCGGAGGCACCGGAGAGCGAGCCGGGCGCCGACGCGGCCGATGTGAAGGCCTCGGCCAACGGCACCGCGGCCAACGGCACCGCGGCCAACGGCACCGCGCCCAACGGCGCGGCCGCCGGCGGTGCGGCGAGCGGTACCGCGGCCCGTGCCACGGGCGCCAGGAGCGCGGCGGCCCCGGCCAGGGCCACGGCCGCGGCCAAGGCGGCGGCCAAGAGCTGACGGTGACCCGGCGCAGCGAATGGCCCGAGGACGCGGCGTCCGAAGACCGCGGTGGTCTCGTCCCGTCGAGGGCCGGGACGGGGCCACCGCACAGTCCCCGGGATCCGGTGGAGCGGGCGCGGGCGATCTGCCTCCGACTGCTGACCGGGACGCCCCGCACCCGACAGCAGTTGGCCGACGCGCTGCGGAAGCGGGAGATCCCCGAGGAGGCCATCGCCGAGGTGCTCGACCGGTTCGAGGAGGTCGGCCTGGTCGACGACGCCGCGTTCGCGGACGCCTGGGTCGACTCCCGGCACCACGGCCGTGGGCTGGCCCGCCGGGCGCTGGCCCGCGAACTGCGCACCCGCGGGGTGGACGGCGCGCTCATCGACCAGGCCGTCGGCCGGCTGGACGGCGAGCGGGAGGAGTCCACCGCCCGGGCGCTGGTGGCGCGCCGGCTGGGCGCCACGCGGGGCCTCGACCGGGACCGCCGGATGCGCCGGCTCGTCGCCATGCTGGCCCGCAAGGGGTACCCGGAGGCCATGGCGCTGCGGGTGGTCAGGGAGGCGCTGCGGGACGAGGGCGAGGACCCGGAGACGCTCGACCGGCTCCTCCCCGAGGACGTCGGCTGACCACGCCCGCCGGCGGCACGGGCCGCCGCCGAGCGGATCGACCGGCGGGACCGGCACCGAAGCGGCACGGGGATGGGCCGGGGCGTGGCCCCGGAGGCAGGCGCCGGTGGCCCACCCGGCGAGCTCGCGAAGGAGCCCGTCCGACACGTTCGCGACGTAGTCCGGCCGGGGGACCGGCACAGAAGGCGGCGGGGGGACGGGCCGCGGCCCGGACTCGCCGGCAAGGCGCAGGCGTCAGCGGCCCGCCGGGCTCTCCACGCCGTCGGCGGCGACGCCGCGCAGCACGTGGACGCAGGCCCGTAGCTCGTCCAGGTCCGTGCCCGGCAGCGCGGCGGCGAGGTGTCCGTCCGGGCGGACCACCAGCAGGGCGTGCGCCCCCGCGCCCGGATACTCCTCGGTCACCAGCAGTTCGGCCGGCAGCGCCAGACCCCGACTGGCGGCGGCGAGCTCGGGCATCAGCCCGGCCGAGAGCCAGTGCCGGGCGTCCCAGACCCGGGACCCCGGTGCGGTCAGCACCAGCAGCAGCGGGCCGCCCAGCCAGTTCCGCAGCAGGCCCCTGGCGCCGTCGAGCGCCGTCACCGGCACGTCGGCGGCCGGGGCCCCCAGCGGCGTTTCCGTGGCCACCGAGCGGGCCGGCGCCGGCGTTATCGGGGAGCCCGCGTACCGAGCGGGGGAGCCCAGCGCCCCCAGCCCCAGATGGCCGTCGGCGAGCAGCGCCAGCCGCCCCCCACCGCGCCCGGTCAGCTTCGCCGTCAGCCCGCCCCGGCCCCGCACCAGGGGCAGCGCCTGGTCGACGGCGCGCAGCCGGGCCCCGACGGCCGTGCGGCGCTCCGCCTCGTAGCTGTCGAGGAGCGGCTCGGCGTCCCCCTCGCGGCAGGCCACGGCCAGCTTCCAGGCCAGGTTGTCCGCGTCCCTGAGTCCCTCGGCGACCTGCTGGGTGCCGAGCGAGCCCAGCAGATGGGCCGCGTCGCCGGCGAGGAAGACGCGCCCGGACCGCCAGTGCCGGGCCAGCCGCTGGTGGCAGACGAGAACCCCGGTGTCCAGCAGCTGGTGCTCGGGCACCGCACCGTCGTGCCAGGCGGCGAGCGTCGTGTGCACCAGGTCGAGCATGCCCTCCGGGGTGACCAGACCGCCGTCCTGCGGCAGCGGCCAGTCCAGCCGCCACCGGTCGCCGGACAACGGGCGCACGGTCACCTCGCCGTGCGGCAGTCCCCGATGCAGTCCCGCCTCGCCCGGCCAGGGCAGTTCGGCGCGCACCGTCGCCACCGCGTACCGCTCGACGCCGGTGCGCCCGGGGAAGGCGATGCCGAGCAGTTTCCGCACCGTGGACCTGGCGCCGTCACAGCCCACCAGGTGGCTGCCGCGCCACTGCCGCTCGGCCCCGCCGGGATCCCGCGGATCGGCGGTGTGCGCCACGACGTCGTGCGTGCCGCGCTCCACGGTGACCAGCCGGCGCCCGGTGACCAGCCGCACCAGCTCCTCGCCCTCCGCCGCCTCGCGGAGCGCACGCTCCAGCAGGTGCTGCGGGAGCTGGAGCGGCGCGCCGCCCGGCGCGAACTCCAGCCGGCGCACGGTCCGCCCGCGCAGCGTGGTGCGCCACGCGGGCCAGGTGACCGCCTCCCCGCCCACGCCGGGCAGCCGGGCCCAGTGGGCGGTGTCGGGGGGCAGCACGCAGGTGCGGGCGAGGCGGTGCGGCGGTGGACCCGTCTGCCCGTCGAGAACCACGGTCGGAACACCGTGCCGGGCCAGGGCAAGCGCCAGCGCGAGCCCCGTGGGGCCCGCGCCGGCAATGATCACGGGCAGCACAGCACGTATGCAATCGAGGTGGCTGTTCACCCGTCAAGTTGACGCCGGCCAGCGGAGGAGCCGGCGCCCTCGCTAGTTCTTCGTGTCGGTCGGGCCGCCGAGCGCGTCGGCGCCCAACCCTCCGCCGGCATTCGTTGCCAGCACCGCTCCGGTGGAGCGCTTGCCGCGCCGGATCCGGCCCTCAAGCCAGCTGGCGAAGCTGGTGAGCAGGAAGTTCAGCACGATGTAGATCAGCGCGACGACGGTGATCACCGCGAGGAGGTTGGCGTAGTAGGAGTTGACGGTGCTGACGCTGGCCATCAGATCGCTGAAGCCCAGCACCGCGCCGCCCAGTGCGGTGTCCTTGACGATCACCACCAGCTGGCTGACGATCGCCGGCAGCATGGCGGTGACGGCCTGCGGCAGCAGCACGAAGGTCATGGTCTGACCCTTGCGCATCCCGATCGCCTTGGCGGCGTCGGTCTGCCCCCGCGGCAGGGAGAGGACGCCGGCCCGGACGATCTCCGCCAGCACGGCGGCGTTGTAGAGCACGAGACCCGTCACCACCGCGTACATCGGTCGGATCTCGCGGTCGACATCGGTCCACATGGTGAACGCCTCGCGGGCGAACAACATCAGGATCAGCACCGGGATGGCGCGGAAGAACTCCACGATGGCACCCGCCGGCGCGCTGATCCACCAGTGGTCGGAGAGCCGCGCGAGGCCGAGCACCGCGCCGAGCGGCAGTGCGATCAGCATGGCGAGCCCAGCCGCCTTCAGCGTGTTCTCCAGGCCCGGCAGCAGATAGGTCGTCCACATGCCGGACTCGGTGAAGAACGGCTTCCACATCTCCCAGCGCAGCTGGTTCTTGCTGTCGAGGATGACCCCGACCCAGACCAGCGCACCGAGGATCACGACGGCGAAGGCGACGGTGTAGAGGGCGTTCCTGACCCGAGCCCGGGGACCCGGGGCGTCGTAGAGGACGGACAGGTCGCTCATCGCTTCACCGCCACGCGCTTGGCCACCCAGCCCAACAGCAGGCCGGTCGGCAGGGTCAACAGGATGAAACCGCCGGCGAAGATCGCGGCGATGGGCACGAGCTCGGCCTCGTTCTCGATCATCGTGTTCATGAGCGTGGCCGCCTCGGCGACGCCGATCGCGGCCGCCACCGTGGTGTTCTTGGTGAGCGCGATCAGCACGTTCGCCAGCGGGGCCACCACCGAGCGGAACGCCTGGGGCAGCACCACCAGGGTGAGCACCTGGACGAAGTTCAGCCCCAGGGCCCGCGCGGCCTCCGCCTGGCCGACCGGCACCGTGTTGATGCCGGAGCGCACCACCTCGCAGACGAAGGTCGAGGTGTAGAGCACGAAGCCCAGCACGGCCATCCGGAAGACGAGGCTCTCGGAGCCGGTCTCGGCCCAGAACGTCAGACTCAGGGTGTAGGCCAGGAGCTGCGCGCAGCCGACGATGATCAGGGTCAGCGGGGTGTTCCTGACGATGTTCACATAGAACGTGCCGAACGCCCGCATGACCGGGACCGGGCTGACCCGCATCGCGGCCAGGATCGTTCCCCAGATGAGCGAGCCGATCGCGGAGAAGACGGTGAGCTGCACCGTCAACCAGAACGCCCCGAAGAGGTCGTACTGCTCTAGATCAAGAAAGTCGAACACGAGGTCTCACGTCTCACCTAGGGGTCGGGGATGCGGAAAAGGGCGTGGCGCGCCCGCCCGCGCCGCCCCCGCGCCCCCCCCCCCCCCCCCCC
>NZ_JBDPLU010000052.1:0-7008 GCF_039871525.1 Streptomyces sp. B6B3 | reverse complement strand
TCACCCTCGCCCGCGGCGAACAACCACCCCTCGAACACGTCGAACTCGCCACCCAACTCATCACCCGCGCCAGCACCGCCCCACCCCACCACCCACACCCCTGAACCCCACCGAGAACGGCCTGCCGCTCCGGACACGATTCGTATGACGTCTCACGTCAAGCAGGCCGACGCGTATACTGACCTGGCTTGTGGCGCCGCTGGTCGGGACCATCGGAGGGGACAGGATGACGGCATCCGATCAGGTGGCGCCGAGCGCCTCGGCACCACCGGCCTGGGTACGGCGTCCGGCCAACCTGACGAGCGCGCTCACGGCCGAGTTGGTCGAACGCGTCGTCCGCGGGGTGCACCCGCCGGGCTCGTCCCTGCCCTCGGAGCCGGCCCTCTGCGAGGCGTTCGCGGTGAGCCGGACGGTAGTCCGCGAAGCCGTGAAGGTGCTGCAGGAGAAGGGCTTGGTGCAGGTCCGCCAGGGCGCGGGCACCGTGGTGACCCCGCCGGCCCAGTGGAACCTGCTCGACGAGCTGATCCTGGTGGCGACCATCGCCGAGGACGAGAGCCTGGCGATCCTCGACGACCTGGTCGTCACGCGGCGGCTGCTGGAGTCCGACATGGCGAACGTCGCAGCTCAGCTGGCCACCCCGGACGTGGTCGAGCGGTTGCGCACGCTCGTGGACCGGATGGACGATCTCGTCGACGACCACGTCACGTACGCCGAGCATGACCGCGCCTTCCACGACGCGGTTATGCGGGCCTCGGGGAACCGCATCGCTCGCGCCGTGGTGCGCGCCCTGGAGAGCCAGGTGATCAGCAGCGCCCGGTACATCGGCCGGCCCGAGCGCGGCATGTGCGTCGCGTCCAACCAGGGTCACCGGCGCGTCTACGAGCGGATCGCCGCCCACGACCCGAGCGGCGCGGCCGAGGCGATGTTCACGCACATCACCGACGCCTGGCTGGTCCGCCGGAGCGCTCCCGGCAGCCCCGAGCGCCTGCGGCGCCAGGGCAGGTCCGCGGCCGGTCACGCGCCGGCACGGGCGCGGGGGTCCGCCGAACCCGTAGACATGTGACGTATGTTGACCCCCTCGGCTGACGCGCCTATGATCCGTCACGTCTGAAGTGTCAGTCGGCGTTCGTGATGTCGAACGAACGAGCTGACCGGAGTGGCCGGTGCCTGCCCCACGGGTCCGCTCACGACACGTACGCGCACCATTCGTTTGCTCCGGTGAGTCTCCCCCCACGCACCGCCAGGTGCTGGACTCCTGAGGACGCAGGATGCCGCCTGGGTGGGCCTTGCCGGCCGAGCCGCCATGGAGATCTCCGTGTCAGTCCGTCACTTCCACCCCCGGGTCGGCAGGAACCCGATGACGGCGGCGCCCGCCAGCCCAGGGCGCGCCATCGCGCCCCGAAGGCCGTTGGCGCCACCGCCGTCCGCCCTGGTCTAGACCGCACCACAGACCCGCCGCGCCACACCGGTCGACTGCAGCGACCGTGTGGTGGGGCGCCGGTGCCACCCAGGGCCAGCCCTCCCACACACCAGCCCCTGTGGCTGGCCCTGGGCAGGCGCCCGTTCGACGCGCCCGCCCTGTACCGGCGCCGCACCACCGAGCCGATCTCTGCGCTACGGAGGATTCACATGTACAAACGACTGAAAGGGCTCGTCGCCGCGGCGGCCTGCTCGTTGCTGGCGGTGGCGGGTGCGGTGACGTTGCTGTCGCCGGCGTCGGCCGAGACCGACGCGTCCGCGGGAGCCGCCGCCGCGGCGGAGTTCCAGCAGGTGACGCTGGCCAAGGGCGTCGCCGAGACGGGCGAGCCGATGTCGCTGGCCGTGCTGCCCGACCGCTCGGTGCTGCACACCTCCCGCGACGGCACCGTGCGGGTCACCGACCCCGAGGGCAACACCAGCGTCGCCGGCCAACTCGACGTCTACACCCACGACGAGGAGGGCCTCCAGGGCATCGGCGTCGACCCCGACTTCGCCACGAACCACCACATCTACCTGTACTACGCGCCCCCGCTCGACACCCCCTCGGGCGACGCCCCCAGCCAGGGCAGCGCGGCGGACTTCGAACCGTGGAACGGCGTCAACCGGCTCTCCCGCTTCACGCTCAACGACGACCACACCCTGGACCTCGACAGCGAGGTCACCGTCCTGGAGGTGGCCACCACCCGCGGCCAGTGCTGCCACGTCGGCGGCGACATCGACTTCGACGCCGAGGGCAACCTCTACCTGTCCACCGGCGACGACACCAACCCCTTCGCCTCCGACGGCTACACCCCCATCGACGAGCGGAGCAACCGCAACCCCGTCTACGACGCCCAGCGCTCCGCCGGCAACACCAACGACCTGCGCGGCAAGGTCCTGCGCATCTCGGTCAACGACGACGGGTCCTACGACATCCCCGAGGGCAACCTCTTCGAGCCCGGCACCGAGGGCACCCGGCCCGAGATCTACGCCATGGGCTTCCGCAACCCCTTCCGCATCAGCGTCGACAAGGCCACCGGCGTCGTCTACGTCGCCGACTACGGCCCCGACGCCGGCACCTCCTCCGCCACCCGCGGCCCCGGCGGCATGGTCGAGTTCGCCCGGGTGCCCGAACCGGGCAACTACGGCTGGCCCTACTGCGTCGGCGACAATCAGCCCTACATCGACTACGACTTCGCCACCGGCTCCTCAGGATCGGCGTTCAACTGCTCCTCCCCCACCAACAACTCCCCCAACAACAGCGGCCAGACCAGCCTCCCGCCGGCCCAACCGGCGTGGATCCCCTACGACGGCGGGTCCCGGCCGGAGTTCGGCTCCGGCTCGGAGTCGCCGATGGCCGGCCCGGTCTACAACTACGACCCCAGCCTGAACTCCGCCGTCAAGTTCCCCCAGGAGTTCGACGGCGACTTCTTCGCCCTGGAGTTCGGCCGCCGCTGGATCAAGAACATCGACGTCAACGACGACGGCAGCCCCGGCACCATCAACTCCTTCCCCTGGTCCGGCACCCAGGTGATGGACGCCGCGTTCGGCCCCGACGGCGCCCTGTACGTCCTGGACTACGGCACCGGCTGGGGCAGCGGCGACGCCAACAGCGGCCTGTACCGGATCGAGAACGTCTCCGGCGGCCTGTCCCCCATCGCCCAGGCGTCGGCCGACCCCACCTCCGGACAGGCGCCGCTGGACGTCGCCTTCACCTCCGAGGGCAGCAACGACCCCGACGGCGACTCCCTCAGCTACGCCTGGGACTTCGGCGACGGCGCCACCGCCACCGGCGCCAACCCCACCCACACGTACACCGACAACGGCGACTACACCGCGACGCTGACCGTCACCGACACCGACGGCCTGACCGCCACCGCCTCCGTCCCGATCACCGTCGGCAACACCGCACCGACCGTCACTCTGGAACTGCCCGCCGACGGCCAGATCGTCGACTTCGGCGACGCCGTTCCCTACGAGATCACCGTCACCGACCCCGAGGACGAGGAGATCGACTGCTCCCGGGTCACCCTGGCCTTCCTCATCGGCCACGACCAGCACGCCCACGAGCAGACCTCGACCACCGGCTGCACCGGCACCCTGCAGACCCTCTCCGACGGTGAGCACGACCCCAACGCCAACATCTTCGGCGTCTGGAACGCCGAATACACCGACGCCGACGGACTCACCGGATCCGACCAGCACCTCACCCAGACCAGCCAACGCCAGGCCGAGCACTTCTCCGACCAGAGCGGCGTCGAGGTCGCCAGCCACGACAACGCCCACGGCGGCCGCACCGCGGGCAACATCGAGAACGGCGACTGGATCGCGTTCGAGCCCTACCTGCTCGCCGACGCTACCGAGTTCACCGCCCGGGTCTCCTCCGGCGGATCCGGCGGAACCATCGAGGTCCGCGCCGGCTCGGCCGACGGGACACTGCTCGGCAGCGTCGAGGTCCCACAGACCGGTGGCTGGGAGACCTTCGAGAACGTGACGACGACCCTCTCCAACGCCCCCGCCGGGACCACCACGCTCTACCTGGTCTTCACCGGCTCCAGCGGCTACCTGCTCGACGTCGACGACTTCACGTTCACCACCGGCGGCGCGGCCTCGGGCGACCCCCACCAGTGAAGGGAGCACCCCCATGACGAACAACCTGACCCGTCGATCGCTCCTCGCCGCGGGCGCCCTGACCGCCGCGGCCCTGCCGGCGGCGACCGCCGCGACGGCCGCGACGGCCGCGGGCGCCTCGGCGGATCCGGGAGATCCCCCCTACGAGGTCCTCGTCTTCTCCAGGACGGCGGGCTTCCGACACGACTCCATCGAGGAGGGCATCACCGCGCTGCGGGAGTTGGGCGCCGAGAACGCCTTCACGGTGACCGCGACCGAGGACGCCACCGCGTTCACCGGTGACAACCTCGCCCGGTTCGCGGTCGTCGTCTTCCTGAGCACCACGGGCGACGTCCTCGACACCACCCAACAGGCGGCGTTCGAGGGCTACATCGCGGGCGGCGGCGGGTACGTCGGCGTCCACTCGGCCGCGGACACCGAGTACGACTGGCCCTGGTACGGCGAGCTGGTCGGCGCGTACTTCCAGTCCCACCCGGCGATCCAGGCCGCCACCGTCGTCGTCGAGGACCGGACGCACGACGCCACCGCCCACCTCGAGGCCACCTGGCAGCGCACGGACGAGTGGTACAACTACCGCGCCAATCCGCGCGAGAACGTCCAGGTGCTGGCCTCGCTGGACGAGTCCAGCTACAGCGGCGGGAGCATGAACGGCGACCATCCCATCGCCTGGTGCAGGGAGTACGGGGGAGGCCGCTCGTTCTACACCGGCGGCGGCCACACCGCCGAGTCCTACGCCGACCCGGCGTTCCGCCGCCATCTGCTCGGCGGCATCCGCTGGGCCGCGGGCATCGTCGGGGCCGACGGCCACGGCGGCGCGTCCGGCTCCGCACCGGTCATCTGACCGATCGGCGGGCCCGCCCACCCGCGGGCCCGCCCACCAGGACGACGGGGTGAGGATCTAAGCGGCGTCCTCACCCCGTCCCCCCATGCCCTCAGGGCCGGTCCGAGTCCCAGTCAGCCTCGGCATCGGCCCTGAGGGCGCTGCCCTGCGGCCTCAGACGGACCCCAGCTCGATCGCGAGGGCGTTGACGTAGGGAGTGGGGGCCCGCTCGGGCAGGTCGACGACCAGTGCGCCGTCGGGCATCCGGTCGAAGGCCACCGGCCCGGCACCCAGCAGCCGCACGGCGGCGACGCGGTGCTCGGGCGGGATACTGCCGATGACGACGCGGCCGTCCCTCGGCCAGGCCATCTGGAAGGCGTAGACGGTCCCGTCGCGTTGGGTGAGCCTCCGGTCGGCGGCGGTCCAGTCGACCCGGTCCTCGCGGAAGCCGTCGATGACGACGCCGCTGGGGCCCTCCGTGCCGTCGCGGTACGGCCTGGTGTGGTGGATGCCCTCGCCGCACACCTCCATCCAGTTCGCGAGCTCCGCCAGCAGGTGGCGGCATTCCTCGTCGAGGGTGCCGTCGGGCAGCTGCGGGATGTTCAGGAGCAGGTTGCCGTTCTTCGCCACGATGTCGACGAGGATCTCGATCACGTGGGCGGGGGTCTTGTAGACGGCGCGCACGTCGTAGAACCAGCCGCCGACGCAGGTGTCGGTCTGCCAGGGTGAGGGCGTGGCCCGCTCCTCCTGGCTGCGCTCGATGTCCAGCACCCCGATGGGCCGAAGGTGCTCCTGGCGGTCCTTGTGCAGGTAGACGGCCTGGTTCCGCCCGCCGTGCCCCGCGGCGCTGGTGTTGTACAGGTGGGCGGCGGCGCGCAGTCCGGCGTCGACGCCGTGCGGGCCGAAGGGCGGCGCGCCGTCGGAGTAGAGCAGGTCGGGCTGGTAGCGGTCGACCATCTCCGTCACCAGTTCCAGCCAGCGCCGGTGCCACCAGGGGTTCCCGGTGTACCAGGGGTCCACCGGCTCCGGCCGTCCCGGAACGTGGTGCTCGTGATTGGGCAGGTAGAGGTCCTCGAAGGCGGCGTCCGTGCCGTCGTAGGGCACTCCGGCCCGAGGGCCGTGGGCGTCGGCGCCCTTGTTGACGGACCACCAGCTGAACGTGGCGCCGAGGTGCTCGGTCAGTCCGAAGGGCAGGCCGTGCCGGCGGGCGGCGGCCTGCCAGAGGCCGACGATGTCCTTGCGGGGGCCGATCTGGGCCGCGTTCCAGCGGTGCAGCTGGGACGCGTAGGTGAGAAAGTGGTCGTGATGGGAGGCGAGCGCGACGAAATAGCGGGCGCCGGCGCGGGCATACAGATCCATCAGCCCGTCGGGGTCGAAGTTCTCGGCCTTCCAGAGCCGCACCAGATCCTTGTAGCCGAACTCCGACGGATGCCCGTATCTCCGTACGTGATAGCGGTACTGCTCGGAGCCCTCGATATACATGTTGCGGGCGTACCAGTCCCCGTACATGGGCACGGACTGGGGGCCCCAGTGGGACCAGATGCCCAGCTTGGCGTCGCGGAACCAGTCCGGGCAGACGAAACTGCCAAGGGATTCCAGCGTGGGCAGAAAGGGCCCGGGGCGTGGCTCGTCAGACACCGGTCATCACTCCGATACGCGTGTTCGTCCGTGCTGACGACGGTAAGCGCGGCGACCGGGCCGGGCCAATTGTCAGGGGTGGGCATCGCTGGTTCGTTTTCACCCTCTGGTTGGTCCCGGATATCGGCGTGGCCGGCCCGGCATCGCGAGCCTCGTGAACGAATGGTGCCTGCCGGATCTCCGGTCGCTCCCTCTCTACGGGCGGGTCAGCCGGTAGCTGGTGCCCGCGGTGGCGTCGAAGGTGACGGTGGTGGGATCGGTCCGGCGTGCGGCCACCACGTGGTCGTCGTCCGGCGCCGTCACCGTCATCGGGACGCTCGTGCGTACGGCGACGGTGTGGGCGTGGTGGGTGTGGAGGGTGGCGTGGGTGATCTCGCCGTTCTCCCAGGTGATGTCGATGGTGTCGCCGCCACGGGCGCGTAGTCCGGTGACCTGGCCGTTGGGGAGTTCGGGCGGGAGGG
>NZ_JBDPLU010000051.1:0-7638 GCF_039871525.1 Streptomyces sp. B6B3 | reverse complement strand
GTCTCCTCCGGAGACACGACGCGCCGCCCCTACGGGGCGGAGGGACGCCGGCCGCTCCGCGGCCCGGCGGGGGCGGGCCCGTTCGCTCCGCTCACGGGCGGTGTCCGGTTGGGAGGGCCGGCCTCCGGCCTAGCCCTCCTCGCTGGAGGTCGTCTGGGGCACTAACTCCGGTGTTAGGCTGCTGTTTTCGGTGATGGCACGGGTCGGGCTGGTCGCGCTCCGCGCTTCCAGCCCCCGCCCGTGATGACGGAGAGTGCTGGCTACGAGATGGGGGTGCCCGACATGAGACCAGCGTACACCCCGTCAGAGACCGAGCACCACACCTGACTAGGTGTCAGCATGTGGTCTGTACCTGTAGCCATTTCCCGAATAGGAAAACGTCGTGAAAAGCGATGACGTCCGGAATTATGATTCGGCGCAAAAAACCTGTGTGGAGAAAAGCGGGAAGGCGCGATATCGCGGAGAAGGGGAATCGACCAACCGGGTTAGTAGGAATGGAAAATGACGCGGTGAATAGTCGGAAAAGCCGTCGCTGGAATCCACACGCGCGGCCCGCAGAAAGGAGCTGGGAAACAGCTCTATCGGTGTGCCGGGAAGGGTTCAGGTCCGCCTTCACCATCTTCCTATTCTCCGACAGAGTGTCCCCACAGCGACACCCTGCGTCGATTTCTGCCCTACGCATCGCCGCCGGGATCGAACCTCGCCGCACCCTTTTGCGAATCCATGCTCGACCCCGCGGCCGGCTACTTCCTCCGCGACCGCTGAGTCCTCGTCCTCCTAGCCCTCTTCGCGCAGCCGCTCACCAGCATCACCGCAATCACCATGGACGACCTCGACCTCAGCGGCGACGAAGTCCACATCACCCTTGGCCCACACGGCCCGTCCCTGTCTTCGGCCAGCCCGACACCTGGGACACCGAGGACATGGTGACCGTCACCGACACCCACTTCTACGGCGAGGCGACGGCCCGATTCGGGCGGTGCGGTTCGTCAAGCTGGACGAGCTGACCTCGGTGGGGTTCAGCGAGCGGTTCGCCAAGCTGTGCCGGGGCGGTTCTCCCGGCGCCGGCACCTACATGGGGCCGAAGGCGGCGATCGGCCTGTGAACTTAGCTGGGTGCGGTCAGGGCGCCGAGACCGTACGGTCGAGCTCGGCGAGCGACCGGCTCCGGGCGGTCAGGTTCTCGATCCAGGTGTTCAGGCTCGCGGCCAGCTCGACGACGTGGACGCCCGCCGCGCTGTACGAAGAAGCCAGCTGCCAGCGCACCCTCGACAACAACCACGCCCTACGCGGGACCGGAACCGTCAGCACACTGCCCTCCCCCGGCCTCGGGCCGGTGCTGAGCCGCTCGGCGATGCCTGCCCGGTAGACGGCCCTCGGCGGCCCGATGTGTCAGCGCCTGCGGGGGCGAGCGGGACCGGCGCGGGGTGTGGCACTCCCGGTCGGTCGATACGGCTCCGGGCCCAGGTGTGCCGCGGTGGGCCCCTTCCGAGGGCCGCAGCCCTGCGCCCCAGCGCGGCGGAGCGCTGGGGTTACAGGAGTCGGGTCACCACAGCTTGTCGACGTGCGTGCCACAGAGCACGACGCTCTCGGCGTAGTGTGCCAGGCCATCACGCCTCGCCATGGCCAGCGGTCGAGCGGTTTCTCTCTGGCCGAGCAACATGATGAGTTACGACAACTATCCCGTTGTGCGAATCGGGATTTTATGGCCTCCGCCAGAGGTCAGTACGGTCATTTCATGGAGTGGAACTATCTGACTGCGGGAGAACTCGCGGCTGCGTTGCGTGCTGGTGAAGTGACCTCGGCGGAACTGACCGACGAGGCAATCGCTCGTATCGAGCGGGATGACAAGGCGGTCAACGCGATCTGTGTGCCGGACTTCGACCATGCGCGGGCCGACGCGCAGCAAGCCGACCAGGCGCGCGCTCGCGGCGAGGACCGGCCACTGCTCGGTATTCCGGTGACGGTCAAGGAGTCGTACAACATCGCCGGGTTGCCCACGACCTGGGGCATGCCGCAGCACCGGGACTATGTGCCGGCCGAGGATGCGGTACAGGTGTCGCGGCTCAAGGCCGCCGGCGCGGTTGTGCTTGGTAAGACCAATGTGCCCTTGGGGCTGCAAGATCTGCAGAGCTTCAATGAGATCTATGGCACCACCAACAACCCGTGGGATCACGCTCGCACGTCGGGCGGATCGTCCGGCGGATCGGCGGCGGCCCTGGCGTCCGGATTCGGCGCGTTGTCCATCGGTTCCGACATCGGCGGTTCGCTGCGTACCCCCGCGCATTTCTGCGGTGTCTACGCGCACAAACCGACGCTCGGGCTGGTGGCGAACCGCGGTATGGTCCCGCCAGCCACGCCGGCCTTGCCGGTCGACCTCGACCTCGCTGTCGTCGGCCCGATGGCGCGCACCGCTCGCGACCTCACGCTCCTGCTCGACGTCATGGCCGGGCCGGACCCGCTGACGCTGGGCGTGGCGCACGACCTGACGCTGCCGCCCGCACGCCACCAGCGGCTCGGCGACTTCCGGGTCCTGGTCCTCGACGAGCATCCGCTCATTCCGACCGGGTCCGCTGTACGGGCCGGCGTGAACCGGGTGGCCGGCGCACTTGTCGACGGCGGCGTCCACGTCGAACGGCGCACTCCGCTGCTGCCCGATCTGGCCGAGGCCGCGACGCTCTACACGCAGTTGCTGTTCTCGGGCTCGGTTGCGCGTTTTCCCGTCGAGGCGTACGAGCAGTTGCGGACCCGCGCCGCCGGGCTGAGCGCGGACGACCAGAGTCTCGACGCGGCGCGGCTGCGCGGGATGGTGCTCAGCCACCGCGACTGGATCGAAGCGAACGACCGTCGCGAGTTCCACCGTCACGGCTGGCGGCAGCTCTTCGCCCAGTTCGATGCCGTGGTGTGTCCGATCACGCCGACTCCCGCGTTCCCGCACGACCACAACCCCGATCTGTTGGAGCGGCGGATCGACATCGATGGCGCCGCGTACCCGTTCTTCGACCAGCTTGTCTGGGCTGGTCTGGCCACCATGCCTGGCCTGCCCGCCACCGCCATACCCACGGGTCTGTCCTCCGAGGGTCTGCCGGTGGGAGTGCAGCTCATCGGTCCGATGTTCGAGGACCGCACCCCCCTGCGGCTGGCCGAACTGCTCGAGCAGAAGATCGGCGGCTTCCAGGCGCCGAAGTAGGGCGTCCTGCCGGGTGTCCGTCGAGGTCGAGGTGCGGATGACGAACGAGGCTGGGGCCGGTCCTGACGCTCGCGGTTGGCACGCGGGGCGTGTTCACATCTGACGCGAAGGCTTCGCGTCTGATGTGAACACCCAAGGTCCATGGGAATGTTCTCTTTCCACTGACCCGTGGGAGCAACCGCCACGGCCCCTTTCTGGTGTATTCGGCTCCGAGGAAGTTGTGACGCGAGTCCCGACGCCGATGTCGGCGAGGCATTCGTTCACGTCGTTGAGGAGCCAGCCGTTCTCGGTCAGGCGCCAGGCGTCCGAGGTGTTGCGGAGCAGGAGATCAACATAAACGGCGCCAACTGGGCACAAGACTCTTTTTCGGCTTGCTCGAAGTCGGCCATCCATCCGTTGACCATGCCAACAGCCTGTTCAAGGGCCTCTTCCGGGGTGCAGTTCCTCTCCGCGACCAGGATGTCCACGATATCCTTCTGCCGCCCCAGACGGTGCTGCTTCTCGTAGGAGAGAACGTCGTTGGCGATACCGGATCTGCGATCTCCACGAGATCGCTGGAGGGCCACGAGGCGATCGAGTTACGCCGGTACTCCAGGTACTCCGCCAGACCGGGCGTGTAGTTCTCGGCCCAGTGACGGGTCTCCATCTCGTAGGTGTTCAGTCACGCCGTGGTGGAGGAGACGAACTGGGTGCGCCATGATGGCTGGGTCGACACCGTGCGCATCCGGGCCCACCAGTCCGCCAGTGCCGCGCCGGCATTGGTCAGCCGGGCCGGAGGCAGGTCGTCGAGAATGTCCGTCAGTTCGCGAATGACCGCCGCGACTCGGTCGGGGCCGAGTCCGGCCGCCGCGTCGTCGATCTGGTCATCGATGACGAAGCCCCAACCCACGAACTCGTCCAACAGCGCCAGCGTGGGCAGGCCGGTGTCCGGGTAGGAGCAGCCGGTCAGCAGGTCGCAGTGAGAGCCCTTCAGCACCGACGGGTTTCCCGCTCCGGTCGGCAGCAGCCCACGCTCGGTGAGCCAGGTGAGCTTACGGTCATGAGCGGGCCAGATGTGCCGGTTCATGCCCCTGTACGGGACGGGCATGTCGAACCGCAGGTTCGGGTGATACGGGACGGTCAGAGTGCTGCTCTGGTCCTGTTCCATCGATCGTCGTCTCCTTCGACCAGATGAACAAGTCCAAGGGTCCACCACTCCGGCGGCTGCGCGGCGGTCGTGGACTGTATGGCCGACACGGCCTCTGCCCTTCCCCCTAAACCGCTCCCCGGGGGGCGAAGCATGGGCGGGAACTCGCGCCGCGGCAGCGTGTGGGCCCGAGCGTGGCCGAGGGCACGCGGCACACAGGTAGCAGGGATCGCTGTGGGGGTGGCGGGCGAACGAGCGCTGCTGATCCCGGCGTCGGGTTCGTGTGGCGCAGCACGTCCTGGCGGTTCAACGCCACCTCGGCATGAGCTGGTGAACGGCCTGCCGCAGCGGCTCGGGCATCGGGATCCGGGGTGGGTTCCCGCCCGCGTCGGATGTGCCATCGGTTCTCGCGGTGGCGTGTCCGGCGTGGTGGGTGGCTCGTTGGGCAGGGCGGCGCATGGGAGTAGCTGGGGGTGGGCGTGGATCCGCGGCGGGGGTGTACCTGGGCGTGGGTGTGGACGCTGTGCGTGTGCCTGGCCGGTGGGCTCGGCCTGGTGTGGGTGCTGGGGGATGTCAGGTCGGCGGCCACGGCCAGCTCGTTGGTGTCCGCGGTGGTGGGGCTGTTCGCGGTGCTCGGTGTGTGGGCGCGCGGCGGCACTCGGCAGGGCGCGGCGGCGGACCGGGGCCGGCACGCGCCCGAGGAGGCCGCCGGAGCCTTGGCACGCGCGGTGCGGCGGCAGTGGGAGAACGAGGCGGTGCTGCGGCAGCTCCTGGTTCCTGCGCCGCTTCCGGTGGCCTGGGCTGATTGTCTGTTGCCGGGTGTCGCCGACCATCGGCAGGTCGTCGGCGAGCCCGTGGCCTGCCGTGCCGACATTCCCGAGGAACTGGCCGCGATTTACCGTGGGTTGCCGCGGCGCCGCCTGGTGGCGCTCGGCGATGCGGGGACGGGCAAGACCACGCTTGCGGTGCTGCTGACCCTGGCGCTGCTGCACGACCGGAACGCCAGGGAGCCGGTGCCGGTGCTGCTGTCGCTGGCGTCCTTCGACCCCGGGCGGGAGAGCGCCCCGGTCTGGCTGCGCCGTGTGGTTGCCGCCGACTACCCGGCGCTGCGGCCGGGCGAGGTGGCCGAGTTACTGGCCGACGGGTGGCTGCTACCGGTGCTGGACGGCATGGACGAGTTGCCACCGCGCGCTCAGGCGGCCGCTCTGGCCTCCTTGAACGAGACGCTGCCCCCGACCGCGCCGCCGGTGTTGACCTGCCGCACCGCCGAGTACGCCGCCGCGGTCGCGGGTGTCGGAGTACTGGTGGGCGCGGCGGTGGTCGAGCCGGCTCCGCTGCGCCCGGCCGACTCGCTGGCGATGCTGCAACTGGCCACTCCGCCCGGCTGCGCGCGGCAGCAATGCTGGGAGGCGCTGGCGCGGCACGTGGTGTGCGAACCGGCGGGAGCGGCGGCGCGTGCGCTGGCGAGCCCGTTGGTGGTCGCGCTGGTGCGCGCGGTGTACGCGGACGTGCGCGGCGGCGGGGATCGCACCGACCCGGCGGAGCTGGCGGACGCTGGCCGTTTCCCGAACGCCGCGGCGATCGAGGACCACCTGCTTGACCGGTTGATCCCCGTACTGTTCACCCGCAGGGTCCGGCGGGGCGAGGGCCGTTGGGACCCGCGGCGCGCCGAGCACTACCTGGCCCGGCTGGCCCGGCATCTGACCGAGCAGGGCACGAGCGACCTGGCGTGGTGGCAGCTGTACCGCACGGTGTCGACGTTGCGGTGCACCTGGCGCCGAGCCGTGGCCTGGGGGTTGACGGCGGCTGCCGTGTCTTTCCCACTGACCCTGCACGGCTGGACCAGCCCTTCGGGCAACCACGTCGGCGGCTCGTGGGTTCCGGCCGCGGTGTGGACCGCGCATCTGGCCCTCACCCTCACCAGCCTGCCGTGCCTGGCCGCGCTGCTGCTGCGGAGCCGGGTGCTGTCGGCCAGGCGCCTGTTGGCCGCGGCGGTCATCGCCGTCTGCGCCGGGGTGGTCAGCGCGGTGTCGGTGACAGTGGCGCTGGCCGGCATGGGCGGCCAGGACGCGGCGCGGCCGTGGGCCGTCGTACTGACCGACTCGGGGGACGTCGCGGTGATGTACTTCGTGCTGTTCACATGTGCGGGACCTCCGCTGCCGCCGTCCTCGCCGAGCCGGGCGGCGTTCGACACGCGCGGCTGGCGCCGGCGGCTGCCGCGCGCGCTGGTCCGCACCGCCACCGCCTCGGCGGCGATCAGCCTGCCCGTCCTGCTGAGCATCCACTGGGCGGCGGCCGAGGACGGCGTGCCCGTCCCGTCCTCGATGTGGCGCGGCGGCCTGCTGATCAGCCTCTTCCTCAGCCTGGGCATGATGCTGGTGCGCTGGGCCGGGATGCCCGTGGCCGCGCAGGACGTGACCTCGGCGCGGATCTCGCTGCGCGGGGACCGACTGATGTGCGTGGTGTACGGGCTGTGCGGGGTTCTGCTGGTGGTGGTCCCCTACCTGGCCACGCGGGCGCTGAGCCGCACGCCGTTCGCCCTGGAGTGGTCGATGCTGCCGGACGCGGCGCGGCATCTGGTGACGGTGCCGATCTCGCTGCTTCTCCTGGTACCCGCGCTGGCCGCCTCGGCCTGGCTGCACTACCGCACAGCACATGCGGTGCTCGCGCTGCGTGGTGACCTGCCCTGGCGCTTGCAGAGCTTCCTGACCGAGGCGCACCACCTGGGCATCCTGCGGCAGACCGGCCCGCTGTACCAGTTCCGCCACGCCAGACTGCAACAGCGCCTCGCCACGACCCGGCGAAGGGATCTGTCCACGACCCCGGCGGGAGACCGGGCAACATCCCCAACGGCAACCTCGAAGGTAGCCCCGACACCGGGTGCCGGGCTTCCGTGACCGGCACGCGACCCGGCTCAGATCCCGCGTGGCCAGGAAGAGATGACGCGGAACCCGGCCCAGCAGCGCCCCCATGGCGCCGATACGCCCTGCAACACGCCGGGCGGCGCGCGGGGCGCGGACACGTGCACGGCCGGCCGTCTCGTGCCGGCCAGCGCGTGCGGATTCGTCCGGTCTCCCACCGTGCCGGCGGCGGCCGAGGCTCGAGAATGGGCCGGGAGCAAGCCGTCCGGCGGCTCTGGGGCGTCGGGAACGGCCCGGGCGAGGAGGGGATGGGTGGACATGCGGTACCGAGGGTTGGTCCTGGACTTCGCCGGGGTGCTGGCGGTCGGAATTCGGGATGCGATCCGAGGGTGGTGCGTTCAGCAGGGCCTGGCCGCGGACGCGGGGCGCCCCGCGCGGACGGGGGGCCCCGCCCGCCGGGCG
>NZ_JBDPLU010000050.1:0-8366 GCF_039871525.1 Streptomyces sp. B6B3 | reverse complement strand
TCGGGGTCCAGCGGCACGAACGCGCCGCCCGCCTTCCACACCGCCAGCATCCCGACGACGACGTCCACCCCGCGCGGCAGGCACAGGCCCACCCGGGACTCCGGCCCGACGCCCACACTGGTCAGGTGCCGGGCGAGGCGGTTGGCGCGGTCGTCCAGCCGCGCGTAGGACAGGGTCCGGGTGTCGCAGCGCAGCGCCGTCGCCTCCGGGGTGGTGGCGGTCTGCTGATGGAACGACTCCAGCCACGTGGCCTGGGCGAGGGGCCGGGTGGTGTCGTTCCAATCCTCGATCACCTGGGACCGCTCGTCCGCGTCCAGCAGGTCGATGTCGCAGACGCGGACCTGTGGGTCGGCCGCGAACTGCTCCAGCACCCGCACCAGTCGACGGCTCGTGCGCTGGGCTTCCTGCCGGTCGAACAGGTCCGGTCGATAGGACAGCTCGATGCGGAGGGACTCTCCTGGGCTGACGCCGACGGTGAGTGGATAGTTCGTCGCCTGGCGTGTCGTCAGCCCGCGAAAGGAGAGGGAGTCTCGTTCCGGGCTTCCCGAGGCACGCGGGAAGTTCTCGAACACCACCAGGGTGTCGAAGGTGGCGCCTGCGCCGACGTGTTTCTGGATCTCCGACAGCCCGAGGTGATGGTGGCCGAGCAGATCGGCCTGGCGCGCCTGCAACGGAGTGAGCGTGTCGAGGAGCGACCGGGTGCCGTCGATCGGGACTCGCACCGGCACGGTGGTGATGAGAAGACCCACCATCGCCTCCACGCCCGGCAGGTCCGGCGGTCGGCCCGCCACCGTGGCGCCGAACACCACGTCGCCGCGTCCGACGCGTTGTGCCAACACGATCGCCCACGCGCCCTGTACCACGGTGTTGACCGTGAGGCCCCGCTCGCGGGCCAGCGCCTCGAGTGCCTTCGTGGTCTCTTCCGAGAGGTCCAGGCGAATTTCCTCCGGCAGCACCGGAAGCCTCGAAGAATCGGCCGGGGAGACGAGAGTCGGCTCCTCGATTCCGGCCAGCTCCGTCCGCCAGGCGGCCTGGGCGGCGTCTCTGTCCTGTCGGCCCAGCCACGCCAGGTAGTCACGATAGGCGGTGGCCGGTGGTAGCGCCCGGCCCTCGCCCTGTGCCGTGTACGCGGCGGCGAGGTCGTTGAGGAGCACCGACATGGACCAGCCGTCCACGATGATGTGGTGCACCGCCATCACGAGATGATGCTGATCCCCCGCCAACCGAATGAGCAGCAAGCGCAGCAACGGGGGCGCGCCGAGGTCCAGTGGCAGGTCACGGTCCTGGGTCGCCAGCAGTCTCGCCTGCCGTGACCTGTCGGGCTCGTCGAGTGAGGAGAGGTCGATCTCGCGCCAGGGCAACTCGACCTCGCGGGTGATGAGCTGAACGGCCTCGCCCGAACCACGTTGGTGGAAACTCGCTCGCAACGACGGATGACGGTTCACCACCGCCTTCCACGCCGCCTTGAACCGCGCGGAGTCCAGCCGTCCGTCCACAGCGATGACGCAGTGGATGGTGTAGACGTCGGGAGTCTGGTCATCGAACGACGAGTGGAAGAGAATCCCCTTCTGCAACGGCGAGAGAGGCCATACCTCCGCGAGCGCAGAACCCGTTCCGGAGTGTGACGAGGTCATTGACGTTGTCCTCCCTCAAGACTCTTCGCTATCGCCTCGAACTGCTCGACTTCGTCCTGGGCGAGGTCGAGGAGGGGGAAGTCGGAAGGGGTGTGGCCGCCGGCATCGGGGTTGGCGGTGTGGGTGGCAAGGCCGAGGAGCATGTCCAGCCAGGCACGGCCGAGGCGGTCGACGTCGTCGGTGTCCAGGAGGTCGGTCGGCCAGGCCAGGGTGAGGGTGAGGTGGGGCCCTTGCGGAACGTCCCTGAGCACGGCGCCCGCTTCGAGGAGGTGGGGAGCTGGCATGTCGGGATTGGCGGAGCCGCCGATGGGGCTTTCACCGGCCATTCGCCAGGGTGTTGTCTGGTCGGTGGTGGTGGGGGTGGGGAAGCGGCCGAGGTAGTTGAAGCCGATGTCGGGGGTGGGGAGGGCGGCGAGGGTTTCGGCGGTGTCGGGGTTGAGGTGACGGAGGAGGCCGTAGCCGAGTCCGTCGCCTGGGGTGGTCTGGAGTTGTTCCTTGATGGATTTGAGGAGGTGGCCGGCGGCGGGGCCGCCGGCGAGGACCTCGTCGAGGTCGACGGGGGTGGTGGAGAGACGTACGGGGTGGAGGCTGGTGAACCAGCCGACGGTGCGGGAGAGGTCGGTCTGTGCGCCGTCGAGGGGGTGGCGGCCGTGGCTTTCGATGTCGATGAGTTGGCCGTTGGTGGTGGTGTCCGGGCGCCAGTGGGTGAGGGCTCCGGTGAGGGTGGCCAGGAGGATCTCGTGGACGCCGCAGTGGAAGACCGCGGTGGTCTGGCCCGTCAGGATCGCCGCCTGGTGGCCGGGAACCAGCCACGTGCGAGAGACCAGGGTCCGAGCGGTGTCGCGGGCAGGATCCAGGGCCCGCCGGCCGAGGCGCGGTCCCGGACGGCTCAGCGACGTCGTCCAGTGGGGGAGTTCGGCGACCAGTCGCGGGTCCGTGGCGTGGGTGGTGAGCAGGGTGGCCCAGCGACCGAAGGAGGTGCCCTCGGGGTCGAGCACGGGCCGGTGTTCGGCGGCGGTGGCCTCGCAGGCGGCGGCCAGGTCGGACAGGAGGACGCGCCAGGAGACGCCGTCGACGACGAGGTGGTGGGCGATCAGGACCAGGCGTCCGAGCCGGGTCGGCCCCGCGTCCAGCCAGACCACCCGCACCATGGTCCCGGCGCGCGGATCCAGCTGCGCCGCGGTTTCCTGTGCGGCCTGGTGGGCGAGACCGTCCAGGTCGTGGGTCGCCGCACGGGTGGCGTCGACGCGGTCGATGAGCCGTGTCGCCTCCACGGTGCCCGGCTCGCCGATCACCATCGCGGGGTCCGTCTCGTCCCCGACCAGCTGGGCGCGCAGCATGTGATGGGTGTCCACCAGGGCGGTCAGGGCGGCGCTCAGAGTGGGCTCCTCCAACCGGCCGGGGGCAGTGACCACGATCCACTGGCAGAAGCCAGGGCCGGTGGCCTGGGCGCCCATCCAGCGCATGATCGGGGTGAAGGGCACCGTGCCGACGCCCGGGTCCTCCGTGTCGCTGTCGGGCCCGGTGGCGCTCGCGCTGCGGGCCACCCGCGCCAGGCCCTCGGGCGTCTTCTCCTGGAACACCTCCCTGGGAGTGAGGACCAGTCCGAAGTGGCGGGCGCGGGAGGCGAGTTGCATGGAGGTGATGGAGTCGCCGCCGAGGGCGAAGAAGGAGTCGTCGATGCCGACCGTTTCCAGGCCCAGGAGGTCGGCGAAGAGGGTGCAGAGGGCGGCTTCGGTGTCGTTGCGTGGGGCTTGGCCGGTGGAGTGGGCGGCGTAGTCGGGGGCGGGGAGGGCGTTGCGGTCGAGCTTGCCGTTGGGGGTGAGGGGAAGCGCGTCGAGGAGCACGACGGCGGCGGGGAGCATGTGGTCGGGGAGCGCGGTGGCGGCGTGCTCGCGTACCTGCTCCGGCGTGAGGTCGGCGGTGCCGGGGACCACGTAGGCGATGAGGCGTTTGTCGCCGGGGTGGTCCTCGCGGGTGGTGACGGTGGCCTGGGCGATGTGGGGGTGGGCGAGGAGGGTGGTTTCGATCTCGCCGGGTTCGATGCGGTAGCCGCGGATCTTGACCTGGGCGTCGGCGCGGCCGTCGAAGTGCAGGTTGCCGTCCGCGTCCCAGTGGGCGAGGTCGCCGGTGCGGTACATCCGCTCTCCGGGTGCGTCGCCGTAGGGACAGGCGAGGAAACGTTCGGCGGTCAGGCCGGGCTGTCCGGCGTAGCCGCGGGCGAGGCCGGCTCCGGCGATGTACAGCTCGCCGGGAACACCGGGAGGGAGAGGGCGGAGGTAGCCGTCGAGGACGTAGGCCCGCGTGTTGTCCAGCGGGCGGCCGATGGTGACCTTCTCGCCCCGGCGCAGCGGCATGCTCATGGACGCGCAGACGGTGGTCTCGGTGGGTCCGTAGGCGTTGATCATCCGCCTGCTCGCCGACCAACGGTCCACCAGCTCGGCCGGACACGCCTCCCCCGCCGTGACCAGCGTCTCCACGTCCGGTGGCAGTTTCTCCTCCCTCGCCAACACACTGGGAGGCGCGGTCACATGGGTCGCGCGCACCCTGCCGAGGGCCTCGGCCAGTGACACGTTGGGCGGCCGGAACTCCGCCTCGGGCACCACCAGCGCGGCGCCGGACAACAGCGCCATGCACATCTCCGAGATCGCGGCGTCAAAGCTCGGAGAGGCGAACTGCAGTACCCGGGCACCCGGATGGACCGCGAAGCGTTCGATCTGGGCCTGGGCCAGGTTCGCCAGCCCCGCGTGCGAGACGACCACCCCCTTGGGCCGCCCGGTCGAGCCCGAGGTGTAGATCACGTACGCCGCGTGAGCCGGGTGGACGGGGCCCAGGCGCTCCTCGTCCGCCAGGTCTCCCTTCGCGGACTCCCCTATGGCTGCCGCCACGACGGGATCGTCCACCGTCAGGGCGCGGGCCGAGAGATCCTCGGGGACCACCGCCCGGGTGTCACGCGTGCAGACCACGAGGGTCGGGTCGGCCGACCGCAGCATGAAGCGCACCCGCTCTCGCGGATAGCTCGGATCGACGGGGACGAACACCCCGCCGGCCATCGACACCGCCAGCAGCGTCTCGACCATGGCCGCCGAACGCTCCATGATCACGACGACCCGGCGCTCCGGCCCGATGCCCGAGGCCGCCAGGTACCGTGCCAGCCGCTGGGCGCCCGCCCGCAGCTCGGCGTAGCTGTGCCGGCGCGTTCCCTCGACGACGGCGACCGCGTCAGGGGTGGCCGTCGCCCGGGCCTGGAAGAGCTCCGTCCACGTGCCCGAAGGCACCGCACGAGCGGTGTCGTTCCACTCCACCACCACCCGGGACCGCTCGACACCGTCCATCAGGTCGATGTCGCTCACCCGGGCCTGCGGGTCGGCCACGATCTGCTCAAGCACCCGTTCCAGAGAGGCCAGTACTCGCTCCGCGTCGGAGCGGTCGACGACATCCTCGCGGTAGGCGATCTCCCCTTCCAGTCGCTCGCCCGGGATCGCGATCAGGCACAGGGGGTAGTGACTGGCGTCCCGGGTGCCGCCCACGCGGTGGAACGACACCTCCGCGGCCTCGGGACCGCTGGCGGAGTGCGGGTAGTTCTCGTACACCACGAGCGTGTCGAAGTTGGCCCCGGGGCCGGCGAACCGCTGGATCTCCGCGAGTCCGAGGTGTTGGTGACTCATCAGGCCCACCTGTCGGTGCTGCAGGTCGGTGAGCATGTCGATGACCGGCTGATCGTCGGCCAGCCGCACCCGGACGGGCAGCGTGTTGATGAAGAGGCCGATCGTGGATTCGGCACCGGGCAGGTCGGTGGGTCGGCCGGCCACCGTGCTGCCGAAGACCAGGTCACGGCGTCGGGTCAGCCGGGCGAGGATCAGCGCCCAGGCTCCCTGCAGAAGGGTGTTGACCGTCACGCCCCGGCTGCGGCTGAGGCGGGCCAGAGCCCGGCTGAGGTCTCCGCCGAACTCGAAACGCAGGGCCCGCGGCCGGACCGAGACGCTGGAGTGGTCGGCGGGCGCGACCAGCGTGGGCTCCTCCGCCCCGGCCAGTTCCGCTCGCCACGCCGCCTGTGCCGCCCGCCTGTCCTGCCGGTCCAGCCAGGCCAGGTAGTCCCGGTACGAGGCCGCCACCGGCAGCGCCGTCGCGCTGTCCCCGGCGGCGTACACGGCGGCCAGGTCGTCGAACAGGATCGGCAGGGACCAGCCGTCCATGAGGAGGTGGTGGCTGGTGAGAACGAGGCGGTGGTGTTCGTCGGCCAGGCGCACCAGCAACACCCGCAGCAGCGGCGCCGTGGTCAGGTCAAGCCGGCCGGCCATCTCGCCGCGGGCCAGCCGCTCCATCGCGACCGAGACGTCGTCCTCGGGGAGTGAGGAGAGATCGACCTCCTGCCAGGGCAGCTCGACCTCGCCGGCGATCACCTGTGCGGTCTGTCCCGAGGGCAGGTGGTGGTGACTTGCCCGGAGGACTGGATGGCGGGCCAGCACCGTCCGAAAGGCGGCCCTGAGCCGGCGAGCGTTCAACGGTCCCTCGAGCGCGAGAGCCCGTTGACCGGCGTAGACATCCGGCCCCTGGTCGTCGTAGGCGGCGTGGAACAACAAGCCCTCCTGCAGCGGCGACAGGGGCCAGACGTCCACCAGACCGGGAACGGCCGTCTCCAGCCTCTCGACGTCGTCCTGGCTGAGGTTGAGGAGGGGGAAGTCGGAGGGGGTGTGGCCGCCGGCGTCGGGGTGGGCGGTGTGGGTGGCGAGGGAGGTGAGTGTCTCGACCCAGGCGTGGCCGAGGCGTTCCGCGTCGGTGTCGTCGAGTGGGCCGGAGGCCCAGTCGAGGGTGAGGTGGAGTTGGGGTCCTTGGGGGGTGTCCTGGACCAGGGCGCTGGCGTTGAGGGTGTGGGTGGCGGGGGTGTCGGGATGGGCGGTGCCGCCGATGGGCGTGTCGCCGATGAGCTGCCAGGGCGTTGTCTGGTCGGTGGTGGGAGCCGGGAAGCGGCCGAGGTAGTTGAACCCGATGTCGGGGGTGGGGAGATCGGCGAGGGTGGGGGCGGTGTCGGCGTTGAGATGGCGGAGCATGCCGTAGCCGAGGCCGTCGCCGGGGACGGACTGAAGCTGTTCCTTGACGGACTTGAGGAGTTGGCCGGCCGCGGGTCCGCCGGCGAGGGCCTCGTTGGGGTCGATGCCGGTGGTGGAGAGTCGGACGGGGTGGACGCTGGTGAACCAGCCGACGGTGCGGGAGAGGTCGTCGCTCCCGTCGAGTGGGTGGCGGCCGTGGCTTTCGATGTCGACGAGTTGGCCGTTGGTGGTGGTGTCCGGGCGCCAGTGGGTGAGGGCTCCGGTGAGGGTGGCCAGGAGGATCTCGTGGACGCCGCAGTGAAAGGCTGAGGCCGTCTGATCGGTGAGGACGGCCGTGTGCTGGGCGGGCAGCGTCCAGGAGCGTGTACGCAGGCGCGCCACGGTGTCCCGGCCCGGGTCGAGCGTCCGCCGGCCCAGCGGTGGGGATGCGGGTCCGCTCAGCAGCGCGGTCCAGTGGTCGAGTTCGGCGACGCGGTCGGGGCTTTGCGCGTACGTGGTCAGGGCCCGCGCCCACTGCGTGAACGAGGTGCCGCTCGGGTCAGGCGCGGGGTCTTGCCCGGATGCGGCGGCCTGGTAGGCCGCGGCCAGGTCGGGGAGGAGGATGCGCCAGGAGACGCCGTCGATGACGAGGTGGTGGGCGATCAGGACCAGGCGTCCGGGGCGGTCGGATCCGGCGTCCACCCAGACGGCCCGGAGCGCTCCCGGCGTGGTGAGGTCCAGGCGTTCGGCGGCCTCCCGGGCCGCTCGTTCGGTGATCTTCTGGAGGTCGGTGGTGGGTGCCGTTGTCGCGTCCACCCGGAGAATCAGGCTCGTGGCATCCACCTGGTCCGGCCCGGAGACGACGACCACCGGGTGGGGGCGGCCGGGCGCGGGGGGTTGGACGCGGGCGCGGAGCATCGGATGGGCGACCATGAGCGCGTCGAGCGCCGCGGTGAGCACCGCCTGGTCCACTCCCGACGGGGCGCCGACGGTCACCCACTGCGTGAAACCGGCCCTGGTCGCGTGCGGGCCCATCGCCCGCATCGCCGGCGTGAACGGCACCTCACCCACGCCGGAGTCAGCCTCCGCCGGGCGCTCCTCAGAGATGCCGCCCGCCGCCGTTCCGACGGTCCCGGCCAGGCGCTCCGGTGTCTTCTGCTCGAAGACCTGCCGGGGGCTGAGCGTCAGTCCTTCGCGGCGGGCGCGGGTGGCGAGCTGCATGGACATGATGGAGTCGCCGCCGAGCGCGAAGAAGGAGTCGTCGATGCCGACCGTTTCCAGGCCGAGGACGTCGGCGAAGAGGGCGCAGAGGGTGGCTTCGGTGGCGTTGCGGGGCGCGCGGTCGGACACCCGTCCGGCGAAGTCTGGGGCGGGAAGGGCGGCGCGGTCGATCTTGCCGTGGGCTGTCAGCGGTAGCGCGTCCAGGACCATCATCGCGGCGGGCACCATGTAGTCCGGTAGGTGGGCGGCGGCGAACGCGCGGACCGTGTCCGTGTCGATCTCGTCCGTGGTGGCGGGGACGAGGTAGGCGACGAGCTGCTGTTCGTGGGGGATGACGGCGGCTTGGTGGACTGTTTCGTGGGTGGTGAGGGTGGTTTCTATTTCGCCGGGTTCGATGCGGTGGCCGTGGATTTTGGTTTGGGTGTCGGTGCGGCCGTCGAAGTGGAGGTGGCCGTGGGTGTCCCAGTGGGCGAGGTCGCCG
>NZ_JBDPLU010000005.1:0-482182 GCF_039871525.1 Streptomyces sp. B6B3 | reverse complement strand
GCCCCCGTCCCCCGTGCCCCTCCCCGTCAGCACCGCCCACCACACCAGCCACGCCGCCGCCCTGGGCGGCTTCTGACCAGCGCCCGGCGCCCTGGTCAGGTGTCGATCCGGGACCGGTCCAGGGTCGCCGCCGAGCGGGAGATGAACTCCTTGCGGGGCGCCACGTCGTTGCCCATGAGCAGGTCGAACACCCGCTCCGCCGCTTCGAGGTCGGCGAGGTTGATCCGGCGCAGGGTGCGGCGGCGCGGGTCCATGGTCGTCTCGGCCAGTTGGTCGGCGTCCATCTCGCCGAGGCCCTTGTAGCGCTGGACGGAGTCCCGGTACCGGATGTTCCTGCTCCGGAACTCCGTCAGCCTGTCGCGCAGTTCACGGTCCGAGTAGGTGTAGATGTACCTGTCCTCGCCCTTCCTCGGCTGGACCAGCTCGATGCGGTGCAGCGGCGGCACCGCGGCGAACATCCGGCCCGCCTCGACCAGGGGACGCATGTAGCGCTGGAAGAGCGTCAGCAGCAGGCAGCGGATGTGCGAGCCGTCGACGTCGGCGTCGGTCATCATGATGACCCTGCCGTAGCGGGCCGCGTCGAGGTCGAAGGTCCGCCCGGAGCCCGCCCCTATGACCTGGATGATCGCGCCGCATTCGGCGTTCTTCAGCATGTCGGTCACGGACGACTTCTGGACGTTGAGGATCTTGCCGCGGATCGGCAGCAGCGCCTGGAACTCGGAGTTCCGGGCGAGCTTCGCCGTGCCGAGCGCGGAGTCTCCCTCGACGATGAACAGCTCGCTGCGCTGGACGTCGTCGCTGCGGCAGTCGGCGAGCTTGGCGGGCAGCGCCGAGGACTCCAGGGCCGTCTTGCGGCGCTGCGCGTCCTTGTGCTGGCGGGCGGCGATACGCGTGCGTGCGGCGGCGACGGCCTTCTCCAGGACCACCCGGGCCTGCGCGGCGGTGTCCCGCCTGGTGGAGGTGAGGAACGCTCTGAGCTCCCTGGACACCACGGTGTTGACGATCCGCCGGGCGGCGGACGTGCCGAGGACCTCCTTGGTCTGGCCCTCGAACTGCGGCTCGGCGAGGCGCACGGTGACCACCGCGGTGAGGCCCTCGAGGGCGTCGTCCCTGACGATGTCGTCCTCGGCGACCCGCAGCAGCTTCCTGGTTCGCAGGGCCTCGTTCACCGTTCTGGCGACGGCCTGTTCGAAGCCCGCGACGTGGGTGCCGCCCTTGGCGGTGGCGATGACGTTGACGAAGGACCGGAGCGTGGTGTCGAAGCCGGTGCCCCACCGCAGCGCCACGTCCACGCCGAGCTCTCGGACGACCTCGGTGGGCGTCATCTCGCCGTGCTCGTCCAGGACCGGGACGGTCTCCTTGAAGGTGCCCTGGCCGGTCAGGCGGAGCACGTCGCAGACGGGCCTGTCGCTCGCCAGGTACGCGCAGAACTCGCTGATGCCGCCGTCGAAGCGGAACGACTCCTCGCCCTTGCTGCCACCCTCGCCGAGGCCGTACTCGTCGCGGACGACGATGGTCAGGCCGGGCACCAGGAAGGCGGTCTGGCGGGCGCGCTGGTGCAGCGTGTCGAGGGAGAGCCTGGCGCCCCTGAGGAAGATCTGGCGGTCGGCCCAGTAGCGCACGCGCGTGCCGGTGCGCGCTTCGGGGATCCCGGGCGTCCTGCGCAGCCCCCGGGCGGGGGTGAAGGGCGCGTCGGGTCCGGGGCCGGCGTAGCTGCCGGGGGCGCCGTGGCGGAAGCTGGTGTGGTGGGTGTGGCCGTGCCGGTCGACCTCGACGTCGAGCCGGGCGGACAGGGCGTTGACGACGGAGGCGCCGACGCCGTGCAGACCGCCGGAGGCCGCGTAGGAGCCGCCGCCGAACTTTCCGCCGGCGTGCAGCTTGGTGTAGGCGATCTCGACGCCGGACAGGCCGGTGCGGGGTTCGGTGTCCACGGGGATGCCGCGGCCGTTGTCGCGCACCTCCACCGAGCCGTCGTCGTGCAGGATGACGTCGATCCGGTCGCAGGCCCCGGCGAGTGCCTCGTCGACGGAGTTGTCGATGAGCTCCCACAGGCAGTGCATCAGACCCCGGCTGTCGCTGGAGCCGATGTACATGCCCGGGCGTTTGCGCACGGCCTCGAGTCCTTCGAGCACCATGAGATGCCGTGCGGTGTAGTCGGAGCCGTCCTGCGGGCGGCCGACCGTGGCGGGGGCGGGGAACGTGCTCACGCGGTGCTCTCCTCAGCAACAGACAGACGGTGGGGGCGGGGCGGGGCGGCGCGCGGCGGATCAGACGTCGAGGAAGCGGACGTCCCTGGCGTTGCGCTGGATGAAGTGGCGGCGTGCCTCGACGTCCTCGCTCATCAGGACGGAGAACAGGTCGTCGGCGACGGCCGCGTCGTCGAGGGTGACCTGGCCCAGGACCCGGTGGTCGGGATCCATGGTGGTCACGCGCAGTTCCTCGGCGTTCATCTCGCCCAGGCCCTTGAAGCGCTGGATGGAGTCGTCCCTGACGCGGCGGCCGGCCCGCCGGCCCCGATCGAGGAGCAGATCGCGTTCGCGGTCGGAGTAGGCGTACTCGACGTGGTCCCGGCTCCACTTGATCTTGTAGAGCGGGGGGCGGGAGAGGTAGACGTGGCCCCCTTCGATGAGCGGCCGCATGAAGCGGAAGAGGAAGGTCAGCAGCAGCGTGTTGATGTGCTGACCGTCGACGTCCGCGTCCGCCATCAGGATGATCTTGTGATAGCGGAGCCTGGTGATGTCGAAGTCCTCGTGCACGCCCGCGCCGAACGCGGAGATCATCGCCTGGATCTCCTGGTTGTGCAGGGCCTTGTCGATCCTCGCCTTCTCGACGTTGAGGATCTTGCCGCGGATCGGGAGGATCGCCTGGAACCGCGGGTTGCGGCCGGACTTCGCCGAACCGCCGGCGGAGTCGCCCTCGACGATGAAGATCTCCGCCTGCGCGGGGTCGCTGGACTGGCAGTCGGCCAGCTTGCCCGGCAGCGCCGCGGACTCCAGCAGGCCCTTCCGGCGGGTCAGGTCGCGCGCCCTGCGGGCCGCGACCCGGGCGGTGGCCGCCTGGATGGCCTTGCGCACGATGTCGGCCGCCTCGTTCGGGTTGCGGTCGAACCAGTCGGTCAGGTGCTCGTGCACGACCTTGTGCACGAAGGTGCGCGCCTCGGTGTTGCCGAGCTTGGTCTTGGTCTGGCCCTCGAACTGCGGCTCGCCGAGCTTGGCCGAGATGATCGCGGTCAGGCCCTCGCGGATGTCCTCGCCGGCGAGGTTCCCGTCCTTGTCCCGCAGCAGCTTCCTGACCCGCGCGTAGCGGTTGACCACGGTGGTCAGCGCCGTGCGGAAGCCCTCCTCGTGGGTGCCGCCCTCATGCGTGTGGATGGCGTTGGCGTAGGAGTAGACACTGTCGGCGTACCGGCCGTTCCACTGCAGCGCGACCTCGACCGACAGCAGCCGCCCTGCGTCCTCGGCCTCGATGGTGATCACCGAGGGGTGGACCGGCTCGCCCTTGCGGGCGTTGAGGTGGGCGACGAAGTCGGTGATGCCGCCGTCGTAGCGGTACGAGACCGTCTTCGCCGGCTGCTCCTCGGCGGCGTCCGAGCCGGCCTCGTCGGCCCCGGCCGTGGCGCGCGCGGACGGCCGTTCGTCGGTCAGGCTCAGGGTGAGCCCCCGGTTGAGGAACGCCATCTCCTGAAAGCGCCTGGCCAGCGTCTCGAAGGAGTACTCGGTGGTCTCGAAGATCGTCCCGTCCGCCCAGAAGGTCAGCGACGTGCCCGTACGGGAGGTGGCTTCGCGGCGGGCGGGCGGGGCGGCCGGGGCACCGTCCTTGTAGTCCTGCGTCCACCGGTGGCCCTCGGTCCAGATCTCCACCGACAGCCGGGTCGACAGGGCGTTCACCACCGACAGGCCCACACCGTGCAGACCGCCGGAGACCGCGTAACCCCCGCCCCCGAACTTCCCGCCCGCGTGCAGCGCGGTCAGCACGACCTCGACGGCCGGCCGCTTCTCCACCGGATGCATGCCCACCGGGATGCCGCGGCCGTTGTCGACCACCCGCACGCCGCCGTCGGCCAGGATCGTCACGTCGATCCGGTCGGCCACCCCCGCCAGCGCCTCGTCCACGGAGTTGTCCACGAGCTCCTGCACGAGGTGGTGCAACCCTCGTTCGCCGGTGGAGCCGATGTACATCCCGGGCCGCTTGCGTACGGCGTCGAGACCGTCCAGGACGGTGATCGCGTTGGCGTCGTAGAGACCGGAGGGGTCGGCGGCGGAGGGGTCGGCGGCGGTGTCGGGATCGGTGTCGGCGCGAGTGCCGTGAGTGGTCACAGATGCTCTCTTTCGGGCATGGCAGACCGCGCTCCCGCATGACGGTGCGGGAGCGGCCGGACATCTGTCGGGACGGGAGGACACGGCAACCCGAAGAGGACCCCGAGTCCGCGGTACCGGGGCCAGCGATTGCCGGAACACCGCCCAGATTACCGGAGCAGCCACGCACCCATCCGTCGCGAAGACCTCTACGCTCCTCCGTGACGCCCGATCTCCCCATGAGTCGATCCCCCCCGCGTTCGATCCAAGAAAACGCGGGAGAGTGACGCACAGGGCCATCCTGACGCCCTGCCGAGCCGGGGCACAGACACTTTCTTCGCCGCGACACGCCGGACATTGCGCGTGCGCAGATAATCGAACACATGTTTCAATACTGGGCATGGCGCACCACGGCTTTCCTCCCGACCTGATCCGCGACCAACACGACTGGAACCGCGTCTACGAGGCCCTCGCCGCCGCCCCACCCGGGATCGGCACGACGGTGCTGCGCCGGCGGCTGCTGCGGCTGTCCTGCCGCATCGCCTGCCACCCCTTCTGGGCCGACCGCCGATCGGCGGCGACCTGGGCCCAACTACGCCGCCACGTCCGCGAGCACGAGCAGCCGGACGCGCACCCCCTGGTCATGAGGGCGGCGTGACGGAGCGGCAGGAGGACATCGTGCGGGCGATCAGGGACGCCATCGCCGAACACGGCTACGCCCCCACCGTCCGGGAGATAGCCCACGCCGTCGGCCTGTCCAGCGCCTCCACCGTGCTGTACCACCTCCGCCGACTCGAACGCCAGGGCATCATCCGCCGCGACGACCACCGCACCGCCCGCCGCTACCGCCCGGCCAACTGACCCGACCGACCGCGCGCGAAACCGAGGGCGGTCTGGTCGGGGGAGGCGACGGCGGTCCACCAGGGCTGGTCGGCGCGCCGCGTGGCAACACAACATCCGCACAGGGAGAAAGCCCTGATCAGGGACTTACTCAAGATTGCGCATTGTTGCGAACACGTCAACCCGCTGAGTACAGTCACCGGTGGGGGCTGGGACGACCTTCCAGCCAAGGAGATTCACCCGTGCGTCCCTTATGGACAAGTGCACTGGCCCGGTCCCTCGTCACGTCGGTCGCCGGTGCGGCGCTGATCGTGCCTCTCGCCTCCGTGGCCAGCGCTTCCGACAACGACCCGCGGCTCGCCGTCGCACCGCTCCCCGCGCTCGACGCGTCGGAGTACGTCACCGTCGACGAGCCCCTGGCCGCCGCCCTCACCACCACGCGGACCGGCCAGGAGGATCCCGGGTACCTGCTGACCGCACCCAGCACCTTCGGCGGCGGAGCCGCCGCCATCTACGACAACGCCGGCCAGGTCATCTGGGAACGCCCCGGCAGCTACTTCAACTTCGAGCAGATCGAGTGGCAGGGCCAGCCCGCGCTGACCCTGTACGACGTGGCCCGTGGCGTGCACCTGGTGCTGAACGAGTCGTACCAGGAGATCGCCACCATCCAGCTGCAGAACCAGCCGACGGACGGCCACGCGATCGCGTTCAGCCCCGACGGCACCCGCGTCCTCGTCGAGGGCTGGGTCCAGCAGAGCATCGACCTCAGCCCGTGGGGCGGGCCGACCAACGGCACGATCCTGAACGTGGTCATCCAGGAGCAGATCGTGGGGACCGGCCAGGTCACCTTCGAATGGGACGCCCTGGACCACATCGAACCCGGCGAGACCACGGAGCCGATGAACGGGTTCGGCGACCTGTTCCACGCCAACGCCCTGCAGTACGACTCCGACGGGAACATCCTCGTCAACTTCCGCAACACCAGCACCGTCTACAAGATCGACATCGACACCGGTGAGATCATCTGGCGCTTCGGCGGCGAGCAGAGCGACTTCACGTTCTCCGGCGGCACGGCCAGCATGCCCAGCTACCAGCACGACGCGCGGCGGCTGCCGGACGGCCGGCTGTCGGTGTTCGACAACGGCAACACCCACAGCCCGCAGCAGTCCCGGAGCGCGATCTACACCATCGACGAGTCGTCCATGACGGCCACCCTCTCCCAGGAGTTCCGCGCCAACCCGGCGGCGTACACACCGTTCATCGGCAGCAGCCGCCAGGTGCCCAACGGGAACCAGCTGGTCGACTTCGGCACCACCGGTCGGCTGGTCGAGTTCTCCCCCACCGGCCAGCAGGTCTTCACCGGCCAGTTCGGCTCTGGCTCGTCGTCCTACCGCGCCGACCGGACCGACGACTGGACCGGCACCCCGGCCGCCGCGCCGGAGGTCGTCGTCGGCGACGCCGCCGCGGACGGCAGCCGGACCCTGAACGTCAGCTGGAACGGCGCCACCGAGGTCGACAGTTGGCGCATCCAGGCCGGGGCCAGCGAGGACGCCCTGACCACGCTCGGCACCACCCCGAAGACCGGCTTCGAGACGGCGGCCCGGATCTCGGCGCCCACGGACGCCGACGTCTTCCGGGTCACCGCCCTCGACGCCGCCGGCAACCCGCTCGACAGCCACACCCTCACCACCTCCTGATCCACGAGTCCACGAGCGCGCCGACCGGGCCCAGGCGGGGGCCCGCGTCGGCCTTCCGCGTCCTTACCGCGGGCCTGCCGACCATCACGGGACGGGCACGCCTGACCGGAAGTCGAATCCGAACAGACCGCCCCGCCCTCCCACGAAGATCGCCGCGCCGTCGGGGCTCCACGCACAGCACCGCACATGACTCTCGATACGCATCTGTGTGACCAGCGTTCCGCTCGCCGGGTCCCAGACCCGTATCGAGCCGTCGTCACCTCCCGTGGCCAGCCACCTGCCGTCCGGGCTGAAGGAGACGGCGTTGACATGGCGTTCGTGGCCGGAGAGAGCCATGCGGAGGGACCCGGCGGCGGAATCCCACAGCCGCACCAGCGGATCTTCGCCGACGGTGGCGAGCAACGCTCCGTCCGGGCTGAAGGCAACCGCGCTGACATTTCTCTCATGACTGGAAAGCACGTGCACCCGCTGCCGGGAGACCGTGTTCCAGACGGACACGAGGCCGCTCTCCCCGGCGACAGCCAACCGAGTGCCCTCCGGGCAGAACGCGAGTGCCCGATCCTGTCTCCACTCGCCCCTGAGGCCCTGGACGAACTCGCCGTCCGCATCCCAGATCCGGATCCGGCCGGTGTCCTCGAGCGTCGCCAGCTGCGCCCCGTCCCAGCTGAAGGTCGCCGCCTGTGTTCTGTCGTAGTCGGAAAGACTGCTGACCAGGCTCCCCGAAGTGGCGTCCCAGATCGACACGGAGCCGTCCTCACCAACGGTGGCGAGTCGAGTTGCGTCCGGCCTGAACACCACCGCTCGAACGCCCGCTATGTAGCTGGTGAGCGTGAGAAGAGGGGCACCACTCGACGCCTCCCGGATGCGCACGGCGCCGTCGTCGTCCGCACTCGCCAGGCGGGCGCCCTGCGCGACGGCGACCGACCGCACTCCGTTTCCGTCACCGGCGAGCGCGCGAGCGTTCGGATTCCAGATGCGGACCGAGCGGTCGTAGCCCGCCGTGGCGAGCCGCGTCCCGTCGGGACTGAACGCCACCGCGTTGACATAGTCCACATGGCCGCCGAGCGTGTGCAGCAGGCGACCGGTGTGCGGGTCCCAGATGCGGACCGAGCGGTCGTAGCCCGCCGTGGCCAGCCGCGTCCCGTCGGGACTGAACGCCACCGCGTTGACATAGCCGGTGTGGCCCAGGAGCGTACGCGGCGGACGGTCGACCGCGGTCGGATCCCAGATGCGCACCAAGCGGTCCTCCCCGGCGGTGGCGAGCCGCGTTCCGTCGGGACTGAACGCCACCGCGCGAACGGCCCCCGGCCCGGCCGTGAGCACGTGGAGGTCGACGGCGGTCTCCGGGTCCCAGATGTGCACCATGCCCTCTCCACCGGCGGTGGCAAGCCGCTCCCCGCCCGGGCTGAAGGCCAGGGCACGCACCTCCCGTCGGTTCACGGGCAGCGTGCGGAGGCGTGCGCCGGCGGCGTCCCAGATCGACACCGAACCGTTCTCACAGACGGTGGCCAGCCGCGTCCCGTCGGGACTGAACGCCACCGTCTTCAGCCCTGCGGCCTCTCCGATCGCCGTCCGTGTCAGGCTGCCGGTGGCCACCTCCCACATGCGCGCCGATCCGTCGGCGCCGACGCTGACGAGGCTTGTTCCGTCGGGGCTGAACGCCACCGCGTTCACGTAGCCTTCGTGACCCGTCAGCGTCCGCAGAAGAGTTCCGGTGGCCGGGTCCCACGTCCGCACGACCTCGTCATCGCATGCGGTCGCCAGCGACGTCCCGTCGGGGGAGAAGGCCAGAGCACGCACGCCATCCGAACCTCCGGTCAGGATCCGCAGCAGGGCCGGGTCAGGCAGGTCGGGCGGTGGCCATCTGTTGAGGAGAGCGGGCTGGCCCACGACACACGGTTGGTCATGCCAGCGCGCGAGGGCACCCAGCCGGCTGCCCAGCACCGCGTTGAGCGCGTGCGCCGGCTCACCCGTGGGAGCGAGCAGATGGGCGGCCCGTGCCAGGTCTCCGGCAAGCGTCTGAGCGATCGGCGTGCCGATCCGGTCCAGATCGCGCCATGGCGCCGTGGGGCCGCGCTGATGTAACCGGGTCCGCACCCACCGCAGGTCGCTGGTCAACGCCTCGGCCTCCGCGACACGTCCGGCGTCCAGCAGATGCTCCACCAGGTGGTCGAGGAGATATCCATCCGTGATCCGCCACCATGCCGGCCCGTTCCCCATGTTGACACCGGTGTCGGTGCCCGACGACGGAAGGCTGGGCAGCGTGGCGGCGACGCCGTCGAGCAGTGCGGCGTTGACCGATGGTAGGCCGCCGGCCAGTTCCGCTCGCAGGTAGTCACGGACGACGTCGTGCAGCGCCAGCACCCCGCCGGGCACCGAGGCGTCGAGCGATACCAACGAGAGTTCGGCCATCTGCATGCAGAGCGCCCGAGCCCGCGGTTCGTCGAGGTCACCAGTCGCCCGCCACAGGAGCGTCACCAGGGGTAAGGGAACGATCTCGTCCTCGGCGAAGATCCCGAGCTCCGCGAACCGCCGGCCGCCACCGGCCGGCAACAGCTCCGTCGCGGCCTGGATGCTCGCCCGCACCGCCGTGTTCCTGCGGTCCGGGTCGTCCAGGTCCAGAGGCACGTCCGGATCGGCTCCCGCGGGGCCGAGGGCGCGGAGCCGAGCGAGGATCGTCTGGGCGGCGGTGACGGGCGACGCTCCCGTCGCCGCCTGGACCGCGACGAGTTGGTTGACCAGTCGCAGCAGCAGAGCCCACCGCCCGGTCGCCTTCACCAGCGATTCCACCAACGGACCGGGCAGCGTGCCGGCCAGGTTGTAGCTGAGTACGGCATGAGCCTGCTCCGGCGACATCCGGTCCACCATGATTCGGGTGGCCTCGGGCGGCAGAACGGTCGGCCTGCGCGTCGTCACCAGCCGAACGCACTGGCCCTGCGCGCCGTGGAGGAACGGCTCCAGTTGCTCCGGTTCCCAGACGTCGTCGATCACCAGCAACGTCCGGGGGCGCCGGGCCAGCAGACGCCCGAGGTGAGCGCCGGCCTGGTCGGGGTCCTGCCCCGTGTCCAGGGAGTCACCCGTGATGAACCGGGTCGCCTCCACCACCTTGGCCGCGATCGCCGCCCGGCCCCTTATGTTGCGGCCCACGGTGACGAAGTAGACGCGGCCACGAAAACGTCGACGAACTCTCGGGTGGGCACAGACCACCTGCGCCAACGTCGTCTTTCCGAATCCGCCCGCACCGTGAAGGCCGGTGGTGATGCCGACGGCGGAGGTTCGTCCACGACCACAGACCGCCGCGACGACCTGCTCGGCCTCCTGCCGATCCACCACCCATGCCGGCACCGTCAACGCCGGCGGTGGCGGCGGGCCGCCGGTCACGGAGCCGACGCCCGCACCCGACCTCAACGAGACGACCAGCGCCACGACTCCCGCCGCACCACCCAGAACGCTGGCCACCGGATCGGCCGCGTCCCATCCGCCGCGCACGGCGGTCGCGCCCAGCCATACCCCTCCCGCAACGCTCAGCGCGATCCCTGCCTGGCTGAGCCACCACCCACCCCGGAGCCTCACAGCCCCGATCCTTCCGTCGCGTTGGCCGCTCGTCTACTCCCGCGGCGAGCCGCCCGCACGCCCCGGGCGGAGCCGTGCCGCATGCTGGAGCCGGGAGAGCGCAACGAGGCCCGGCCCGCGGGCCGCACAACACCTCACGGAGGCCGGCATGACCGTGGTGACCCGCTTCGTCACGCATGTGGAGCTGGACGAGGGCGGCCTGGACGCCGGGCAGCTGTCGGTGTCGGCCCGGCTCACCGCCGCGCTCGCCGACGGCCGTGGCGTGACGTTGCTCGACGACCGGGGCTGGAGTTCCTGGCTGCACGGTGCCGGCGCGGACGAGGCGGCCGACGCCGGCTCGTGGGTCTCGGCCGAGGGGATCGAGGAGATCGAGGAGACGGCCCGGATGGTGGTCGGCCCGGACGAGCCCTTCGACGGCATGACCCAGGCGGAGGCGGCGGCCGCCCACTGGGCGTACCTGGCCGACATCCTGGTCCGGCGGGGCGTTGCCGCGGACGCCGGGGAGCTGGCCGGGCTCCCGCACGACGTCGTGTTCGGCCCGCGGCTCCGCGCCGCGATCGCCCGGCCCGGTACGTGACCGGGCCGGGCGCCGCGCGTGTGTCAGGGGCCAGGGACGGCGCTAGGGACGGGGCGCGGTGCCCATTCCGGCGCCGAGGTAGAAGCTGGGGTGCGGGGGCTGGTTGTAGGCGGTGTTCTGCCAGGCCAGGCCGGTGCGGTACTGCCGGTCCTGGAGCAGCGTGGTGATGCGGTAGTCGGTCTCGTACGGGGTGGAGTAGATCCGCAGCGCGCTGTTGTCGCTGGTGCGCCAGACGACCTCCTCGCGCCAGTCGCCGAGGATGTCGCCGGAGATCACGGGGGTGGCCTTGGTGCCGTTGTTGGACGCCACGTTCGAACCGGTCAGCAGCCGAGTGTCGCCGCCGGTGCCGTACTTGTCGATATGGGTGCCGTCCAGCAGCTCACGGGTCAGGTCGCCGTCCCACCAGCTGAGGAAGTTGATGCTGGACGGTTCGCGGCCGACGGATCCGCCGGCGAGGTTGCGCAGGGTGCTGTCGGACGCGGACCAGAACTCCGCCCCGGCGTTCCCGGCGTAGATGTCGCCGGCCACGCCGCGGCCGTTGTCGGAGCCGCTGCCGGTGGTCCAGCCGATCTGGCCGTTCATGGGCTCGATGCGCAGCGAGGAGGGCTGGCTGCTCGACTCGGAGACCTTGAAGTACTCCAGGCCCGGGTCGTTCAGGTCGAAGTCGCCCAGGTGCTGGGCGTCGCCGTGGCCGGTGCGGGAGGTCCACAGCCCGTAGCCGTTGTCGTCGACGGCCATCGAACCGTAGACGATCTCGTCGCGGCCGTCCCGGTCGATGTCGCCGATGGACAGGCTGTGGCTGCCCTGCCCGTCGTAGCCCCTGCCGACGTTGGTGGAGCTGTTGGTGTCGAAGGTCCACTGGCGGGTCAGCTGGCCGTCGCGGAAGTTCCAGGCCGCGATCACGGACCGGGTGTAGTAGCCGCGGGCCATGATGATCGAGGGGCGCTCGCCGTCGAGGTAGGCGGTGCCGGCCAGGAAGCGGTCGACCCGGTTGCCGTAGTCGTCGCCCCAGGACGCGACGTTGCCGCGGGCGGGCACGTAGTCGACGGTGTCGAGGGCGGCGCCGGTGAGGCCGTCGAAGACGGTGAGGTACTCGGGTCCGGAGAGCACGTACCCGCCGGAGTTGCGGTAGTCGGCGCTGGAGCTGCCGATCACCTGGCCGGTGCCGGAGACGGTGCCGTCGGCGGTCTTCATGACGACCTCGGCGCGGCCGTCGCCGTCGTAGTCGAAGACCTGGAACTGCGTGTAGTGGGCGCCGGAGCGGATGTTGCGGCCCAGGTCGATGCGCCACATCCGCTCGCCGGAGAGGGTGTAGGCGTCGATGATGGTGTTGCCGGTGTAGCCGGACTGGGAGTTGTCCTTGGCGTTGGTCGGCTGCCACTTGAGGACGAACTCCAGCGTGCCATCACCGTCGAGGTCGCCGACGGAGGCGTCGTTGGCCTCGTAGGTGTAGCTGGAGCCGTTCACCGAGCCGCCGGACGGGGGCTGGATCGGCACGTCGTAGTAGCCGGGGCGGAACTGGATGGCGTGCGGGGAGAACTCCTGCTCCACGCCGCCGACGACCGCGCGGACCCGGTAGTCGGCGCTGTTGGGGGCGTCCTGGTGCAGGAAGTTGGTCGAGTCGGTGATCGGCTGGTCGTTCACCTTCAGGTCGCCGCGGTACACGTTGAACGCGACGTCGTCGGGATCGCTGGCCAGATAGCGCCAGCTGACCAGGTTGTCGTCCCCGACGTGCACGCTGACCAGCCCGCGGTCCAGGGACTCGAGCTGGGCCAGGACCTCGGGGTCGTTCTCGGCGGGTGCCACGGCGGTCGCGGCGGGTGGCCCCGCGGCGAGCCCGGCGACGAGGGCGAAGCCCGCGAGCACCGTGCCGATCAGTGCCCGAGGGCCTCTTCGCACAGCAGACACGTTTCCTCCTCAGTGGGGGTGCCGGTTCAAGGCGATGTGAAGTCGCCGCGCAGGGGCAGAAAGGTTGCCGGCCGGAGACCGTCTCGTGTAACGATCAACTCGCAACGACGGGCCCGGCGCTCTTCGTGCCGCCATCGGGCAGGGCTTCACCCTGCTGGGGCGGGGGTCAGGGGGGTCCGGAGGGCTCGGGAGCAGGCGGCGGGGCGCGGGTACGGCCGGTTGCGTAGGCCGCTGACCGCCCGTCATACGACGCGCGGCGGCCCCGCCGGGGGAGGGCGAGGCTGACGGGACAGCCAGCCCACGTATCCCGGGGAGGCCGACCATGTCCCACCCGCCCGCCGCGCCCGCACCAGCCGCACCCGCACCCGCACCCGCTACGCCCACCGCGCCCGCCACCGCGCCGTCGGAACGGCTCGTCCGCCGGCTCGACGACCTCCGCCCGTACGTCCTCTCGCTCTTCCGCATCGTCGTCGGGCTGCTCTTCACCTGCCACGGCTTCGGTGCCCTCTTCGGCGTGATCGGCCCCGCCGCCGGACCGAACGAGATCGGGCCCGGCGGGCCCCAGATCGACACGGTGGAGGTGGGCGAGTGGCCGCTCTTCTACGCCGCGGTCATCGAACTCGTCGGCGGCGCCCTGCTGATGCTCGGGGTCGGCACCCGCGTCGTGGCGCTGCTCTGCTCGGGGGAGATGGCGTACGCCTACTTCACGGTGCACGCGGAGGTCGATCCGTGGCCGATCGACAACGGCGGCGAGATCCCGGCGTTTGACGCCTGGGCCTTCCTGCTCCTCGCCTGTACCGGACCCGGCGCGCTGGCCCTGGGCCGCCTCCGCCCACGGGCCGGGCGAGCCCGGCGGGCCCGCGCCTGAACGCGAGCCCGCCGATGCCCGAGGATCAGACGCGGGCCCCCGCCGGCCGAGACTGGCCCACCGGCGAGCCGCCCGTCTCGGCGCCCGTCTCGGCTCCGGTCTCGGCTCCGGTCTCGGCTCCGGTCTCGGCGCTCGTGCCGGCCGCCGGCCGGGTCCGGCCCGCGGCCGGCACGAACAGGGCGACCACGACGGCGGCCAGGCACATGGCGGTCAGCATCGCGAAGCCGCTGGTGAAGCCGCTCTCCCGGGGCAGGCCGCCCTCGCCCAGATGACCGGCGACGATGCTGCTCATCACCGCGGCGCCGATCGAGCCGCCGACGGTGCGGATGTTGGCGTTCATGCCGCTGGCGGCGCCGGTCTGGTGCGCGGGGACGCTGCGGACCGTCAGGTTGGTCATGGCGGAGTAGGCCAGACCGGCGCCGAGCCCGAAGAGGGCGGCGGCGACCGCGAGTTGCCAGCGCCCGTCGTGCCAGGTGGTCAACGCCAGGCCGGACAGGGCGCCGAAGGCCGAACCGGCGGCGAGCTGCGCCCGGGCGCTGAACCGGTGCTCGATCCGGCCGCTGAGCAGTCCGCCGACGAACATGGTGACGGTCATGGGGAGCATCAGCAGGCCCGTTTCCGTGACGCTGGCGCCCAGGCCGTAGCCGGTGCTCGGCGGGGTCTGGGCGAACTGCGGGACGAACACGAACATCGACAGCAGGCCCGCGCCGAACAGCAGCGCCGTGAGGTTGGTCCGCCAGACCACCGGCTGCCGCATGATCCGCATGTCGATCAGCGGGCTGGCGGACCGCGACTCGACGACCACCCACAGCACGAAGAGCAGCGCCGCCAGCACCAGCAGTCCGACGACCCGGGCGGAGCCCCAGCCCCACGAGGACGCCTGGCTGATGGGCAGCAGCAGGGCCACCAGCGCGGCCGACAACACCGCCGCGGCCGTGAAGTTGACGCGGCCCGGGCTGCGTATCGGCGATTCGGGGACGACCAGGTACGCCGCCAGCGTCGAGAGGGTGACGACGATCGCGGGCAGCCAGAACAGCCAGTGGTAGTCGAGGGTCTCGACCACGGGTCCGGCGAGCACGATGCCCAGGCCGCCACCGACGGCGAGGACGGCGGAGAACGTGCCGACGGCCGCGGCCATCCTGGCCGGCGGGAACTCGTCCCGGATGATGCCGAACGACAACGGGAAAACCGCCCCGCCGGCGCCCTGGATGACCCGGGCGAGGATCAGCACGCCGATGTTCGGCGCGAGGGCGGCCAGCACGCTGCCGACGGCCAGGGCCGAGGTCGCGGCCACCAGCGTGCGCTTCTTGCCGAGGATGTCGCCGACCCGGCCGAGGATCGGGGTGAACACCGAGGCCGAGAGCAGATAGGCGGTCATCACCCAGGTGACCGTGGACTGGCTCGTGCCCAGACTGCTCTGGATGACCGGCAGCGCCGGCGCGATGATCGACTGCAGGAGCGCGAAGACGCCGGCGCCGACCGCCAGAACGGCGAACGTGAGCTGGTGGTGCGTTCGTTTCACGTGAGGGTTCTTTCGCAGAGGACGATTCGTGAAGGACGATTCGTAAGGGAAGGAGCGCCGTCCCGGCCGGGGGCGGCGGTGGGCATGCCGGAGCCGGCCAGCGACGAGCGGGAGGGTGGGAAGGCGAGATGGTCGGGATCGGACGGGCGGGACGTGGTGCCCCGCGGCCCGTCCGGGGAGGCCGCGCCCGTGCCGCGGCGCTGTGGCACGACGAACCAGCCGTCACCTGTTAAAGTGGAGGCATGCCTCCACAATAGCGGAGGCACCCCTCCGATTACAACCCGGCTCAGGAGACCGCCATGGGAGACCCCGCAACGGGGCTGGCCGGCGCGGTGCGGCGACCGCGGCGCGCCGACGCCCGGCGCAACTTCGACGCCCTGCTCCGAGCGGCTCGCGAGGCGTTCGCCGAACACGGCACCGACGCGTCGCTGGAGGACGTCGCCCGCCGCGCGGGCGTGGGCATCGGCACGCTCTACCGGAACTTTCCGACCCGCCAGCACCTCTTCGAGGCGGTGTACGTCGGCGAGGTCGAGGAGCTGTGCCGGTCCGCGGAGGAGGCCGCGGAGCTGCCCCCGTGGGAGGCCCTGGCCAGCTGGCTGCGCCGCTTCGTCAGCTACTCGGCGACGAAGCGCGCCATCTACGAGGCGCTCAGCCGCGACTCCGAGATCGTGGCGACCTGCCGCACCTCCATCTACGCGGCCGGCGAGCCGCTGCTCGCCCGCGCCCAGCGCGCCGGCGAGGTGCGCGAGGACCTCGGCTTCGACGACCTGCTGCGTTTGATCAGCGGCATCACGGCCGCCCGCGTCACCGACGACGCGCAGCGGGACCGCATCCTCACCATCGCCCTCGACGGCACCCGCCCACGACAGCCCTGACCGCCCACCACGGCCCGCCCACCACGGAATGAGGACCGTGGTGGGCGGCCGCGGGTATCGGTTCAGACTGGATCAGTCCCGTGCAATCTGGTTGAAAAAGACTCAGTCAGCTCAGTCCAGATCAAACCAACCCAGCCCAGCTCAGGCCAGGGTGACGGTGACCGGGAGGTGGGCCCAGCCGCGGAGCAGGTTGTTGAGGCCACGGTAGGGCTCGCCGGTCACCTCGATGCGGCTGCAGTGCCTGGCGAGGGCGGCGAGGATGCTGCGCATCTCCAGGACGGCCAGGTGGTTGCCGGGGCAGATGTGCGGGCCGTCGCCGAGGGCGTGGTGGTCGGCGGCGTCCGCGCGGTCGATGTGGAACGTGTCGGCGTCCGGCCCCCACTTCCGCTCGTCGCGGCCGCTGGAGGCGTACATGAGCACCACCCGGGAGTCCTTGTCCAGGTGGGCGTCGCCGATGGTGACGGGGCGGGACAGCCGGCGGCCGAACGCGAGGATCGGGGACTCGAGGCGCAGCGCCTCGTGGGCCGCGTTCTCCGCGAGATCGGGCTCGGCGCGCAGCTGGTCGAACTGCCCGGGGTGCCTGCTGAGCTGCTCGATGGCGCTGGTCATGCCGAAGATCGTGTTGTCCATCCCGGCGGTGACGTAGGCGGCCATCAGCAGCACGACATCGTGCTCCTCGACCTCGCCGGCGTCGGCCGCCGCGTAGATGGCGCTCATCCACGAGTCCTCGGCCACCGTCTCGCGGGTGACCTGCTGGGCGAGGAAGCCCATCATGGCCCCGGTGACGGGGAGCGCCTGCTGCATGCGCTGGTTGTCGGGGCCGAGGCTGTCGAAGATGGTGGCGGCCTTCTCGATCAGCTCCTGCCGGGTCTGGCCCGGCAGCCCCATCAGGGACATCACGATGTCGGCGACGAGGGTCTGCGCCAGCTCGACGGCGTCGAACGTGCCGCGCGCGACGTACTCGGCGACCCGCTGGTCGGCGGTCCGCTCGACCCATTCGGTCAGCTTCCGTATGGAGCTGCGGTTGAGCTGCCGGGACAGCGGCTTCCGCAGCCGCTTGTGGGCCTCGCCGTCGCTGCCGAGCACCGACGCGTTGAGGAACTGCTCGTTGACCAGGTCGGTCAGGGCGACGCCGTCGCGGCTGCGGTAGGTGTCGCCGTCCCTGAGGGCCTCGTGGACCTCCTGGTAGCGGGTGAGGGCCCAGACGCCCTTGGCGACGTTGGGCAGCCAGACCGCCGGGCCCGTCTCGCGCAGGTCCGCGTAGACGGGATACGGGTCCTCCAGGACCTGGTCGGAGTAGATGTCGTAGGGAGACGTCGGCGTGGGGGCGGTGGTGGTCGTCATGGTGGCCTTTCCGTATGGCCTTTCTGTGCTGCGAGGAGTCCCGGCGGGGAAGGGGTGCTACAGGTGCTACAGGTGCTACACCGCGGTGACAGAGCGGAGGCGGTAGTCGACGAGCGCCACCAGGGCGTCCCTGGTCGACCCCGGGTCGCGCGCGTCCAGGCTGACGACCGGGATGTCCTCGGAGATCTGCAGCGCGGTGCGGACCGAGTCGGCGGGATAGGCGTACGAGCCGGGGAAGTCGTTGATGCCGACGATGAACGGCACCCCGCGCTGCTCGAAGAAGTCGACCGCGGGGAAGCAGTCGTCCATCCGGCGGGTGTCCGCCAGCACGATCGCGCCGATGGCGCCGCGGACCAGGTCGTCCCACATGAACCAGAACCGGTCCTGGCCCGGGGTGCCGAAGAGGTAGAGCACGATGTCGTCGCCCAGCGTGCGGCGGCCGAAGTCGAGCGCCACCGTGGTGGTGGTCTTCGTCGGGACCTGGCTGGTGTCGTCCATCGGCTCGCTGACGACCGTCAGCGGAGCCTCCGTCGACAGCGGCACGATCTCGCTGACGGCGCCCACGAAGGTCGTCTTGCCGACGCCGAAACCCCCCGCCACGAGGATCTTCATGGAGTCGGGCACGGGCCTAGATGGCATCGAGGAGACCCTTCTTTACTCGTTCGAGTAGGGCGTGGGTGACCACGGTGTCGCCGGTCATGTCCAGGGGGGAGCGGGTTTCGACGAGACCGTGGTGGCGGAGCGTGGCCACGACCGCGGCGGTCACGCTGACGGGCGCGCCGAGCTGGCTCGCCAGCTGGGCGACGGCGAGCGTGGTGCGGCAGAGCGCGAGCACGTGGGTGTACTGCGAGCCGGGCGGCGGAGGCCCTGCACCCGGCAGCGTGGTGACATGCGTGTCGATGCGGATGTCGGTGAAGTCCACGTCGTGCACCCGACCGCCGGTCACCGACCAGACGCGGGACCGGCGGTCGGGCGAGTACGCGTGGCGGTCGGCGTCGCGGTCGGGCAGACCCGGCCCGCCGGCGGGGTGGCGGTCGGAGTGGCGGTCGGAGTGGCGGTCGGGGGGAAACCGCTCCGGGGGGAAGTCCGAAGGGAAGAACGGGCCCGGCCCACTCACCAGGCTTTCCCTCCGGGCACGGGCTGCCGCTGCTCGGCGTCCAGCACCGGCGCCAGGCGCGTGGCGAGCAGCGACAGTTCGTAGCCGACGGTGCCGAGGTTGGCGGTGTGGGAGGCGCTGACCGCGATCTGGGACCGCTGACCGCAACGGGCCACGATGACGTAGCCCTCCTCCATGTCGATCAGGGTTCGTTTGACGGCACCGGCCTGCTCCTCGAAGGCGACGTGGTCGGCGATGCTGCCCAGCGAGGACGCCACGGCGGCCCGCCGCTGGGCGAAGTCCTCCTGCACCCCGCTCGCATAGAGCACCAGTCCGTCCTCGGAGAAGACGACCGCGCCGCGCACGCCGGCGATGTCCCTGATCTTCTCGTCCAGGAGCTTCTGTACCGCTGGGTTCTGCGTCGTCATGAGGCGGGTCTTCCTATGCGATGGTGTTGTCGTACTCAGCGGCGCGCGTGCCCTCCTGGAACGCGCCCCAGGAGGCGGCCACCTGGTCCGCGGCTTCCTCGCTGACCGGGGCGTACGTGCGGGGCGGCGGGGCCGTGGGCGTGGCCAGGGCGGACGCCATGTGGCTCCCGGGTTGCCGTCGCGGCAGCAGCGGAGCGCCGTTGGCGTCGAGCCGGATGGGCTCGCCGGGCTGGCCGGTCCGCGGCGCGATGGCGAGCGGGGAACGCGGTTCGCGCGGCTCGTGCGGTTCGCGCGGCTCGTGCTGCGTGGCGGCGGCCTGCTGATGCGCCCTGATGTTCCGCAACGACCGGATGCTCTGCGTCGTCCGGGGGGCGGGCGCGGGACTCGGCTCCGGAGCCGCCGGGGCCTGCCGCGGCCAGCCGTTCTGCTGGCCGTTCTGCTGGCCGTTCTGCTGAGGCCACTCGGCCGGCTCGGGCCACTCGTTCTGTTGCGCCCGGTCGTCCTGCTGGCCACGGAGGTCCTGCGGCGGCGGTGCCGAGTCGGCGCGCGGTGCCGGCTCGCCGCGGCGCGGCAGGCCCTGCTCCTGCGTCTGCTCCTGCCGCGGTTCCTGGAGTTGCTCCTGCTGGGGAGCGCGAACGGCGTGCGGCACCAGCACCACGGCCATGGTGCCGCCGTAGTCGGAGGGCCGCAGTCGCACCCGCAGGCCGTGTTGCCGGGCGAGGCGGCTGACCACGAAGAGACCGAGGCGGCCGTCGTGGTTCTGGGCCATGGAGTCGAAGGCCGGCGGATCGTCGAGCATCGCGTTGGCCTGCTCGTACTGTTCCAGGGCCATGCCGGTGCCCATGTCCTCGATCTCGATGGCGATGCCGTGCACGGGGGTGCGGCTGACCACCCGCACCTCGTCGCCGGAGAACTGCAGCGCGTTGTCGAGGAGCGCGGCCAGCACGTGCATCAGGCCGTTGACCACCTCGGGGCGGACCAGGATCTGGTCGCGCACCTTGTTGTTGACGCGCTGCGGGTCGTCGGTCTCGGCGGCCGCGTCGTGCACGAGGTCGGCCAGCGACATGGGCGTGTGGTACGGCTGCTTCTCGAAGCCGGCCAGCGTCAGGATGTTGTCCAGGTGCCGGCGGGTGGCCACGCCCCGCTGGTCGATGGCGATCAGGTCGGTGAGCAGTTCGGGGCTCTTGCCGTGCTTCCGCTCCAGGTCGTCGAGGAGGTTGAGCTGCAGCTCGACCAGGTTCAGCGCGCGCCCGCTGGTGGAGGCGACGAAGCCGGTGAAGCCTCGCCGGTCGGCGGCCTGCGCGGCGGCGATCTCGACGGCGGTCCGCTGCGAGGCGGCGAGCGCCCGGTGCAGGGCGGCGAACTCCATCCGCGCCTCGCTGGGCGGCGGGAACTCGGCCTGCGCGTCGACCGGTCGGCCCTCCCGGAGCTCCTCGACCACCTCGGGCAGCCGCTTGGCGGCCCGCTGCGCGCTGCTGGTGAGCCGGCGCAGCTGCTTGGTGATGGACCGGATCACTCCGACGATGAGGACGGCGATCAGCAGAATGGCGGCCAGGCTGCCGCCGGTCTGCCACAGCGCCCGTTCCCGGATGTCGTCCGCGATCCGGTCGGCGGTGACGAGGATCGCCTCGGTCTGCGCCAGGTTCAACTGCCCCATCTGCTGGGCGACCTGACCGTACGCGGCGTCCCACCCGGCCGCCTCGGGCGGCAGTTCCACCGTGCCGTTCTCCCCGGAGGCCGGCGCGCTGATCACCGCCCGTTCGATCTGCTGCATCGCCTGCCAGGGCTCGCTGGCGGTGATCTGGTCGTACACCTGCTGCGATTCGGGCGGCAGGTAGGGCACGATCCACCGCTCGTACATCACCCGCTGGGTGCCGTAGGCCTCGGCGAACTGCCGGCGGTGCTCCGCGCTCATCCCGCCGGAGGCGCGGGCCTCCGCGATGAGCATGTCCTCCACCGCCAGGCCCTCGGCGGCCCAGAAGAGCCCGACCAGCGGCCGGCCCTCGGCCGCGATCTCCGCCTCGTCGATCGTGGAGAGGGACTGGTAGAACTGCACCATCTGGGCCAGCAGTTCGGTGTAGTAGCCGATCAGCTCCGCCGGCTCCCCCGCCTGGTTGTCGGCCTGCTGGCGCACCTCCGGCATGCGGTCCAGCTGCGTGAGGACCCGCTCCACGAAGCCCCAGTCGTCGGGGTGGTCGGTGGCCAGCTCCGACTGTTCGAGGCTGCGGAAGATCTGGACGCCCTGGTCGGTGGTGCCCCGCGCCTCCTCCAGCGCCTGCCGGGCCTCGGAGTTGGGGTTGGCCAGGTAGACCGCGGTGGCCTTCCGCTCCATCTGGGCGCCGGTGTACAGCGGCAGGCTGTCCTTGCCTCCCTGGTCACCGACGGCGGCGTCCTCCCGAAGGGTGTCGTAGAGCCGCCAGTCCTGGAGGGCGTTGACGGCGAGGAGGGCGAGCAGGGCGCCGATGGCGATGACCGCGACCGCCGCCAGGCGGGCGCGCACGGTCATCCCTCGACCGCGTTTCGCGGACGCGCGTGGGGGAGTTTCTTCCGCGCTCGGGGTAGTCAATGGCAATCCTTGATCGTGGGGAGGGCTGCGGCGCCGCCGATGACGTGGGGCGCTGGGTTGCCGGTGAACGCGCACCGCGGGCCGATGGCGCGGTGGTGACGAAACGAGGGCCGTGGCTACACCGCACCCGCGGCGGGGGACGTGGGGTGGGTTTGCTACCGCGCTACCAGGGCGCTGGCCGCCCGTCTTCGCTCACCCCGCGGAGCAACCGCCGGCACGCACCCACGGACGCCCGTCAGAGGCGGAGGCGGCGCATCCCGCCATCCCGCGGCACGTGGCATGCGTGACATGGTCCTGGCTCCGAAACGTGGGGGGTGAGCCGTTCGGAACCGGACGTTACGGAGCACACGCCCGAGGCGCAAGGGTTAGGTGATGCGCTGTTAGTACTGAGTGACGCCCCCCGCAGCCAGATTCGCGCAACTCGGACAGCAAACGTTTCGCCCCTGTCACCGGCTGCCAGTTGAGCCCCCCACCCCGTCCCGCACGAGCCACGGACCCGCGTGGTCCGGGTACCTGCGATCGCGACGATCGGCGATCCACCCGGGGTCGCGACGCCCGCTATGCGACGTGGCGCCGGGCAGCCTCGCCCTCGACGGCGTCCGCCCGCGGGATACCGATGACTTCCACCGACACGCCCCAGGACTCCAGGGTCCGGGCCGTGTGCACGAGCGTGATCTGGGAGAACGGGTAGAGCGTGTTCGGGGTGAGGTTGGCACGGCTCTTGAGAAGGATGGCGAAGACGACCTTCTTCGGCCGGTAGTCCACCGGAACGGCAGCTGCCTTATGAGCGAACCCCTCACGCGCCTCCGGAGAGTTGAGCAGGGTCTGGACGGCGACGACGCCCTGGTTGAACAGGTGGCTGAGCGGCCCTGAGCCACTCGCCTGCTTGACCATGACCAGGGTGCCGTCGGGGGCCAGCAGGTCGCAGACCTCCACGCCGTTGCCGCGGTGCAGCCGAGTCCGCACGTTGTCCCGGTCCAGGCAGACGAAGCCGGGGCGTTCGACGGGCACGAGCCGGTTGTAGTCCTTCTCGTCGTTCCCTTCCGGCCAGGCCGGCAGGTCCAGGGACGGCACAGGCGGAATCAGACGGCACACGGCTGCCTCGATGGAGGCGAGGTACGCCTGATCAGCCTCGTACCAGTCCTCCTCCAGCAGGAAGAAGCGGCGAGGGCCCAACCCGATCTCGGCCTCGAGCCAGCGCAGCGCCCGATCGCGGGTCAGGCGGTCGCTCGGCGCCGCGCGCTCGTGCGCGTACAGCGAGACGATGCCCTCGCGAAGCGCGGTCACGCGGCGCCCCTGTCGCTGCACCCGGGTGCGGTGAAGGAGGTAGTCGAGGTCCAGCTCGGTGCTGGTCCTCTCCTCCGTGCTGTTGACGCGGACGCCGAACGCCTTCGCCCGCTCGTAGTCCGACCAGCGCTCGGTCGGCACGGCGATGGTCGCCCGCGGCGTGCCCAGCTCACCCAGCATGTCGTCCAGCCGTCCATCGAGCTCAGCGATCCCGGCTCGATCCTCCACCGGCGCGAGGTTCTCGACGAACGCGAACCGCGGGTCCGGGGATTCGTCGCGGATGACGCGTCCGATCTCCCCGATGTCGGCGACCAGGGTCTCCGGGTCGGCTCCCAGGGAAAGTCGCAGGCCGCAGCCTCCGTCCGCGAGACGGCCGCGCGGGCCGGTCAGGCGGTCGTCGCTGGAATGTCCTCGCAGGCGCCGGACGAGTTGGTGGTACTCCTCGATCCTGAGGGCCGCGAGCGGCGCGCCGCCCGGGACCATGGTGGCGTCGGTGCGTCCTTGACCCGGCCGGTGGGTCACCAGCCCGCTGATGACGTCCGGGTTGACGGTCCTGATGACGTACCGCAGACCGAACCGACGGTCCTTGTACTGATCGGGGACGAGCCGGAAGCCGGCGCCGAAGCCGACCGCGTAGACCTCCCCGTCGATGGCGAGAAAGAGGGCAGCCGCCCCTCGGTAGTCGGGATGGGAGACCAACCAGTCCGTGAGCCGTGCGAAGTCGGGGCACCACGGGGCCAGGTCGTGCTCGAAGCGGCCGGTGACGCCGAGCGCGGGCACGCCCAGGGTCTCGATCACCCGGAAGTCCGCCGCGGTGTCGAGCAGTCGGGCCTCGTCGAGGGCGTCGAACATGGCGTCCACGGTGGGCTGGACGCCCTGGAGGCGGTACAGGGTGCGCGAAGAGGTGCGGGGCGGCATCACGAATCTCACCTTCGTCCGAGGAGCTGAACGCTGACGTTCCATCAGCATAGCTCAACATTGGAGAAGATTGGAATTCTTAGGAGAAGAGAGGGTAGGAGAGGAGAACATTGGCAGGACCCCCGATGGCGGGTAGGGTGATCTCGTGTCACAGTCAGTGGACGAACTCGAAGCCCGCATGGCTGACCTCCGGGCGCAGGTGCGGGAGGCGTCCCGCACGGGCGACAAGTCGGCCAGGCAACGGCTGCGTGCCGAGCTGCGCGAGGTCAACGCGGCCTGGGAGGACGCCCTGGACCGCGAGGCCGGCGAGGCGGACGTCGCTGCCACACGGGGTCCGGAGCCGCCGCGCCCGACCGCCTCAGCCGCCCCGCCCTCGGGGATGTCCGTCCCCGTCAGGGAACAGGCCCACCAGGCGCTGACGCTGCTCGGCGCGCCAGCCAGCCCGAAGTTGATCTCGGCCGCGCACGAGGCGTTCCTCACCGGCCCGATCGTCACCACGAAGCTCGGTTCGCTCCGCCGCGACGAGGAGAGATCCTTCAACGCCCAGCCCTACGCCCGGCCGTACTACGTCTGCGCCGCCCTGACTCACGACCGTCTGGGTCCCGCTCGCGGCCTGCTCGCCGTGTCCACGTGGCCCCTGGAGCGGAGGATCATCGGTCCCCTCAGCCCACGCGTCGACTTCCTCACCCACGCCATCCGCGTCGCGGAGGAGATCCAGCGCGTCCGCGCGGACGGCCGCGACCCCGGGGCGCACGCCTGGCGGCTGTTGCGCCGCTTCGCCGTCAACGTTCCGGGGGCCGACGACGGTTCGGACCCACCCGACCCCGAAAGAGTGGCGGAGCGCGCCGCGGGCGAGGTCCGCGTGCACGCGGACGCCGACGCCGCGGAACGACGTGAGGCAGCGGTCCGGACCCGGGACCAACTTCCGGACGTTCAGCAACTTTTTGGTGCTCCTCGGCTGGGAATCGCCGCGGCGCCGGCCGAGCACCGGTAGCCTTCGGCACATTTCCCGCGGTCCCCGCAGTACCGACCTTGCAGACTTTCAGGAAACGTCATGCCCTTACCGCCCAACAGGCCGTCGGCGGGCAACCGCCTGGCCGGCCTGCGCGGTCCGTCAGAGCCGCAGCCGTACAACGCACGTAAGATCGCCGCGCTCACGGCGAACCCGGGCTGCTCCCGGCGAGCGGTCCTCGACGCGGCGGGGATCGACAAGGCCAAGCTCGCCCGACGCCTGGGCTACCCCGACGCCTATGCCCAGTCGCCCTTCGCCCTTACCCGCGCCCACGCCTTCGCGCAGCTGGTCAAGGCCAACGGATACGCCGAGCTGATCACCCTGCTCCGCGCCGAACTCGACGCTCCGGTGGAGGAGGCGCGCGTCGCGGACCTCACCGACGTCGAAGGGGATCAGGACACCGCTCCGGGGATCCGCGCCCGCCAGACCAGGACTCTCCTCAGAAGCTTGATCGTCGAGAAGGACAGCCGGGTAATCCTCGACCATCCGCTGCTGACGCTCGACATCGGCGGACAGACCGCCTACCTCGAACCGGACGCTCTCACCCACCGCGTCGGCGACCGGTTCCACATCGTGGTGATCAAGTCCTTCTCCGCCATCGACGGCCAGGCCGACCCCCGGAAGGTGGCCGAGGCGGCCAAGGAGGCGGCCGTTTATGTGCTCGCGCTGCGACGCATGTTCGCTGCGCTCGGCGCCGCGCCCGAGCAGGTCGCGGACCGCTTCCTGCTGGTCTGCCCGAAGGACTTCGGCAACCGTCCCTACGGCCGGCTGATCGACCTGCGCCAGCAGCTCGACGCCGTCACCTACCAGATCGACCGGCTCGGCCGAGCCGGCGAGCACGCCGCCGCGCTACCCGCCGACGCCACCTTCGATCTCTCCACCGACGATGACCAGCGGCCCCACGTCCCCACCGACCGCCTGACCCGGACCCTGACGTCCCTGGACTACCTCTACCGGCCCACCTGCCTGCACTTCTGCGAGATCTCCCGACACTGCCGCGACGCCGCGTTCGCCGCCGGGCAGCCCGAAAGGCTCGGCACGTCCGTTCGCGACGACCTCCCAGGGCTGGACAACACCACCACCGCTCTGCGCGCGGCCGACAGCCTGGCCGAACCTGCCGCGGACCAGCGGGAGGTCGTCGAGCGACTCCGCGCCGCGGCACAACTCCGCGCGCGTCACCTCCCGGAGGCGTCGTGAGCGTGCTGACCACCTACGCCACGCTGCGGGCGGCCGCCACCGGGCGGGCCGAGCCGCTGACCACCGTGCGGCACAACCATCTGGCGGCCCGCCCGTTCGTCCTCATCCCCGTCGGGCTCGCGGGAGAGGCATGCGCCCCCCTCGCCGCGCTCGCCGGCACCGAGCGCGACGAGCCCGAGTTGCTGGTCGTCGCGCAGCCGCGCGACCGCGCAGAACGCCTGCGGTTCGCCGCCGACCTGGCGGCCCTGGTCCTGCCCTACCTGACGTCCTTCACTCACGACAGCGAGGAGTACGCCGGACGGCGGGACGGAGTCAAGGCAACGCTGCGGCGCTTCACCGACGCCCCGCAGCTCCTCGTGCCGAACGTCGGAGGCATCGCCTTCCTGCGGCTGCTGGGACGCTCGACGCGGTTCCGCGGCACCGAGGGCCCGCACGCCGTCCATCCGTCCGTGCCGCTCCTCGGCAAGTGGCTGACCTGGTTCGCCGACCGGGCCGAGTTCCCCGGGAGCAGCGTCCTGCTCAGCGTCACCGAGGCCCTGGGCGCCCACTGGGCCACGGGACAGAGCGGCGTCGAGGACGGCAATCTCGCCGCCCTCCTCGGCTGGATCGATCCGCCACCCGGCAAGGACGGCCACGACGCCGCCCGGCTCGCCGAGGACCCGGCGCGTTGGCCCCCGGCCGGGCCCACCACCGACCCCACCTTCGACCGCACCCTGGAAGAGCTCCTGACCGCGCGCGACGGCGCGCCGTCGCAGCCGCGCCAGACGGCGTTGCGCCGCCAGATCGCGGACCTGCTCCGTCCCAACTGGAGCCGACCTGGGAGCTGATGTGGCGGGGCGTGGACCTGCTGAACGCGCTGCCGCCCGGGGCCTCGGTGGCCCGACGCTGGGATCTGGACCGCACGCGCTTCACTGACTACACCGCCTACCTCGCCGAGAGTGGCCTCCCCCAGGCCCGCCGCGACCACGCGGTCGGCGCGGCACGTCGACTGGCTCGGCTGGAAGACGCCGCCACCCGCTACGCCATCGACCGCGCCTACGACGACCCGCTGGTGATGGCGGAACACGAACTCTCGGGCGACGCGTTCAGCGGCGAGGTCACCGCCACCGACCCCGAGCGCATGGTGCCCGGTCCGAAGCAGGCACTCTTCCGCCCGCTCGTCACCCTCCGCACGGACGCCCCGCCGTCGCGTATCCGGTCCGGCGAGGAGGTGAGAAGCCCGACCCGCAAGGACCAGCCGGCCACGGTCCTCGCCATCCGCGAACTGCCCGGCGGCGGAGCCGAGGTGGACCTGGAGCTGACCGGCGGCCTCGCTCGTAAGCGGAAACCACCCGCACCGCCCGGATGCATTCCGGAACCGGGCGAACTGCTGTGCTACACCGCTCTCGACACCCGTTACAGTCCCCCCTCCTTCCCCGAGGAGGAGAACACGCCCTGGACCCACGGCGGGCCACCCGTGCCCTACACCCCGACCGAGGACGACGCCGACGAGGCGTGGGAATGAGGAGGCCGCCGGCCGTGACCACCAACGTGACTCCCGCCTCCGCCACCACCCCCGCGCCAGGCGCCCTCGCCGACGCGGCCGTCGCCCGAGTGCTCGACGATCTGGACATCACCGAACGCGGCGTCGTCGTGGACTCGCCGCCCGGCGCCGGCAAGTCCACCCTCGTGGTCCGGGCCGCCCACCATCTCGCGGCCCGCATCGGGCGCGTCATGATCGTCGCCCAGACCAACGAGCAGGTCGACGACCTCGCCGAACGCCTCGCCACGTTCCCGCGGAGCGGGGACCCTTTGCGCATCGGCCGGCTGCTGGGCGGCGACCGCACCCTGCCGGAGCGCGTCGCCCGGCTCGACAACGTCACCGGCGCGCGGAGGCTCGACGAGCTCGGGGACATCGACGCGCTGCCGCGGATCATCGTCGCCACCGCCGCCAAGTGGAGCCACGTCAGGGCGCCTCAGGATCAGCCGTGGGCCTGGGCCATCGTCGACGAGGCGTACCAGATGCGCTCCGACGCGTTGCTGCGCTGCGCCGGGCTCTTCGACCGGGCGCTCTTTGTCGGCGACCCCGGTCAGCTGGACCCGTTCGCCACCGTCGAGACCGAACGCTGGACCGGCCTGACCTGGGACCCGCTGCGCAACGCCGTGGACGTCTCCCTCGCCCACAACGCCGACATGCCCACCCGTCAACTTCCCGTCTCCTGGCGGCTGCCCGCCACCGCCGCGCCCCTCATCGAGCGGGCCTTCTACCCGTTCACCGCCTTCACCTCCGGCACGACGGACAGCGACCGAGGCGCCGAGCTCACCGCCCCGGCGCTGCGCTCCGGCCCGCTGGACCGCGTCCTGGAGCAGGCCGCCGCCTCCGGCTGGGGCTATCTGGAGCTGCCCGCACGCCACACACTCCGCACCGACGGCGACGTCGCCGCAGCGTTGGCCGCTCTCGCCCGCCGCCTCCTCGGCCGCGGTACCAGAACCCGCTGCGACCAGGCCCCGGACGGCCGCGACCTCGTCCCGGCGCGCATCGCCATCGGCGTCGCCCACAACGACCAGGCCGAGGCCGTCCGCGCCCATCTCGCCCCGGAACTGAGCGGCGTCACGGTCGACACCGCCAACAAGCTGCAGGGCCGCGAGTTCGATGTCACGCTGGTCTGGCATCCCCTGTCCGGCCGGGCCGACGCCAGCGCCTTCCATCTGGAGACCGGCCGGCTGTGCGTCCTCCTCTCCCGGCACCGACACATGTGCGTCGTGGTCGCCCGGGCCGGCATCCGGACGCTCCTCGACCGCCACCCCTCCTCCCAGCCCGTCCACCTCGACGTCCCGCCCAAGTTTCCCGACGGCTGGCGGGCCCACCAGGCCGTGATGGACCACCTCGACCACCCTGACTTCCGCGTGCCGGCCTGAGCCGCGTCCGACCCGTCAGCCTCCGGCCAGGCGCCGGGGACGTCGCGAGGGACGCTCAGGTAGTCGCAGCAGATCGTGGAGAGGGACGCCGCGTTCGGCCCAGGAGCGCAGCCGATCCCGGTCCGTCCAGAGAACCCGATGGCGGTCGCCCCAGCGCATGGCATCGCTGGTGACGCCGCCATTGGTGACCACCACCCCCACATCAGCCCTGTGGACCGGGCCCGCCGTCCCGTTGACCTGGTACATGACGGAACAGCCCACCTTGGCGCCCACCTGCGTGTGCTTGGCCTGGATGACGATCCTGCCGCGCCGAGGGTGGTCCCCGATGACGTCCGCGACCTGGTCTCCCTTCCTGCCGACGTGACGGGCCGTCCAGCCGTCCCGGATAAGCAGGTCACGCAGAGCGTGCTCGAACTGCCCGTCGTCCATGGCGTCGATCTCGGCGAGCGGGATGCGTAGCCGGGCGAGCATGGCGGCCCGCGTCCGCTCCGCCCGCGCGAAGCGGAACGCGCGCCGCACCCCGTAGAGAAGACCACCCACGACCACGACGACCAACGCCGGCCAGGCGCCCAGCACCACGTGCCAGGCCGCGACGGCCATCTGGGCCACCAGCACCGCCGCCGCGAGCGCGACGGCGGTGGCGGCGACGCGCTCATGCCTGCCGCGCGGCTTCCGCAGGCGCGGCCGAGAGACGGTGCTCACCGTGCCGCCGGCTCGGACACGGACTTCTCCGACCCGGCCGGCTGCTCCGCGTCCGACTCGGAAGACCCGAAGCCGACAACCTGTCCCCACAGCCACACGCCGGCGACGATCCCGGCGATCGTCCAGCCGCCGAGCTTCTTCCCTGCGGGCTTCGGCCGGCGCCGATAATGCGGCCTGACGTAGACAGAACCCTCCGGAACCCCACGCTTCCCCTGCGACATCTGCCTGCCCCTTCAGCTGCCGGCGAGTCCTCCGATGCGGCTCGCCTGTTGATTTTTTCTAACAGCGACCACTGACAGAGATGGCGGGAAGATCAAGAAATCGAGCCGCCCTCAGAGCGCATGATGAAGCGCGTTCGAGAATCGGCGACTCACGACATCTGACCTGTATGAAGACACGAGCAATCGGCACGGCCACCGGCCGGACGATTCGGCAGGGAACAGTTTCACGACAGATAGTGGTACGCCACGGCCAAGGAAAGCAACCGCCGCTTGACCGGAAAGTCATCCCATTCGAACAGCAGGAACAAAGTGAAGTATTTCACTTATCGAGAGGGAGAGCGATCACGCATAAGCATCATCCGCACCAGCACATCACTCAGATCGCTCGGAAGTAACCCCTTCCCCGTTTCCTAACGAGTTCCGTCGGGCGTGAGTCGCGGCAGGAACGGGCTGGGCGCTCCGCTCCAGGAGACGGAGAGATCCTCCCTGGCCCGGGTACAGGCGACGAACAGCAGGCAGCGCTCGCGCAGCAGGTCGGCGTCGTGTTGCAGCCGGTCCACCTCGGCCGGGGTCACTTCGCGGGTGAACGGCACCGCGCTCGCCGTCGCCCCCACCACCGCCACGCAGCGAAACTCCAGCCCCTTCATGGCATGCATGGTCGCCAGCCGTACCCCGTCGTCGCCCGGCGCGGGGTTGTCCCTGATCCGCGCGGTGGGGATCCCGGCCGCCGTCAACTTGTCGCGCACCGCGTCGAGCAGCACGTTGAAGCGCGCACAGACAGCGATCTCGCTGGCCCTGATGCCCTGGGCAAGCCGCTCCCGGACGAGCTCCACCAGCGCCGCCACCTCGGCCGCCTCGGCGTCGTACCCGCTCGTCCGCGGGCGCCTGCCGTGCAACAGCGACCGGTACCCGGAGAGGTTGTCGCGGCCCGCTCCACCGAGGTCCTCGACGGCCGCGTCGGCGAGGATGCCGGTGGACCAGACCAGGATCTCCTCCGTGCTGCGGTAGTTGACGCGCAGCCGGCTGCTCCGGCCCAGCACCGCGATGCCCAACGAGCCGAGCGACACACGGGAGTCGTAGATCCGCTGGTGCGGATCGCCCGTGATGAACAGGTCGTCCGGGCCAGGCGACACGGCGGCCCTGAGCACCCGCCACTGGGCCGGGTGCAGGTCCTGTGCCTCGTCAACGACCACGTGATCGTAGCGATCCGTCGCCGAGCCGGCCTCGGTGAGGAGCCGTGCCGCCCGGTCGCACACCTGGAGGTGGGTCACCACACCGCCGGCGCTCAGCTCCGCCGTGAACGCCTCGATCGCGCTCCACACCTCGGGCCGCTTCGCCTCGGGAAGCCGGCTGCCCCTGCCGCGCCGCACGACCCGCAGGTACGCCTCGGCCGACCGGATGTCCTGCGCCAGCACCACGTGGCGGTACTCCTGCGCCAGGAACTGTTCGGTCCACGGCAGGTCGAGCCGGCGTATCACGCGCCGCCACACCTGCCGCTCGTCCCGGTCCCCGACGGGCCTCGGAGCACGCCCTCCGAGCTCCGTGACGATGCGGTACGCGTAGGCGTTGACGGTCGTCACGTCCACCCGCGCCAGCAGCTGTTCGTCGTCGTCCAGGAGCAGCGCCAGGTTGTCCCGCAGGCTGCCGGCCAGCGCGTTGGTGAAGGTGGTGAGCAGCACCCGGCTGTCTGGCGAGCGGGACAGCAGGTGTTTGACCCGGTGCAGCGCGGCGACGGTCTTACCCGTTCCCGGTCCGCCGGTGATCTGCGCGGGGCCGCTGTACGAGACGCGGTAGGCGACCCGGCGCTGCGAGGGGTGCAGGAAGACCCGCCAGGCGGCGAACGGCTTCGCCAGGATCTCGGCCAGTTCCTCGGGCCCGCTGACCAGCGTGATCCGGCTGGCGCTGTTGGCGATCGCCGCGGCCAGGTTCTCGGCGCCCGCCGCGTCGTCGCCGCGGGCGGCGGCCGGGCGCCGGAGCCCGACCACGTCCCGGTACACCTCCTCCGGGCTGAACCCCTCCGCGAGAAACTGGAGCACCTCGAACTGGTCCTCCGGCAGCAGCGACCCGAACGCCTCGAGCTGCGGCTTGTCGACGACGGTCCGCACCGCCCGCAGCACCTGGTCGTCGATGCCGAGGCCGCGCAGCACGGTGTCCGAGTGAGCGGTGAAGAGCAACGTCGGCGCCTGAGCCGCCGCCCTTTCCAACGTCGGCGTCAGTTGCTCGATCGCCGCCACGTCGCGCACCTCAAGGGCGCGGGTCGCGGTGTTCACGGTGTAGAGGCGCTTGGCCGCCCAGCCGTAGGCGTCGTCGTGCGGCACGACGTTGAGCAGCAGGAAGACGTCACTGCCGTCGTCCGGAGCGAGGACGACGCCGCGCCAGAAGTCGTTGACGCGGATGGTCCGCATCCGCGGATCTCGGGCGTTCACCACCATCTCCAGGTGCAGCCCCTTGTCGGCGTGCAACTCGGCGACGGACAACCGCTGGAACTTCTCCATCGCCTTGCGCACCCCGGCCTTGACCGGCTTCTCAAGTGCGTCGTAGCTCTCCCAGAACGTGTTGGCGAAGGCCAGTCGCGGCACCTGTCGGCTCCTCACGTCGGTTGGTGAACGGTTTCCCGCGGCGATCAGTAGGCGGGGCTGACAAGGGGGTCGACCGAGGGCGGCGGGCCGTACCTGTTGGGCATCGGGTCACCCTGCTGGCAGAAGAAGACGAGGACGACGAGGCCCAGCAGCGGGAGCATTCCGACGAGCACCCAGGCGCCGTTCCGGTCCGTGTCGTGCAGCCGGCGCACGCTCACCGCCACGACGGGGAAGATCGCTCCGACATAGAGAACCGTGGCGAGGAGGGAGATGATGGGCACGGAGTGGGACGCGGTCGCCAGGAAGGCCGCTCCCACGGAACACAGCATGAGGAAGAGGACGAACCACCAGTACTCGGCGCGCGACGCTCTCCCGCGCCAGACGAACGACCGGAGCAGGCACCGCTGCACCGCCTCCTTGAAACCGATCACCGCTTCTCCGTCCTCGTTTGTCGTTGGCGTTGTTCGTTGATTCGAGTCCGGGCTCACCCGGTCACGCCTCGTGCCATCCATCCGGCGAGCGTGCGCAGCTGGGCGAGCAGCGCGTCGGGCGGCCGGTCGAGGGCGAGGGCGTGCTGGTGCAGGACGATGTCCGCGCCCCGCACCCGGTGGCTGGTGCGCGTGGCACTCCCCCGGGCGTAGACGAGGTGTCCCTCGCCGAGCCCGAGCGCGGCGCAGTAGGCGAGCATCTGGTACAGGTCCGCGTCCGGGAAGGCGCCCCTCTTCTCGGCCTTGTACTTGGCGTCGGCGACGGCGATCGGCCCACCCTCCTCACCGTTCCAGACGAGGTCGGGCCTCATTCGGACGGTGTCGGCCTCGTCCAGGTACACGCCTCGTGCCTGAAGCGCGCAGCGCCCGCCGAACTGCCGCAGCGCCTCGCGCAGCGCGACGCAGACGAAGTCCTCGAAGACCTTGTTCATATCGAAGAGGAACCCCTCGACCCGCGCCCTGCCGCCGACCCGATGCTCCACGGACGCGCCGGCCAGGATCATCTCCGCCAGCCGTAACGCCGGCTGGTAGCGGGCGTTCAGCCGGGAGGGCCGCCAGTCGGGCCGGCGTTGTCCCCGCACGAGGGGCATGACATCGGCGAGCCTGGCCCGCTGGTGCAGCAGGCGCGCCCGCACGTCCCGCGGTACACCCGGCACCCGCAACAGCCGCTCGGTCGCGGCGCGGAGCAGCCGATTCTCCGCGATGTCGGTGGTGAACTCGTCGTAGGCGATCTCCACCGGCAGCGCCGCCCCGAACCGGCGCCGGATCTGCTCGGCCTCCAGGATCCGACCCCGGACGACGAGGGCGGCGTCCTCCGTGTGCCGATATCCCTGGAGCACGCCCCTGCCGAGGGCACGCGCCACCTGCCGTTCATACGCGTGCGCCAGCGCGGGCAGCAGCCCGCGCTCCTCGGCCACGTCGACCAGTCCGTCGTCCCGCCACCCGCGCGGGTCGAGGCTGTAGCCGAGCAGGAAGAACAGCCGGCCGATGGTCACCTTCGGCGCGATCCGAACGGTCACGGGCTCCGCCCCGGCCGCCGTGACGGTCACGGCGCCCACCTTGCTGCCGGCCCTGAGCCGCCAGTTGCCGGGGAGGTACGGATCTGGTGTCGCCGACTCGACGACGCCGGCTGCGGCCAGCGCCCGGCCCACCGCGTCGGGCAGGGCCCGGCTGACCGGTTCGCCGTACTCGCGGAGCTCGACCGGGCCGTTCACGTGCTCGGCTCGTCGGCCAACGCCCTCCGCAGGGCCGCGACCCCGTACCGTTTCTCGACGTCGACGCCCTCTCCGTAGTGGTGCTCCTCCAGCAGCGGCAGGATCTTCGTCCGCCAGGTGCGCTCCAGTCCACCGTCCCGGTACACGCCCGGCTTCATCAGGTACGACGGGCCGATCCGGAAGTCGGGGTCGTCGATCCGCTGGTTGAGCGCGTCCAGCAGCCTCGCGGGCTCGTCGTCCTTCCCGTTCCTCATCAGCCACCGCCGGAGCAACCCGCGCGTGGGCTCGGTGCGCGGCGACAGCTCCACGAACGCGAACCGCCGCCGCATCGCCGCGTCCACGAGGGCGATCGAGCGGTCGGCGGTGTTCATGGTGCCGATGACGAACAGGTTGCGCGGGAGGGAGAAGTCGTCGCCCGAGTACGTCAGCCGCACCGTCTGGTTCCGGTATTCGAGGAGGAAGTAGAGCTCGCCGAAGACCTTCGCCAGGTTGGCGCGGTTGATCTCGTCGATGATGAGGAAGTGCGGGACGTGCCGGTTGCCCTCGCGGGAGGCCAGGTCGGCCAGCTCCCGCAGCGGCCCGGCCGTCAGCCGGAACGCGACCTGCCGGGTCTCCGGATCCTCCTGCGGGCGGAACCCCTCGAAGAAGTCCTCGTAGGCGTACGACGGGTGGAACTGAACGAGCTTCACCTGCTCGGGCCCGCCACCGAGGAACTCGGCCAGCTTCAGCGCGAGATACGTCTTCCCGGTGCCCGGCGGCCCGTAGAGCACGAGCTGCCGCTCGTCCCACAACAGGTCGCGCACCTCGTGCAGCCACTCCGCCTCGTGCACCAGCAGTTCGTCCGCCAGCGCGTCGTCCGGCTCGGGCAGCTCCAGCTCCCGCCGGGCGGTGATCGCGGGAATCTCCACGCTCGGGTCTCGGTCGGCCGCCTCGGCCTCCTCGATCAACTCCTCGTCGCTGACGCCCAGCCCGTCGATGAGGTCCTTCGCAGCGGTGAGGTCAACGACCTCGCGCTGTGCGGACAGCTTCTGCCGCAGTTCCTCGGGCAGGTCCTCGTAAGGGTGCTCGGCGTCCGCCCACTCCACCGGGCGGCGCAGGTTGGACCGCCCGTCGTCGGAGGCGATCTGCTCGGCGGACCCGGTGATCTCCCCGACGTGTAGCCTCCCGCCGGACAGGGCACAGACCGTGTCCCCCGGCCGCATCCGGGAGAGGAACGCGTGCAGCTCCTCGACCAGCGCCTGCTTCTGGCTGTAGCTCGCGGTCGAGGCGTAGTCCTCCTCCACCGCCGTCCGCAGCCGGTCCTTGCTCATCCCCTCCTCGATGCCACTGCCCTGCCGTAAGTGCCGGGCGGCGAGCGTCACCAGACCCTGGGGCCGCCACAGCCGCGGGAAGAGATCCAGGCCGGAGACGTTCCCCCCACGGACCAACCACGCCCGGGCCGGGCCCCAGCCGGGCAGATCGGCGTAGTCGGCGAGCGGATGCCCGTCGGCGCTCTTCCAGTCCTGCCAGCCGTTCGAGTTGCGCCCCAGCAGGATCGCGGCGGCTTGCGAGGGTGAGTTGCACTCCACGTCCTCGACCACCTCAAACCAGCCGGGATGGGTGACCGACGGTCGCATCACGCCCGCATCGGCGAGCTGCTGCCGCAGCGCGAAGGCGGACGCACCCCTCACCGACAAGGAGGGCACGGCCTCGGGCCGGGCGGGCGACCCGGCCGCCACGACGAACTTCTGGCTGCCGTTCGTCCCCATCTCCTCCAGAAGCCGCCCCCGCGCCTCCGGCCCGCCGTTGGGCAGCCGCAGCACGTACTCCCGAGAGTCCTCCGTCACCGATCCCCCGCCGATCCGTCGCCCCTGACGTTGCCTTCCGCCACACTACGCGCAATGACTGTCACTGACCGCGCTTTCGGCTGGAACAGTGACCTCGCCCAGGCGGTCTTGGTCGTCGGGCGGGCAAGGGGGAGTGCTCCAACTGTCGGCGAGGGCGGTGACGAGGAGCAGGTCCCGTCCGGACTCGGCCGTCGGGTCAGCGAGCGAGGTGCTGCGGGGCGGGCACCAGGTCACCGCGTCCATGAGTGACCGCGACGGCGGACCACCCCAGGGGGAGCGTGGAGGACGACGCCAGCCGGATGCCCCCGCCCACCCACCTGACCGTGGAACACGGCGTTCGCGGCAAGCTCCGCGACCACCAACTCCACGCGTTCCACGACGTCGGGCGGCACCTGCCAGGCGCGCAGCCACTCGGCGGCGAGCTGCCGGGCGAGGCGCTGCGCCGCGCCGGGTGGAGGAGAGGTGCTGAGCGAACGTCGTCGCGGAGACGGGGAGCTGAGGGGCGGCGGAGCTCATCCCCGCACGTCCGTGGCCACCCGGACCGCTGCGGACCATCCCCGCGCGCCCGTGGCAGGTACTCGGCGACGCGACTCTTTCGGGTGATGTTCGATGTTTGAGCTGGGGTTTTCACGTTCAGTTCGAGAGAATGTGAGTGCCGCGAGTATGGGAGTGAGGGGGCGGGTCATGGCAGGGGTTGCCGAGGTCCGCCGGCGCACCAGAACGGGTGCGCCGGCGGACACATGCGCCGGCGGAGGACTTGGCGATGCTGGTGACGCGGACGAGTGGGCTCGGTATGTGGCCACGGTTCCGGTGGGGGCGGACACCGCCGGGTTGTTGCCGATGTTGCGGGCCGAGGACCTCTCTCCGGCGGGGCGGATCGACGCGTTGCGGGCGCTGGAGCGGCACCTCGAGTGGATCCAGGCCCTGCAGGTGCGGATGCTGGCCGCGCTCGACGCCGATCCGGTGCCGGCCTTCGGCCCGGATCGTTCCGACGCGGCGGCCGACTGGGACGCCACGGTGGAGGAAGTGGCCTGCGCGTTGCGGCTGTCGGCGGTCTCCGCCGCCGCGCGGCTGGCCGACGCCGCGCGCCTCTCGGGCGTTCTCAGCGGCACGCTGGGTCTTTTGGAGGATGGCCGCATCAACTACCAGCAAGCCCGGGCGGTGTGCGAGATCAGCGCGCACTGCTCCGACGAGGCGGCCCGTCGCGTCGAGTCCCTGGTGACGCCGCTGATGCCCCAGCAGTCCGTGGCCGCCACCCGCAAGGCGTTGCACCGCGCGGTGCTCAAGGCCGATCCCGACGGCGCCGCGGAGCGGCACGAGCGAGCCCGGGAGGAGCGGCGGGTGGTGCGTACGCCGGTGGAGGACGGCATGGCGTGGTGGCGGGTGCTGTTGCCGGCCGAGGACGCCGCCCGGTTGGACGTGGCCGTGGACGTGCACGCCGAAGCGATCAAGGTGGAGGACGACCCCCGGTCGGTGGACCAGCGGCGCGCCGACGCCCTGGTGGCCCTGGTCACGGGGAGCGCTGTCCCGTTCGACGGGACAGCACCGGCGGGCCGCACGTCAGCGGTGGTACAGGTGACGGTGCCCTACGACACGCTGATCGGGGCCAGTGACGACCCGGCGGAGCTCAAGGGATACGGGCCCATCACCGCGGGCCAGGCGCGGGCGCTGGCCACCGAGCCGGGATCGGTATGGCGCCGGCTGCTGACCGAGCCCACCACGGGCCGGCTGGTGAAGACCGACCCGACCAGTTACCGCCCCACCGCCGAGGTCGAGCGCCACGTCCTGGCCCGGGACACGGTCTGCCAGTTCCCGAGTTGCTCCATGCCGGCCCACCGATGCGACATCGACCACATCCGGCCCTTCGACCATGACCGGCCCGAGGCGGGTGGTCCCACCGAACCGGACAACCTGATGACCCTGTGCCGGCGCCACCATCGCCTCAAACACCAGGGGCGATGGTCGGTTCGACGGGACACCACGACGGGAGAGGTCACCTGGACCGCCCCCACCGGCCACCGGTACCACCGGGCCCCGCACGCCTACGCCGCCGGCCGGTCGCGTCACTGAGACGTGCTGACGAGCAGATCAGACGTGGGCGGCGGACCGTACCTGTTCGGCATCGGGTCACCTCGCTTGCATAAGAAGACGAGGCCCACCAGCGGGAGCAACGTGACGAGCGCCCAGGCGCCGTTCCGGTCGATGTCGTGCACCCGGCGCACGCTGACCGCCACAAAGGGGATGCCGAGTGCGAGGCAGAAGACACCGGCGAGGAGGGGGACGAGGGGCGTGGTGTCGGACACCGCCGCCGAGGCGTCCGCCCCCCAGGAACACAACATCATGAAGAGTACGAACCACCAGTACTCGGCGCGCGACGCTCTCCCGCGCCAGACGAACGACCGGAGCAGGCCCCGCTGCACCGCCTCCTTCATGCCGATCATCGCTTCTCCCTCTCCGTTCCTCGTTGTCGGTGATCAGGAGCGCGCGGTTTCAGCACATGCGTCACCCGCCCCACACCAATCCATCGCCCCTCGGCCATATCTTGCACAACACTACGCACAAGGACGGTCACAAGCAGCGCTTTTGGGCCAGCTCGGCCCAGACGGTTTTGCCGTCCGGCGGGCAGGGGCGAGTACCCCAGCGGTCGGCGAGGGCCGCGACGAGGAGTAGGCCACGCCCCCTCTCGGCGGAGGAGTTCGCGACCGGGGAGCCAACGGGCCGGGCAGGTGGTCGCCGCGCCCGTCGGTGACCTCGACGCGGACCACCCCAGGGGGGTGGCGTGGAGGACGACGCCAGCCGGAAGTCCCGCCCACCCACCTGACCGTGGAACACGGCGTTCGCGGCAAGCTCCGCGACCACCAACTCCACGCGTTCCACGACGTCGGGCGGCACCTGCCAGGCGCGCAGCCACTCGGCGGCGCTCCGCCGGGCGACCCGCTGCGCCGCGCCGGGTGGAGGAGAGGTGCTGAGCGAACGTCCCCGTGGAAACGGGGAGCTGAGGGGCGGCGGAGCTCATCCCCGCACAGCCTGGCCCGCGCGCATCGTCGCCGACCACACGCGCGCCGCGTACGCGCGGTCCAGGCCATCCACGTCCGCGACTCCAAGGACGCGGCCCAGCCGCACGTCGTCGTCGGACGCGACGGCTGGGCCCGGTTCGTGAGGTATGCCGCGGGGAGTTGAGCCAGCGCTCCCACGGGGCCGCTGAACGGCCGCCGCGTGCGCCGCCGCCGATCTCGGCATCCCGCTCCACCACGGGGTCGCCGTCGAGACCGACCGGGTGCGCGACCGCAGGTGCTCAGGCGGAGGGACGGCGCGGTTGGCCGAGCCCCGTCACGGCGTGACGTCCACCACGACCTTGCCGACGGCGCCGCTCTCCACCGCCCGGTGTGCGTCGGCGGTGCGGTCGAGCGGAAAGCGGACCAGCGGCAGGCCGTGGTCCTCGCCGACCGGCAGGGCGCCGTCGCGGACCGCGGCGGCGACGTCCTCGACGGCCGCGGCGAGCGCGTCCCGACCGACCGTGTAGAGCACCAGGAACTGGAAGCGGGTGTTCAGCATCATGTTCTGCGTCACGTCCAGTTCGACGGGCTTGCCACCGTCGTTGGCGTAGGTCGAGATCGTGCCGCGGGTCCGCAGCACGGCCAGGTCCAGCGCGAGGTTGGCGCCCAGCGCCACCTCGGCGACGATGTCGACGCCGTCCGGGGCGATGGCGCGGATTGCGGCGGCCGGGGCGCCCTCGCGGTAGTTGACCACGTGGTGGGCCCCGGCGGCGGTGGCCAGCCGGGCCTTCTCCGGGCCGCTGATCGTACTGATGACGGTGGCGCCGGCCCATCGGGCGAGCTGGATCACCGCGTGCCCGACCGCCCCGGCGCCGCCCGCGGCGAGCACCACCCGGCCATCGAGCGCCCCGGGCCCCAGCCGGCGCGGCCCGTCCTCGGCGACGGTGAGCGCCCGGTGCGCCGTGAGCGCGGGGACGCCGAGCGCGGCGCCGACGTCGAACGCGACCTCGTCGGGCAGCGGCACGGCCTGTTCGGCGGGCACGACGGTGAACTCGGCGGCGGTGCCGGTGGGCCGCCCGGCGGCGGCCATGAACAGCCAGACCCGCTGGCCCACCCGGCTCCCGTCGACCCCCTCCCCGACGGCGTCGATCGTGCCGGCGCCGTCGAGATGCGGCGTGACCTCGGGGAACTGCTGGGGGCGGTTCCCGGAGCGGGTCTTCCAGTCGGTCGGGTTGACCCCGGACACGGCGACCCGGACGCGAACCTCGCCAGGGCCGGGCGCGGGCAGCTCACGGTCGACGAGCTGGAGAACGTCGGGGCCACCGTTGTCGCGGTAGATGATGGCTTTCATGATCCGTCCCTGGGGTCTGGTGTGCGGAGTCTCGTGTGCGGAGTCTGGTGTGAGAAGCGCTCCCGACGCGGCCGCGATTCCCTGCCGATCACGCCGATCGCGCCGATCACGCCGATCACGGCCTCGTCGCGCGGGACACCAGCACCATGCTGTTGGTTGCGGGAGCGTCACATACGAGAGGCGCCCCGGTCGTGGCGACAGACCGGGGCGCGACGGATTCGTTCCTGCGGACGGCGTGCGGCTACGCCGGGGCGGCCTCGAGCAGGGTGTAGGGGTGCGGGGGTGGGAGCGGGGTGACGGCGGTGAGGGTCAGGTCGGCGGTGGTGCAGAGGGTGTCGAAGTCCTCGCGGGTGCGTTCTCGGCCGCCGAAGCCGACCAGCATGCTCAGGTCGCTCAGGTAGGGGAGCGGCGAGGCGCCCGAGCTGTCCGGGGACGCCACGACCGGGGGGAGCAGCGACTCGACGATCAGCACCCGGCCGCCGTCGGCCATGGCCGCGCGGCAGTGGCGCAGGATGGTGGCGGAGCGTTCGTCGTCCCAGTCGTGCAGCACGCTCTTGAGCAGGTACACGTCGCCGCCGTCCGGCACCCCGGCGAAGAAGTCGCCGGTGCGCGGCTCGCAGCGGTCGGCGACGCCGGCCCGGCGTAACGTGGCGTCCGCCTGGGCCAGGCCCTCGGCCGAGTCGAACAGCACGCCCCGCACGGCCGGGTGCGCGCGCAGGATCGCGGCCAGCAGCGTGCCGTCGCCGCCGCCGACGTCGACCACCGTGCGGAACCGGGAGAAGTCGTAGTGCGCGGGCAGCACAGCCGCCGCGGCCCGCGTGCCGTGGCTCATCGCGCCGTTGAAGACCGCCGACAGCTCCGCGTCGTCCCGCAGCCAGTCGAAGAACTCCTTGCCGAACACCTCGGAGAAGACAGGCTTCCCCGTGCGCACGCTGTCCTCCAGCCGGTCCCAGGCCTGGGCGATCGGCGGGTTGAACAGGCGGACGTAGGAGGCGAAGGCCTCGGGCCCGTCGCCGCGCAGCAGCGTGCCCACCTCCCCCACCGAGAAGCGCCCCGGCTCCGTCTCGGACAGCACGCCGACCGCCGCCAGCGCGCGCAGCAGCCGCAGCATGGCCTGGGGATCGGCGCCGCACTCCGCCGCCAACTCCGCGGCCGGGCGCTCGGCGTCGCCGATCCGCTCGATCAGGCCGAGCCGCAGCCCGGCGACCAGCAGCCGGGAGAACAAGTGGCCGTACACCAGAACCGACAGTCGCTCCTGAGCCCTCATGTCGCCCTGTCCCACAGCAGCCCCTCCCTGACCGGCGAGCAGTCCCGGAGCAAAATCTCCCTCAAAACACAGCGCTGCGCCAGAGGCAGACGGGCCATCACGTCTCCAGCCGCCAGGTGCAGCGCCTCTTCAACCGGTACGGGGACAGCGTGCCCGCGTACATCCGCTAGCAGCGCCTCGAACGCGCCCGCCACGACCTGGCGGAGCCCGCCCTGGCGTTCGCCCGCCCCGGTCTTCACCCGGACCTTCCGCGACGCCTACGGCGTACTCCCGTGCGACTACCGGCACCAGTCCCTGCGCGACCCGGAGGACGAGCCGCGTTGACGGTCGGCTGGTGACTGGTGACTGGTGACTGCCGGCCGGGGTCAGCCGAGGCCGCGGGCGTCCTGCTTGAGCGCGGTGTCCACGGTCAGGGCGGTCGCCACGACCAGGCTCAGCAGCGGGTCCGCCAGCTGGCGGTGGATCCGCAGCACGTAGTTGTCGGCCGTGGTGAACATGGTCCTCGCCAGGCCCTCCCAGGTCTTGGTGATCCTGGCTATCTCAGTGTCGGTGTGGTCCGTGATCGCGAAGTCCCACGCCCGCCAGTTCTCGGCCCTCAGGGCGCCGATCCGCTGCCCGCCGGACTCGATGCTGAAGTTGATCTTTCCGATGGCGTTCTGCTGCACGATCTGGCCCAGCTCCTGGCCGTCCGGCAGGGCCACGATGACCCGCGACTTGACGAACTTCGCGGGCCGGGTCAGCACCAGCCGCGGCTGACCCGCCTGGTCCCGGATCTCCAGCCGGTGGGTGAGGTACTGGTCCAGGCTGGAGAGGAACCGCACCGCCTTCCGCACGGCGCTCTGCCCGACCTGCACGACGGTGCCGAGCTGGCCGCCGTTCTGGTCGAAGACGGCGTACTCGTTGGTCAGCTCGATGATCTTCGTCTTCTGGTTCACCACCAGCACCGGCTCGGTGAACAACGTGCCGCCACCCCCGGTCGGCGCCGCCTGCGCAGCCTGCTGCTCGGCGCCCGCCTGGGCGGTCTGCGCGGTCCACTGGCTGCCGTCCCACCACCGCTGCGCACCGGGCACGCCCTGCGGATCCGGGTACCAGCCGGGGGCAACACTCGCGGGTCCAGTCATACCGGACAGGCTATACGCCACCCCCGACACCCGGCGGATCAGGCAACGCACTCCCGCCCGGTCCGTGATCCAGACCGGCTCAGCCTCCACGACGCCCCCGAGGAACAGGGAGAGAACAGCCGAGCGGACATGGCGGCTCCGCCCGGTCAGCCCGTGGTGTACTCCGGCGCCACCTCTCCGGTGCCCGCCGGCTGGACCGCGGGCCTGCGGGCGCGCCAGCCGGCGACCAGCAGGACGGCCCAGGCCGCGCCCACGTAGAGCGAGACCCGGGCGTCGTCGTGGAGCAGCATCACCACGACGACGAGGAGCAGAAACGCCAACGCGACGGCGCTCCCCAGCGCACCGGCCGGCGCCGGGAAGGACGAGGCGGGCAGGCGCCCGGCCACCACCGCGCGCCGGTAGCGCATGTGGCTGACGAGGATCATGGCCCACGTCCAGATGCCGCAGGCGGTGGCGACGGAGGTGACGTAGACGAACGCCTTCTCCGGCACGAGATAGTTCAGCACCACGCCGATGCCCATGAACGCCACGGACAGGGTGATGGCGCTGGCCGGCGACTGGCGGCCGTTGAGCCGCCCCAGCCGCGCGGGCGCCTCCCGGTTCCCGGCCAGGTCACGCAGCATGCGTCCGGTGGAGTACATGCCGGAGTTGCAGGAGGACAGGGCCGCGGTGAGGACGACGAAGTTGACGATCGCCGCGCCGAAGGGCAGGCCGATCTTCGCGAACGCCGCGACGAACGGGCTGACGCCCTCGTCGAACTCGGTCCACCGGACCACGCAGAGGATGACCGTCAGCGAGCCGACGTAGAAGAGGGCGATGCGCCAGGGCAGCGTGTTGATCGCCTTCGGCAGCGACTTCTCCGGATCCGCGCTCTCCCCGGCGGTGACGCCCACCAGCTCGACGGCGAGGTACGCGAACATGACGCCCTGCAGCGTCATCAGGCTGGAGCCGACGCCGGTGGGGAAGAAGCCCTCGTGGGCCCAGAGATTGGACACGGCGGCCTCGTCGCCGGCGTCGGAGACGCCCAGGGTGAGGACGCCGAGCCCGATGACGATCATCCCGATGATCGCGGTGACCTTGATCATCGAGAACCAGAACTCGATCTCGCCGAAGACCTTCACCGAGATCAGGTTCACGCCGAAGAGCATCACCAGGAACACCAGCGCGCTCACCCACTGCGGAATCTCCGGGAACCAGTAGGTGACGTAGATGGCCGCCGCGGTCAGCTCCGCCATGCCGGTGACCACCCACAGCAGCCAGTAGGTCCAGCCGGTGGCGTACCCGTAGAACGGGCCCAGGAACTCTCTGGCGTACTCCGAGAAACTGCCCGACACCGGGCGGTAGAGCAGCAGCTCCCCCAGCGCCCGCATGATCAGGAAGATGACGCAGCCCGCCAGGGCGTACATCAGCACCAGGCTCGGCCCGGCCTCGGCGATGTTCGCGCCCGCGCCCATGAACAGGCCAACGCCGATCGCGCCGCCGATCGCGATCATCTGCACCTGGCGACTGCCGAGACCCCGGTGGTACCCCTCGTCGGGCCCACTCCCGGCCCCCGGCTCCTTCTCCGGCTCCTTGACATCGGTCATGGCAGCCCCTTGTACCCCTCGTATCGCGCCTGACGCGGGAGGCGCAACTCTCCCGCCGCGAGATCACCGAAGAATCACCCCGGTCACGCGTCCGTTTCACGCCGGGGCCGGCGGGTGGCGGGCGCCGGACCGGTCGACTCCCGGATGACGAGGTCGACCGGCAGCATCGTCCCCCCGGGTGCCAGGTCCGGGTCGTCGATGTGGGCCAGGACCGTGCGCACGGCGGCCTCACCGATCTCGACGAACGGGATCCGGACGGTGCTGAGGGAGGGCACCGTGTACGCGGACAACGGCAGATCGTCGCAGCCGATCAGCGAGAAGTCGCGCGGGACGGAGACGCCGCGGTCGTGCAGCGTGCGGAGGGCGCCGATCGCCATCTGATCGTTCTGCACATAGACCGCGGTCGTCTCCGGGCGACGGTCGAGTATCCGGGCCATGGCCGCCGCGCCGCCGGCGACGTGCCAGCCGCCGTAGTCCTCCAGCGCGGCGTCGAGCTCGACGCCGCGCTCGGCCAGGACCCGCCGGTAGGCCTCCCGCCGGAGAATGGTCAGCCGACCCTCCGGGATGCCACCGATCATCGCCACCCGCCGGTGGCCGAGCCGCACGAGATGATCCACCGGGAGGCTGCCGGTCTGGCCCGAGCCCGTGACGCGGGAGGTCGGGTTGCCCCAGAGCTCGTGGAGCGTGACCGTCGGCGGGCCGCCCGCCAGCAGCTCGGCGAAGCGCCGGTCGGCCTCCAGACTCGGCGCGTTCACGATCAGCCCGTCCACGCGCTGCTCGACGAGGGTCCGGTAGTTGTGCTCGGCGTCCTCGGCGTCGTTGGCCGCGCTGGTGACGAGGACCGAGAGGTCGTGCCGCCGGGCCTCCCGCTGGATACCGACGAGGTACTCGCCGGGGGCCTGATGGGCGAACTGCACGGTCAGCACGCCGAGCATGAGGGTGCGCCTGGACCGCAGGCCGCGCGCCAACGTGTTGCGGACGTAGCCGAGCTCCTCCGCGGCGCGCAGGATCCGCTGCCGGGTCTCCGCGGAGACGGCGCCCTTGCCGTTCAACACCTTGCCCACGGTCTGGAACGAGACGCCGGCGCGCGCCGCCACGTCCTTGATCGAGACCTTCGCCATGCGCCTTCCCGGGACCTGCCTTGGTCAGTCGGATCGGACAGATCCGTTGACACGCAGACTACGTCTGATCCATGGTAGGCGAACGTTCGCCTAGCAGGAACGGGCCAGGGCGCCGCGGGGCTCCTCACCGGAACCGAGCGCCCTCCCCGTTCACCTAGCAGAAACGGGCCAGAGTGCCACGGGTGCCTCACCGGAACCAAGCGTCCTCCGGGCGGGGCGGGAGAGAGGGACGGAACACATGACTTCGTACGGCCGTCGCCGGTTCCTCGCCGTGGCCGGGTCGCTGACGGTGGGCGGCGGGGCAGTCGCGACCGGATGCACCCGCTCGTCGAGCAGACGCGCGGAGCCGGGTCACTTCCGGTGGTGGCACCATTTCGAGCCGTTGCGTGAGGTGAACGAGGAGGTCGGCGGAGCCTTCGAGGACGCGCACGAGGGTGTCGCCGTGGAGGCGACGGTCTACAACCCGGCCGACCTCGGCCAGGCCCTCCAACTCGCCCACCGCACCGGGCAGATGCCCGACATCCACACCGTCGCCGACCTCGGACTCGCCGAACAGGCACTGTACGAGCAGGGGTGGATCACCCCGCTGCGCCTCACCGACGAGCAGCGCGCACGGATCGACGACTCGACGCTGGTGGAGGGGCTGCACCTCTTCGACGGCGCGTTGTACTCCTTCCCGCTCTTCACCTTCCGACAGCACGCCACCCTCACCTGGTTCAACCGCGAACTGGTCGAACGAGCCGGCGGCGATCCGCGGCACGGCCCGGCGACCTGGGACGAGTTCCGCGCCGTGGCGCGGCGCATCACCGCCAACGGGGACGGCGACGAGTACGGCTGGATCCAGGGCCTGACGTTCGTCGACCGGCTGGAGACGCATCTCATCGAGCTGGCGCAGGCGGCCGGCGCGGTGATGTCCCACACCAGCGCCAGCCCTCCGCCGCCCGGCCTGGCCGACCCGCGGACCGGTGACTACGTGTTCGACAGCGACCCGTTCGTCGACGCCCTGGAGTTCCTCGGCTCGCTCGTCGCCGACGGCGTCGTGCACCCCGCCTCGACCTCGCTGGACGCCCAGACCTCGCGCGCCCGGTGGGCTACGGGCGTGGGGGGATTCTTCTTCGACGGCCCCTGGAACGTCGGCGTCGTCCTCGAACAGTTCGGGCCCTTCGCCGACCGGATGGGCGTGGCGGACGTTCCGTCGCCCGAGGGCGGCGCGACCCTCTACAAGGGCCCCGCCGGGGGGCAGTTCTGGCTCTCCGGGCAGTGCCGGCAGCCCGAACTCGTCTCCCGGCTGATCGGCGAGTTGGCGAGTACGGAGTACGCCAGGGCGGTGGCGGAGTGCCAGGACCAGCCGCCGTTGAACGACGCCGTGGTGGCCGAGGCGGACGTGCACCCCACCTACCGACGCGCGGTGGAGCTCTTCCGCGGCATCCGGCTGGCGCCAACGCCCGTCGGCAGGAATCCCGCGGTCGGTTCGGTGATATCGGCGATGCAGGACGTCAGACCCACCCTCGGCGAGATCGTCCAGGGGTACCTCGGCGGCGACGTCGACGACGCGCGGGCGGCGCTGCGCACGTTCAACGGAGCGCTCGAAGCCGAACGGGAACGGGCCATCCGGCAGGTCAACGGCGAGGGCCTGGCCGTCGCCGCCGACGACTGGGTCTTCCACGACTTCGAGCCCGGTCAGGACTACGGGACGGAGCGGTACCCGCGATGACGTCTCTCGCCACCCCTCGGATACCGCGTTTCTTGTCCCGCGCCGCCCAACGGATATGGGCGAACCGCTGGGTCTACGTCTTCCTCGTTCCGACGCTCCTGCTGTTCGGCACGTACACCGTGTGGCCCATGCTGTCGAGCCTCGCCTACGCCACGCTCGACTGGAACGGCCTGGGGCAGCGCCAGGAGTTCGTCGGCCTCGCGAACTTCGAGGAAGCGCTCTCGGACCCGCTGTTCTGGAAGTCGCTCCGCATCACGCTGGTGATCATCGCCGTCACGGTGCCGATCCGGGTCCTCGCGGCGCTCGGCCTCGCGCTGCTGCTGAACAACCCGCGGCTGCCGTTCGCGAGGCTCTTCCGCACGGCGCTCTTCCTGCCCGTCGTGACGACGGCGGCGATCATCGGCATCGTCACCAGCCTGGTCTTCGACCCCGGCGGCGGGCCGGTCAACGAGTTCCTGGTCTCGACCGGCCTCGTCGACCAGCCGATCGACTTCCTGGGGAGTTCGTCCAACGCGCTTCCCACGGTCATGTTGGTGCACACCTGGAAGTGGCTGGGCATCACGCTGATCTACTGGCTGGCCGCGCTCCAGACGGTGCCGCGTGAGCTGTACGAGGCGGCGCAGGTGGACGGCGCCGGCTGGTGGCGGACCCTCCGGTCGGTCACGCTGCCGCAGCTGATGCCGTTCCTGGTCATCATCGTCCTGCTGACGGCCGTCGAGACCATGCAGGTCTTCGACCTCGTGCAGACCATGACCGGAGGCGGCCCCTTCAACTCCACCCTGGTCACCGAGGTGTACATCTACCAGCTCGCGTTCGCCTCCCCGTCGCCGCGTCTCGGCTACGCGTCGGCCGTCGGCGTGCTGTTCGGACTGGCGACGCTGGTGCTCGTCACGGTCCAACTCCTGGTGGTCCGGCTCCTCAGGCACCGCGGGAGGCAGCCGTGAACGCCCCAGCCATGAACGCCCGTCGCCGGAAACGCATGCCCCCAACTCCTGACGGCGGCCCGACTCCTCACGCACCGCGGGAGGCAGCCATGAACGCCCGTCGCCGGAAAACCGTGCTCGTCTGGACGCAGGTCGTCCTGCTCGCCGCGATCTGCCTGGTGTGGATTTACCCGCTGCTGTGGATCGCGTCGGCCTCGGTCAAGGACACGCTGTCCATCTTCACCGGCGGTCTCGGCCTGCTGCCCGACCGGTGGGAGTTCGGGAACTACGCCCGCGCCTGGGACGAGGCCGACTTCTCGCGGTACATGGTGAACTCCGTCGTCGTGACGGTCGGCTCCGTGTTCCTCGTCGTCCTGCGCTCCGCCACCGCCGGATACGTGCTCGCCCGCAAGGACTTCCCCGGCCGGAAGCTCGTGCTCACCGTCATGGTCAGCACGCTCTTCGCGCCGACCGGCCTCTTCATCATCCCCATCGTGGAGACCAGCGACCTGATGGGGCTGCTGAACACCAGGACCGGCCTGGTCCTGGCACTCTCGGGCGCCGGCCAGGTGGCGGGAACGCTGCTCTACATGGGCTACTTCTCCCGGCTGCCACGCGAACTCGAGGAGGCGGCCACCGTCGACGGAGCGGGCTTCCTGCGGACGTTCTTCCAGGTCATCATGCCGATCTCCGGCCCGATCACCGCCACGGTCTCGGTCATGACGTTCCTGGGCTCCTGGAACAGCTTCTTCCTCCCGCTGGTCTTCACCTTCAGCGAGCCGAGCCAACGCACCCTCGCCGTCGGCATGCTCGCGTTCCAGGGCACGAACTCGACCGACTGGTCGGGCATGGCGGCGGCGACCATGCTCTCGCTCCTCCCCGTGCTGGTCGTTTTCGCGCTGCTCCAGCGCTACTTCATCGAGGGCGTCGCGGGAGCGGTGAAGAACTGATCGCGATCCCTGATCCCACGGCACGACACGAGACGAAGAGCGGCGAACTCATGACGACCCATCCAGCACCGAACATCCTGCTGATATCCACCGACCAGCAGCGTTTCAACGCCCTGGGCGCGCAGGGGAACCCGGACATCAGGACGCCGAACCTCGACCGACTGGCGTCCGAGGGCGTGCTGTTCGACAACTGCTACGTGCCCTCGCCGGTGTGCGCGCCGTCGCGGGCCAGCCTGATGACCGGTCAGTACCCACACCGGCACGGGCTCCACGCCAACGGCGTGGACATCCCCCGCGACGCCGAGCTGTTCACCAGGAACCTCGCCGACGCCGGCTACGACTGCGCGCTCGTCGGCAAGTTCCATCTCGGCGCCTGCCAACACGGGCGGACCGAACCACGGATCGCCGACGGCTTCCGGGTCTTCCGCTGGGCCCACGACCCCTACCGGGGCTCCTCCGAGAACGCCTACCACCGCTGGCTGCAGCAGAAGTTCCCGGAACTCCACGCCCACGCCATGAGCGGCGGCTCCGCAGCGTTCGACACGCTGCCGACCGAGGCCCACTACAGCCGCTGGGTCGGCGACGAGGCGATCGACTACCTGACGTCCTCCCGGGACACGTCGAAGCCCTTCTGCTTCGTCGTGAACTTCTTCGACCCGCACCACGGTTTCGGCGCCCCCAAGGAGTACCGCGACCTCTACGACGCCGACTCGCTCCCGGCCCCGATCACCTCCGACCTGTCCACCAAGCCCGAGATCTTCACCGAGGCGTCCAGGAAGTCGTACGCCGGACACGCCCCCGGCTTCCTGGACCACACGCCCGAGGAGATCCAGGACATCAGGGCGCAGTACTACGCGATGGTGACGCTCGTCGACGACGAGGTGGGACGGATCCTGGACGCGCTCGACGCCCAGGGCCTCGCCGACGACACCATCGTCGTCTTCACCAGCGACCACGGCGAGATGCTGGGCGACCACCAGATGCTGCTCAAGGGGCCGATGATGTTCGACGTCGCGACCCGCGTGCCGCTGGTCGTGCGCTGGCCCGGCCGACTGCCGGCCGGCGCGCGCCGGGAGCAGCTCGTCTCCTGGATCGACCTCGCTCCGACGCTGCTCCGCGCCGCCGGCGCCGCCGAGCTCGGCGGCTGCCAGGGGCAGGACATCACCGAACTCGCCACCACCGGACGACAGGACGGCCTCCGCGACTGGGTGCTCAGCGAGTACCGCGACAGCTGCTGGCCGTACGACCCCCCGGTCCACACCACCATGCTCCGCCAGGGCCCCTGGAAGATCGTCGTCCACCACGGCGCCCCCGCGACCGACAGGCCGAGGACGGGCGAGCTCTACGACCTGGCCCGGGACCCGGACGAGACCACCAACCTGTGGGACGCCCCCGCCGCCCGCGACGACCGGGACCGGATGCAGGGCCTCCTCCTCGACGCCCTGGTCGCCACCGAGAACCGCTCCCAACCACGACTCTCCAGCTACTAGCCCGGAAGCCGGCCCGACCTGGCCGCCGACCGAGGGGCCGCCGCCCGCACCGTTTCAGAGCGCGGTGCCCGTCTCCTCGGCCAGCGCCCGCAGCAGTCGGTCCTGGAACGCCTCGTCGTGAACGGCGCGGTGCGGCTGCTGCCGCTCCCGGTGGAACCAGTACCCGCCGCTGGTCAGGGCCTCGGGTTCGTCGCTCGACGCGAGCCACTCCTGCGTCCGGTGGCCGAGCTCGAGGTCGTCCGGCGCGTTGGGGCCGCCCATCTTCGTCGGCACCCAGCCCGGGTCCACGGCGTTGCTCAGCACGCCGGGCCGCAGGCGGGCCATCGCGGCCACGAGCGTCGTGACGAACAGCTTGCTGTCCGAGTACGAGCCCACGCTCTCGCCCCGCCAGTCGATCCCGTCCAGTGAGGGACGCCCGCCGAAATGCGAGCCGCTGCTCAGGTACACCAGCCGGCGCGGGCCGCGCAGCAGGGCCGTGAGCAGGTACGGGGCGATGATGTTGACGGGCATGACCGCCGGCCCGCTCCACACGCCAGCGTTGTGGATGACCGCGTCGAGCGGCTTCGCGTCGTTCAGCTCCGCGGCGATGCGCCGTACGGCGTCCCGCTCCGTGAAGTCGCCCACGACGACGTCCGCCCCACGCTCGACCAGCGCGTCGAGCCCCGCCGCACGCTCCCGGTTCCGGGCGTGCACCACCACGTCGTGGCCCGCGGCCACCAGCGCGTCGGCCGCGAGACGCCCGAGGCCGTCCGCGGAACCGGTCACCAGGATTCGAGACACGATCGCACCGCCCTTCCGACACCCGAGCCCCGGGCCGTCACGCTCCCAGCCTGACACGCCACGGACGCCCTCTTCCCCTTACTCGCCAGGAACACGATGATGCGGGAGGGGCAACAGTAAGCGCTTGCACGGGCGGCGCACCCGAGAGAGGTCAGCCGACATGACACACACCCCGCGACGCAACGTGGTCGCCGCCCTCGCCGCCCTCCCCCTGGCCGTGGCCATGGCCCCCGCCGCGCTCGCCCGGGCCCGGGACGGCGGCACCGTCTACCTCGCGGGGGACTCCACCGCCGCCCAGAAGTACGCCGACGCCGCCCCCGAGACCGGCTGGGGCATGGCGCTCCCCTTCTTCCTCCGCCCGGGCCTGACCGTCGACAACCGCGCGCTCAACGGCCGCAGTTCCAAGAGCTTCATCGACGAGGGCTGGCTGACGCCCATCCTGGACGCCATCGGCCCCGGCGACCTCCTCGTCGTCCAGTTCGCCCACAACGACGAGAAGATCGAGGACCCCACGCGCTACACCGAGCCGTGGACGACGTACCAGGACCACCTGCGCCAGTACCTCGACGGCGCCCGCGAGCGCGGCGCGCTCCCCGTGCTCGCCACCCCCGTCGAACGCCGCCGCTTCGACGACGCCGGCACCGCCCAGCCCACCCACGGCGAGTACCCGGCGGCGATGCGCGCCCTCGCCGAGGCGGAGGGCGTCGCGCTGCTCGACATCCAGGCCCTGTCCCTCGCCCTGTGGCAGCAGCTCGGCGCCGAGGAGACCAAGCGGTACTTCAACTGGACGGGCACCACCGAGGACAACACCCACTTCAGCCCCACGGGCGCGATCGCCGTGGCCCGCCTCGTCGCCCGCCAACTCCTCGAACAGGCCGTGCTGACCGAGACCGACATCCAGCACCTCGCCGACGAGATCCCACCCGAGCGCATCACCTGGCCCGAACCGACGACCGGCACCGCGTGAAACGCCGCCGGGAGCCGTCAGAGCGGGTCGATGCGGGACCTGAGCAGGCAGAACTCGTTGCCCTCGGGGTCGGCCAGAACGTGCCAGGGCTCCTCCCCGGTCTGCCCGACGTCGGCCGGGCGCGCCCCGAGCGCCAGGAGGCGTTCGAGCTCGGCGGCCTGGTCGCGGTCGGTGGCGTTGACGTCGATGTGCAGCCGGGGCTTCGCCCGCTCCGGCTCGTCCCTGCGGCTGAGGACGATCGTCGGCTGAGGCCCGCCGAACCCCTCGCGCGGCCCGATCTCCAGGCTGCCGTCCTCCTCGCGGTCGAGCACGACGAAGTCCAGGACCTCGCACCAGAACCGCGCCAACGCCTCGGGGTCGCGACACTCGAGCACGAGCTCACTGATACGACATGCCATGGACCAGACCTACTCTCAACGCGGGAACCGGGGCGCCCGCACACGAAGCTCCCGGGCTCTCCCCCAGCGGGAACCCCGTCGAGACGGTACCCGACGAGGCCCGTGGGCCCAGACCACGGCCCCCGACCGTCGTCACAGGTCAGGGGCCGTTGCGGCTGACAGGCTGCGGAGGCGGTGGGATTTGAACCCACGGTGAGGGGTTACCTCACGACGGTTTTCAAGACCGTTCCCTTCGGCCGCTCGGGCACACCTCCCCGTGCCGCCGCGCCGCGGCGGCACGGGGTCAGCCTAACGGGTTCAAGGGTTTCGGTCGGACCCGTTGGCGCTGGTGCGGTAACGGAGGTGGCGGCCGCTGGGGATGATGGTCTGGCTCACCTCGACGGGGAGCAGCGTCGCCGTCAGGCTGGTGCGGGTCAGCAGTAGGACCGGGTCGCCGGCGGGGAGGTGGAGGGCGCCGCGGGCCTCCGGGGCGGGCAGGCCGGCGGAGACGTCCTCGACGTGTTCGTGGACGGGGTAGCCGAGCGTCGCCAGGAGCGAGGCGGTGTCGCCGGGGAGGGCTCGGGGCTCGGCTAGCGCGGTGTCCCGTGCGACGGTCGCCGGGTAGTAGGAGTCGGTCAGCTCCACCGGCCGGTCGCCCTGGTAGGTCACCCGGCGCCGGACCACCGCGTGTTCCCCGGCCGCCAGGCCGAGTGTGGCGGCGACGTCGGCGGGTGGCGCCAGCTCGCGGACGGCGAGCAGGCGTTGGGTTCCGCGCACGGCCGGTGCGGGCTGCCACGTCTGGTCCGTCACTCGGGCCCCTCTCGCTCGCGGTCCGAAGACCAGCATGCGGCCCGCGCGGGGGCGATCGCCTCGTGCGACACGGGAACGGGCGGTGTGCCGCGGTGGCACACCGCCCGTTCCGAGTCCGGGACCGTCGGGTCAGACGTCGTCGCCGACGCGTTCGCCGAGCGTGATCTGCGTGGTCATCTCCTCGCCGCCGCGCTCGTAGGTGACCTCCACCGTCTCGCCCGGCTGCAGCGACCAGATCTCGCTGATCAGCGTCGGGCCGCTGTCGATCACCCGGTCGCCGAAGCGGGTGATGACGTCGCCGGGCTGCAGGCCGGCCTCGTCGGCGGGGCCGCCGGGGGTCACTGGCTCGCTGCCGTCGTCGGTGGCCTCGACGATCGCGCCGCCCTCGCTCATCGGGTCGGTGTTCACCACCGCGCCGATGATCGGGTAGACCGGCTCGCCGCTCTCCATCAGGTCCTGGGCGACCTGCTCGGCCTGGTTGATCGGGATGGCGAAGCCGAGGCCGACGCTGCCCGACTGGCCGGTGCTGGAGGTCGGCTGGATCGCGGAGTTGATGCCGATGACCTCGCCGTCCGCGTTCAGCAGCGGACCGCCGGAGTTGCCCGGGTTGATCGAGGCATCGGTCTGCACCGCGTTCATGTACGAGACGTCGGCGCTGGTGCCGTCGCTGGAGGCGACGGGCCGGTCCAGGGCGCTGACGATGCCGGTGGTGACCGTGCCGTCCAGGCCGAACGGCGCGCCGATGGCGATCGTGGCGTCGCCGACCGCGATGGCGTCCGAGTCGCCCATGGGCAACGGATCCAGCTCGCGGTCCGATCCGTCGACCAGCTTGATGACCGCCACGTCGTACCCGGCGGCGTTGCCGACGACCTCCGCGTCGTAGCTCTCGCCGTCGGAGAAGGTGACCGTCAGCGGGCCGCCGTCCGCGGCCGAGGCCACGACGTGGTTGTTGGTGAGGATGTGGCCTTCCTCGTCGTATACGAAGCCGGTGCCCGAGGTGGCCTCCATGGACTCGCCCGCCTCGATGGTGACGACGCTGGGGAGTGCCGACTCCGCTATCCCGGCGACCGACTCGGGCGGGCGGGCGGCCGTCTCGCTGCCGTCGCCGGAGTCCGCCTCCAGGGTGGTCGAGGTGGAGTCGTCCTCGTCGGCCACCAGGTAGCCCACGCCGCCGCCGATGCCGCCGGCGATCAGCGTCGCGGCGAGGACGCCGGCCAGCAGACCGCCGCGGCGCTTGGGCGGGGCGGGCGGCGAGGGAACGACACCCCAGGGCGAGTCGGCGGTCGGCGGCATGCCGCCCGTGCCGGGCGCCGGCGGAACAGCGGCGGGCGGCGGAGCGGCGGCCGCTGGCGGCGGTACGGCGGCGGCCGGCGACATCACGGTGGTGGGCTCGGGGCCGGCGGCGGGCGCCGGCGGGGCGGGAGTTCCCGGGGGTGCGGCGGGCGGTGGCCCCGCGGTCGACGCCGCCGGGGGAGGTGCGGCCGGGGGAGGCGCGGCCGGCGCCGCGGGAGCGGGGCCAGCCGGAGGAACAGGGCCCGGCGCGGGCGACGCTCCGGTCGCGGCGCCGTGCTCCGGCCTCGGGGCCCCGCCGCCGCCAGGCTCACCCAGCTCGCCTGACTTGCTGCCGCCCTCATACTCGGTGCTCACGGCTTTCTCCTTGGATCGCGATGGATTGCGACAGGTAGCGTGGGTTGCGACGAACTTCCAGGAGTGGACGTACGACGGATACGCGATTCAGTGTTTCCCATGGTCTGTCAGACGGACATAAGAACGTCCCCGGCGCGCGGTACGGCACCATGACGCGATGCGTGACGCGATAAGCGACCCGGGCCCGCGCCGTATCCCCGTGGTCGCCCACCGCGGGGCCTCGGAGGACGCCCCGGAACACAGCCTCGCCGCCTACCGTAAGGCCATCGCCGACGGAGCCGACGCCCTGGAGTGCGACGTCCGGATGACCGCCGACGGGCATCTGGTGTGTGTGCACGACCGCCGGGTGAACCGCACCTCGAACGGGCACGGCGCGGTCGCCTCGTTGGAGCTGGCCGAGTTGGCGGAGTTGGACTTCGGCTCCTGGAAGACGCCGGCGGGCCGCACGGAGACGCCGGACAGCGCGAGCGATGCCGGCGGGCCCGAACCGGGCGGCCCGGGTCCCGAACCGGTCAGCGTGCTCACCCTGGAACGGCTGCTGCGGCTGGTCGCCGAGGCGGACCGGCCGGTCGGCCTGGCGATCGAGACGAAGCATCCGAGCCGCTGGGCCGGCCAGGTCGAGGAGCGGCTGCTCGCGCTGCTGGCGCGGCACCCGGTGCCAGGGCCGGTGCGGATCATGAGCTTCTCGGCGCGTTCGTTGCACCGCGTCCGGCTGGCCGCGCCGCATCTGCCGACCGTCTACCTGATGCAGTTCCTGCTGCCTCGGCACCGCTCGGGACGGCTGCCGGCGGGCACCGGGATCGCGGGCCCGAGCATCCGCATCCTGCGCCGCGACCCCGAGTACGTGGCGCGGGCACACCGTGCCGGACACGAGGTGCATGTGTGGACGGTCGATCGCCCGGAGGACGTGGAGCTGTGCGCGCGTCTTGGCGTGGACGCGGTGATCACCAACCGACCGCGCACGGTGCGTGAGCAACTCGACCACCTGAACGGGTGAAATCTCACCCGGCGTACACCCGCGCGTTCGACTCGTATCGGATCATTACGACTGCGTCAACAGATCTCGCACGTCCGGTTTCCACCCCTGGCACTCAGGGCATCGAAACCATGGCGTGGGGCAAAGGAGGTCTCGGGGGTGGCGTTGGTGGTCACACAGCAGGTGCCGACGTCGTCGTCCATGTCGGTGCCCCACGGCCCATCGGGGGTCGGATCGGCGAGACGACGACTGCGGTCCGAGTTGCGCGGTATCGGTGCTGCAGAATCGATCATTGATGATGCAGTACTGATCCTTTCCGAACTATTGAGTAATGCGTATCGACACGCCCGGCCGCTGCAAGGCGGCCATCTGGTCAACGCGGCATGGAGCCGCGACGCGGATGGTGCGGTCACCATCGCGGTTACGGACGGTGGCGGGCCGACATTGCCCCGCCCGTCCTCGCCCTCCGTCACGGCCCGGGGGGGCCGAGGGCTGACGATCATCACCTCACTCGCCCAGGACTGGGGCGTGCGGGAGGCGGACGCCTCGGGGGCCGTCACCGTCTGGGCGGTGCTGCCGCCCGTCGGCCGTCCCTGAGGACACGACAGTTCGATACCGGCCCCGACGGCCGGGAAGCACAGCGCGGGGGGGAGCGGCGGCAGCGGCCGTGAGGCGGCGCCGCCGCGACCGGGCTTGTCCCGACGGGCCTGCCGCCCGAGCACCACGACGGGGCGGGCACCACGACGCGCCGGGCAGGACTGGGGTCCCCCCGGGGGAGTCAGGGGGTGAGGGCCTCCGGCAGCGGCTGCTCGGCCCAGATGGTCTTCCCGTCTGCGTGTAGCGGGTGCCCCCAACCGCCGGTCCGGATGGGGTGACAGCAGCGGTCGGCGCGGGCGGGCTGGGGCGTCTGGCACGAGCGAGTGGCGAGGGCCTACGCTCACGGCGACACGCAACCCACCGCAGCTTGCCTCAGCAGGAGACCCGCACGCATGGCCAAAAAGCGCCGCCCCCGTACCCAGACCAGCGCCCCGGCCGCCGCCAGGATCGGCGAGGACGGCCAGGTGCCCGTCGTCGGCGCCCGGGAGCCCTGCCCCTGCGGCTCCGGCCGTCGCTACAAGGCCTGTCACGGCCGGGCCGCGGCCCAGGCGGCGACCGAGCTGGTGCGTCGCCCCTTCGAGGGACTGACCGGCGAGTGCGACTGGGTCGCGCTGCGCGAGCTGGTGCCCGCCGCCACCGTGCCGCTGACCCTGCGTGGCGGGCTGCCCGCCGACGTGCCGTCGCTCACCCTCGGCACCGTGCTCCCGATGGCCTGGCCGGCGCTGCGCCGCGACGACGGCGCGGTGCTGCTCGGCGTGCAGAACGACACGCCCACCGGCGACCTCAGCCGGGACCTCGCCGACGTGCTGACCCGGGCCCTGGAGGCCAAGCCGGGCAGCCCGGTGTCGGCCGAGCGCCCGGAGCCCGAAGGGCCGCGGCTCCAGGACCTGCTGGATCCCGACGCGCCCTTCGAGCCCGAGGTGCGCGAGGGCTTCGAGTTCTGGCTGGATGACGCCGAACAGGCGAGCGGTGAGGTCGCCGCGTCGCTGGAGCGCGCCAACGCCGCCGCCGTGCCGACCGCCCGGCTGACCGGCGTGTCCGCCGCCTACTGGTGCCGGACGCCGGAGAAGAACCATCTCCGTTGGGTCATGCCGCACGCCGAGGAGGCGCTGCTCGACGCGCTGGCCCGGCTGCACGCCGCCGGGGCCACGTCGCTCGGCGAGGGCACCCGACTGGTCGGCTCCTTCCGAGCACACGGCCTGACCGTGCCGGTGTGGGACCTGCCGACCGAGATGGGCGCCGAGGCGTGCGAGGAGCCGGCCGCCGCGTTCGAGGCACGGTTGGGCGAGGCACTGGCGGCGACCGGGCCGCTCTCGGGCGAGGAACGGCGCGCACGCAGCGGGCTTACTAATCGTCAGATCACATTGAATTAAGGGAGCTTGGTCTTAAGCGAAGCGAGTGATTCCGGTCACAACCGCCCCCCTGACGGGTCCCGTTTGGCCCTCCTCGGGCGGTGCGGGATTTGCGAATCGCGGATGAGTTGTTACCTTCGGAGATGAGCCCGGTCGCTGGTGCATCCCCCGTCGCCAGCGATCGGGTTCACTGCTGCTCGCTCAGCGCGCTGGCGGCGATGCCCGCCTCGACCAGCACGTCGAGCAGCCACGCGGCCCGCGGCAGCGCCACCCTCCCCGCGCGGCGCTCCGGTGGGCGAGCCCAGCGCACCCGCCCGGCGCCCGTCCGGGAGGGCGGCAGCGGCAGGTAGCCGCCGGAGCCGTGGAAGCGCAACGTGCTCGGCACCCATTCGCGTGACCCGAGCAGTTCGCCGAGCTCGGCGAACTCGTACGGCTGCACCAGAAGCGCGAAGCGCGTCGGCGTCGCCACCACGGGGCCGGGGCGCACGCCCCGCCGGTCGAGCTCCTCCAGCGCCCACACACCGGCCGGCGCGGGCAGGCTCAGCGCGCACGGCGCCCGCCCGCCCGTGGCCAGCACGATCGGGGCCCGCGGACGCACCGTCCACCACCAGCCCACCATGCGCACGTCGGTGGTCGCGGCCAACAGCTGTGGGTCGAAGGGGTGGGCGCCGGGCACGGAGCAGTCCCCCCGCGGACAGCCACAGCCGCCGTCCGGGCGCGCCTCGACGCCCGGGACCACCGGCCACCCCCACTGCCAGGCGCAGCGCAGCGCAGCGTCGCGCAGCTCCCAGCCGTCACCCTCCGTATGATCCGTGCCTCGCTTACCGAGCTTTCCGAGGATCTCGCGCATCAGCGCTCGTTCCTTTCCCTCGCGCCTGAGTGCCGGCTAGCCAACGCCGGACCATTCACACCACGTGGAACCTAGATCACCGTATGCGGCGGCTCGCGCATCGCGACGCCGGCGAGCGGCGCCGGGTCGGATGGACGGTCGGTGAGGGCTGGCGGGCACAAGCGGGCCACCCCCGAAGGTTAGGACGCCAGAGCTCAGTCTTCCGTTCCGATATGTACCGACGGATAGTTACCGACGGACATGTACCGACGGACATGTACCCCAGCGATACGTATCCAGCCCTCCGAACCTTCCGGCATCAGCCGCCGAGTGGGCACCTCAGTCGATCGTGATCCTCCTGGTCCTCTGGCCGTTTTCGGCCAAGTTTTCGCCATCCTCGCATGCCCCGGCCTGTCGCTGCGGCCCGACCCTCACCGTCTGGGCATCATCCGGTCTGGCAGGTGAATCAGGACGTCACGCGCATGACATGGGGTTCCCGATGCTGTTGCGAGAAACGCGCCTCGACCAGGGTCCCGGCGGATGAGCACGGGCCGGCTGCCGAAAGTGGCCGGAATCAGCCCGGCGCTCACCGGCGTACCTCAAAATTTCGTGCCCTCCCACAGCGCCCCGAGCGATCCAACGCGCGGGGAGCGTTCGAACAACCCCGGTGGCGCCCTCCCGGCGGCCGGCCACGACCGCCTCGCCTGCTGGATCTCCGAGCTCACCACGCTGCACGAGCTCACCGACCGCCTCGGTGGCACCGGCACCCTCACCGAAGCGCTACGTGAGCTCCTGCGCGCCGGCGCGGATCTTCTCGGCGCGCGGCGCGGAATGTTCTTCCTGCGCCCCTCCGACGGCCTCGGCCCGGAACGACTGATCGGCCACGGCCTCAGCCACGCCGAACTGGGCCATCTGGAGACCGTCCCGCCCGACTCCGCGCCGCACACCCGGCTGCTCGACCCGCAACCGGCCGCGCCCGGCCGGCCGGAGGTCGAGCTCACGCACCGCGACATCGCCCACGACGAGGCGCTCCACCCCCGGCACCGCGAGGTCGCCGCCCAGCTCGGCTGCGCCGCCAGCTACGCCGTGCCGGTGGCCGTCCGGGTGCCGCGCGGCCCGCGACCGGCCGGCGGCCAGCTCGGCGTCGCCGTCTGGTTCTACGACCGCCCCGCCGCCCCGGACGCCCGTCAGCGCCGGCTGCTCGGCCGCTACCTGCGGCGGGCCGCACAGCACGTCGCGAACCGGCTGGAGCTGGCCCGCGCCCGCACCACCGTGCGCGCCGTCCGCGAGGAACTGCTGCCGCGCCGCCTCCCCGCGCTGCCCGGCGTCCGGCTCGCCGTCCGGCACCGCCACGGACCGGGCCGCGGCGGCGACTTCTTCGACGCGCTGGCCCTGCCCGAGGGCGCGCTCGGCCTGGCCATCGGCTCGACCAACGGCTCGGGTCCCGCCACGCTGGCGGCCACCGGCAGCCTCCGCTCCGGGCTGCGCGCCTACGCCGTGATGGAGGGCGAGGACCCGGTCGCGGTGCTGTCCGACCTGGAACTGCTGCTCCGGCTGACCGAACCGGAGCGCACCGCCACCGCGCTCTTCGGCTACGCGGAGCCTCCCACCCAGGGCCTCACCCCCACCCCGGGCCCGCCCGCCTCCGGTCGCGGCGGGACGCGGCGACTGGTGATCGCCTCGGCCGGGCATCCACCGCCGCTGGTGGTCGGCGCGACGCGGGTGGAGTTCGCCGAGACCGCGCTCTCCGCCCCGCTCGGCATGCTCGCCTGCTGGGAGGCGCCCAGCGTGCAACTCGACATCGCCCAGGGAGAAACGGTCCTGCTCTACACCGTCGGGCTGCTCCGCGGCACCGGCGAACCGTTGGACGGCGCCTTCGCCCGGCTGGAGGCCGCCGCCCATCGCGCGCCGCCCGCCGTTCGCGCCGACCCCGACGCCCTCGCCGACCACATCGTCCGCACCGTGCTGCCGTCCGACCTCGAACCCGCCGAGGAGGTCGTGCTCCTCGCCGCCCGCTTCTGACCTCCGGACACGGGCCTGCCCAGCGGCACCCCCACGACCCCCGCCACCCCCGGACACCAGCCCTGCCCAGCGCCCCCGCTCCTGACCTCCGGACACAGCCCTGCCCAGCGGCACCCCCACGACCCCCGCCACCCCCGGACACCAGCCCTGCCCAGCGGCGTTCGGTCATGCCTACGATGGAATCCGGTCCCCACCGGGCCGACCAGCATGCGAGGAGGCACCAGGTGGCCACGGAGCAGACCCAGCCCGAATCCGCGTCCCAGGAGTCCGAGGCCCAGCAGTCCGAGGCGCCGGAGTCCGGCGAGAAGCCGACCGAGGAGCGGAAGAACGCCGTCACCCCGCGGGTGTCGGAGGAGCTCGCCGCCAACATGAAGCAGGGCTGGGCCGACACCGAGCGGCGGGATCTCGAGCCCGTCCCGCAGGCGGAGCACACGGCGCGCCGCCGCGCCGCGCTCTCGGCGCGCTTCCCCGGCGAGCGCCTGGTCATCCCGGCCGGACGGCTGAAGACCCGGTCCAACGACACCGACTACCCGTTCCGCTCCGGCGTCGAGTACGCCTACCTCACGGGCAACCAGACCGAGGACGGCGTACTCGTGATGGAGCCGACCGGCGCCTCGGGTCACGCGTCCACCCTCTACCTGCTGCCCCGCTCGAACCGGGAGAACGGCGAGTTCTGGCTCAGCGGGCAGGGCGAGCTGTGGGTCGGCCGGCGGAACAGCCTCACCGAGGCCGAGCGGCTCTACGGCATCCCCGTCAAGGACGTCCGCACCGTAGCCGACACGCTGCGCGAGGCCACGGGGCCGGTCCGGGTCGTCCGCTCGCACGACGCCGAGATCGAGGCGGCGCTGACCGACAAGGTCACCGCGGAGCGGGACGCCGAGCTGCGCACCTTCCTCTCCGAGATGCGACTGGTCAAGGACGACTTCGAGATCGCCGAGATGACCCGCGCCTGCGACTCCACGGTCCGCGGCTTCGAGGACGTGGTGCGGGTGCTGGACCGGGCCCAGGCCACCTCCGAGCGGTACATCGAGGGCACCTTCTTCCTGCGCGCCCGGGTCGAGGGCAACGACGTCGGATACGGCTCGATCTGCGCCGCGGGACCGCACGCCACCACGCTGCACTGGGTGCGCAACGACGGCCCGGTCCGGCCGGGCGATCTGTTGCTGCTGGACGCGGGCGTGGAGACCACCGAGCTCTACACCGCCGACGTCACCAGGACGCTGCCCGTCGACGGCCGGTTCACCGAGCTGCAGCGCCGGATCTACGACGCCGTCTACGAGGCCCAGGAGGCGGGCATCGCCGCGGTGCGCCCCGGCGCGAAGTTCCGCGACTTCCACGAGGCCGCTCAGCGGGTGCTCACCGAGAAGCTCGTCGAGTGGGGCCTGGTGGAGGGGCCGGTCGAGCGGGTGCTGGAGCTCGGCCTGCAGCGCCGCTGGACCCTGCACGGCACCGGCCACATGCTCGGCATGGACGTGCACGACTGCTCCGCGGCGCGTCGCGAGAGCTACGCGGAGGGCACGCTGGAGCCCGGCATGTGCCTGACCGTCGAGCCCGGCCTCTACTTCCAGCCCGACGACCTGTCGGTGCCCGAGGAGTACCGCGGCATCGGCGTGCGGATCGAGGACGACCTGCTGGTCACCGAGGACGGCAACCGCAACCTCTCCGCCGCCCTGCCGCGCCGCTCCTCCGACGTCGAGGCGTGGATGGCCGAGCTCCGCGGATGAGACGTCCGACCACCGTATCCACGACGACACCGGCGTCCCGGACGACACCGACGACTAGCGACGGCACCGACGACACCGACGACACCCGTATCCACGACGACACCGCGGCCCGCCCGCCGGAGCGCCTCGCGCGCCCGGCGCGCGGGCCGCGGGCGCATGCCGGGGAGCGCCGCCCCGGCGGGCATGCGAGGCGACGCGCCCTCGGGGCCACAGGCCCTGGGGCCCAGGGGGACCGGGGCTCCTCACGGGCTTGCACAGCGCGGGAAGAACCAGGTGTCAAGAGGGCATTTCCGGGTACAGCCTGGGAACACGGACGCGCGCACAGGCGTTGCAGAAGTCGATTTCTCTGAAGGGAGAGCTCGTGTCCGCCCGATCGTCGGACTCCCCCGGGCATAGTCCCGGACCACCTCGCCAGCATTTGGCAGCCCGCGGCACATGGCGAGGTGGTGTCCAGTGAGTGCCGCTCTTCTTGGGCTGCTGGCCGTGCTCGTGCTCACCGCCGGCACCGGCTACTTCGTCGCCCAGGAGTTTGCCTTCGTCGCCGCCGACCGGCTGGCGCTCTCCACCCAGGCCGCCGCCGGTGACCGGCGGGCCGCCCGGGCCATGAAGGTGCAGGAGCGCCTGTCCTTCATGCTCTCGGGCGCCCAGCTCGGCATCACCGTCACCGGCCTGGTCGTCGGCTTCCTGGCCGAGCCGTCCCTGGCCCGACTCCTCGACCCGGCGTTCGAGGCGCTCGGCGTCCCCGAGGCCGTGGTGCACGGCGTGGCGCTGGTCGCCGCGTTCGCCCTGGCCACGGGCATCCAGATGGTGCTCGGCGAGCTGGGCCCGAAGAACCTGGCTCTGGCCGTCCCGGAATCGCTGGCCAAGAGCCTGTCCTCGTCCACCCTCGGCTACCTGAAGGTGGCCGGCCCGCTGATCCGGGTCTTCGACACCGCGGCCAACCGGCTGCTGCGCCGCGTCGGCATCCAGCCGGTGGAGGAGCTGCACCACGGGGCGACGCTGGAGGAGCTGGGTCACCTGATCGACGAGTCGCACGAGCACGGGCAGCTCCCGCACGCGACGGCCGCGCTGCTCGACCACGCGCTGGAGTTCTCCGAGCGGACGCTGGCCGAGGTCATGGTGCCCCGGGTGGACGTGCTGTCGGTGCGCGCCGCCTCGCCGGCGGCCGACGTGGTGGGCCTGATCGGCGAGCACGGTCACTCCCACTACCTGGTGATCGGCGACCGGATCGACGACATCGTCGGCGTGGTCGGGGTGCGCGAGCTGATGCGGGTGACGCCCGAGCGGCTGAGCCGGCTGACGGCGGGCGCGTTGGCCCGCCAGGCGGTGCTGCTGCCCGACACGCTGCCGCTGCCCGGTGCGGTGGAGCAGCTGCGCGTCGCCGACGAGGAGTTCGCGGTGGTGCTCGACGAGTACGGCGGCCTGGCCGGAATCGTCACCCTGGAGGACATCGCCGAGGAGTTGGTGGGCGAGATCGCGGACGAGAGCGACCGGATCGTCCTGCCGGCGGTGGTGGACGGTGCGGGCTGGCTGGTGGACGCCAGCCGCCGGGTCGACGAGGCCTCGGAGGCGACGGGCGTCCCGTTGCCGGAGAACGAGGACTTCGAGACCGTCGCCGGCCTGGTCATCGACCACTGCGGGCATTTCCCCGAGGTCGGCGAGCGGATCCTGGTGGAGCTGACCGACGGCGGCCGGGCGGCCATCGAGGTGGTGGCGCTGGACCGGCGCGTGCCGGCCCGCATCCGCCTGGAGCGGCTGGCCGGCGGTGAGCCCGAGGCACCGTCGGAACGGCCGGGCTCGGGACGGCAGGGGCAGGGCTCGGGTGACGGGCACGCGCCGGGTGGTCCCGGCGCCGGCGGCCTCCCGCGTGCCTCGGGCGCCCGGCGGTCCTCGGACGCGGCGGCCGCCTCGATGCGGCGGAAGGCGTGGCAGCGGGAGGGGCAACCCTCGTGAGCGTGACCACCGCGATCCTCATCACCTTCGGGCTGCTCGTCGCCAGCGGTTTCTTCGTCGCCGCCGAGTTCGCCCTGGTCGCCGCCAAGCGGCACCGCCTGGAGCAGGCGCAGGCCGAGGGGCGCCGCGGCGCCCGGGCCGCGCTGGCCGGCACGCACGAGCTCTCGCTGATGCTGGCCGGCGCGCAGCTCGGCATCACGGCCTGCACGCTGGGGCTCGGCAGCATCTCCGAGCCCGCCATAGCGCACCAGATCGACCCGTGGCTGGAGCGGGCCGGGCTGCCGCTCGGCCTGTCGCACGGCGTCGCGTTCCTGCTCGCGCTGAGCCTGGTGGTGTTCCTGCACATGGTGCTGGGCGAGATGGCGCCGAAGTCCTGGTCGATCTCCCACCCCGAGCAGTCCGCGATGCTGCTGGCGCCGCCGTTCCGGGCGATGGTGCGGGCGGTCCGCCCGCTGATCTGGCTGCTGAACAAGACGGCCAACGGGCTGGTGCGGCTGTGCCGGGTCGTCCCGCGGGAGGATCTGGCCTCGGTGCACGACCGGGAGCAGCTGACTCATCTGGTGGCCGAGTCGCAGCGGCTCGGCCTGATCAGCGAGGAGGACTACGGGCTGATCACCCGCTCGCTGACCGAGCCGCAGTCCCCGGTGGGCGCCATCCAGGTGCCGGCCGCGCGGATCGCGCAGGTCCCGGCGGTGGCGGACGCGGTGGCGATCCTGGCCGCCGCGGCGGCCAGCGACCACACCCGGCTGCTGGTGCGGGAGGGCCCGAGCGTGGTGGGCTCGGTGCACGCCCGCGACGCGGTCGTGGCGCGTTCCCGGGGCCAGGCGGTCACCGCCGGTGAGCTGGCCCAGCCGGTGCCCGAGCTGACGGCGGACGACACCGTGGCACACGCGGTCGAGCAGCTGCGCCAGCAGCGGGCCTCGCTCGCGGTGGTGCGCGGCGCCGACGGTCAGTTGACCGGCCTCATCAGCCTCGACGACCTGCTGGTACGGCTTATGGTGCCGCAGCCGGCGAGCGCGTAGCCGGCGACGGGGTGCGGCGCCGACGGTCAGCTGACCGGCCTCATCAGCCTCGACGACCTGCTGGTACGGCTGATGGTGCCGCAGCCGGCGAGCGCGTAGCCGGCGGTGGTGCGGGCGTTCCGGACGCTGACTCCCGCCCCCCGCCCGCGTGGCAGGCGGGCGGGGGGCGGGGCTCCACCGCACCGGCACTCCTCTCGCGGCGTCCCACGTGGCGGGCAGGCGGGAGGGCCCTTCGGTCTCCTCCGGGTGGCGTGGGGAGCGTCAACTCCCGTGTGACCAGGGGGGACGGGCGTCGTGCGGCCGGGGTGCCACGGGGTTGGTAGCCTGGTCGTACCGCCCGGACAGCGGGTCACGGGCCGCGGCTGACGGGTTCCCGCTTCATGGATTCACGCTTCATGGATTCTCTTGCTCTCGGTCCCAGCTGGTTGGATCCGGAACATCTCATCGAGTCCTTCGGCCTGATCGGCATCCTGGTCATCGTCTTCGCCGAGTCGGGCCTGTTGATCGGCTTCTTCCTGCCGGGTGACTCCCTGCTGTTCACCACCGGGCTGCTGGTCTCCAGCGACAAGTACCTGCACACGCCGCTGTGGTTGGTGTGCACGCTGGTCGTGGTGGCGGCCGTGCTCGGGGACCAGGTCGGGTACCTCTTCGGTCGCAAGGTCGGCCCCTCGCTCTTCCGGCGGCCCGACTCGCGGCTGTTCAAGCAGGAGAACGTCGAGAAGGCGCACGCCTTCTTCGAGAAGCACGGGGCGAAGTCCCTGGTGCTGGCGCGGTTCGTGCCGATCGTGCGGACGTTCACGCCGATCATCGCCGGCGTCAGCCACATGAACTACCGCACGTTCGTGATCTTCAACGTGCTCGGCGGCGTGCTGTGGGGCGCGGGCGTGACGTTGCTCGGCGCGGCGCTCGGGCAGGTCGACTTCGTCCACGAGAACATCGAGTTGATCCTGGTCGGGATCGTGCTGCTGTCGGTGGTGCCGATCGTCGTCGAGTACCTGCGCGCCCGCAGGGCGGGGCAGCGGGAGGCCGGCCGGGGCGAGGACCAGGGGTCCGCCGGGCCGGGCGCCGGGCAGGGTCGGGCGGACGAGGGCAACGCCTCCGGCCGGGGGCGGCACGCCAAGCGCTGACGGATCGCGCGGACGAAAGCTGATGAAGGCTGATGAAGGCTGACGAAACGAGCCGGGTCCGGATCCGCCTCGACGGGGGCGGGGAACACACGGGCGGGTAACGCGGGCGGGCCGGCGGCCGGGCCGCCGGCCGCGGGCCTCAGGAGGTCTGGGGCGAGGTCTGCGCGGTGGAGGCCTGGGGCGAGACCTTCGGCTCGTCCACGGAACGCGCGGTGGCCACGTCGCCCGGCGCCGCCTGGATCGTCTTCGACGCCGGCTCGGGACCCGACTGCGGCGCCGACGCGGCCGCGTTCTCCGCCTTCATGGCCCGCGTCTCGCTCTTCAGGATGCGCGCGGACTTGCCCAGCGAACGGGCGATGTCCGGCATCCGCTTCGCGCCGAAGACGAGGAGCACGACGACGAGGAGGACAAGGAGTTCTTTCGGTCCGATCTGACCCATGACTGCCGCCTACTCACCTAGAAGGGCCGTAGAGGAACACAACAGAAGATAGAAGAACATGCTGAATGTCCCGTATCACCGATGACTGTAACCCCCACCCACCGGTTCGGAACAGACCCGGCGGACTCCGGCGGCACCGCCCGGGTCCCGAGGGCCTGGGAACCCCCGGTCACCCCGCCTTCAGCAGGGACCCCTCGCGCCACTTCAGCGCCCGGTCGAAGGTGACCACCGCCCCGCTGCCCGGCTCGTTGCCGAACCGCACCCGGTCGCAGAGCGCCTCGATCAGATGCAGCCCGCGCCCGCCGGACGCCAGCTCGAGCGGCTCCGAGCGCGCCAGCAGCTCCGCGACGCCGCCGGAGAAGCCGGGGCCGCCGTCCGCCACCTCGATCCGGCACACGTCGCCGTCGATGGACGCCGTCACCCGGTAGACGCCGGTGCGTCCGCCGCCGTGCCGCACCGCGTTCGAGCACGCCTCGGAGAGCGCGACCGACAACTCGTGCGAGACGTCCCCGTCCACCCCCGCCGCCTCCATCGCACCGACCAGCAGCCGGCGGGCGAGCGGGACGCTGGCTGCTTCGCGCCGAAGTTGGAGAGACCACCAGATGCTCATGCTCCAGCCTCCTGGCCGCGGCTCGACATATGTGTAGGTATTGCCAAGGGGCGTGAAGCGTAAGCGTGCGATTGACCGAACACCCCTCGTTCGGCGGATGTGGGCGCGTGAAGGCATCGATATGGACACTCGCCGACCAGGGTGAACACGAGAACGCAGGTTCGATCTCGTCCCCCGGTGGGTCGGTCGGTGGGGGTGCGGTGAGATGATGGCGCCGCCATGACTGCCGGAGCCGGCCTCAGACTGCTGCGCGCCGCGGTGTTCGCCGCGGCGTGCGCCACCCTTGCCGCCGCCGGCCACCTCACCACCGGGGGCCCCGGCATCGCGCTGTGGGCCCTGGCCCTCGGCTGGTTCGCCGTCTTCGCCGTCGCCGCGCCGCTGGCCGGCAGGGAACGCCGCTCCGCCCCGGCCCTGGCCGCCGTCCTCGCCGTCGGACAGCTGGCCCTCCACCTCCTGTACTGCCTCGGCCAGCACTCCTCCGGCCATGACACCGCCACCGTCGGCGGCGCCATGGCCGGCGGCCCGGCGGGCCACGGGCAGCACGGCACGGTGCTGGAGCTGGCCAGCCGGCTGCTCTGCAACGACCACGCGGCCGGCCTGACCGAGGCCGAGGCGACCCGCGTTGTCGCCGCCGCCGGCCTCGACCCGACCGGCGGCCCGGGCGGTGGCGCCGGTACCGCCGGCGCCGCGGCCCACCCCGCCGGCGGCGGTCTCGCCGACGCCGTTGCGTCCCTGGCCTCGTGGCCGATGCTGCTCGGGCACCTGCTGGCCGCGCTCGCCGCCGGCTGGCTGCTGCGCCGCGGCGAGGCCGCGCTGTGGCGGCTCGTCCGGCTCTCCGCCCGGTGGTCGGTGGAGGCCAGGGTGGCGCTGGCCACCCTGCCCTTCCTGCCGTACCTGCGGCGGCTGCTCCGCGCGCTGCTGCGCGGCCCGCGCCCGTACACCGTCCCGGGCCCGCCGCGCCCACCCGGGCATCACCCGACACCGGCCACCCGCGGCACCGTGCTGCCGCACGCCGTGATCCGCCGCGGACCGCCGCGGTCGCACGTGCAGCTCGTTCTCGCGGCCTGACGCGCTCCTGGGGAAGGGGTACGCGGCGGTCGCGCATCTCGTACACCACATTCCGTCACGAACCATCACGTTCGTCGAACCTCAGTGGAGTGGTCCCATGAACCGTCCGCGTATCGCCCTGTCCGCCGCCGTCGTCGCCGCCACCGCGACCGGCTCCGTCCTGCTGCTGGCCGGCCCCGCCGCGGCCCACGTCTCCATCGACCCCGGAGAGGCCGAGCAGGGCTCCTACAGCGTCCTCAACGTCAAGGTCCCGAACGAGCGGGACAACGCCTCCACCATCCGCCTGGAGCTCCACCTCGACCCCGAGCACCCGGTGTCCTCCGTCATGCCCGAACCGGTCCCCGGCTGGGAGGTCAGCGTCGAGACCGCCGAACTCGAGGAGCCGATGGAGGTGCACGGCAGCGAGATCACCGAGGCGCCGAGCGTCATCACCTGGACCGGCGGCGAGATCCAGCCCGGCCAGTTCCAGCAGTTCCCGCTCTCCGTCGGCCCGCTTCCGGAGGACGCCGACCGGCTGGTGTTCGACGCCATCCAGACGTACGACAACGACGAGGTCGTGCGCTGGATCGAGGAGCCCGTGGAGGGCGAGGAGGAGCCGGAGCACCCCTCCCCCGTGCTGGAGCTCACGGCGGCCGCGGACGAGGAGGCGGCCGGGGCGGCCGGATCCGAGTCGGAGGCAGCCACCGAGGACACCGAGGACGCGGACGCCGACGAGGGCTCCGCGGAGCAGGCCGGGGACACCACCGAGGAGGCGGCCGACGACAGCGACGCCGCGGACACCACCGCCCGGGTGCTCGGCGGCGTGGGCATCGCGGTGGGCGCCGCCGGGGTCGTCTTCGGCGTGCTCGCCGGCCGGCGCCGCGCCTCGACCGACGCGTAACGCCACCGGGCCGGCCACCCCGGCCCTCGATCCCCCACCGACCTCGGGCCCGCCCGCACGGGCGGGCGGACCAACGCCGTCCGCCCGTGCGGGCCCCAGCGCGACCACTACCAGGAACGTTCATGCACCTGCGCAGCATCACCGCCGCGGCGCTCGCCGCCGCCACCGCCCTGACCCTCGCCGCCTGCGGCGGCGAGACGTCGGCCGACGACGGCGGAGACCCCGCCGCCGAGGTCTCCGGCGGTCACGACCCGTCCACGGGCACGGTCCTCGACCAGCCCTTCGACAAGCCGGACCTCGTGCTCACCGACACCAACGGCGAGCCGTACGACCTCGCCGCCGAGACGGACGGGCACGCCACCCTGCTCTACTTCGGCTACACCCACTGCCCCGACATCTGCCCGCTCACCATGAGCAACATCGCGGTCGCCGCCGCCGGCCTCTCCGAGGAGCAGCGCCGGGACCTGCGCGTCGTCTTCGTCACCACCGACCCGGAACGCGACACCCCCGAGTCGCTCGGCGAGTGGCTCCGCATGCAGGACCCCGACTTCACCGGCCTGACCGGCGACTTCGAGGACATCCAGGCCGCGGCCCGCTCCCTCGGCGTCAGCATCGAGCCGTCCTACGAGGACGAGAACGGCGACATCATCTCCACCCACGGCACCCAGGTGGTCGCCTTCCTGCCCGACGACGACAAGGCGCACGTCATCTACACCGAGGGCGTCACCGTGGAGACGTTCGAGCGGGACATCCCGAAGCTGCTCCGCGGGGAGCTGCCGTGAACCGCCGGAGACCGGCGAGGACCGCGATCCTCGTCGCCGTCGCCGCCGTCGCCGCCGGCACGCTGGTGGCCGGGCTCGTCGGCTGCTCGGGCGACGACCAGGGCACCCCCGAGCTCCACACCAGCGGCGCGTACGTCCCGGAGCCCGTCTCCCGGGACGTCGCCGCCGGCTTCCTCACCATCGAGAACACCGGCGACGCCGACGACCGCCTCACCTCGGTCACCAGCGACGCCGCCGGCACCGTCGAGATGCACGAGACCGTCGACAACGCCATGCGGCCCGTCGACTCCCTCCCCGTCCCGGCCGGCGGCACGCTCCGCCTCAACCGGGGCGGTAACCACCTGATGCTGCTCGATCTCGACCGCGAGCTGACCGAGGGCGACACCATCTCCCTCGAACTCCACTTCGCGGAGGCCGAGCCCCTCACCCTCGACGTGCCGGTCGAAGCGCCCACGTACACCGGAGAGGAGTGAACCACCCGTCATGACCCCCGTCACCGCCTCCCGTCCCCCGCGCTCCCGGGCAGCCGCGCTGCTGCTGGCCGCGGCCGCCGCGCTCGCCTCCCTGTTGATCGCCGCACCATCCGCCGCCGCACACGCCACGCTGACCGGCAGCAGCCCGGCGGACGGCGAGGTGGTGGCCACCGCGCCAGAACGCGTCACCCTCAGCTTCTCCGAGCAGGTCGCCCTCGCCGACGACGCCATCCGCGTGCTCGACCCGGAGGGGCGGCCCGTCACCACGGGCGAGCCCACCGACGTCAGCACCGGCGACGCCGTCCGCCACGCGATCGCGCTCCGCGACGGCCTCGCGCGAGGCACCTACACCGTCGCCTGGCACGTCGTCTCCGCCGACAGCCACCCCATCTCCGGCGCCTTCACCTTCTCCGTCGGCGCGCCCTCCGCCACCAGCGCCGAGGTCCCCGACGTCAGCGGCGACGACGGCCTCGTCGGCCTGCTCCACGACATCACCCGCTACGCCTCCTACGCCGGGTTCCTGGTGCTCGCCGGCGGCGGCGCGTTCGTGCTGCGCTGCTGGCCGCCGGCCGCGGGGCTGCGCACCGCGCAGCGGGTGCTGCTCGCCGGCTGGACCACCCTCACTGCGGCCACGCTGTGCCAGCTGCTGCTGCGCACCCCGTACACCGGCTCAGGGCGGCTCGCCGACGCCCTCGACCTGACCGGGCTGCGCGACGTCGTCGAGACCACGACCGGCACCTCCCTGCTCACCCGGCTGCTGCTGCTCGCCGCGGCCGGCGCGTTCGTCGCGGTGCTCACCGGGCCCTACGCGCGGCTTCGCGCCGCGGGGGAGGACCAGGCGCGGGTGCGCGACCTGAGCTTCGGCCTCGGCACCGGCGGCGCCATCGTGGCGGCCGGCATCGCCGCCACCTGGGCGATGGCCGAACACGCCTCCACCGGTCCACAGACCTCCCTGGCCGTCCCGGCCGACGCGCTGCACCTGATGGCCGCCGCGGCCTGGATCGGCGGCCTCGCCATGCTGCTCGTGCTGCTGCGCAACGCGCCGCTCGCCGTGCCCGCGTCGGCGGTGCGCCGGTTCTCGGGGCTCGCGCTGGCCAGCGTCGTCACGCTGGCCGCGACCGGCGTCTACCAGTCCTGGCGTCAGGTGCGCACCGTCTCCGGCCTCACCGACACGGACTTCGGGCGGCTGCTCCTGCTGAAGGTCGCCCTCGTCGCCGCGCTGCTCGGCGTGGCGTCCTTCTCCCGCCGCTTCACGGCCCGCCTGGCGGACGCCGCACCGGGTGAGGGCGCGGCGACACCGGCACCGGCCGCCGCCACGGCGGCGCTGACCGCGACCGGTTCGGCGCCCGCCGCCGGTCCGGCGTCCTCGTCCGCCGCGGCGGGCGAGGCGGCGGACGAGGCGGCGGGCGGGGTCGCCTCGGTGAGGGATGCGGCGGTGAGTCCGGCGCGGGCCGCGCAGTTGGCGCGGCAGCGGGACGCCGTGCGGCAGGCCCGGCAGCGCAGGGCTCGGGACGCGGACCCGACCCGCCGCGCGCTGCGCCGTTCCGTGCTCGCCGAGGCCGCCGTCGCCGCCGTCGTGCTGGGCGTCACCACCGTCCTCACCACCACCACGCCGGCCCGCACCGAGGCCGCCGCCCTGGAGGACGCCGTCGCCGAGCAGCCGGGCCAGCCCGGCGCGGACGACGCCGCCGGCGAGACGGGCCCGTTCACCGCGGAGGTGCCCTACGACACCGGGGGCTCCTCGGGCCAGGGCGTCGCCGAGGTCCAGCTCAGTCCGGCGAGCACCGGCGCGAACACCCTGCACATCACCCTGCTCGACCCCGAGGGGCGGTCCGCCACCGCCGTGGAGATCGGCGTCGCGCTGACCCTGCCCGCCGAGAGCATCGGCCCGCTCAGCCACACCGCCCAGCCGCTGTCCGACGACCACTGGGCCGTCACCGACATCCAGCTGCCCCGCCCCGGAGACTGGGAGCTGGCCCTCACCATCCGCACCTCGGACATCGACCAGGTGACCGAGACCACCACCGTCCCGATCCGTTGACGCCGGCATCCGGCCGCACCACGAAACACGCGAGCGATTCACCATGAACGAGCACCATCCCGTCTCCCGCCGCCGGCTGCTCACCAGCGCCGGCGCCGGGGCGGCCGGGCTCGCCGCCGGCGGTGCCGGCGGCGCGGTCGCCCACGCCAACCTCGGCGGCGCCACCCACGAGGCCGCCCCGACGCCGCTGAGCAGCGTCGGCTCCACGGCCCGCGCGTTCCACGGCAGCCACCAGCCCGGCATCACCACCGCGCAGCAGGCGCACGGCCACCTCGCCGCGTTCGACCTCACCCCGCGGGGCGCCGACCGCGACCGGGCCGCCGCGCTGCTGCGCCGCTGGTCCGAGGCGGCCGCCGCGCTGATGGCCGGGCGGGTGCCCGAGGGCGACCACACGGGCGTCGCGCTGGATGCCGGGCCCTCCGGGCTCACCGTCACCATCGGCTTCGGGTACTCCTTCTTCGACGCCACCGGGCTCGCCGCCCGCCGGCCGGCCGCGCTCGAACCGCTGCCCCGGTTCACCGCCGACGCCCTCGATCCGGAGCGTTCGGACGGCGACCTGTGGGTGCAGATCGGCGCCGACGACGCCCTGGTCGCGTTCCACGCCCTGCGCACGCTCCAGCGGGTGGCCGAGGACACCGGCGCCGCCAGGCCGCGCTGGCAGATGACCGGCTTCAACCGCACCCCGGGCGCCACCAAGCGCCCGATGACCACGCGCAACCTCATGGGCCAGCTGGACGGCACCAACAACCCCCGGCCCGGCGACGCCGACTTCGACGAGCGGGTGTTCGTGCCCGACTCCCCCGCCGCGGATCCCGGCTGGATGGCCGGCGGCTCCTACGTGGTGGTGCGCCGCATCCGGATGCTGCTCGACGACTGGGAGCGCCAGCCGCTGGCCGCCCAGGAGCGGGTCATCGGCCGCCGGAAGGCCGACGGCGCGCCGCTCACCGGCGGCGGTGAGGCCACTGCCGTCGACCTCGACGCCACCGACGCGAGCGGCGCGCCGGTCATCCCGGCCGACGCCCACGTGCGGGTGACCGCCCCGGAGACCAACGGCGGCGCGGCCATGCTGCGGCGTCCCTTCTCCTACCACGACGGCGTCCGCGCCGACGGCGCCCCGGACGCCGGCCTGCTGTTCGTGTGCTGGCAGGCCGACCCGCTGCGCGCCTTCGTGCCGGTGCAGCGGAAGCTGGACCGGGGGGACGCGCTGTCCGCCTTCGTGCGGCACGAGGCCAGCGGGCTCTTCGCCGTGCCGGGCGGCGCGGCCGAGGGGGAGTACGTGGGGCAGCGGCTGTTCGAGGGCGGCTGAGCCCCGCCCGTCACGGTTCGCGGCGGCCCGTCACCCAGCGTTCGGCAGCTGAGACCGCGGCGCGCTCGGGGCCCGGCGGGGATACCGTTGGATCCATGACGTCTGCCAGCCGCTTCACCTATCTGGGCCCCGAGGGCACGTTCACGGAGGCCGCGCTTCGCACCCTGCCGGAGGCGGCCACGCGCGAGCTGGTACCGATGATCTCGGTGCCGGCGGCCCTGGACGCCGTGCGGTCGGGGGAGGCGGCGGGCGCGCTGGTGCCGATCGAGAACTCGGTGGAGGGCGGCGTCTCGGCCACCGTGGACGAGTTGGCGTCCGGCGAGCCGCTGATGATCTATCGCGAGGTGCTGCTGCCCATCGCCTTCGCGCTGCTGGTCCGCCCGGGCACCAGGATGGACGGCATCAAGACGGTCACCGGGCATCCGGTGGCGCAGCCCCAGGTCCGGGTCTGGCTGGAGCGGAACCTGCCGGAGGCGCAGTGGGAGTCCGCCGCGTCCAACGCGGACGGCGCGCGGCTGGTGCAGGAGGGCCGTTTCGACGGGGCCTTCGCGGGCGAGTTCGCGGCCTCGACGTACGAGTTGGAGCCGCTGGTCACCGACATCCACGACGCGGAGGACGCCGCCACCCGCTTCGTGCTGGTCGGCCGGCCGGCCCGGCCGGCCGCCTCGACCGGCGCGGACAAGACGTCGGTGGTGCTGTGGCTGCGCGCGGACCACCCGGGCGCGCTGCTGGAGGTGCTCCAGGAGTACGCGACCTGCGGGGTGAACCTGGTGCGCATCGAGTCCCGCCCCACGGGCGCGGGCATCGGGCAGTACAGCTTCTCGGTGGACTGCGAGGGGCATATCGCGGACCGCAGGGTGGGCGAGGCGCTGATGGGTCTGAAGCGGCTGTGCTCGGACGTCCGGTACCTCGGCTCGTATCCGCGCGCCGACCAGGTGCGGGCGACGGTCCGGGCGGGCACGGCGGACTCCGACTTCCTGACCGCGGGGGACTGGCTCACCCGCTGCCTGGACGGCCGCCCGCACTGAAGGTGTGCGAGCTGACGGAAAGTTATCCACAGGCGCCGGGCGCGGGCTGTGGATGAGTCGACATTGGCAAGTCGGTCAATATCGACAAATGCGTACGCATCACCCAGGACCGCCCCAGCCGGACGAGCTGGTTGACGTCACCTCAATTCGGCGATCTCACCCAAGAGTGTGAGCCATTTCTCTCGGAGTTACCCCCGGATTCGCTCGGAAGGGAGTGTAGACGCGGTTTCAGCGGGGAATTCTGCGTCCTACACCCCGGCCGACCTGCGCTCGGGAATGTTTTCCACAGGCCCGCCCACCTACCTGTGGAAAACGCGGGGGCGAGGTCGTTGACCTGTGGATAGCGGACCCTCATCGATCCGCTCTTTCCGCCCAAAACAGGCAAATTAGGCGGCCGGACTTTTCGGTAGCCTAGGGCCCGTGATTGACCTTCGCCTGCTTCGTGAGGACCCCGACCGAGTGCGCGCCTCGCAGCGCGCCCGTGGTGAGGACGTCGACCTCGTCGACGCGCTGCTCTCCGCCGACGAGCGGCGCCGGTCCTCCGGCGCCCGCTTCGACGAGCTGCGGGCCGAGCAGAAGCTGCTCGGCAAGCGGATCCCGAGGGCGGAGGGCGCGGAGAAGGCGACGCTGCTGGAGCGGGCGGGCGAGCTGTCCACCGGCGTGAAGGCGGCCGACGCCGAACGCGACGAGGCCGCGGCCGAGGCCCAGCGCCTGCTGCTCCAGCTCGGCAACCTGGTGCACCCCGACGTCCCGGTCGGCGGCGAGGACGACTTCACGGTGCGTGAGACGCACGGCGCCATCCGGGACTTCGCGGCCGAGGGCTTCGAGCCCCAGGACCACCTGACACTCGGCCACACGCTCGGAGCCATCGACACCGAGCGCGGCGCCAAGGTGTCGGGATCCCGCTTCTACTACCTTACCGGCGTCGGCGCGCTGCTGGAGCTGGCCCTGGTCAACGCCGCCGTCGCGCGGGCCACCGCGGCCGGATTCACCCCCATGCTGACCCCGGCGCTGGTCAAGCCGCGCGCCATGGAGGGCACCGGCTTCCTCGGCCAGGCGGCGACGGACGTCTACTACCTGGAGAAGGACGACGTCTACCTGGTCGGCACCTCGGAGGTGCCGCTGGCCGCGTACCACATGGACGAGATCATCGAGGCCGACCAGCTCCCGCTGCGCTACGCCGGCCTCTCCCCGTGCTTCCGGCGCGAGGCCGGGTCCTACGGCAAGGACACCCGCGGCATCTTCCGGGTGCACCAGTTCGACAAGGTCGAGATGTTCTCCTACGTCGCGCCCGAGGAGGCGGAGGCGGAGCTGGAGCGGCTGCTGGTCTGGGAGAAGGAGTGGCTGACCGCGCTCGAACTGCCCTTCCGGGTCATCGACGTGGCCAGCGGCGACCTCGGCTCCTCGGCCTCCCGCAAGTACGACTGCGAGGCGTGGATCCCGACCCAGGGCAAGTACCGGGAGCTGACCTCCACCTCCAACTGCACGGAGTTCCAGGCCCGCCGGCTGAACATCCGGGTCCGCGAGCGCGGCGACGGCGGCGGCTCCCGCACCCGGCCGCTGGCCACGCTCAACGGCACGCTGTGCGCGGTGCCGCGCACCATCGTCGCGCTCCTGGAGAACCACCAGCTCGCCGACGGCTCGGTGCGGGTGCCCGAGGCGCTGCGCCCGTACCTCGGCGGACGCGAGGTGCTGACGCCGGTGACCGCGTGACCTCGCCGTCCGCCTCCTCCCGGGCGGCGGGTCGGGAGCAGCCGGCGGAGGCCGCGGCGGAGCGCACCCCCGCGACGTTCCCCTACCGGCTGGTCGCCACCGACCTCGACGGCACCCTGCTGCGGCACGACGGGGCGGTGTCCCCCCGGACCCGCGCCGCGCTCGTCGCCGCCACCGCCGCGGGCGCGGCCCATATCGTGGCGACGGGACGCAGCGTGGCCTGGACCCGGCACATACTCGACGACCTCGACTACCACGGCCTGGCCATCTGCGGGCAGGGCGCCCAGCTCTACCACGCGGGTGAGCACCGGCTGTTGACCACCGTCACCCTCGACCGCGCGCTGGCCAGACGCGCGGTCGAGCTGTTGGAGGGCAGTCTCGGCGCGATGGGCATCGCCGTGAACCGCGACGGCCTGGACGGCGACGTGGTGATGGACGACGTCTTCTGGTCGCAGGCGTCCGAGGAGTGGCGCTCCACCGGCAACACGTCGCCGAAGCGCCCGCTGCACGCGACCGACCGCGCGGCCCTGTGGTCCGAGCCGGTGATCAAGATGTATCTGTACCACCCGGCGATGACGGACGACGAGTTGGCCGTGGCCGCCCGCGAACTGGTGGGCCAGGCCGCGCAGATCGTGGTCGCCGGACGACTGCTGGTCGAGCTGCTGCCGCTCGGCCTGACCAAGGCCACCGGACTGTCGATGGCCGCCCGCCGGCTGGGCGTGACCGCGGAACAGACCATCGCCTTCGGGGACATGCCCAACGATCTCCCGATGCTGCGCTGGGCCCGGCACGGCGTGGCGATGGGCAGCGCCCATCCGGAGGTGCTCGCCGTGGCCGACGAGGTCACCGCGGGCAACGAGGAGGACGGCATCGCCCTGGTGCTGGAGCGCCTGCTGGCCGGCCAGGACCAGAACTGACGGCCGCGCGGCCCCGCGCCGCCGAGGAACGAAACATGCCGATGCCCCCGCACCCCGCCCCCGCCGAGTCAGGACCGTGGCACCGGCTGGCCTCCGTCGTGACCTGCCCGGTGTGCGGCGGGTCCGTCACGCTCGCCGGATCGGCGCTGTGCTGCTCCGCGGGCCACGCCTTCGACCGCGCCCGGCAGGGCTACGTCAGTCTGCTGACCGGCGCGATGCGCGTGCCCAGCGCCGACACCGCGTCCATGGTGACCGCCCGCGCGGACGTGCTCGCCGCCGGCCACTTCGCGCCGCTCGCCACCGCGCTCGCCCGGCATGTGGCGCGGCTCGCCCCGGCCGGCCACGGGAGCGTGGTGCTGGACGCCGGGGCCGGCACCGGCTACTACCTGGGCCACGTGCTGGACGCGCTTCCCGGAGCCCACGGCCTCGGTCTGGACGCCTCGAAGTTCGCCGCCCGCCGCGCCGCCCGGGCGCACCCCCGCCTCGGGGCGGCGGTCTGGGACGTCTGGCGGCCGCTGCCGGTCCGCGGCGGGGCCGTCGACGTGCTGACCAACGTCTTCGCGCCGCGCAACGCCCCCGAGTTCCACCGGGTGCTCGCGCCCCACGGAGCGCTCCTGGTGGTCACCCCGACCCCGCGGCATCTGGCGCAGCTGCGCGCGGCGCTGCCGTTGCTGTCGGTCGACGACGCCAAGGAGCGGCGGCTGCGCGACGCCCTGGCGCGGCATTTCGAGCCCGCCACCAGGGAAGTCCACGAGTACGATCGGGATCTCGACGCCCCCGACCTCGCCCGGCTCGTGGCGATGGGGCCCAGCGCCCACCATGTCGGCGACCCCGCCGCCCTGACCGCCCGTCTGGGGCGGGGACTGCGGGTCACCCTGTCCTTCCGGATCTCCGTCCACCGCCCGCTGCGGCCCGGCCCTTCGGCCTCCGGGTAGCGACGGCGCGCGCTTCACGGGCGACCGCCACGAGTTATCCACAGCCTGTGCACAACGGGGCGCGGGGTGGCGACCGTCGGCGACCGGACTCCGACCGGGCTCGACCGGGCTCGACCGGGCTCGACCGGGCTCGACCAGGCTCGACCAGGCTCGACCAGGCTCGACCAGGAGGGTCAGCCGGCGGCCACCGCGCGACGGCCCTTCCGGCGTTCGAGGACGATCCTGACGACCTCGTGCAGCGCGGTGATGACCAGCGCCAGGCCGACGCCCATGACCAGGCCGAGCACCGGATTGTGTTCGAAGGCGGCGCCGCCGATGTAGCCGATGAGCGCCGAGTAGGTCGCCCAGCTGACCGCGGCGATCGCCGCGTAGCGCGAGAAGGAGCGCAACGGGTACCGGGTGGCGCCGGTGGTGAGCGTGGCGGCCGTCCGCCCGCCCGGCACGTACCGCGCGGTGATCAGCACCAGGCCGCCGCGCTTCTCCAGCATCCGGCCGACGTTGTCGTACGCCCGCTGGGTGCGGCTGCCCGGCTTCGCCTTCGCCATCAGCCGGGGGCCGGCCCGCCGGCCGATGAGGTACGAGATGTGGTCCCCGACGAAGGCACCGACCGAGGCCACGAGGATGACCAGGAAGAGATTCGGCTCGGCGTTCGCCGCGGCGAAGACCCCGAGCGTGATGACGAGTGTCTCGCTCGGCACCACGGGGAAGAAGCCGTCGAGCTTGGTCACGAGCAACAGGGCCAGGTAGACCCAGGGTGTGGCGACGAAGCCCTCGACGACGTCCAGAATCGCTTCCTGCATGCCGCAAACCCTATGAGATGGCGACCCCGCCCCCGTCAAACCACGGACGGACGTGGCAAACCTGCGACACTCCCGGAACACCCCGGTGTGCTTCCGTGAGCCCCCGGTTCAGTTGCCGCCCACACGAACGCGTGACCGACGCCCTCGACAAGGTGAAGGCCCTGGGGTTACTGCCCGACGGCCTGCACCTCACCACCGAGCTGCTGACGAACTACTTCGGGGTGAGCAAGAAGACCGTCCGACCTGAAGCGGCTCCGTCCGTAGGACGACGACCCGATGGTGCCGCCGGGACTCCCGGCGGCACCATCGGGCCCTGGGGTCACTCGCCGCTGGCGAGGGTGAGGGCGCGCAGCCGGCGGATCGCGTACCAGGTGCCCGCGACGGTCGCCGCGGCCAGCAGGATCACCGCGGCCGGCAGCGCCACGTCGGAGTTGATGTCGGCGCCGGGCAGGGCGATCCGCTCGGCCAGCGACAGCGACCACTGCTGGATGCTGAGCGTCCGCGCGCCCGGCACCACGTTGCCGAACAGCGCCTCCCAGACCAGCGCGTAGATGAGGCCGAAGACCACCGCGTTCCGCGACACCGTGCCGAGCAGCAGGAAGACCGCGCTGTAGGCGACGGCGGCGACGGCCGCGGCCACCGCGAAGGCCAGGGCGATGCGCTGGCCGTTGCCGTTCAGGATGACTCCGGCCACCAGGATCGGCAGCGAGGTGAAGGCGACGGTGACGCCGATCGCGATCAGCAGCTTGGTGAGGATGATGGTGCGGCGCGGCAGCGGCTTGGAGAGCAGGTAGACGATGGAGCCGTCGTCGATCTCCGGGGCGATGGCGCCGGTGCCGGCGACGACGCCGACCAGCGGCACCATCGCGGCCAGTGCGAAGCCGCCCAGGATCTCGACGGCGGCGCGGTCGTCGGCGCCGGTCTGGGCGCGCACCGCGAAGGCGATGACCAGCAGCAACGCCGGCATCAGCAGCATGATCAGGGCGCGCCGGCGGCCCAGCAGGGCCCGGTAGGTGAGGCGGGCGACGGTGTGGTTGTAGAGCGCGCTCATCAGGCAGCCACCAGGTAGGAGAAGACGCTTTCGAGGGACTCGTCGGAGGGGGAGACCTCCAGCAGCCGGATGCCGCGCTCCCTGGCCAGGAGCGGAAGCTGGTGGGTGAAGCGGAGGAAGTCCACGGCCTGGATCCGCAGCGCGTGCTCCACGGGGTCGAACTCGATGCCGGCGGTGGACTGGTCGGCGATGAGCGCGGCGGCCAGCGCCCGGTCGTCGGACGAACGCACCAGGTACCGGTGCGGCCGGTCGGTCATCAGGCGGCGGATCCTGCGGAAGTCGCCGGACGCCGCGTGCCGGCCGGCGACGATGACCTCGATGTGCGAGGCGAGTTGCTCGACCTCCTCCAGGATGTGCGAGGAGAACAGCACCGTGCGCCCGTCCTCGCCCATCCGGCGGAGCAGGTCCATCAGGTGCATGCGCTGGCGCGGGTCCATGCCGTTGAACGGCTCGTCGAGCAGCAGCACGGACGGGTCGTGCACCAGCGCGGACGCCATCTTGACGCGCTGCCGCATGCCCTTGCTGTAGGTGCCGATCCGCCGGTCGGCGGCGTGCGTCATCTCGACGGTGGTCAGCGCGGCGGTCGCGGCGGCGCCGGGATCCGGCAGGCCGTGCAGCTCGGCGTTGGCCAGCACGAACTCGCCGCCGGTGAGGTAGTCGTACATGCCCTCGCGCTCGGGGACCAGGCCGATGTGGCGGTAGACGTCGGCGTTCCGCCAGATGGTCCGCCCGTCGAGCGTGACGCTGCCGGCGGAGGGCGCGAGGAAGCCGCTCATCATGTGGATGAGGGTGGACTTGCCGGCGCCGTTGGGGCCGAGCAGCCCGGTGACGCCGGGGCTGATGTCCATCGTCACGTCGTTCACGGCGACGACGTTGCCGAACCAGCGGGACGTCTTGTCGATCTGGATGGTCGTCATGGTCGTCGAGTCCTCACAGTCCGACGTTGCGGTAGCGGCGCTGCACCAGGGCGTAGCACACGACGATGATGGCGCCGGTGACCAGCAGGTAGGCGGGGCCCGCGGCGCCGGTCACCTCGACCTGGTCGGGGAAGTTGCTCTCGCCGCCGAGGAACGCGGACTGGAGACCGTCCAGCAGCGAACCGGGGGAGAACAGGCCGAGCCAGCCGACGACGTCCGGGTTGCCCTGTTCGGTGGCGACCGCCTGCACCGCGGTGACCGCGAAGTAGGGCACCGTGAAGACGGCGATGATGGCGGCGACGCCGAAGCCGCGGCGCGGCGTGAAGGACGCGGTGAGCACGGCGATGACGGCGTGCAGCAGGGCGAAGACGGCGGTGGCCACGAGCCCTCGGGCGTACGCCGTGGTCTGGTCGACGAAGCCGAGCTTGGCGAGCAGTCCGCCGGCGTAGGCGATGGTGACCGGGACGGCGACGAACAGGAAGAGTGCGCTGGTCAGTGCGGCGACCTTGGCGACCACGTAGTCGGTGTGCGTGATCGGCCGGGAGAAGTACAGCGGGATGGTCTTGTAGCGCAGGTCCAGCGAGACCATCTGGGGCGCGGCCAGGGCCAGGTACAGGCCGAAGATCGGCTGCATGAACAGGCCGTAGCTGGTGTACTCGACCGGCAGCTCGTCCAGCCCCGTGGACACGGCGACGGCCACCATGACCACGGCCGGGGCCGCCATGACGCCGAAGAGGACGAACGGCAGGATCTTGGAGCGGGCGGAGCGCCCGATGCCGTAGGCGCCGCGCAGCGAGTGCACGAACAGGGAGCGCCGGGCGTAGAGGGAGCCGAGGCGGTCGCCGCCGTACCGGCGGTACCCGATGTCGTGGATCCGCGCGTCGGGGCGCGCCTGGCTGGCCTGCTCGGGAGGACTGGTCACGGCTGCGCTCCCTCGGCGGGGTGGATCCGCGCGTCGGGGCGCGCCTGGCTGGCCTGCTCGGGAGGACTGGTCACGGCTGCGCTCCCTCGGCGGGGTGGTTCGGTGCGGCGGGGTCGGTCGGGTCCTGGAAGACCTCGGCGATGCGGTGCCGGCGCTGCTCCATGCGCACCAGGCCGAGGCCCAGGTCGGCGATGGTGTCGCGGACCGCGTCGTAGACGCTCTCGTCGGCGGCCTCCACCAGCACCAGGTGGCCGGCGCCCGGCGTGGCCTCCAGGCCGTCCGCGGTGAGCGCGGCGCGCAGCGCGGCGGCGCCGTCGGGATGCTCGTCGGTGTCGGTCACCTCGACCGCCAGCGAGGCGGTGGCCTGGGTGAACGTCGCGGTGGCCTGGGAACGCAGCAGTCGGCCGCCGTCGATGACGACGATGTGGTCGCTGGTGCGCTCCAGCTCGCCGAGCAGGTGCGAGGTGACCAGCACGGATATGCCGAAGTCGGTGTGGATGCGGCGGATCAGGCCGAGCATGTCGTCGCGCCCGGCCGGGTCGAGGCCGTTGGTCGGCTCGTCGAGCAGCACCAGACGGGGGTCGTGGACCAGCGCCTGGGCGAGCTTGACCCGCTGCTTCATGCCGGTCGAGTAGCCGCCGATGGGCCGGTACCGCTCCTCGTACAGCCCGACGTGGCGCAGCGTGTCGGCGGTGCGCTCGCGGGCCGCGGTGCGCGGCAGCCCCGACATCCGGGCCATGTGCACCACGAACTCGGTGGCGGACACGTCGGGTGGCAGGCAGTCGTGCTCCGGCATGTACCCGACCTGCTCGCGGATGGCGTGGCCGTCCCGCGCCGCGTCCTGGCCGAGCACCTGGGCCCCGCCCTCGCTGGCCGGGGAGAGGCCGAGCAGGATCTTGATGAGGGTGGACTTGCCGGCGCCGTTCGCGCCGACCAGGCCGGTGACGCCGGGGCCGATGTCCACGCTCAGTCGGTCGAGCGCGGTGACCTCCGGGTACCGCTTGGTCAGGCCCTCGGTCCGGATGACGCTGCCGGCGCCGGTGCCCGGGCCCGGCGCGGCCCCGGTCTCGGTGCCAGGTCCGCCCGCGTTGACGTTGATGACGCTCACAGGAACGACCGTAGCGGGCCCGACGGTGGCACACGTCACTCTTTGGTACTGGGGCACCCTGGTCCCGGTGGTTCCTCGGTATGGGTTTCCCTTAGGGGATACCCGTCGGCGCCGGCCGGCGGCTGGGGGTGCCCGAAGGCGGCCAGACTCAGCCGGCGCGCAGGAAGGCGCTCGTGGTGACCTGCCCGACCAGCGAGAGTCGGGTGCCGGGCCGGGCCAGGTGCGCCTCGCCGGCCTCCCTGACACCCGGCCACTTCGGGTCGCCGTAGTCGTCGAGCACCACGACGGCGCCGGGCGCGGCGAGCTCCTCGACCCAGGCGAGGTCCGCGGCGACGCCCTCCGCCGAATGGTCGCCGTCCACGACGATGACGCCGAAGCCGCCGCCGGCCAGCGCGGCGCGGACCTCGGGGGCGGTGGAGTAGCCGCGCACCAGGCGGAGCCGCTCGGGCTGCACGCCGGCGTAGTGCAGGTTGGCGCGCACCACGTCCTCGGAGATGGGGGTGCCCGACAGGTCGTGCTTGAGCCGCCGGCCCTCCTGGAGCTGGACCGGCGAGATCGGGTCGACGATGGTGAGGTGGTACGGCAGCCCGGCCCGGACGACCTGGCGGGCCAGGCAGCCGGCGAACAACCCGAAGAGGGTGCCGATCTCCAGGACCTCGCCGTTCGGCGGGTCGAGCAGCGGCACGGTGGCGAGCTTGCCGAGGATGTTGCCGGTGCCGCCGGCGATCCGGCCGACGCCCCGGTTCTCCACCTCCACCAGGGTCCGGTACGCCTGCACGATCTCCCGGCGGGCGTCGGCGCCCCGCGCGCCGGTGACCTCGGCGACGTCCCGGGCGAGCGCCCCGATCTGCCGGACCGTGGGCTGCCGGTGCACCCGGCGGCCCTCGCGGCCGAGCAGCAGGTCGAGCCCGTGCACCCGGTCCCGCAGCTCGCGCAGCTCCTTCCTGGTGTCGGCGAGCTCCTCACGCAGCGCGGACTCGGTGCGCTCGGCCCGCTCCCTGGTCTCGGCGAGGCGCCGGTCGCGGCCGGCCATCCGGGCCTCCAGATGGCGGTCGAGCCGTCGGATGACGGGCCGGACGACGGGCGCTACGGTGCGGCGGACGAGGCTCATGGCCCGACGCTAGCGGGCCGCGGGAGCGACGGTGAGGGCGCGCAACCGGAGTTACCACGCCGTTGACGGGCCCGTCATCCGGCGTCACACGACGCGCGCGACCGAGAGAGGGCCGGGCGTCAGCCGGCGAGCTGGGCGAGGCCCTCGGTGGCGATCCGCTCGAAGAGGTCCCGGTCGGCGGCGAAGACCGAGTCGGGGACGGGCCAGTGCAGCACCAGTTCGGTGAAGCCGAGCTCGGCGCAGGCGCCGGCGTGGTCCACGAAGGCGGCCAGCGAGCCGAGCGGGGAGGCGTCGGCCGGGGCGAGGCTGCTGTCCAGAAGTATCTTGTCGAGGCTGTCCGGTTCCCGTCCCGCCGCCTCGCAGGCCGCGGAGACCCGCTCGACCTGCCGGGCCAGTCCCGACCTGAAGTCCCGCACCGTGCCGGCGAACGTGGCCGGATCGCCGGTGGTCACCCAGGCCTGGCCGTGCCGGGCGGCCAGCCGCATGCCGCGCGGCCCGGTCGCCGCCACCGCGAACGGCAGGCGCGGCCGCTGCACGCAGCCGGGGATCATCCGGGCCTCGTGCGCGGAGTAGTAGTCGCCCCGGTAGGAGACGCCGCGGGCGGTCCCCTCGTCCCCGGCGCTGAGGAGCCGGTCCAGCAACGGGACGAACTCCGCGAAACGATCGGCGCGCTCCCGGGCGCTCCAGGCGTCGTGGCCCAGCACCGTGGCGTCGAAACCGCTGCCGCCCGCGCCGATGCCCAGCGTGATCCGGCCATCCGACAGGTCGTCGAGCGTCAGCAGCTCCTTGGCGAGCGGCACCGGGTGGCGGAAGTTCGGGGAGGTGACCAGGGTGCCCAGCCGGAGCCGTTCGGTGGCCCCGGCGGCCGCCGTGAGGGTGGGCAGGGCGCCGAACCAGGCGCGATCGCGGAAGCCACGCCAGGACAGGTGGTCGTAGGTGTAGGCGGTGTGAAAGCCGAGTTCCTCGGCGCGCAGCCAGGTCCGCCGGCCGCCCTCGGCCCAGCGGTACACGGGCAGGATCACGGTCGACAGCCGCAGGGGCGCGGTGGAGACAGCCATGGGCCGGTAGCTTAGAGCCGGCCGATGTGTTTCCGGCCAGAGTTACACGGCTTCCTGACAGGCTCGCCGCAAGCCCGGCCGCGGCCTGCCACGTGCGCATGCGCATGCATATGCTGGGTGATTGTGCCTGACGCCGCCTGCCATCCCCGCCCCCCGCTCACCGCCCTGCCGCGCCTGATCGCCACCGATCTGGACGGCACCCTGCTCCGGGACGACAAGACCGTCTCCACCCGCACCATCGCCGCCCTGGCCGCCGCCGAGGAGGCCGGCATCGAGGTCATCTTCGTGACCGGCCGGCCGGCCCGCTGGATGGGCGTGGTCAGCGACCACGTGCACGGCCACGGCCTCGCCATCTGCGGAAACGGCGCCGCGGTGGTCGACCTGCGCCGGGACAACGAGCTGGTGCAGGTGCGCCCGCTGACCCCGGCCGCCGGACTGGCCATCGTCGACGAGCTGCGCCGCGCCGCGCCCGGCGTGAGCTTCGCCGTGGAACGCACCGAGGGCATGGGATACGAGCCGGAGTACCCGACGCTGCACGGCGACCCTCCCCCAAGCCCTGAGGGCCTGGGTGGGGGCACCTCCCGGGCCCCCAAGGCCCGGGGGAGTACTTCCAACCGCAGGGCCGGGCGGCGCTCCCCGACGGAGATCGGCCCCGTCGAGCGGCTGCTGACCGCGCCGCGGAACCCGGACCAGCCGGTGCTGAAGCTGCTGGCCCACCACGGCCTGCTCGACCCCGACGGCTTCCTCGCGCTGGCCCGCGGCGTGGGCGGCGAGCACGGCGAGTTCACCCGGTCCAGCCCGACCGCGCTGCTGGAGATCAGCGGCCCGGGCGTCAGCAAGGCCAGCACGCTGGCGCAGCGCTGCGCCCGGCACGGCATCCGCCCCGACCAGGTGGTGGCCATCGGCGACATGCCCAACGACCTGGAGATGCTGGGCTGGGCCGGAACCGCCTACGCCATGGGCAACGCGCACCCCGAGGTGCTGGCCGCCACCCCGCGCCACACGGCGTCCAACGAGGACGACGGCGTGGCCCTGGTCATCGAGCAACTGCTCAGCACGGCCGCCGGCCACCGCTAGCCGAAACGATCCGGCGGATCGGCCGCCGGCTCAGTCGCGTTCCGCGCCGTCCGCCGGGCTGGTGAACTCGGGGCTGGAGAAGTCCGGCTGGCCGTAGCCCGGCCGCCGGCGACGCTTCTCCCCCAGCCTGGAAGGCTGGGAGGTGCCCCCGTGCTGGTCCGCCTCGTCGAGGGTGTCGAAAAGGTCGAATCCCTCGTCCGCGTCGTCGACGCCGCTGTCGAAATCGGGGCTGGTGAACTCCGGGCCGTCGAAGTCCGGGCTGTCGAACGCCGGACCGGCGAAGTCGGCGCCGCCCGCGTCGGGGCTTTCGAAGTCCGGGCTCGCGAAGTCTGGGGCGGAGAAATGTGGCTGGCCGTAGCGGCGTTCCCCGTGCGCCGCCTCGAGCTCCTCGTCCCAGCCCTCCTCGGGCGAGGTGAAGTGCGGCCGGCCGAACTCGGGCCCGGAGAAATTCGGCTGGCTGAACCGGGGTCTGGCGCTCGGCTGGTTCGTGGCGGACGCCGGTCCCGCGAAGTCCGGACTGGAGAAGTCCGGGCTGGAGAACCGCAGGCGCGGGGTGCGGCGCTCGTCCTCCTGGCCCATGCCGGAACGCGCGGCCTGCTCCCGCAGGAACGGCATGATCCCCTGGTCGAGCAGCGCCCGCCGCCACGCATCGCGCGCCCTGACCACCTCGTCGCCCAGCGGCTGCCGCTCCCCGGTCCGGCCGCGGCGCGTCCCGGTGGCGCGGATCGAGGTCTGCGCGCCGTTGCGGACGGCGGCCACCAGCAGGCCGGCCGCGGCCAGCAGCAGCCCGGCGGCGGCCAGCACCGCGAACACCCAACCCACCTCCCGCATCGGCCGCGCCATGGCCGGCTCCGGGTCGGCGAGGCCCAGCGCGTAGCCGAGCAGCAGGAAGATGACGGCCGCGATCGCCGCGAGCACCGGAACCAGCGCGGCGGCCACGGCGACCAGACCGGTGCCACCCCCGCTCGTCGTCCGTCCCGTCCCGACCCCCGGCGCCTGGGCACCGGCGGCGATGCGCCGGTCGGCGGGCGGGTCGGGGCGGCGCAGTTCCTCACGCAGCCGCGCGTAGTTCCGGTACTCGGGCTCGGACGAGGAGACGATGCGCGGGAGTTCCTTCAACGCGAGCGATCGCAGCTGCTCGACGTGGTATTGGTCGGCCCGGGTGGTGAGCCGGATCGTGCGCAACGCCTCTTCGAGGACCCGCTCGAATTCGGCGTGATCCTCGGGTGGCAGAACCTCGGCGCTGTTCATGTGCGTCCCCAGATGCTCGCGGAGAGCCGGTGAGCAGAACGATGGTAGAGCGGTCCGGCCTTTCCTCACAGGGAGAAGCCGGAATCTCTACCCTCAGGGGGCTCACTCAGCGTCTGCGTTTCTCCTGCCCGTAACGGGGAAACACACGCAACGCGACACCCAGTGATCTCGGGTGACGGACCGACTCGGGTGACGGACCGAACGGAAAAGCGCGGGGGCGCGGGCGCCGGGGCTCAGTCAGCTCAGTCGGCTCAGTCGGCTCAGTCGGCTCAGTCGGACAACGGCAACCGCGCGACCAGCAACCCGCCCGACATCGTCACGCCACCGTCCATGGCGAAGGCCAACGCGGGCACCCGCTCAACCGGACAACGGCAACCGCGCGACCAGCAACCTGCCCGACATCGTCACGCCACCGTCCATGGCGATGGCCAACGAGTCCGCGTAGACGTGCGGGGCGCGCACTTGCGGTGAGGCGTCGGCCCCTGACCCCTCCGCGTCGCCGTCGCCGCCGCCCGAGGCCCCGGCCTCGCCGGTCAGGTACGGGATCGGGCTGTGGCCGTGCACCACCCGGGTGCCGCCGTACGTGTCGAGCAGCTTCCGCACCGCCTGTGGGCCGTCCTCGTCGCGGAACGCGAAGCGCTTGGTGAACTTTCGGAAGAGGTCCCAGGTCACCCCGACGTCGTTGCGCGCCAACGCCTGCCAGATCGCGTCGTTGACGTCGTCGATGGTGGTGCCGTAGTCGAGGTACGCGGTGGTGTCGGAGTGCAGCAGCAGATGGCCGTCGGCCAGCGCCATCGAGTCCAGCCGGGACATCCACTGGATGTGGTGGTCCTGGAGCCGCTCCATGTCGCTGCGCTGCCCGCCGTTGAGCAGCCAGGCGGCCTTGAACGAGGCGGTGCCCGCGACGGAGTCCACGGGCGTGTCGTCGAAGCGGCTGGCGCCGAGCAGCAGCAGCTCGTGGTTGCCGAGCAGGGCCTTGCAGTAGCCGCCCGCGGCGGCGGCCTCGGCGGACAGCCGCATGACCAGGTCGATGACGCCGATGCCGTCGGGGCCGCGGTCGGTGAAGTCGCCGAGGAACCACAGCCGGGTGTTGCCCGCGGCCCAGGCGTCCGACTCGTCGGTCAGACCGGCGGCACGCAACGCCTCGCGCAGCTCGTCGAGGTACCCGTGCACGTCGCCGACGACGTAGAGCGGACCCGCGCCCTCCATCACCGGTAGGTCGGGCACGGTCGGCGAGTAGAGATCCGGTGCACGACGGGTCGCGTCCGGGTCGGTGGCGTGCCACACCTCTGGTCCCTGGCCGTCCCCCTGGATCATCGACCCCTCCACCTTCGCGCGCCGCCTCCACCTGCTCGACCTGCCGGAGCGGCTGGTCGGGGTGCCGTTGGCCCATCATAGGAATCCCGATGCTCAGGTGTGACACACCTGGGGCGAGAGATCCGAGGTCGGTGCGGGGTCGTTGCCGGACCTTTTGCCGCAAACCGGCCGCGCGGCACGCTACTGCTCGGCGACCGGGTGCGGACGGGGGGCGCTCACCGTGGTGCGCGGGGCGCGGCGCTGGGACGAGGTGCGGACGATCAGCTCGGTCGGCATCACCTGATGGGGCGGGCCCAACGCGCCCACGCCCGGCACCCCGGCGACGCCCGGCACTCGGACGCCGGCCTCGATGGCGTCGATCAGCAACTGGATCACCGTCGTGCCGATCCGTCCCGGCTTCAGGGAGAGCGTGGTGATGGGCGGCTCGGTGCTGGCGTAGACGCCGGACTCGCTGCAGCAGACCAACAGCAGGTCGTCCGGGACCCGCAGGCCGTACCGGCGGGCGGCGGCCAGCAGATCGGTGCCGTTGGGGTCGAAAAGGCCGTAGACGGCGTCGGGCCGGTCGGGGCGGGCGAGCAGCCGGTCGGCGGCGACCGCGCCGGCACACGGGTCGTGCGCCGGGTAGGCCTCGTACACCGGGTCCTGGCCGGTGCGCTCGCACCAGGTGAGGTAGGCGGTGGTGGACAGCCGGGTGTAGGTGTCGGTGCTGGTGCCGGTGAGCAGCCCGATGCGACGGGCCCCGGCGCCGGCCAGATGGTCGAGCAGGCCGAGCACGGCGGCCTCGTGGTCGTTGTCCACCCAGGCGGTGACCGGGAGGCTGCCGCCGGGGCGGCCGTCGGAAACCACGGGGATGCCCTGTCTGACCAGCTCCGTGACCACCGGATCGTGGTCGGAGGGGTCGATGACGACGGTGCCGTCCAGGGCGACGTTGGACCAGACGTCGAAGTCGCCGTGCAGTGAGGTGGCGGGGAGGATGACCAGCGCGTAGCCGCGCGCCAGGGCGGCGGACGTGGCGGCGCGGGCCATCTCCGCGAAATAGGCGAACTCGGTGAAGGTGAACGGTTCTTCGCCGTAGGTGGTGACCGTGAGGCCGATCAGCCCCGACTTGCCGGTGCGCAGGGTGCGGGCGGCGGCGGAGGGCCGGTAGCCGAGTCGGTCGGCGACGCTCCGCACGTGGCGCCGGGTGGCGTCGGGCAGTCGGCCCTTACCGTTGAGCGCGTCCGAGACAGTGGTGATCGAGACACCCGCAGCGGCGGCGACGTCACGGATCCCCGCTCGGCCGCTGGGCCGGCGACCGCCAGCCCGGGTCACCTGATGTTTCGCTGCTGTCATGGCGACCCGATCGTAGGCCCGGATTGCCGACCCCATCGGAACGCGTCCAACGAGGGAAGAAGATACGTTTCAGCAAGATCAAAGAGGTGGCTGACCTGCGATGACAAGGCATGACGGGCGTCGATGCGACGCATCCTCCCGCCAGCCCGCGGTCCCTCCCAGCAAGTCGTCCCGCTTTCAACACTCGCGGGCTCACCCCTACGGGTGATGCGCGCAAGGGCGTTCGCCACCGGCGCATAATCGCCCTGTCACGCTACCCGGCTAGGCCACGCGCCGGCATCGATGGCGCACGGTGCTCCTACAGTGGGCAGGGTGACCGCCTCATCGCACAGCACTCGGCTCCCCCAGGGATCCTCTCAGGACGACACCCGCGCCGCGGACGCGGCCTCGCCGCGGGACACCGGCGCCCCCCGGGTCCGGCTGCGCGGCGCGCTGGACGACATCCCCGGATACGTGCCGGGCCGCCCGGCCGGCGCCGGCGGCCCCGGCGGGCGGCCGGCGTTCAAGCTGTCGTCCAACGAGAATCCCCATCCGCCGCTGCCCGGCGTGCTGGAGCAGGCGGTCGCGGCGGCCGGCTCGCTGAACCGCTATCCGGACATGACCTGCGCCGGGCTGCTGGCCGAGCTGTCGGCGCGGTTCGAGGTGCCGGTCGAACACCTGGCGACCGGCACCGGCTCCGTGGGCATCGCGCAGCAGCTGCTCCAGGCCACGGCCGGCCCCGGCGACGAGGTGATCTACGCCTGGCGGTCGTTCGAGGCCTATCCGATCATCACGCAGATCTCGGGTGCCACCTCGGTGCGGGTGCCGCTCACCCCCGACGAGGAGCACGATCTGCCGGCGATGGCCGCGGCGATCACCGAGCGCACTCGGCTGATCTTCGTCTGCTCGCCGAACAATCCGACGGGCGTGGCCACGCCGCGCGCGGAGCTGGAGCGCTTCCTCGACCGGGTGCCGGACGACGTGCTGGTGGTGGTGGACGAGGCGTACCGGGAGTTCGTGCGCGACGACCGGGTGCCGGACGGCCTCGAGCTGTACCGGGAGCGGCCCAACGTCTGCGTGCTGCGGACCTTTTCCAAGGCGTACGGGCTGGCCGGGCTCCGCGTCGGGTACGCGGTGGCGCACGAGCCGGTGGCCGCCGCGCTGCGCAAGACGGCCGTGCCGTTCGGCGTCAGCCAGATAGCGCAGGACGCGGCGGTCGCCTCGCTGCGCAGCGAGGCGGAGCTGATGAGGCGGGTGGCCGCGGTGGTGGCGGAGCGGACCCGGGTCAGCGAGGGGCTCGCCGCCCAGGGCTGGACGGTGCCGGACTCCCAGGCCAACTTCGTGTGGCTGCGGCTGGGGGAGGCCACGACGGACTTCGCCGCGGCCTGCGAGCAGGCGGGGGTGATGGTGCGCCCGTTCGCCGGGGAGGGCGCCCGGGTCTCCATCGGCGAGCCCGAGGCCAACGACATCCTGCTGCGCACGGCGGCGGAGTTCCGGCGCGCCCGGGGCGGGTGAGCAGTCTCACGCGACTCCGGCGCGCATCCGCCGCCTGGCGGGTCCATAATGGCTTGTGAATGTGAACACTTTCACAAGCTGAGGAGGGGCCAGTGGACCTCGCACTCGCACCGGAGACCCTGGCACGGTGGCAGTTCGGCATCACCACCGTCTACCACTTCCTCTTCGTCCCGCTGACCATCTCGCTGGCCTCGCTGACCGCCGGCCTGCAGACCGCCTGGGTGCGCACCCGCAAGGACAAGTACCTGCGGGCCACCAAGTTCTGGGGCAAGCTCTTCCTGATCAACATCGCCATGGGCGTGGTGACCGGGATCCTGCAGGAGTTCCAGTTCGGCATGAACTGGTCGGACTACTCGCGCTTCGTCGGCGACGTGTTCGGCGCGCCCCTGGCGATGGAGGCGCTGCTGGCGTTCTTCTTCGAATCCACCTTCATCGGCCTGTGGATCTTCGGCTGGGACAAGCTGCCGCCCCGGCTGCACCTGGCGACCATCTGGACCGTGGCGGTCGGCACCGTGCTGTCGGCGTACTTCATCCTGGCCGCCAACTCCTGGATGCAGCACCCGGTCGGCTACCGGATCGACGAGGAGACCGGGCGGGCCCAGCTCACCGACTTCCTGGCGGTGCTCACCCAGAACACCGCGCTGGCCCAGTTCTTCCACACCCTCACCGCGGCCTTCCTGACCGGCGGCGCGTTCCTGGTCGGCATCTCCGCCTACCACCTGCTGCGCGGCCGGCACGTCGCCGTGATGCGCACCTCGCTGCGCCTGGGCCTGGTCACCATGGTCGTCGCCGGGGCGCTGACCGCGTTCTCCGGCGACCGCCTCGGCAAGATCATGTACGAGCAGCAGCCGATGAAGATGGCCTCCGCCGAGGCGCTGTGGGAGACCGAGGGCCCGGCCCCGTTCTCGCTGTTCGCCATCGGCGACGTGGACGAGGGCCACAACGTCGTCGCCGTCGAGGTGCCGGGCCTGCTGTCGTTCCTGGCGCATGACAACTTCTCGGAGGAGGTCCCCGGCATCAACGACCTCAACGAGCAGATGCAGGAGCGGTACGGGCCCGGCGACTACCGGCCCAACATCCCGCTGGCCTACTGGAGCTTCCGCTGGATGATCGGCTTCGGCATGGCCTCCGCCGCGCTCGGCGCCGCCGGCCTGTGGCTGACCCGCCGGCGGTTCTGGCTGGCGCCCCGGCTGCGCACCGGGGAGGACGAGACGCCCCGGCTGGCGCTGACCCGCGGCCGCGAACTGCCCGCCGTGCTCACCGGCTGGTACTGGCGGCTGGCACTGCTCACCATGCTCTTCCCGCTGATCGCCAACGCCTGGGGCTGGATCTTCACCGAGACCGGCCGGCAGCCGTGGCTGGTCTACGGGGTGCTGCCGACCGCCGCCGGGGTGTCGCCCAGCGTCTCGCAGGCCGAGGTCATCACCTCGTTGTCGCTCTTCACCCTGCTGTACGCGGTGCTCGCCGTGATCGAGGTCCGGCTGCTGGCGCGGTACGCGAAGGCCGGACCGCCCGAGCTGACCGACGCCGACCGCAACCCGCCGACCCGCATCGGCGGCACCCCGAACGACCGCGTGACCGGCGACGGAGAAGCCACGGCCGAGGACCGGCCGATGGCGTTCTCGTACTGATCTGCCTGCTGAACGGAGGACGTGCGATGGAACTCCCCGACGTGTGGTTCGTGCTGATCGCCGTGCTGTGGACCGGCTACTTCTTCCTGGAGGGCTTCGACTTCGGCGTCGGTATCCTCACCCGGCTGCTGGCCAGGGACCGCGCCGAGCGACGGGTGCTGATCAACACCATCGGCCCGGTCTGGGACGGCAACGAGGTCTGGCTGCTCACCGCCGGCGGCGCCACCTTCGCGGCCTTCCCCGACTGGTACGCCACCCTCTTCTCCGGCTTCTACCTGCCGTTGCTCGCCGTCCTGCTCTGCCTGATCGTGCGCGGCGTGGCGTTCGAGTACCGGGCGAAGCGGGCGGCCGAGTACTGGCAGCGGAACTGGGAGCACGCCATCTTCTGGTGCTCGCTGCTCCCCGCGTTCCTCTGGGGCCTGATCTTCGCCAACGTGGTGCGCGGCGTGCCCATCGGCCCCGACCGGGAGTACGCGGGCGACCTGTTCGACCTGCTCAGCCCCTACGCCCTGCTCGGCGGGGCGGTCACCTGCGCGCTCTTCACCTTCCACGGCGCCGTGTTCACCGCGCTGAAGACGGTCGGCGACATCCGGCTCCGGGCCCGCCGGACGGCCGCCCTGCTGGGCGCGACCACCGCCGTGCTGGCGGGGGCGTTCCTGCTCTGGACCCAGGCGGAACGGGGCGACGGACGCACCTGGCCGGCCCTGGTCGTCGCCGTGCTGGCGCTGCTGGTCGCGCTGGTCGCCAACGCCGCCGGCCGGGAGGGCTGGGCGTTCCTCTTCTCCGGGCTGACCATCGTGGCCACCGTCGCGCTGCTGTTCCTGGCCCTCTACCCCGACGTCATGCCCTCCTCGCTGAACGAGGACTGGAACCTGACGGTGGAGAACGCCGCGTCCAGCCCCTACACGCTGCGGATCATGACCTGGTGCGCCGCCCTCGCCACGCCCGTGGTGCTGCTCTACCAGGGCTGGACGTACTGGGTCTTCCGCAAGCGCATCGGCACCCAGCACATCGCCGCGGAAACGAAGCACTGACATGAAGCCCGTCGATCCGCGCCTGCTGCGGTACGCCCGCGCCACCCGCGGCTTCCTCGCCGCCTCGGTGGCACTCGGCCTGGCCGGGGCGGGCCTGGTCATCGCCCAGGCGGTGCTGCTCGCCGAGGTCATCGTCGGCGCGTTCACCTCGGGGATGGGGGTGGCGGAGCTGCGCACCCCCCTGCTGCTGCTCGGCACCGTCACGGCCGGCCGGGCCGCCGTGGCCTACCTCACCGAGCTGGCCGCCCACCGGGCCAGCGCGGCGGTCAGGTCCGAGCTGCGGCTGCGGCTCCTCGACCACGCCGCCGACCGGCTCGGCCCCTCCTGGCTGACCGGGCAGCGCTCCGGCGAGCTCACGACGCTGGCCACCCGCGGCGTGGACGCGCTGGACGGCTACTTCGCCCGCTATCTGCCGCAGCTCGGGCTGGCCGTGGTGGTCCCGGTGGCGGTGCTGGCCCGGATCCTCACGGACGACTGGGTCGCGGCGGCCACCATCGCCGTCACGCTGCCGCTGGTCCCGCTCTTCATGGCCCTGATCGGCTGGGCCACCCAGGCCCAGACGGATCGCCAGTGGCGGCGGCTGTCCCGCCTGTCGGGCCACTTCCTCGACGTCGTGTCCGGGCTGACCACCCTCAAGGTGTTCGGCCGGGCCAAGGCCCAGGCGGGGCAGATCCGCACGGTCACGGACGACTACCGCCGGGCCACCCTGCGCACGCTGCGGATCGCCTTCCTCTCCGCCTTCGCCCTGGAACTCCTGGCCACCATCTCGGTGGCGCTGGTCGCGGTCGGCATCGGCATGCGGCTGGTGCACGGCGACATCGGCCTGGAAACGGGTCTGGTGGTGCTGATCCTGGCGCCCGAGGCGTATCTGCCGCTGCGCCAGGTCGGGGCGCGGTTCCACGCCGCGCAGGAGGGCATGTCCGCCGCCGAGGACGTCTTCGCGGTGCTGGCGACCGAGCCTCCCGCCGGAGCGGGCGGGGGCGGCGCTCCCGCCCCCGACGTGCGGGCGGCCACGATCGCCGTGGACCGGCTGGTGGTCCGGCACCCGGGACGGGCGGCCGCGTCGCTGGCCGAGACCAGCCTCGCCGTGGCCCCGGGCGAGACCGTCGCCCTCACCGGCCCGTCCGGCAGCGGGAAGTCCACGCTGCTCGCCGCGCTGCTGGGCTTCGCCGAACCGGCGGCCGGGCGGATCCTGGTCGACGGCCGGGACCTGGCCACGCTCGACCGGACGAGCTGGCACCGCCAGATCGCCTGGGTTCCGCAGCACCCCCACCTGTTCGCCGGCACCATCGCCGACAACGTCCGGCTGGCCCGGCCGGACGCGGACGACGCGGCGGTGGCCGACGCGCTCGCCCGGGCCGCGGCCGCCGACCTCGACCAGGACCGCCGGGTCGGCGAGGGCGGCTCGGGGCTCTCGGCCGGCCAACGTCAGCGCGTCGCCCTGGCCCGGGCGTTGCTCGCCGACCGCCCGCTGCTGCTGCTCGACGAGCCGACCGCCGCGCTGGACGGCGCGACCGAGGCCGAGACCCTCGCCACGCTGACCCGCCTGGCCGCGGATCCCGACCGCACGATCCTGCTGGTCACCCATCGCCCGGCGCTCCTGGCCGCGGCCGACCGGGTGTTTCACGTGGAACCAGCCCCACCGGCACCCGGGTCTCAGGCGGCCGCGGACCGGGAGCCAGCGAGCGCGGCGGCCGTGGCCCGGACCGCGCCCGGCGTGGACGGCGGCCGCGACGCCGGTCCCGGTCCCGGTCCCGCGGAGCCGGGTCGCACGGAGCCGGGTCGTGCCGACCGTGGTCGGGCCGACCGGGCCGACCGGGCCGACCGGGCCGGGCACCCGCTCGGCTGGGTGCGGGCCGCCGCCGGGCCGAGGAGCGGACGGCTCGCGCTGGCCATCGTGCTCGGGGCGCTGGCCATGGGCTCGGCCGTGGGGCTGATGGCCACCTCCGGATGGCTGATCTCCCGGGCCTGGCAGCAGCCGCCCATCCTCTACCTGATGATCGCCGTGACCGCGACCCGCGCGTTCGGCATCGGCCGCGCGGTCTTCCGCTACGCGGAGCGCCTCGTCGGCCACGACGCGGTGCTGCGCGTGCTCGCGGAGCTGCGGGTCGCCGTCTACCTCAGCCTGGAGCGGCTCGCCCCGCTGCGCACGGCCGACTCGCCCGCCGCACGCCACGACACGGTGACCCGCCGGCCACTCCTCTCCGCCCCGGGCACCCCGGGCACCCCGGGCACCCCGGGGGCGCCGGCCACCCGAGGAGCATCGGGCACACCGGAGGCCCCGGGACCATCGGGCACCCCGGGGGAAGGCTCGACCGGCGCCGCGCGGCAAGCGCATCGCGCGGTTCGGCGTGGGGAGTTGCTGGCCCGGGTGGTCGACGACGTGGACGCGCTGCAGGACTACTTCCTGCGCTGGTTGCTGCCGGTCGCGGTCGCCGCCGTGGTCTCGATGGCCGCCGTGGCGTTCACCGGCTGGCTGCTGCCGGCGGCCGGTGCCGCGCTGGCGGGCGGGCTGCTGGTCGCCGGGGTGGCCGTTCCCGCGCTGGTCGGGGCCGTGGCCCGACGCACCGAGCGGCAGCTCGCCCCTGCCCGGGGGGAGCTGGCGAGCCGCACGCTGGACCTGCTGACCGGCACCGCCGAGCTGACCGTGGCGGGCGCGCTGCCGGCCCGGCGCGCGGCAGTGCGCGCGGCCGACGCCCGGCTCACCGCGCTGGCCGCCCGGTCCGCCGCCGCCACCGCGCTCGGCGGCGGGCTCGCCGCGCTGGCCGCCGGGCTCAGCGTGACCGGCGCCGCCTGGCTGGGCGCCGGGGCGGTCGCCGGCGGCGATCTCGCCGGGGTGTGGCTGGCCAGTGTCGTGCTGGTGCCGCTCGCCGCGTTCGAGGCGGTCGAGGGGTTGCCGTTGGCCGTCCAGCACCGGCACCGGGTGACCCGGTCGGCCGAGCGGCTGCGGGAGATACTCGACGCCCCGGCCGCCGTGCGGGAGCCCGAGCGCCCCCGGTCCGCGCCCGCCGATCCGTTTCCGCTGGTCGTGCGCGGCCTGACCGCCCGCCACCCGGGGGCCGACCGGCCCGCGCTGGACGGCGTGGACCTCCGCCTCACCCCGGGCCGCCGGGTCGCCGTGGTCGGGTCCTCGGGCTCCGGTAAGACCACCCTCGCCCACTGCCTGGTCCGCTTCCTCGACGCCGAGGCGGGCAGCTACACGCTGGGGCCGGCGGCCGTCCCCGCCGCCGACCTGGCCGGCGACGACGTGCGCCGCGTCGTCGGGCTGTGCGCCCAGGACGCGCACGTCTTCGACAGCACCCTGGGGGAGAACCTCAGGCTGGCCAGGCCGGGCGCGGACGACGCCGCGCTGCGCGCCGCGCTGGCCGACGCCCGGCTGCTCGACTGGGTGATCACGCTGCCGCGGGGCCTGGACACCCCGGTGGGCGAGCGGGGTGCCCGGCTGTCCGGCGGCCAGCGCCAGCGTCTCGCGCTGGCCAGGGCGCTGCTGGCGGGATTCCCGGTGCTGGTGCTGGACGAGCCGGCCGAACATCTCGACCTGCCCACCGCCGACGCCCTCACCGCCGACCTGCTGGCCGCCACCGAGGGCCGCACCACCGTGCTGATCACCCACCGGCTGGCCGGACTCGCCGCGGTCGACGAGGTGCTGGTGCTGGACCGGGGCAGGCCGGTGCAACGGGGCACGTACGCGGAGTTGGCCGCCGCGCCCGGCCCGTTCCGCCGGATGCTGGAGCGCGAGGCCGCCGCCGAACCCGCCGCGGCCACGATTCCGGCATAGCCGACTTTCGCCCCGAATGTCTGCTGACTACCCTCGCTGTCATGGCAGCGCGTCACACCGACCCCAGCGAGGCGGCCAACGGGATCACCCCCGAGCTGGCCCGCCGGATGCCGCGCCTGCTCCAGGCGATGGAGGCCATCGGCGGCGACGTCGAGCTGCACAGCATGCTCGACCGCATCGTCACCACCGCGGCCGAGCTGGCCGACGCCCGTTACGCCGCGCTGGCCGTGCTCAACGAGGACGGCAGCGGCGTGGGCGAGTTCGTCACGCACGGGGTGGACCCGCACGCGCACACGGCGGTGGGCCGGCTCCCCGGCAGCTCGGGGCTGATCCGCGCCATGCTGGAGAGCACCGACAGCACGGACGCGATGCTGGTGGACGAGCTCGCCGCCGACCCACGCTTCGCGGGCTTCCCGCCCGGTCACCCCACGATGCACTCCATGGTCGGCGTGCCCATCCGGGTGTACGGCGCCGCCTACGGCGCGCTCTACCTCGCCGACAAGGCCGAGGGCCGGTTCTCCGCCGACGACCTGCAGATCCTGCGGGTGCTGGCCACCGAGGCGGGCATCGCCGTGGGCAACGCCCGGCTCTACGAGGCGGTCCGGCAGCAGGCCCGTTGGATGGACGGCAGCCTGGAGCTGTCCACCTCGCTGCTGTCCGGGGACGTCGACCACGCGCTCGCCGTCGTCGCCGAACAGGCCAGGCGGCTGGCCGGCGCCGCCGTCGGCGCGGTGCTCGAGCCGACCGACCGCGCCGGGGAGCCGAGCACCGATGCCCTGGACGCCTCCTGGGTGTCCGGCGGCGGCAACCTGGAGATCGTCGCGGTCAGCGCCGACGAGCCGGCCGGCCTGCTCGGCACCGTCGTGCCCGCCGACACGCCCGCCGCCCGCCGGGTCCTGGCCGGCGAGCCGATCTTCATGGACGAGCCGGCGGACGCCGGCGAGCCCGCCGACCCCGACGCCGACCTGTTCGTCGGCGCCGGGCTGGCGCGGCGGTTCGGCCCCCGCATGGCCCTGCCGTTGGCCAGCGACGGCCGGACCATGGGCGTCCTCGCCCTGGCCAGGGGCCCCGGCGGCGCGCCGTACTCGGTGCCGGAGCGGTCGCTGGCCACCCAGTTCGCCCAGCAGGCCGCGCTCGCCCTGGTGCTCACCCGTTCCCGGGTGGACCGCGAGCAGCTGGCCGTGCTGGAGGACCGCGACCGGATCGCCCGCGACCTGCACGACCTGGTGATCCAGCGGCTGTTCGCGGTCGGCATGATGCTGGAGGGCGCGCAGCGCGGCGCCCGTTCCGAGGCCCCCGACATCGCCGGCCGCATCGAGGCGGCGGCCCGCGAGCTGGACGCCATCGTGCAGGAGATCCGCACCGCGATCTTCGCGCTCCAGCACGAGCCCGACGAGGCGCCCACCGGGCTGCGCACCCGCGTGCTGCGGGAGACCGGCGCCGCCGCGCAGACCCTCGGCTTCACGCCCTCGGTCGGCTTCCGGGGAGCGGTGGACGCCCGGGTGCCCGGCGAGGTGGCGGACCACCTGGTCGCGGCCCTGCGCGAGGCCCTGTCCAACGCCGCCCGGCACGCCCGCCCGACCCGCCTCGAGGTGACCGTCGAGATCACCGACGGCTCGGTGCGGATGGTCGTCGCGGACAACGGGGTCGGCATGCCGGAGGCGATGGACCCCGTGGTCCGCGACGGGACCTCCCCCACCCCGGGCGGCGGGGGAGGGTTGCGCAACATCCGCCGCCGCGCCGAAGGGCTCGGAGGATCCGTCGAGATCGGCCCCGGCCTCGAGGGCACCGGCACCGCGCTGATCTGGCAGGTGCCGCTCACGCCGGGTACGTTGCCGGCATGACGGAACGGGTGACTGGACGCACCGTGGTGATCAGCGGCGGCGGCACGGGCATCGGCCTGGCCACCGCCCGCCGATTCGCGCGCGACGGCGACACGACGGTGCTCGTCGGGCGCCGCGCCGACGTGCTGGAGCGCGCCGCGGCCGACATCGAGGGCGCGACGGCCTGTCCGGCGGACCTGGCCGAGCCGGAGGAGGCCGCCCGGGTCGCGAAACTGGTCGCCGAGCGCTTCGGCACGGTGGACGTGCTGGTCAACAACGCGGGCGGCAACGGCACCCGGGAGCCGGGCCCGGACGGCGACGACCGGCTGGGGGCGGTGGCCCACGAGTGGACGGTGAACCTCCGCAGCAACGTGCTCACCGCCGTGCTGCTCACCGAGGCGCTGCGCGACCGGCTCGCCTCGCCCGGCGGCCGGGTGCTCTTCCTGTCCTCCATCGCCGCCTACCGCGGTTCGGGCTCCGGCGCCTACGCGGCCAGCAAGGCGGCGCTGCATCCGTATGCCTTCGACCTGGCGCGGGCGCTGGGCCCACGGGGCATCACGGTCAACGTGGTCGCCCCCGGAGTCATCGACGACACCGAGTTCTTCGGCGGGCGGATGACCGAGGAGCGGCACCGGACGCTCGTCGCGCAGACCCTGAACGGGCGCGCCGGCGAGCCCGGCGACATCGCCGAGACCCTGCACTGGCTCGCCTCGCACGCCGCCGGCCACGTCACCTCGCAGGTGCTCCAGGTCAACGGCGGCGCCGAACGCGGCCGCTGACGGCCCGGCCGACCCCTGGTCCGCGCGCCGGCGGCTCAGCCCGCCGGGCTGCCCTTGTGCCGCTGGTAGTGGCGGGCCACCCTGGCCCGGTTGCCGCAGGAGGGCTTGCACCACTCCTGCCGGCCGTGCGTCTTCAGGTAGTACCGCACGCAGCGCGGCGCGGTGCAGGCGCGCAGCTTCTCGCGGTGCGGCCCCGACAGGAAGTCGATCGCGGCCGTCGCGAGCGCGGCGGCCAGCCGGACCGCCGGGTCGGGCTCGGCCGACCGGTAACTGACGCTCGGCGCCTCGTCGTCCGGGGCCCAGACGAGCCGGGGCACGAACGCCGCCCGCTCGGCCGCCTCGTTGAGCACGGCCAGCGCCCGCTCCTGGGGCAAGAGCCGGTGCGCGTCGGCCGGGCTCGGCGGCCCCGGCCGCACCGCGCGCGCGAAGAGCGCCCGCACCGCCCGGCGCACCCCGAGCACCTCGGCCAGCGCCGCGTCGTTCGCCACGAACCCGCGGGGATCGACCACGGCGTCCAGCAGTGCGGCCTGCGCCCGCACCCAGCCGGCCAGCCCGTCGACGTCGGCGAGGTCGTCGGCCACCCCGCCGTCCCCGTCGTGCCGGATGGTGCTCGCCAGTTCCAGCGCCAGGTAGCGGTCCACCGCCTACCCCCTTCCGTTCCGAGCCCGGTCCAGCCTATCGTGCTTCCTAACGGAAAACTGTGCTTCATTCATTAGATCCACGAGTCTCACGAGAACGAAGGGGAGACCGGACGATGGTGCTCCTGGCCCAGATCAGCGACCTCCACCTCGACGGCACCCGCCGCGCCACCGAACGCGCCCGCCGGGTCATGGACCACCTGCGAGGGCTCCCCCGCCCGATCGACGCCCTGCTCGTGACCGGCGACATCGCCGACCACGGCGCCCCCGCCGAGTACGCGGAGGCCGCGGACCTGCTGGCCGCGCCGTTCCCCGTGCTGGCCTGCCCCGGCAACCACGACGACAGGACCGCCTACCGCGAGACCCTGCTCGGCGACACCGGCGAGCACGCCGACGACGCCAAGGCCCCCATCAACCGCGCGCACCGGGTCGGCGACGCGGCCGTGCTGATGTGCGACGCGACCATCCCCGGCCGCGACGAGGGTCTGCTGGCCCCCGAGACCCTCGACTGGCTGACCCGGACGCTGGCCGACCTGCCGCGCGCCACCCCCGTGCTGATCGCCTTCCACCAGCCGCCCGTGGCGCTGCACCATCCGCTGGCCGACGGCATCCGGCTGCGGCACCCCGAGGACCTCGCCGCGGTGCTCGCGGCGTACCCCAACGTCGCCGCCGTGCTCACCGGCCACGCCCACACCGCCGCCGCCTCCACCTTCGCCGGCCGCCCGCTGGTGGTCGGCCCCGCGGTGACCTGGACGCTGCGGCTGCCCTGGGAGGGCGACCGGCCCGACGACCGCGACCAGCCACCCGGCATCGCCTTCCACGTCCTCGACCGGGATGCGGACACCAGCACCAGCGCCGGCGCCGGCGCGACAGACGGCGGGTGGAGGCTGACCACCCACTTCCGCGTCGTGCCCTGACCCGGCGTCCCGCGATGCCACCCGACCACGCCGTCGCCGGCTTCCTGGCGGCCGTGTTCCCGCTGATCGCCACCCCGGGCGCCAGCCTGACCCTGCTGGTGCAGAGGGTGGGCCGCGACGGCCGCCGGCAGGCGCTCCCGGTGATCCTGGGAACCGCCAGCGGCCTGTACGTGCACGCCACGCTCGCCGCGGTCGGCCTGTCCGCGCTGGTGATGCGCTCGGGACAGGCGTTCACCGCGCTCCGCCTGGCCGGCGCCGCGTACCTCGTCGCGCTCGGCCTCTGGACATGGCGCACGCACGCGACCCGCGCGCCCACCCGCGGCCGGCCCGGATCCCGCCGACCCCGCCCCACCGAGTCGACGGGCTACGTCCAGGCGCTGCTCGGCAACGTCCTCAACCCGAAGGCCGCGGCGATCTTCCTGACCCTGGTGCCGCAGTTCCTGGACCCGGACCGACCGCTCGTCCCCCAGATCTACCTGCTCGCCACCGCCCAGGTCGGCCTCCTCACCTGCTGGCTGCTCGCCTGGACCGTGCTCCTCGGCCACGCCGCCCGGGCACTGCGCTCGCCCCGCTTCACCGCACTGCTGGGTCGTGTCACCGCCGCGGTCCTCGTGCTGCTCGGCCTCCGCGCGGCTACCAGCTGGTAACTCCGGTTCGCCCGTGGGGTCTTGTGTTCGAAGGTGTTCGACATCAGGCTGTCGCGGGTCAGCTCGGTCAACGACGTGTGGAGGTCGTGAAGATGAGACGGTACGCCCGGACTGCGGTCGGTGCGACGATGGCGGCGGCGGCCGCGTTCGGCACCTGCCTGGCGGGAGCGCAACCCGCGGGCGCGGACGTGAACGACTGCGTGGTCTACCCCGAGCCGCCCTACGGCTCGGTCGGCGGGGGCGGCGTGACCTGCCCGGCGGGCGCCGGCGACTTCACCTTCCGCGCCGTCGTCGACTGCTACGACGGCTACCCCAACCCCTCCAACCCGCAGTTCGTCGGCACCTACTACGGCCCCTGGACCCAGGCCAGCGCGACGACCGAGACCAGCTCGACCGTCCAGTGCCACGGCCACGTTCCCGGCTCCGGCATCGGCTTCAACACCCGCATCGAGGTGCAGTAGCCACATACGGGTGGACCCGTCTCCGTTCGATCGCGTTCGGCATGATCGTCTGCTTACCGTCCGTCCCATGAACGACCAGCAGCACGCGCCGGACGCGACCGCGCGGCGCGACGCCATCGACATCAACGACTTCGTCTACGCGGCGACGGGCGGCCCGCGTCCGTCGCCTCACCATGCCGGACGGAGACCACTGGTTCCCGGCGGTGGACGTGGCCACCGAACTCGGCTACGCGAACACGCGCGCCGCCGTCGCCCGACACGTCCCCGCGGAGCAGACTCGGCGGCTCTCACTTGTTCTCCAAAGCGTCAGTCCTCGTGACGCTTTGAGCAGATTCGCAGGTCACAGCCTCAAGAAATCGAATCTCATGGTGACCGTGAAGGGCCTCGTCCGCCTCGTCAACGGCAGCACCAAGCCGGAGTCCGAAGCGTTCGAGAACTGGGTCACCGAGGTGATCGTCAGCGTCCAACGCGACGGTGTGTACACCCTTCGCCAGGCCGAGATCCAACCCGCCGATCCCCAGACCCCGACCGCCTACGCCATGCCCGAGCAGGTCGCCGACGCCATCGTGCGGCTGGAGGAGCGCTCCGTGCGCAGCGACGAGGAGCTCGCCGCGCTCACCAGGGACGCGAACCGGCTGCGCTGGGACCAGGTGAGCGTGCTGCGCACCATCGCGGAGGCCCAGCAGCGGTCGGTGGTGGCGATGCAGAACCTGGTGCGGGACCAGACCCGCTCGCTGGACCGGGTCGCGGACGTGTTGGAGCGCATCGCCGACGGGCTGCCGCCGCGGCCGGCGCCGCCGGCGGAGGCCGCCCTCACCGCCGACCAGTTGCTCGCCGCCTGGCGGGAACGGCTGACGATCACCGACGACGTGTGGGCCGTCGCCGTGCTCCTCGCACCGCCCCTGGCCGAGGACGGCGAGGCCAGGATCAGCGTCGCCGCCCTCGCCGCGCGCACCGGGCTGAGCGAGGCGCGGGTGCACGACGCGCTGCGCTTCCTCCTCAGGCGCCAGGCCATCCGGCAGACGGGCAACACCCCGGACGGCGCGCCGATCTACCAGGTGCACCACCCGTAGGGCCGTTGCCGTCCGCCCCGGCGATGAGTTTCGGGCGGCGGCCCGGTCTACCTCCCCATGACGACGCAACAGCACATGCTCGACCTGGAACCGGTGGCTCGCGAGCTGTCGGGGCTGCTCGACGGCGTGGCGGACGACCAGTTCGCGCTGGCCACGCCCTGCGAGAACTACACCGTGGCCGGCCTGCTCCGGCACCTGCTCGGCCTGACCGTCGCCTTCCGGGACGCCGCCCGCAAGGATCTCGGGCCGACGACCCAGACGGACCCGGGTGCCACGCCTCCGCCGCCGATTCCCCACGACTGGCGCGGCGAGCTGCGGCGGCGGCTCGACGAGTTGGTGGTCGCCTGGCGGGATCCGGCCGCGTGGGAGGGGGAGACGCAGGCCGGCGGGGTGGCGCTCCCGTCCGTCGTCGCCGGACAGGTCGCGCTCAACGAGGTGCTGCTGCACGGCTGGGACCTGGCCCGCGCCACCGGCCAGCCCTACCACTGCGACGAGGCCAGCGCCCGCGCGTCGATCGCCCTGCTGTCCCAGTCGGCCAGCGACGCGGAGCGGGTGGGCACGGGCTTCGGCCCGGTCGTCGTGGTGCCGGACGACGCCCCGCCGCTGGACCGTGCCGTCGCGCTCGGCGGACGATCGCCGTCCTGGTCCCCGCCGGCCTGACGAACGGCCCAGGACGGCCACCCGACGGCCACGCGACGGCGCCCGGTGGGGACACGCTCCGTAAGGCCCTCCGCCCCGCCCGCCGTTGCGGCCGTCGAACCGCACGCGGTGAACTGCAGGACATGACCACGAACCGTGTGCTCTACCTGCTGGCCTGCGCCGCCCGACCCGCGCTCACCCTCGGCCCCGTCATCGACGAGGCCAAGGCGGCGGGCTGGGACGTCTGCCTCGGACTCACCCCAGCCGCCGAGCGCTGGGTGAGCGACCAGCTGCCGGAGCTCGAGAAGTTGACCGGCAAGCCGGTCCGCAGCCGCTTCAGATTCCCCAGCGAGCCGGACGTGTGGCCGCACGCGGACGTGGTGCTGGTCGCCCCGGCGACGTTCAACACCATCAACGAGTGGGCTCTGGGCATCGCGAGCAAGTTCGTCGTCGGCTACGCCGTCGAGGCCCGCGGAAAGGGCGTCCCGGTCGTGACCATGCCCTGCGTCAACGAGGCCTACGCGCGGCACACACGCTTCCTGTCCAGCATCGAGACCCTCCGCGACATGGGCATCCGCGTCCTGCACGGCGACACGGGCCCCGCCCCCCACGAACCCGGCCAGGGCCCCCCACCCCCATACCCCTGGCACCTGGCCCTGGCCGCCCTCCCGAAGCCCACCCCGGCCTAGGTCCTGGCCGTCCCCGGCCCGCGATGGGCCCCTTGAGGGCCTGGGGAGGCGTCCCATCGCGGGCCGGTTCCGCCAGTCAGTCGGCGAGGGGGAGGTAGAGGCGGTTGCCGTGGTCGGCGAACTCCTGGGACTTCTGGGCCAGGCCGGCCTCGATCTCGGTCATCGTGGCGCCGTGGTCCCGGCGGATCTCCTGGGAGATCTTCATCGAAAAGAACATTATCGGTCCACACACATTGCCTAGACTGGCCTGGTCAGCGCGAACATCAGGCCAGGGGAGAGCAGATGGCAACGCGTGCGGAGATCATCAGCAAGCTGCGCGGCACGCCGGAAGGGCTGCCGCCGATCGACGACGTACGGGCGATGCTGGCGGAGAACCCGGAGCTCAAGTGCGTCGTCTGCTACGCCCGCATCTCGTTCGACGGCCGAGCGAAGGACGCCCACGGCATCGAGGACCAGCACCGGGAGATGGCGGAGCACGCCCGGAGGTTCGGATGGTTGGTCGTCTACCGCTACACGGACAACGACAAGAGCGCCAGCAAGGAGGAGGTGATCCGGGAGGACTTCGAGCAGTTGATCACGGATCTCGCGGCCGGACAGACGCCCGAGGGCTACCCGATCCACGGCGTGATGGCGATCAACGACGACCGGCTGTACCGCCGGCCCGGTGACTGGGAACGCTACCTACGCGCCTTCACCGCCCATGAGGGCCGCGTCTACCACGACTCCAACGGCCTCCAGGACCTCTACGCCGAAGGGTTCGAGATCAAGGGACTGGTGGGCGTGGCCATGTCCCTGGCGGAGACGCGGAAGAAGCAGCGTCGGGCCCGCAACAGCCACCGCAACCGCGCCATCCGTGGCCAGTCCGTCGCCGCCTGGCGCCCGTTCGGCTGGGAGGACGACAAGGTCACGCTCCGACCGAGGGAGGCCGACGCCATCCGCAAGGGCGTCCGTGACGTGATCGCGGGGGCGTCCGTCTCGGAGATCACCCAGCAGTGGAAGGACACAGGTCTTGTCACGAGCAAGGGCAACGCCTTCCAGTACATGGCCGTCAAGCAGATCCTGATGAACGCCCGGCTGTGTGGCTATCGGGAGATCAAGGGTGAACTCGTCCGAGACGGCGATGACCAACCAGTCGTCGGACAGTGGCAGCCGATCATCACTCCCAAGGAGTGGTTCGCGGTCGTCTCGACGATCAGAGGACGCGGCAACGGCACCGGAATGCCTCGCGGTGGAGTCGTGCACAAGTACCTGCTGACCGGCCTACTCCGCTGCGGCTACGTGCACGACGACGGCACCGTCTGCAACAACAAGATGATCGGCGTCAAGGCCAACCAGTGGCTGACCTACCAGCACGGATACCTGTGCAAGAAGAGCGTGGACGGCGGTTGCAACAAGACGTACAAGCGCGGAGACAAGACGGACAAGTACATCGAGGAGCTGGTCATCGCGAAGCTGGAGGCCCAGGCCGCCAGCAGGGCGCAAGAGGTGCCGGAGTGGGGTGGTGAGGAGGACCTGGCCCGCGCCGTGCAGAGCCGCAAGGAACTCGAACGTCGCTGGCATGAGGGCAACATCGACGATGAGACGTTCTTCCGGAACCTCCCGACGATCGAAGGCAGGGTGAAGAAACTCCGGGAGGAGCAGGCCGACTACCTTGCGAAGAAGGCGGCAGCGGAGGCGGTGGACGCCAACATCGCTGAGACGTACCGGACGCGCACGCTGTCCCAGAAACGGGAACTGATCAGGAGCGTCCTGCATGCCGTGATCGCTCGACCCGGAGGCAAGGGCAGGAAGCCGTTCGACGTCGAGCTACTCACTCCCGTGTGGAAGACGTCCTCCGAGTAAGGGCCAGGCCCAGGATCTCCCCGATGCGCCGCAACTGCTCGTCTGAGAGCGTCGGCGAGTCGTGCACGTGCCTACGAATCCAGGCCCGCGCCTTCTCCTCCTCCGAAAACTCCCGCGTTCCCTCACCGCTCAGCCGACATCACCGCCCACCGCATCGCGAGCTATCTCGCGGTTCCGCGCCAGGTCTTCGGCGATGCCTGCGGCGATGAGGGCGGCGCCGGGGGTGTGGCCGGAGCCGATGTAGCGCCAAGTCGACTCTGTGATGGTGCCTAGTTCGGTCGACTGATCGACAGGTTGGCAATGTTGGGCGCGTTCCTGGCGGAGCGTGGTGTAGGTGGTGGAGTAGGCGCGTGACTTGGTGAGGATGTGGCCCCTGTAACCGAGGGTGTGAGCCCAGGAGCGCAGCCTGTGTGGCGCCAGTTCGCGTAGGGCGCCGAGGCGCCAACAGGTCGCCATGAGGGCGCGGACGTGGGGCGAGACATGGGCCAGGGCGATGTCTCGGCTGGCCGTGATCCGGTGGTCGAGGCCGGCGCCGGTGTCGGCCGCTCCCTTGGTGATGTACTTCGCGACGTACGCGGCCACGGCCTCGTCGTTGAGCGCCTCGGGAGCGCTGGACGCGCGCAGCGGGCGGACGTCGATCTGTGCGCCCCACCGCAGCAGGTGCTCTCCCAGGGCCGGCGCGTGGGGTGCCCGGAGGTGAACGGCCGCCGCAGCAGAGCGTACGCAGTCGCCCAGGACGTCAGTCCCGATCCCGTCGGGAGGCGGATCACCAGGGCCGCCGGCGCCGTCGAGGCGGATGACGGCGTGCACGTGGACGGCCGCACGCCGCTGGTACTCGGCGACTTTGGCGTAGGAGACCCGCAGGGCCCGCCGCAGAGCCGCACGAGTCCGGCCGGTGTGGGTGGCGAGGCGGTGATAGAGGTTGTCGGTGAACGCCTTCCACAGCCGTCCAGCGTGCGCGTGCCACAGGACGTGGCCGACGTAGTCGTAGCAGTCGGGACACAAGGGTTGGCCGACAAGCGAGTCATGCGGGGAGTGCTCCACAGGGCAGCTCAGCGGGCGGCCGTGTTCACACGAGGGTCCGCCGCGGCGCGTTCGGCAACGGCCCTGTTCGGTGACCCGATGGACGGGTCCGAAGCTCGGCGCGGTGAGGGTGACGAACAGCCGCGGATGCGCGCGTACGGCCTCGGGGACGTTCTTGCCGCCGAGGAGGCCGGAGCGCACGAGATGGTAGGTGTCTCCGGCGTGGAGGCGGGAGCAGGCCGGGCAGACGGTGGCACGGCGGTTGCGGCAGCGGATGAGGAGGCGTTCGCCGGGTTCGCGGCTGGTGTCGTAGTGGTGGAGCAGTTCGCCGGTGGCCACGTCGGAAGTAGTGGTCTGGCCGGTCAGGTGGACAGGGTGCGCGCAGCCGCCGGTGGCGATGACCTGGTCGAGCCAGCGCGGGAAGAGTGGATCGTTGGCCAGGCGGATGACGTCCTGGTCCGCGTCGGGGAGCCGGGGCAGGCGCGCCGCCGGTTGGTGGACGGCGCGCCTGTCGGCCGTGTTGACGTGCTCGGGGGTGATGGCGGGTCCCTTCCGGGGTGGGCCGCCGAAGCGGCCGGGGCGAATGGCGTGGGGTGGATGTGGTGCATAGCGATCACTCCTCGGTGTGGTGGGTGGGGATGGTGGTCAGCGGATGTTGCCGGCGCCTCGGCAGATGCGGCAGCGGCGACGCCGGCCGGTCCATGTGGTGCGGGAGCCCTCTCCCTTGCAGGCGGGGCAGCGCACGCGGGGCATGGGCACGGTGGCTTCTCCTTCCGTGAGGGGGTCAGGTGTGGAGGAAGCCGCCAAGCAGCCACTCGACGACGGCGATCACGGTCCAGCCGATCGGGGTGAGCGCGACGTAGAAGCCGAACAGGCCGACTACCGACGCCTCCCACACCCGCACCTGACGCGATCGGACGAGCAGGACGACGACGATGCCCAGCACGACCACCAGGGGCATGGCCGTGTTCATCGAGAGACCGGGAGAGTCGTTGTTCACCGCTCCTCACCCCGATCCCCGCGTTCCTTGGCGAGGGCCAGCAGCGGCAGCCGAGGCGTCCGGTCGGCGTGTTCGAGGGTCGCCTTCCGAGCATCGTCGGGAGTGGTCAGGTAGGTGCGGCCCCGAACCCACCCGCCGGAGTCGGCGACCGTCACAGCGACGCCCTGTTCATCGGTGCGGATGGACTGAGCTACGGCTACGGCGTCCTTGTGAAGGTCGCCCAGGGCCATCTCCGCTGTGCCCGGGTCGTTGACCCGGTGGCAGACCCGGCCGCCGAGCTGGGCCCGCAACGCGGTCACACCCGGCCCGAGATCGGAGCCGACCCGTTGACCCGCGATCACGAGGTAGACCCCGAGCGCGGCGCCGAGCTGGGCCAGGCGCAGCAGGTACGTCGAGCACTGCTCCGCCTCAGCCCGCTCCTCCCGCGAACCGTTCGTGAGGTACAGCTCCGCCAGCTCGTCGACCAGGACCACGACCGGCACCGGTCGCGCTTCGTCCTCCAGGTCCCAGATGGAGCGGGCCCCAGCCGCACGGCACAGGTACATGCGCCGCTGGATCTCGTTGACCAGCTCACCCAGGACCTCCACGGCCTGACGCCGGGTGGTGGCCAGCACCGTGAGGCGGTCCGCGAACAGTGCCAGTTCCATGCCGCCCTTGCAGTCGATGCCGACCAGGGCAACACGTTGCGGAGCGAGTTGGGCGACCAGTCGGGCCAGCAGCGTGGACTTCCCCGACCGGGTGGCGCCGACGATCAGCCAGTGCGGCACTCGGCGGAAGTCCACCCGCCATACCCCGCCCGTCTCCAACAGCCCCAGCACCACCGAGAGCAGCACGGCAGGCTGCCCGCTGGCCTCGTGCGGCGCGGCCAACGGATCGGATGCCGACGCGGTGAGGGTCACAACCCCGCGTTCAGGCGAGTCCACCCGCACCGCATGCGCCCGCCAGGCGTGCGCTAACGCGTCAGCCGCCTGGAGGAACGGCGCCGGAGTCTGCCCCGGCCGCAGACGAACCCTCACCCGGACACCACCCGGCACCGGCCGCGGAAGACCCAACCGCGGAGCGACGCCGCGCAGTGCCTCACCCCGCACCACCAGGTCACCCAGCACCCGGCGCGCAGGCTGATAGGAGACAGTCAGATCGTTGACCTGACACACCTTCCGCCACGTGGTCACGACCCGTATCGCCATGCTGGGGTAGCCGGTGAGGTACCAACGCCACACCGGGTGCCGCTCGGTGATCTCCCGGCCGGCCACCAGCACCCAGGCCAGCGCCGCCAGGGCGAAGGCATACACGACGGCGTCCATCAACTACCCCCGCCCTTGACCGCCGCTGCGGGCGGATGCACGGGGGTGATGGCCGCTGCGCGGAAGCTGATGCCGTGCCGTTCGCCCATGGCCCAGGCGAACGCCTCCAGGCCGGTGACCTTGACTTCGGCCCCCTCCACGACGCCCTTGGGCTCACCAGGGACGGCGATTTCGATCACCGAGACCCGCCGGCCTTCCTGCCGGACCATCACTGCCACGGTGTAGACGGTGTTGCCGTCCCGGTCCTTCTTCACCTCCTGCGTCTCGAAGTTGCTGATCTTCACTTCCGGCGCGACGGCGCACCGCAGCACGCCGAGCCGGGAGATGTCCACGGGAATGGACTGCATGTGGGTTGGCCTCCTTGGCCGCTCACGACACCAGACTCCTAGCCTGACGTCACTCGTCCTTACGAGCTGCGAGTATGCAGAACCTTGACGCCCAGAGGCAACCACTTATGCTGACGAGTGACGTGAGAGAGATGCACGACACACCACCCGCGAGGAGAGGGCCACCCAGTCATGGCAGAGATCCAGCGCCCCGGAGCGCTCTACCGCCAGGTCGCCGCCGCCATCCGCGAAGCCATCGCCGCAGGCGAGTACGAACCCGGCAGCCCACTCCCCTCAGAAGCGCAGCTCATCGCCCGCTACGAGGTCTCCCGCCCCACCGTGCGCAACGCCATCTCCGCCCTACGCGCCGAAGGACTCATCGAAGTCATCCACGGCAAAGGCAGCTTCGTCCGCACCGCCCCCACCCAACTCACCACCCTGGACCGCACCATCACCCAGGACGAAGACGGCACCTTCCACACCGGCCTCGACACCTGGCAACTCCTCGAAGGCCCCACCGTCCACCGCACCCACACCACTCCGGAGACCGGCCGACTCCTTGGCCTCCCCACCGAGGAACCGCTATTCGGCGTCGACCGCCTTTACAACCACCCGGACACCGGCACCCGCCTCGCCCACCGCACCCTCATCCCCTACGCCACCGCTGAAGACACCGAACTCGCCGACCACCCCGACACCGACCCCGCAGCCAGCTACGCCATCCTCACCAAGGCGGGTCACACCCTCACCTGGACCGAAACCACCCGCGCCCGCATGCCCTTGCCCGACGAACGCGAAGCCCTGCACCTCCCCGACGCCACCCCGGTCCTGCACACCACTCGCGTCACCCATGGCACTGACGACCGCCCGCTGATCCTCGAAGAGCTACGGGTCAACGGCGACCACGCCCGAACCGCCTACCGCATCACAGCCCGCACCCCGCACCACCTACCCGTCACCCAGCCCTGACCCGTTGAACTGAGCCTCATACTCAGCGATCCGGGCCCGAATACGCGGGTCATCTGCGCACTCGGACGGAAGAACGGTGGTGCGCCACACCCAAGCCACGACAAGCTGATCAACCGTCAGCCCCACCGCCCCCGAGAGGTCGACGCGGGACAGGATCGCCCCCTGCAAGTGGGCGTCGCGCAGGTCTGTTCCCTCCAGGCCGGCGTGTTGCAGCTCCGCTCCCTCCAGGTGGGCACCGATCAGGATCGCCTCCTTCAGGTGGGCACCGCGCAGGATCGCCCCCTCTAGGCGGGCGTCAAACAGGTGCGCTCCCTCCAAGCGGGCAGCGACCAGGATCGCCTCCTTCAGGAGGGCGTGGCGCAGATCTGCTCCCTCGAAGCGGGCAGCGACCAGGATCGCCTCCTTAAGGAGGGCGTGGCGCAGATCTGCTCCCTCCAAGTGGGCGTAGTCCAGGGCAGCCTCCTTCAGGTGGGCACCGCGCAGGTCTGCTCCCTCCATGCGGGCGCGCCTAAGGATCACACCCTCGAGGTGAGCGTCGCGCAGGTCCGCCCGACGCAGATCGGTGTGGGCGAGGTTGATACGGAAGGATTCGTCTCGTCGGGGACGCCTGCACAAGACGGTAAGAGCCGCCTGCACGTGCTCCTCAGGGGATTGTTCTGTGTCCTCAGCATCGGGATCGGCTTCCAGTGGGGGCGCCGGTGCATGATGACGGATGTAGGCGGCCAGGACTTCCACGACGGTGGGATGGTCCCTCTCGGAATCGCGCATGATGCGCTCCAGGGCGTAGATGCCGCCCAGGCGCTCCGTCATGTTCTCGGAGCCAAGGAGCTTGATCGCTTCGACGTACCGGCCGGTGACCTGACCCTCCCGAGTCAGCTCAGCTTCCTGCCGGTCCTTCTCCCGCGTGTGCTCGAAAAGTTCACGCGTGTGTTTCAGGTTCCGGTCGGTGTAGTACAGGCCCAGCCCTGCGACGATGCCCGCGCCGATCGCCACGAGCGTGGTACGGAAGCCGGTGATCACCACACCGTCAGCCGGTTCAAGGTCCGTCTCCCGTAGATGGGCACCGTCGAACCACCACGGGCCTTGCCACAGCAGCGCGAAGAAGACCACGACACCGATGCCAGTGAATCCCCACCCCACGATCCGCCTCATGAACCCCGTTTTACCAGCCCGCGCTGAGCCCCACCGTCCCTGCGGCTGACCAGCCCGCACGCCTCAAGCGGCTTCTTTGTCGAAACCCGTCTTCACTTCCTCAAGGGCGCGCCTCGCTGCGCGCCGGGCGGCCCTGACGTCCCTGGCCGGGCGTGCGGCCTGGCGGCCGGTCCCGGCCGGGCGCCGCCGCCCGCGCGTCGAGGCGGCACGGGAGTGTTTGGGGCGGGCGGCCTGCGAGTCCTGAGCCACCTGACCGGGCCGGGGCCCGCGTCGAGCAAGGACAGGGGGCCACTCGGGCACCAACGTGGGCAGGACCAGCCTGCCCGAGTCGCCGGCCAGCGTATGGCCCCCTGACCATGCTCGACCCCAACCCGGGCAGGACACCGGCCCAACACTCTCCGGCCACCCGCGACCGCAGGCGCGGCACCCATGGCGCCTCACCCAGCCCGCCGCAGCCGAGCGCCTGTTACCCGCGCCAGCAACGCGATATCGCGTGCGGTCGAGGCCGAGCAAGTCAGCCGAACCACGCCCGAGCCGTCCGGCGCCGCGTCGGCCCGCAGCTGTATGCCCTCCGCGTCTACACCGGCCAGCCGCAGCCCGGAAGCCAGTGCCTCGGCGGCATCCTTCGCGTCTCGCCATCCATCCACGTAGTCGACTCCCGTACCCACAGCACGGTGTCAGGGTCGAACTCCGCGTTGAGTGATCCTGTCTCGTCGTCCGGGCCGTGCATCGCTGAACACCCTTCTGTCCATCTGACTTGGGGTCCTGCGGCTTGATCACAACGACCGCAGCCCCGATACCATCGGCACCGGGGTTCTGCGGAATCCCTGCCGGACCACCCGCGAAGCTGCCAGGCGGAGAGGGTGGTCCGGTCACGTATGGGGTTGTCGGTCAGGGAGCCTGACGGGGTGGGCCCGTCTCCTTCTCTCGGTCGTAGAGGGGGTTGCCGGGCGCCGGGTCGACGCGCATGAACCACTCCGTGTAGAGCTTGAACTGGCGATGCGAGACGTTCCGGCCGGTGTGCTCCAAGGCCCACAGCTCAACCGGCGCGGACTCGTTGTCCACCAGCTCGGACGAGGCGTCGCAGGTCAGGCACTCAATGCGGAAAATCGCCTTGGTGGCGTTCGGCGCTGTCTCCTCGCCCAGCGTCCAAGGCACGTGGTGTTTGATGACCGACCGAGGACTCACCAGGACCGCCGCCCCAGTCGCTCCGCCACGAGCTCCACGCGGTCCGGCTGAACGTCCCATTCCCGCCCGCCCTCGACGGGGCGAAGCCACACCCGGCCCGACTGGTAGTCCATGACCTTGCCGAGCCGGCCCAGCTCCGTATCCCGTGCCAGAGAACCGACCTTGGGTGTCGACGTGCCACTCACGGGGCCACCTCCACTCCATGGATGCGGCTCGGCCTCACGTCAATCCCGTACGACGCCAACCACAGTGCCCGCCGCCGCTCACGTTGCTCGGTCCGCTCGCGACGCGAACGCCGTTCCGCGGCGGACAGCACGTACGGGCGGACCAGTTCATCGGCGCCGCGCCCCGGCTGGCGAGGCAACACAATCGTCGGCTCGTCCTCCCGGCGCACTTCGGCAAGGACGGAGTCCGCCCGATGGCGGCCGGGGGCTGGCAAGAGCCGTCGCAGCAACGGCAGAAGAATCCAGGCGATACAGTGCGACACGTCGACGCTCCTTCGTAGCGTTGGCCACGCCCCCGGACCGAGCCCACGGTCGCGGGGGTCTACGTCGCGTGATCATCGCGTCGCTCACTGGGACGTAGGAACCACGTCCCAACCCCACTTTGGGACGTCCCGCGTCGGGTAAAACGTCCCTAGTGCCGTCCCACCATGCGGAGAGAGACTGTGGAGCCGAACGAGAGGCTACGAGCTGTCATGGCAGCCGGAGGCTGGACCCATGCCACCCTCGCGGCGAAGGTCGACGTGGACCCCAAGTCCGTCGAACGCTGGGTGAACCTCGGCCGCACACCACGCCGTTCCACGGCCATGCGGGCAGCCGAGACCCTAGGAGAAGACGTGCACGCACTCTGGCCTGCCCTACGCCAAGCCCGCCCCGCCCGCGCGGTCAGCCCCGAACTCGTCGCGCTCCACGAACAACGCGCCAACGTCCCCGCAACCGCGTTCGTCGACCTCATCACCCGCGCCACTGAGCAGATTGACGTGCTGGTCTACGCGGCCGTCTTCTTGCACGAGGCCAATCCCAGACTCAACGAGCTACTCAAGGAACGAGCAGCCGAGGGCTGTGCCATCCGGATTGCCATCGGCGACGCCGACAGCCCCAACGTTCAGCATCGCGGCCAAGAGGAGAAGTTCGGCCACGGCATCGAATCGCGCTGCCGCCTGGCCCTCATGCACTACCGCCCGCTCATCGGCGTGCCCGGCATCGAAATCAGGACCCACGGCACCACGCTCTACAACTCCCTCTACCGCGCCGACGAGGAGATGTTGGTCAACGCCCACGTCTGGGGCGTCAACGCCTACGGCGCACCCGTCTGGCACCTACGCCGCGACGCCCGCGGCGGCATGTTCGACACCTACGCCGAGAGCTTCAACGCCGTCTGGGCCACCGCCAAACCTGTCACCGAGGAAGCCTGAACCATGGCACGCACCGAGTACTACGACGACCCCGACGCCCCCAAGCCCAACAGCCTCGTCGTCGCCGCCTCAGCCGTCGTCACCGACGATGCCGGCAACATCCTCCTCCAACGCCGCCGCGACAACGACCTGTGGGCCCTGCCCGGCGGCGGCATGGAAATGACTGACTCTCTCCCCGGTACGGCGGTGCGCGAGGTCAAGGAAGAAACCGGCCTGGACATCGAGATCACCGGCCTCGTCGGCACCTACACCGACCCGCGCCACGTCATCGCCTACACCGACGGCGAAGTCCGCCGCCAGTTCAACATCTGCTTCAACGCCCGCATCACTGGCGGAGAGCTGACCATCTCCGACGAGTCCACCGAACTCCGCTTCATCCCACCCGCCGACCTAGCCACCCTGCCTATGCACCACACCCAACGGCTGCGGCTCCAGCACTACCTAGAGCACCGCAACAGCCCTCACCTCGGCTAGGCGCGTGACAACAATCAAGAATCAGAATCCCGTTCCACCTATCGAAACCCGGCCCTTTCGATCCTTTCTACCTCCGCATCAAAAGCCGCCATGGCATCGTCATCAATCGTGAGCTTGAAGTGCAAGGTTAGATCGATACGCAGATCGGGATCATACATATCCACCTGCGAAAATCTGTCGAAGTTGCTCACCAGAGTTTCTACAAATTCGCGAAACTCGCGCACTGGATTGTTCATCAGCACAGCCGTCAGCTGAAGAAACTTCAACAGATGCGACGGCGCCCGAGCAGAGCGGAGATCAACAGCGCACCGCATGAAGCCCTGATAAATGTCAAGCAGGCGCTTAGCGACGTGCTCAATCACGACGGGGTCACCCGGCTCACCTGGAGGACCGAAGGCACTTCGTTGCATATCCTCCGAAAGCCAGTAGTTGATTCTTTCGCCAATCTCCGATGCGCTCCCAATTACGCTATCCGCATACGCGACAACCTCCTGAGCGTTGGCAAGATACTGCCCTGCGCCAGGGTTTCCCACGGCGTGGTCAAGCCACACCGGATTCAGCTTATCCATGCCAATTTTGAGGAAACCTGCCCACGCCAAATATTCCCACACGATTGGCTTCTCAACGAGAAGGCGATCTAACTGATCCTGAGTTCTGGGAACTTTCGGGACAGGCTTATTCTCCCCGCCCTCACCAAGATCTGCACCACTGTTCAATGAGGGAGCCGAGGAATTCCCATGGTAGAGATTTAGGGTGATGGGCCCATTGAATTGGCCGGCTTGAAACACGGGACCGTGAGTTGAGCCGCTGAAGTCGTTGCGCGCCTCGAAAGGCGCTCCAGCAGCCGTATTCCCATCCGGCCTATCAGTTGACTCCATGCCGCCTCCCCAAGCCCTCGATCTGATACTAGTCAGGTTACTGCGGGAAGAGGCTGCATCCCTCGTCAATACCAAGATCCACCTACAGACCGAATCCCACTTGCAGGGCCAGCCTGTGGAGTCGAACTCTTGCCCGCCGCGAGCCCTTCCACTGTCGAGAAGGCAGTGTCCCGGTCCGAGGCCCGCCTCGGACCGGGACACTTCCGTCAGTCCGCGAGCGGCAGGTAGAGGCGGTTGCCGCCCTCGGCGAACTCCTGGGACTTCTGGGCCATCCCGGCGGCTGCCTCGGCGGCTTCGGCCGAGGCAGCGCTGGTCAGGCCCAGTTCGTCGCCGTAGTCGTTCATTATGCTTCTACTAATCTTCATCGAGCAGAAGCGGGGGCCGCACATGGAGCAGAAGTGGGCGGTCTTGGCGGGTTCGGCGGGGAGGGTCTCGTCGTGGAAGGCGCGGGCCGTGTCCGGGTCGAGGGACAGGTTGAACTGGTCCTCCCAGCGGAAGTCGAAACGGGCGTCGGACAGGGCGTCGTCCCAGTCCTGGGCGCCCGGGTGGCCCTTGGCGAGGTCCGCGGCGTGGGCGGCGATCTTGTAGGTGATGACGCCGGTCTTCACGTCGTCCCTGTCGGGCAGGCCGAGGTGCTCCTTCGGGGTGACGTAGCAGAGCATCGCCGTGCCCCACCAGGCGATCATCGCCGCGCCGATGCCGGAGGTGATGTGGTCGTAGGCGGGAGCGATGTCGGTGGTCAGCGGGCCGAGGGTGTAGAACGGGGCGTCGTCGCAGAGTTCGCGCTGGAGGTCCACGTTCTCCTTGATCTTGTGCATGGGCACGTGGCCCGGCCCCTCGATCATGGTCTGCACGTCGTGTGCCCTGGCGATGGTCGTCAGCTCGCCGAGCGTGCGCAGCTCCGCGAACTGCGCCTCGTCGTTGGCGTCGGCGATCGAACCGGGGCGCAGCCCGTCGCCGAGGGAGAACGTGACGTCGTAGGCGGCGAGGATCTCGCAGAGCTCCTCGAAGTGCGTGTAGAGGAAGCTCTCCTGGTGGTGGGCGAGGCACCAGGCCGCCATGATCGAGCCGCCGCGGGACACGATGCCGGTCTTGCGGCGCGCGGTCAGCGGGACGTAGCGCAGCAGCACGCCGGCGTGCACGGTCATGTAGTCCACGCCCTGTTCGGCCTGTTCGATCACGGTGTCCCGGTAGATCTCCCAGCTCAGCTCCTCGGCCCGGCCGCCGACCTTCTCCAGCGCCTGGTAGATGGGCACGGTGCCGACGGGGACGGGTGAGTTGCGCAGCACCCACTCGCGGGTGGTGTGGATGTCCCGGCCGGTGGACAGGTCCATGACCGTGTCGGCGCCCCAACGGGTCGCCCAGACCATCTTGTCGACCTCCTCCTCGATGGAGGAGGTGACGGCGGAGTTGCCGATGTTGGCGTTGACCTTCACCAGGAAGTTCCGGCCGATGATCATCGGCTCGGTCTCCGGATGGTTGATGTTGGCCGGCAGTACGGCGCGGCCGGCGGCGAGCTCCTCGCGGACGAGGTCGGCGGGGCGGTTCTCGCGGAGCGCGACGAACTCCATCTCGGGGGTGATCTCGCCGCGGCGCGCGTACGCCAGTTGGGTGACGGCGGCGCCGCTGCCGCGTCGGGCCCCGCCGTTCGGGCCGTGCTCCGCGGTGTCGCCGCGTTCGGCGATCCAGCCCGCGCGCAGCGGCGGCAGGCCGCGGCGGACGTCGGTCTGGACGTCCGGGTCGGTGTACGGCCCCGAGGTGTCGTACAGGGACACGTCCCGGCCGTCCGTCAGCCGCACGTGCCGCACGGGAACCCGGAGGTCGGGGCGCGCCCCGGTGAGGTATCCCTTGTGCGCGCCGACGGGCCGGTCGGCCGCGGTGCGGGCAGGCGTGCGTGCGTTTTGCTTGGTCATCGGACCTACTCCCTACGCCGGCATTACCCGGTAACAGGTTCGGCGGTCGGCGCGGCCTCAGCGCCCTCTCAGCCCCGTGCCCGGAGCTCCCGCGATTGGCACATATGCGACTCCACGCTAACGGCACACCGGCCGAGCTGAACAGGGGGCCGGGTCGCTTAGGCGATGATCTGACCGTGACCTCATTCGACGACGCCCCCGGATCCGGGCAGGGACCCGAACCCGGGCACGCGCACGCGCATCACCATCACGGCGGTCCCGCCGCGCCCGTGTCGCTGCGGCTGCGGCGGGTCATCGCGGCGGTGCTGATCCCGTTCGCCGCCCTGGTCGCCGCCGGCGTGGTGCTGCTGTGGCCGGGCGGCGCGCCGGAGGGCGAGGGGCAGCGCACCGGGCTCGGCTTCGACCAGCAGACCGAGGACGCGCGGATCACCGAGGTCGAGGAGGTGAACTGCGCGGACATCGGGGTGCAGGTGCCGCGCGGCGTCACCGGAACCTGCGAGACGGCCACGGTCGAGGTCACCACGGGGCCGCACGCCGGACGCACCTTCGACGAGGTGGTCCCGCCGGACGCGCCGCAGCGCTACAGCGTGGGCCAGAAGGTGGTCGTCGCCTTCGCCCCCGATGCGCCCGAGGAGTTGCAGTACAGCATCAGGGACGTGGGCCGGGAGCCGCCGATGCTGCTGCTCGCCGGGGTGTTCGCGCTGGTCGTGGTGGCGGTCGGGCGGCTCCGCGGGCTGCTGGCGCTGGTCGGCCTGGTGGTGAGCTTCGCGGTGCTGACCGCGTTCATCCTGCCGGCCATCCTCAACGGCTCCAACCCGCTGCTGGTCGCGGTCATCGGCGGCAGCGTGATCATGCTGGTGACGCTGTTCCTGACCCACGGGGTGACCGCCCGCACCGCGGTCGCGGTGCTCGGCACGTTGATCTCGCTGCTGCTCATCGGGCTGCTGGGGTCGGCGTTCATCGGGTGGGCCAGCCTCACCGGGAACACCGACGACCAGACCAGCCTGGTGCACAGCCTGTACCCGGGCATCGAGATCCGCGGGCTGCTGCTCGCCGGCATCCTGATCGGCTCGCTCGGCGTGCTGGACGACGTGACGGTGACCCAGACGTCGGCGGTGTGGGAGCTGAAGCAGGCGGAGCCGGGGGCAGGTTGGCCGAAACTGTACCGATCGGCGATGCGCATCGGCCGGGACCACATCGCCTCGGTGGTCAACACCCTGGTGCTGGCCTACGCGGGCGCCGCGCTGCCGCTGCTGCTGCTCTTCACCATCGCCCGCAGCGGCGTGGACACCGTGGCGTTCAGCGAGGTGGTGGCCGAGGAGATCGTCCGGACGCTGGTCGGCTCGATCGGGCTGGTGGCCTCGGTGCCGGTGACGACGCTGCTGGCGGCGCTGGTGGTCAGCGCCGACCGCCGGCCGGACGCGGCCGTTCCGGCCCCGAGCAGGGCGCCGGGTGCCGCCGAGGGGTCACGCGCTACCAGCCGCCACCGGAAGAGGAGGAGACGAACTTCCGCACCACGAAGATGAGGATCGCCACCAGGGCGGCGAACAGCAGGATCTTGAACACGAAGCCGACCAGCATCGTGATCAGGCTGATGAGCATGGTGCCGAAGACGGCCAGCGCGATGGCGGGGATGGCGATCCACCGAACCCACCATGGCAACGCCATGAACGCGCCCTTCATTGCCCGGCTCCTCCTAGCGAATACGACCCGATACCTCGATGCTATGCGGGCGGAGCCGTCGGCGGGAGTCCCAGCGCCCCCCGTCCTCCCCTGACCGTTCCCTGAGATGAACCCTGACGGCGGCGACCGGCCGGCCTCAGCCCTCCGGCGGCGAGAAGATCACCATCACCCGCAGGTCCTCGGTGATGTGGTGGAACTTGCGCGGCACCCCGGCCGGAACGAACACCACGCTGCCGCGGGCGACCATCGTCGTCTCCTCCCCCACGGTCAGCGATCCGCGGCCGCTGACCACGAAGAAGACCACGTCCTGGCGCTGTGGCCGCTGCGGGTCGGGCTGCCCCGCGTCCAGGGCGTAGAGACCGACGGACATGTTGCGCTCGCGAATGAAACGAAGGTAGGCACCGTCGTTCGCGATCCGCTCGGCCTCCAGCTGCTCCAGCCGGAACTCCCTCATCGGTTCACACCCCTTGCCCCCACACCGCTCCCATCTGGAACGATCTGCTGCATGACGAGCATCCTGTTCAAGTTCATCGCCAACGCCGTGGCGCTGGCGGCCGCGGTCTGGCTGGTGGGAGACATCACCCTCGGCGAGGACGACGCCAGCGACAGCAGCAAGGTGATCACCCTGCTCGTCGTCGCGCTGATCTTCGGCCTGGTCAACCTCATCGTCAAGCCGATCGTGAAATTCTTCGCGCTGCCCCTGCTGATACTGACGCTCGGCCTGTTCACCCTGGTGATCAACGCCCTCATGCTGATGCTCACGGGCGCGATCGCCGGCGACTCCTTCGAGGTGGGCGGCTTCCTCCCGGCGCTGCTCGGCGGCCTGATCATCTCGATCGTGTCCTGGGCGGTGACCATGGTCCTGGACCGGGACTGACCCGTCCAGGCCGCCTGGGGCACCCGCGGCCCGTTTGGGCCGTGAGTGGGGGTACCTCCCCGGTCGCCCGGGCCTTGAGGGAATCATGGCGAGCATGGACCGCGATCCCGACACCTCTCCGACCACCGCCCACGACCCCGCTCCCGACGGGAACGGGAGCCCTTACCGCGTCTGCTTCGTCTGCACCGGCAACATCTGCCGGTCCCCCATGGCCGAGGCCGTCTGCCGCGCCGAGCTGGCCGCGCACGGCCTCGGCGCCGCGGTGGTCGTGGACAGCGCGGGCACCGGCAGCTGGCACGTGGGAGAGGAGGCCGACCCGCGCGCCACGGCGGCCCTGGCCTCGGCGGGCTACCACCGCCCCGGGGACGCGGGGGAGCACGAGGCGCGGCAGTTCAGGCGGGGCTGGTTCGACCGATACAACCTGGTGATAGCCCTGGACCGGGGCCACGAGCGCAGCCTGCGGCGGCTCGCCCCGAGCCCGGCGCACGCGGCGCGGGTGCGGCTGCTGCGCGACTTCGACCCCGCGGTGTCCGACCCGGACGACCTGGACGTGCCCGACCCGTACTACGGCGGGGACGCGGGCTTCGCGGTCTGCCTGAAGCTGATCGAGGACGCCATGCCGGGGCTGCTGGCCGAGATCGAACGCGACCTCGACCAGAACGACCGCGCCGCGAACGGCGGCGTGAACGACCCGACGGAGGGCCGATGAACGAGAGCGAGCCCCGCCAGGCACCCCCCTCCGGGCCCGCGGGTCCGGAGGACCTCGGCGCCTGGGGGAAGATCACCGAGCTCCTCGGCGGGCTCGTCCCGCACGAGGTCCGGCGCGTGGCGGGCGGCGAGATCTGCGAGTCCTACCGGCTCACCCTGGGCGCGGCGACCGACCAGGACGGCGGCCCGTTCCGGGACGTCTTCGCCAAGACCCTCGCCAGCGCCCCGCCCGACTTCTTCCCCGCCGAGGCCGCGGGTCTGGAGCTGCTGCGCGCCACCGGCACCGTGGCCATCCCCCGGGTGCTGGCCGCCGACGCCGAACTGCTGGTCCTGGAGTGGGTGCCGTCGGGCCCGCCGACGCCCGACGCGGCGGAACGGCTCGGCCGCGACCTCGCGGCCCTGCACAACACCCGGGCGCCCCACTACGGCACGGCAGGACCGCTCTACCTCGGCCCGGTGCCGCTGGTCACCCCCGGCTCCCCGCCGGACCCCGAAGGGCCGGGGGACGCCGCGGCCGGCACCCGGATGCCCTCGGAACCGGCGGACTGGCCGGCGTTCCACGCCGAGTACCGGCTGCTGCCGCTGTTGCGGCTGGCCGTCGACAACGACGGCATCGGCGCGGCGGACAGGGCCGACGTGGAGCGGCTGTGCGAGCGGATCGACGAGGTCGCCGGGCCGCCGCAGCCACCCACGTACATCCACGGCGACCTGTGGGTGGGGAACATCCTGTGGTCCGAGCACCCGCACCTGATCGACCCCGCCGCGCAGGGCGGCCACCCCGAGGCCGACCTCGCCTTCCTCGAGATGTCGGGCTGCCCGCACTTCGACCGGCTGATCGGCGCCTACGAGGAGGTACGCCCGCTGCCGGGGCGCACCCGACGGGCGCCGCTCCACCAGCTGCACCACGTGCTGATCCACGCCGCCCTCTTCGGCGGCGCCTACGGCCCCGAGAGCGGGTCCGTAGCCCGCGCCGCTCTGGCGCAGGGCTAGGGACCCGCGATGGGGGCACCCCCCAGGCCCCCAAGGGCTTGGGGGCCTGGGAGGGGCCACCGCCCGGCGCCGCCCCGGCGCTGGGTTAGTCTCGGCCGGGTGACGACGAACGGAGCGGGGTGGGGCGAGGGGACGCGGGCGGCGCGTGCCGGGCTGCCCGAAGCCGAGCCGTACCAGCCGTCGCTGCCGGGCCCTGTCTTCGCGGCGCACTACCACCTGCCGGGCGAGGTCGCCGACGCGCCGTACTCCTACGGCCGCATGGGCAACCCGGCCTGGACCGCGCTGGAGCGGGCGATCGCCGAGCTGGAGTCGCCCGGCGATCCCGCCGAGGCCGTCGTCTTCCCGTCCGGTCTGGCCGCCACCAACGCGGTGCTGCTGGCGCTGCTCCGCCCGGGGCAGCTGGCGGTGCTGCCGGCGGACGGGTACCAGGCGCTGCCGCGGGTGCGCCGCCGCCTGGAGACGTTCGGCGTGGCGGTGCGCACCGCGCCCACCGCGGACGACGCCCAGGGCCGGCACCTGGACGGCGCCCGGCTGCTGTGGCTGGAGACGCCGTCGAACCCGGGCCTCGACGTCTGCGACATCCGCCGGCTGACGCGCGCGGCGCACGACCGGGGCGCGCTGGTGGCGGTGGACAACACGCTGGCCACCCCGCTCGGGCAGCGTCCGTTGGAGCTCGGCGCCGATCTCTCGGTGGCCAGCGGCACCAAGGCGCTGGCCGGCCACGGTGACGTGCTGCTCGGCTACGCGGTGACCCGCCGCCCCGAGCTGGCCGCCGAGTTGCGCGCCTGGCGCACGGAGGTCGGCGCGATCCTCGGCCCGATGGAGGCGTGGCTGGCGCACCGCGGCCTGGCGACGCTGCATCTGCGGGTGGACCGGCAGGCGGAGAACGCCCTCGCCGTGGCGCGGGCGCTGCGCGAACGCCCCGAGGTGCGCGGGCTGCGGCATCCGGGCCTGCCGGAGGATCCGGCGCACGCGGTGGCGGCCGGGCAGATGCGGCGGTTCGGCTGCGTCGTCTCCTTCGAGCTGCCGGACCGGGCGGTGGCGGAGCGTTTCCTGGCCGCGCTGCGGCTGGTGGACGACGCCACCAGCTTCGGCGGGGTGCGTTCCACCGCGGAGCGGCGCGGCCGTTGGGGCGGCGACCCGGTCCCCGAGGGCTTCGTGCGGCTGTCGGTCGGCGTGGAGGATCCGGCCGACCTGGTCGCCGACCTGCGGCGCGCGCTCGACACGGCGCTCGGCTCCGGGGCCGGCGCGGCGCGTTGAGCCACGACCCGGCGGCGCCGCGTGACGCGTGACGGGTCTCATGGTTTCATCCGGCGGCTCACGGGCCACATGACTTCCATGACCCCAGCTCAATCCGTGGTCAACGTGGTCAAGCGCACCGCCCGGGCGATCCTGTTGGACACCGCCCCCTCCTCCGGCGCCGTGCCGGAGATGATCGTCATCAAGCGCACCAAGCCGGGGCAGCCCCCGTACTGGATCACCCCGGGCGGCGGCGTGGAACCGGCCGACGAGACGGTGCTGGCCGCGCTGCACCGCGAGGTGTACGAGGAGTTGGGCGCCAGGATCGTGGACGTGGTGCCGGCCTTCGTCGACACCGTGCCGCATGTGCCCGAGCCCGGCGAGACCACGCCGCCCGGGCTCAAGGTGCAGCACTTCTTCGTCTGCCGGCTGGCGTCCATGGACCCGGCGCTGCGGCACGGGCCCGAGGTGGAGGAGCCGCGTGGCACGTACGAGATCGTCCGACTGCCGTTCACGCCCGAAGGGCTCGCGTCGGTGACGGTGGTGCCCGAGTCGCTCAGCAGCTATCTGGCCCGCAACGTGCAGGGGATCCGCGCGCTGCTGGCGCCCGACTTCACCTAGCCGGGACGCCGAACAGCCGGACGTCGGACTGCCGGACCCGTCCTAGCCGCGGTAGAACCAGCCGCCGGCGCCGTCGCCCGGTGGCCTACGGCGTTCCGCCTCCTCCAGCGCCCGGCGCGCCTCCGCCCGCCACGCCGCGACATCCGCCGGCGGCAGGTGGGTGCCCCCCGCGGGGGTTCGCCCCGAGCTCCCGACCACATGGGGGACAGCGGGGCCCTGGGGTTCCGGCGCGTGCGCCGGCGGGCGGTGGCCGGCCAGCGGCGGCGCGACCACGTCGGGGGCGCCGCCCGAGGGCGGCAGCGGCACGTCGAGCGTCTCCGGCGGCCCCGGGGGCGCTGCCGGCGGGCCGGGGACGCCGGCGGGCGGCGCGGGATGCGGGGCCGGCGCGTCGGCGTCGTGGGACGCCCGCAGGCCGACCGGAACCGGCGCCCGGCCCGGGTCGGGGGCAGAAGCGGGAACGGGGGCAGGAGCAGGGCCGGGGGCGGGGGCACTCCCGGGTCCGCCGGGGCCGGGACCCGGCGCGGGCCGGCTCGGGGCGTCGCGCCGGAGGCCGGCCGGGATGGGTGCGCGCCGCGGCGGCGGGGCCGTCTCACCAGGGCCGGCGGGCCCGGTGGCGCCGGCCGCGCGCCGGGCGTGGGCGTCGCTGGCCGCGCCGAAGAAGTCGCCGCCCTTGCGTCGGGTGTCGTCGGTGCCCCAGTCGCCCGCGGGCCTGGTGCCCGCCCTGACCAGCGTCGGTATGTGCTTCGCGCAGTGCACGTACGCCTCCTGCACCTCCAACCGCACCCACAGCTCCGCGCGCCGCCCGGGCACCGGGTCGACGGGCAGGTCGGGAAGGCTGGCCCGCAGCTCCGCGTCGGGCACGACGCGCGCCCGGCCGTTGATGTGCAGGCCGATCCGGGAGCGCTCGAAGTCGATGAGCAGCAGGCCGGCGTGCGGGTTCTCCGAGATGTTGCCCAACGAGGCGTGCACGCCGTTCCCCCGGTACTCGGGGAAGACCACGGTGCGGGGGTCGAGCACCCGCAGGAAGCCGGCCGGGCCGGCGCGGAAACTGTTGTCGCATTCGCCGTGCCGGTCCGCCGTGGCCAGGAAGAACCACTCCTGGTGGGCGACGAAGTCCCGCATCCGGTCGTTGAGATGGTCGAGGACCTGCTCCTCGTAGAAGCGGTCGGCGCGCGCCTCGGAGCCGAGCCGCGCCTGGAGTGCGTGCTCCCCGTCGCTGCCCGGCCGGTCGCCGCGCGCCTCGATTCCCGCCATCCCGTCGATGCCAGCCATGCGTTACCAACCGTCACTTTCCGAAAAAACGTGCTCCGCGGGCACGCGCGATCAGGGTCCGATGTAGTCGTGCCGTATGCGTTCGGCCGGGATGCCCGAGGAGATCAGCGCCTCGACGCTCTTGCGCACCATCAGCGGCGGGCCCGACAGGAACCCGTCGAACTCCCGCCACGGCCCGAACTTGCGCACCGCCTCCGGCAGCTGCCCGGCGAAGCCACGGGTGCCGAACTCCGCGACCACCGGCCGCACCGACAGCCACGGGTGGCGCCGCTCCAGGTTCAGGAAGGCCTCCAGGTCGTACAGCTCCGCGTCCCGGTTCGCCCCGAAGAAGACCTCGACCGGCATCCGCATGCCCTGCTGGGCCACGTCCTCCACCAGCGCCTTGATCGGCGCTATTCCGGTGGAGCCGCCCACGCACAGCAGCCCTCGCCCCGTGCAGTGCTCCAGCGTCATCGAGCCGCCGGGCGGTCCCAGCCGCAGCACGTCGCCGCGGCCGGCCCGGTGCACCAGCGCGCGCGAGACCCAGCCCGCGGGCACCGCCTTGACGTGGAACGACAGAAGGCCGTCGGGCCGCGGCGAGCTGGCGAAGGAGTAGTAGCGCCAGGCCCGGGGCCACCACGGCGTCTCCACCGCGGCGTACTGCCCCGCCCGGTAGGGGTAGGGCTGGTCGGGGCGGACGGTGACCACGGCGACATCGCTGGTACGACGCTCGTGCGCGACGATCTCGGCGTGCCAGTACGCCGGCGCGCGGAGTTCGTCGTCGGCCGCGGCGTCGATCATCGTCTGGGAGATCTGCGTGTAGGCACGGACCCAGGCGCCCTCGGCCTCCGGGCTCCAGGTGCGGACGGCGTATCGCTCCAGGGCGGACATCAGGCACTCGCCGACCGCCGGATAGTGCTCCGACCTGGTGCCGTATTTGCGGTGGCCACGGCCCAGTTCGTTCAGATACTCCGTGAGTCCGGCCTCGTCGTCGATGCGTTCGGCGGCAGTCAGCAGCGCCCGAAAAATCCGGTCGCGCTGAGTATCCATGGCCGCCGGAAACATATCCCGCAACCCAGGATTATTGAGGAACAGCAGAGCGTAAAAGTACGAGGTCGCCTGATCCGCCACCGGCTCGATCTCGGCGAGCGTACGCCGAATTATGACGGCGTCGCGCGACGGCGACCGCCGTGCCTCACCGGCCGTGTTGCTGGTGGTGATGGCGGCGCCGTCGTCGGCCGATATCGCGGTCATGACCCTGCCTCGCCTCGATCCACCTTCCGGTCGCACAGCGTGTCAGTCTCGCCACTCGCCGGGAGCGAGTAACCGAAAACCCGCCTCCCACGACACGCTCCTCTCGTAAACTGGCGGACTTCGTGCTGCCCAGATGCGGAACTGACCCTACCGTTATACGGCTGAGACACAAGCCCTCTTCAGAAACGCGTGGTTCGTGCCGTTCCTGACGTTTCTTAAACTAGCGTGTGTGAACATCACCATGCGTCGGGCCACGGCAGCTGACGTGCCCGCGATCGTCGCCATGCTCGCCGACGATCCGCTGGGTGCCAACCGCGAGGACCCGGACGACCTCACCCAGTATCTGGACGCCTTCGCGCGCATCGAGGGTTCCACCGACCAGCACCTCATCGTCGCGGAGCGCCCCGAGCGACCGGGACACCTCGTCGGCACCCTGCAACTCGCCATCCTGCCCGGCCTGTCGCGCCGGGGCTCGTCCCGCGCGCTGATCGAGGCGGTGCGGGTGCACGCGGCGGAGCGCGGCGCCGGCCTCGGCAGCGAACTGATCCGCTGGGCGGTCGAGGAGTCGCGGCGCCACGGCTGCGCCCTCGTGCAACTCACGTCGGACGCCACCCGGATCGACGCGCACCGCTTCTACGAACGCCTCGGCTTCCGGGCGACGCACGTCGGCTTCAAGCTGATGCTCTGACCGTGTCCCCCGCGGCCGCTGCAAGAACCCCGGCCGCGGTCAGAGTCACCCGGCCCCCGTCCAGCCGGCCGGGTCGGCCCCGCCGGGCACCGGGGCGTCCGGATCGTAGGGCCGCCGCGTGAAGACGAAGGTGCCCAGGTCGAGATGGCTGACCCGGCCGTCGGGTCCGCGCACCGCGCGCAGCGTCTCGCCGGCGTAGTAGCCGGACTGTCCCAACCAGCCCTCGCCGTCCGGGGCCGGCAGGAACCGGGTGCCGCGGACCACCCCGCCCGCCGCCGGGCCCAGGGTCAACTCCCGCCCCGCGTGCAGCCACAGCAGATAGGCGAAGGTGCCCCAGAACCAGGTGCCGGTGAGCTCCAGCAGCTCCGGCTCGGCGTCCGACGCCGGCATCGGGCGCCAGGTCTCGGGCAGCGCGGGCTCGCGGTCGGCCACCTCCGCGAGCAACTCGGCGGCCAGCGTGCCGGCCAGCGGCCCCGATGTGGCGTTGGCCACGGCCACGGCGGCGAGCCCGTCCGCGGGACTGGTCCACAGCCCGGCGAGGAAGCCGGGCATGGAGCCGGTGTGCCCGGACAGCAGCCTCCGCTCGCCCCCGACGTCGCGGCGCGCCAGCTGCATGCCGAGCCCGTACGCGGCGTCCCAGTCGCCGGCCTCGGGGGCGACGGCCGGCGCCCGCATCTCGGCCAGGCTCTCGGCCCGCAGCACGGCGTCGTCGCCGGCGAGGAGGAAGGCCCCGAACGTCGACAGGTCGGCGACCGTGGACCACAGCTGTCCGGCCGGCGCCATCCGCCCGGTGTCCACGGCCGGTTCCGGCTGGCGCGCGTCCGCGTACGGGTGCACCGCCCAGCCGGTGGCGTGCGGGGCCACCGGCGCGGCCGTGGTGCGGTCCATGCCGAGCGGCAGCAGCACCTCCTCCCGTAGTACGTCGAACCACGGCTCGCCGCGCAGCTTCTCGACGAGGGCGCCGAGCAGCGCGTAGCCCGGGTTGGAGTAGTGGTGGCGCCGCCCGGCGGGGTGCTTCCGCGGGGCGTCCCCGAAGATGTCGGCGAGCTCCGGGCGCAGCTCCCCCGGCGTGCGCTCCCACCAGGGGCCGCGCGATTCGGAGGCCAGGCCGCCCGAATGCGCGAGCAGCTGCGCGACGGTGGCGTCGGAACCGTGCGGGGCGTCCAGATGCGCGCCCAGCGGATCGCCGAGGTCGAGCAGTCCCTCGTCGCGCAGCCGCATCACGGCCACCGCGGTCAGCGTCTTGGTGATCGAGCCGATGCGGTACTGCACGTGGGCGGCGTCGGCCTCGGGCACGTCGGGGGGCAGCTCGCCGCGGGAGGCGGTCCACACCCGGCGACCTCCCCCAGGCCCGGAGGCCCTGGGTGGTGCCCCCATGCGCACCACGGCCGCCACCATCGACGGGCCGCGGCCCTCGGCCTGGGCGGTGGCCAGCCGGTGCAGCAGCGCCCTGGCGGTGCCCGCCAGAAGCGGTGCGGGCCGTGCCGCGTCGGTGCGGTCCGGATCGGATGCTGCGGAGAAGTCGTCGGAGAAATCGGCGGAGAGACGCGTCATGGCACCCAGCGTTATCCCGAGCCGCCCGCCCCGCGCCACCGATTACCCCGCGACGCCCCGACTACTCGACGGCGAGTAGCGACGGTTACTCCCACCGGCAGACGACCCGACGGCGGCGCGACGGGACCGTTGAGGGCATGACACAGCTACCGCGCCCCGTCCGCCGGGGCTTCCTCATCGCGCACGTCGTCACCTCGGTCGGCTGGCTCGGGCTCACGCTGTGCCTGCTGGTCCTGGCCGTCGCCGGGGCGACCGCCGAACGGGCCACGGCCGACGCCGCGTACCTGGCCATGGGGATATTCGGCGACTGGCTGCTGGCGCCGCTCGCGCTGGCCAGCATCGGCACCGGCCTCGTGCTCTCCGTCGGCACACCCTGGGGCCTGCTGCGGCACCGCTGGGTGGTGGTGAAGCTGCTCGTCTCCCTGGTCGCCGCCACCGCCTCGCTGCTGGCGTTCAGGACGAGCATCAACGAGGCCGCGGACGCGGTCGCGGCGGGGGAGCGGGTGACGGACGCCTCGTCGCTGCTGGCGCCGCCGTGCGTCTCGTTGACGCTGTACCTGTTCCTCACGGCCGTCTCCTACCTGAAGCCGTGGGGGCTGACCCGGCGCGGGCAGCGGCACCGCGAACGCGAGCGCCGGGAACGGCTCGCCGCGCGCGACCGTGGGCAAAAACCACTCGCCGCCGCCTCCCCCGGTCGGCCAGGCTGAGGGTCGTGACGACCTCCGACGCCGCCCGCGCCGCCACTCGTACCGCCGCTGATGCCCCCGCTCGTACGGCCGCTGGTACCGCCGCCCGTACCGACAGCCTGGGGACAGCTCCCAGACGTCCCGAGGCCTGGGCGGCGACCTGCCGCGTCCGCCGCCTCACCGTGGCCGACCTGCCGGACTGCCTGGACCTGGCCGCGGACCGGGGCTGGAGCCGCGAGGAGGGCAGATGGCGGCTGCTGCTCAGCGCCGGCCAGGGCTTCGGCGTGGACGCCCCGCCGGGGGACGCCGCGGGCGGCCTGATCGCGTCGGTCGTCGCCACCCGCTATCCCGGCCTGGACGGCGGTCCCGGCCTCAGCTGTCTGGGCATGATGCTGGTCGCCCAGCGGTACGCCCGCCGCGGCCTCGGGCTGCGGCTGATGCGGCATGTCATCGCCGCCGAGCGGGACGGCGGCGCGGCGGCCATGTTCCTCACCGCGACCGAACAGGGCCGGCCGCTGTACGAGCGGCTCGGCTTCGTTCCGCTCGGCAGCCTCGGCACGCTGCGCGGGCACCTCGCCGCCGGGGCGGCGCCGACCACGCCGCCCGGCGCGGCGACCATCCGCCCGGCCACCGCCGCGGACCTGCCGGCCGTGCTCGCCTACGACCGGTCCGCGTTCGGCGCCGACCGCACCGCGCTGCTGACCCGGCTGCCCTCCTTCGCCGACCAGTTCCTGGTGGCCGAGTCCGCCGCGCCTGCCGATTCCACCGAATCCACCGGGTCGGCGGCGGCCCGGCGGCTGACGGGGTTCGCCGCCGCCTGGCCCAACGTCGCCAGCACCGTGATCGGGCCGGTGGTGGCCGACGATCCGGACACCGCCCTGGCCCTGGTCTCCCGGCTGGCCACCGGCGCCCCCGCCGGGACGCCGGTCCGCTTCGACGCCGACGCCCGACAGCCGGAGCCGGCCGGCTGGTTGCGCGCCCACGGCCTGGTCCCCTACGGATCGCCGGTCACCGTGATGGTGGACGGCCTGCCCGCCCTCCCCGGTGACGCCGGCCGCCGCTTCGCCCCGTACTCCCTCGCCCTGGGCTGAGGCCGGCTCCACGAACCGCTGCCGACCCGCGCGCCCCGCTAGGGTGGATGGTGCGGAGGAGGAGTGCGATGACGCGTCCGGAACCGGGCCTCGCGCGGGGCTGGTGCGCCCTGTCTGCCCTGCACGACCGGATCGAGGCACATGTGGAGCGCGCCCTGCAGACCGGGCACGGCCTGAGCGTGCGGGAGTACTCGGTCCTCGACGTGCTCGGCCGGCAGCGCCCCCGCGACGGCGGCCATCTCCGGATGAACGAGCTGGCGGACGCGGTCGTGCTGAGCCAGTCCGCCACCACCCGGCTGGTGAACCGCCTGGAGGAGCGCGGACTGCTGACCCGCGATCTGTGCCCCACCGACCGACGCGGCATCTACACGGAGGTCACCGACGCCGGCCGCCGGCTGCTCGCGGAGGCCCGCCCGACCAACGACGCCGCTCTCGCCGAGGCCCTCGACCGGGCCGAACGACGGCCCGAACTGGCGCCCCTGGTCACCGCCGTCCGCACCCTGGAGCACCGGCCGCCGGCGGCGCCGGGCGCCGCCTGAACGCGTCCGATTCGTTCAAGACCGCCGCGGGGACCGCCGCCTAGCCTTCCGGGCATGACTCCTCGATTCGACCTCATCGGCATCGTCACCGACGACCTGGCCGCCTCCCTCGCCTTCTACCGCCGCCTCGGCCTCGACATCCCCGACGGCGCGGAACGGGAGCCGCACGTGGAGGCGACGCTGCCCGGCGGCCTGCGCATGGCCTGGGACCCCGTCGAGACCATCAGGTCCTTCAACCCCGACTGGGCCCTGCCGCCCCGCGGCCAGTCCCGGGTGGGCCTGGCCTTCCTGTGCGACGGCCCCGCGGAGGTGGACAAGCTCCACGCGGAGCTCACCCAGGCCGGCTACGACTCGGAGATGGCGCCCTTCGACGCGCCCTGGGGCATGCGCTACGCCGTGCTCCTCGACCCGGACGGCAACGGCGTCGACCTCTTCGCCCGCCTCGACCAGCAGGACTGAACCTTGGACTGAGCCTGGACCGAACGTGGACCGAACGTGGACCGCGCCCGGACCGAACGACATTCAACGGGAGCGGGCTGGCCTAGCGGGCGCCCGCGCGGCGGACGAGCGCGCTGATCGGCGCCCCGGCCAGGTCCCGCACCTCGCGGGACAGATGGGCCTGGTCCGCGTAGCCGCTGCGCGCCGCGACCTCGGCCAACCGCACCCCGCCGCGCGCCAGGCGCAGCGCCCGCCGCATCCGCAGCACCCGCACCAGCGTCTTCGGCCCGTACCCGAACGCGGCCCGGCTGCGTCGCCGCAGCTGCCGCTCGCTCAGGCCCAACTCCCAGGCCATTCGCGCCACGTCGAGACCGGCGTCCGCGGCGGCGACCACCGCCGCCGGCCAGGGGGTGCCGCCCGGGGCCGATTGACCCGCGGGGAGCAGTTCGGGACGCGGCGCCCCGCGCAGCCGCCGGACGGCCAGTTCCTCCAGCACCGTCCCCGGGTCCGCGCCGTCGGCGATCCGCTCCGCCGGCCCGGCCACCTCGGACGCGGACCATACCGCGGCCAACGGCACCCGCTGGTCGGTCAGCTCGCAGGCCGGCAGCCCGAAGAACGCGGGCCCGGTGCCGGGCGGGAACCGCAGCCCGACGCACCGCGCCCCGTCCACCCGCGGCACCATCAGCGCCCGGGTGTCGGGACCGGCCACCACCAGCTCCCGCCGGCCGGGGCCCTCCCACCACATCACGTCCATGCACCCGTCGGGCAGCACCCGGCCCGCGTCCCCGCCCACGTCGAGGGCGTTGGACCACACCGCCGCGCCCCCGATGCGCGAGGGCCTCTCCCGGTACACACCTGCCAGCATGACACGCTGCCGGCATGCCCCACCCAACATCCCGCCTCGGCCTGATCGCCCTCGTGGTGGACGACTACGACGAGGCCATCGCCTACTACACCGGCGTCCTCGGCTTCGAACTGCGCGAGGACTCACCGCACGCCGACGGCGGCGGCAAGCGCTGGGTGGTCGTCGCCCCTCCCGGTTCCGGCGAGGGCGCCACCTGCCTGCTGCTGGCCCGCGCCGTCACCGACCACCAGCGCTCCCGGGTCGGCGACCAGACGGGGCGCCGGGTCGGTTTCTTCCTCTACACCGAGGACTTCGAGGCGTACTACCGGCGCCTCACCGACGCCGGCGTCACGATCGAGAAGCCGCCCTGGGACGAGCCGTACGGCACGGTGGCCGTCTTCCGGGACCTCTACGGCAACCGCTGGGACCTGGTCCAGCCCGCCGCGGGCTGACCGCGCCCCCACTCGTAGCGCACCCGTACCCGTACCCGTACCGCGCCGTCCGGCGCCGTCGCACGGCCGGGGCAGGGGGTTGTGCCGGGGCCCGGCGTCCCGTAGACCGGGGCCATGACCGGCACCTCCGCCTCCGCCCCGGCGCCCGCGCCCGGCCCCGTTCCCTCCTGGTACTTCCGCGAGTACGCGCCGGTCGGCGTCGATCTCGGCAGCGCCGACGCCGTGGCCGACTTCGACCGCAACCAGGGCACCGACCCGGCAGCCGACGACGCGCTGCTCGACCGGCTCGGCGTCACCGCGGGGACCCGCCTGGTCGACATGGCCTGCGGCACCGGCTCGCTCGTCGTCCGGGCCGCGCTGCGCGGCGCGGAGGCGCATGGGGTCGACGTCTCCCCCGAGATGCTCGGCTTCGCCCGGCGCCGCGCCGCGGCCGCCGCCCCGCCGGCGACCCCGGGCTGGCACCACGCAGGATTCCTGGACCACGTCCACCCCGCCGACCGGCCGGCCGACGTCGTCACCACCAAGTCCGCACTGCACCAGCTCCCCGACTTCTTCAAGCAGCAGGCGCTGCGCCGCATGGCGGCGATGCTCCGCCCCGGCGGCACGCTGTACCTCTGGGACGTCATCTTCAGCTTCGACCCCGACGACGCGGACGCCGAGGTGGCGCGCTGGCTCGACGCCGCGGGGCGGCCGGCGGGCGAGGGCTTCACCCGGGAGGACTTCGAGGTGCACGTCCGCGAGGAGTTCTCCACCTACGCCTGGATCATCGAGGGCATGCTGGAGCGCGCCGGCCTGGAGATCACCGATCGGGCCCATCCCCGCCACACCCACGCCGAGTACGTCTGCCGCCGTCGCTAGGGCACGTCTGTTTCGGAACACCCCTGGAACGCCGCCGTCCTGGAACGCCGCCGTCCTGGAACGCCGGCGGCCTGGAACGGCCCGTCCTGGAAGGTCTAGGACGCCGCCGCGTCGCGGCCGGCGACCACGCCGTGCCGGTGGTGGTCCAGCAGCAGGGCCAACAGCCGGGTCAGCTCCTCGCGTTCCGCCACGGACAGCGGCACCAGCAGCGCGTCCTGCGCGGCGGACAGCGCCTCCTCCGTCCGGGTCAGCTGCCGTATCCCGCCCGCGGTGATGGTGATGACGTTGCGCCGCCGGTCCGCCGGGTCGGGGGTGCGCACCACCTGGTCCCGCTCGGTCAGTTCGTTGATCGCCGCCACCACGTCGCTGCGGTCGATCCCGCACCGCCGGCCCAACGCGGCCTGGCTCGCCGGCCCGAACTCCGCGAGGGCGGCCAGCAGCGCGTAGTGGTAACGCCGGGCGCCGGTCGCCGCGAACGCGTCCCACACCAGCCGCCCGGCCTGCGTCGCCGTCTGGGTGATGAGCCAGCTCGGCAGGGAGCGCAATCGCACGGGCGCACGATCGTCAGCAGCCGTGTCCATGGGCATGACCCTAACAACGACCGGCGCCACACCAGCACCTCTGATTTGACCCGCGTACCAACTCAGGTGAACCTAACCCTGTACGTCGAGGTGAGGAGTGTCCGTGTCCGAGGATCGATCCAGGGCCCGCAGCCGGCAGACACACCAGGGCAGGGTGCTGCGCACCTCCCGGGTCACCCCCCACATGATCCGCGTGGTGCTCGGCGGGGACGGGCTGCGCGACTTCGCCACCGGCTCCTACACGGACCACTACGTCAAGCTGGTGTTCCCGGTGCCGGGCGTCAGCTACCCGGAGCCCTTCGACGTGGCCGCCATCCGCCGCGACCTGCCGCGCGAGCAGTGGCCCACCACCCGCACCTACACCGTCCGCGTCTGGGACCCCGACGCCCGGGAGCTGACGATCGACTTCGTGTACCACGGCGACCAGGGCCTCGCCGGTCCCTGGGCCGCGGCCGCCCGGCCCGGCGACACGCTCCACCTGACGGGGCCCGGCGGCGGGTACGCTCCGGACCCCGACGCCGACTGGCACCTGATGGTCGGCGACGAGAGCGCGCTGCCCGCGGTCGCCGTCGCCCTGGAGGCGCTGCCGGCGGGCGCCGTGGCCAAGGTCTTCCTGGAGATCGCCGGCCCCGAGGAGGAGCAGAAGATCCTCTCCCACGGCGACGTCGAGATCATCTGGCTGGACCGCGGCGACCGGCCCGCCGGCACCACCCTGGTGCCGGCCGTCACGGCCGCCGACCTTCCCCCGGGCACGCCCCACGCGTTCGTGCACGGCGAGGCCCACTTCGTCCGGGACCTGCGCCGACACCTCCGCCACGAGCTGGGCCTGAACCGCGAGCGGATGTCCGTCTCCGGGTACTGGCGACGCGGCGTCACCGAGGACGGCTGGCAGGCGGGCAAGGCCGAGTGGAACCGCCAGATCGAACGCGACCAGGACGGCGCGGAGTAGCCGCCGCCCGTCACCTCGCGATGCGGGCTTCGATGCCGTCGAGCAGGAAGTCGAGACCGATCCGGAAGGTGCGGTCGGCGTCCAGATGGGCGGCGTCGCGCACCACCCGGGCCAGCGCGGGGAATCGCCCGGTGGCGAAGGTCCGCTCCAGATAGGGCCCCAGGGAGACCTGCCAACGCCGCTCGTCCATCCCGGTGGCCCGCTCGGCACGCCGCTCGGCGATCTCCCGACGCACCGCGCCGATCACGTACGCGTCGACCGCGGTGACCATCGGCATGACGTCGTCCACGTCAACGCCGTCCAGCGCGGCCACCACGGCCTCTCCCCTGGCCAGCGCGTGCGGGCCGAGCTGCGGTCGGCCACCGAGCAGATCGGCGAGCCATTCGTGCTCGTGAGCGGCCTGCCGGGTGGTTTCGGCAAGAGACCGCAGCACCTCCCGCCAGCCGTCCCCGACCGGCCGGATCTCGGCGTGCACCGCGTCGACGATGAGGTCGAGCAGCTCCTCCTTGCTGGCGATGTGGCTGTACAGCCGCATCGGCCCGACGCCCAACGCGGTGGCGACCTTGCGTAGCGACACCGCCTCCAGGCCGTCCGCGTCGGCCAGCCGGATCGCCGCCCGGACGATCCGCTCCCGGTCCAGCGGGGCCGGCACGGGTCGCTTCGGTGGCTCCGGCCTCTCCCACACCAACATGCCGGCAACGGTACATCGAGCGATACGGCGTATCGGCAACTACGGCGTATCGAGGCCGGCCGGCATGGCGCGACTCAGAAGCCGCCCTCCATGTTCACGAAGCGGGAGTAGTGCCCCTGGAACGCCACCGTGATCGTGGCCGTCGGGCCGTTCCGGTGCTTGGCCACGATCAGGTCCGCCTCCCCGGCCCGCGGCGACTCCTTCTCGTACGCGTCCTCCCGGTGCAGCAGGATCACCATGTCGGCGTCCTGCTCGATGGATCCACTCTCCCGGAGGTCGGAGATCATCGGCTTCTTGTCCGTCCGCTGCTCGGGTCCACGGTTCAGCTGGGAGAGCGCCACCACCGGCACCTCCAGCTCCTTCGCCAGCAGCTTCAGGTTCCGCGACATCTCGGAGACCTCCTGCTGCCGGCTCTCGGGGCGGCGGCTCGCGCCCGTCTGCATCAGCTGCAGGTAGTCGATGATGATCATCTGGAGCTCGTTCCGCTGGCGCAGCCGCCGGCACTTGGCCCGGATCTCCATCATCGACAGGTTCGGCGAGTCGTCGATGTACAGCGGCGCCTCGTTCACCTCGGCCATCTTCCTGGCCAGCCGGTTCCAGTCCTCGTCCGTCATGCTGCCCGACCGCATGTGGTGCAGCGCCACCCGCGCCTCCGCGGACAGCAGCCGCATGGCGATCTCGTTCCGCCCCATCTCCAGCGAGAAGATCACGCTCGGCAGCTTGTGCCGGATCGAGCAGGCGCGGGCGAAGTCCAGGGCCAGCGTCGACTTTCCCATCGCGGGACGGGCCGCGATCACGATCATCTGGCCCGGGTGCAGGCCGTTGGTCAGCGAGTCCAGATCGGTGAAGCCGGTGGGCACACCGGTCATCTCGCCGCTGCGGTTGCTGATCGCCTCGATCTCGTCGAGGGCGCCCTCCATGATCTGACCCAGCGGCAGATAGTCCTCCGTGGTGCGCTGTTCGGTCACCGCGAAGACCTCGGCCTGGGCGGAGTCGACGATGTCGTCGACGTCGCCGTCCGCCGCGTACCCCATCTGCGTGATCCGGGTGCCGGCCTGGACCAGGCGGCGCAGCACCGCGCGGTCCCTGACGATCTCCGCGTAGTACTCCGCGTTGGCCGCCGTCGGCACCGTGTTGACCAGGGAGTGCACGTATCCGGGGCCGCCGACCTTGGACAGCTCTCCGCGCTTGGTCAGCTCGGCGGAGGTGGTGATCGGGTCGGCCGGCTCTCCCTTGGCGTAGAGGTCGAGGATGGCGGCGTAGATCGTCTCGTGCGCCGGCTTGTAGAAGTCGGGGCCGCGCAACACCTCCACGACGTCCGCGATGGCGTCCTTGGACAGCAACATGCCGCCGAGGACCGACTGCTCCGCCGCCAGGTCCTGCGGCGGCACCCGCTCGAAGGCGGCGCGCTCGCCGTCGTCGGGATAGCCGTCGGGCTCGGCCTCACCGCTCTCCATGCCTCTCCCCGGCCGGCCCTCGGCGCTCTGTCGGGGCCGGGCCACCGGCATCGGGCCGCCTCGCTGGGTCCCCTCCCACGACGGTCCCCTGTGCTCCAGATCCGTCACCGCCCCGCCTCCCTCCAGGCCGCCCCAACGCTAAGCGTGGACACGGTCCTTCCTACGCCACGGCACTGACACTCGGTCGCCAGCCATGGGTTACGGCGCGTCGAGAAGGATCAGAAGCGCGGGGAACGCCGAGGCGAGCGGGAACCAACGCTAAGGGGCAGGCGGGGAGGGGCCCAACCAAGTTATCCACAGGCTATGTGGACATCAGACCGGCGCCTGTGGAAGACCGGGCGATTCCTGTGGACGAAGCGGGGGACGACGCTGTGGACGACTCGACCAAGATCGCCGAGAAGGCCCACTGAGCTGCGCAAACACCGTCCACCGGCTGTGGGCGAAAAAAACCTGGGCCCACTCGGCAAGATCACCGCGACATCGGCGAACCGACACGCCGTCAGCTCCCCGAAGTAAGGGGTCAATTTCCCTTGCATCTATTACCTGTGGATGTTTGGATCGAAGCCATGTCACCGTCGTCGCGGAGCGCCAGCACACCTACGCACAGTGACCGGAGCGGGCGGTCCCAGGGCGGCTCCGGGAGCATGCGCCGGCACGACCGGGAGATCCTCGCGCTGGCCCTGCCGGCCTTCGGCGCCCTGGTCGCCGAACCGCTCTTCCTCATGGCCGACAGCGCCATGATCGGCCATCTGGGCACCGCCCAGCTCGCCGGGCTCGGCGTCGCCGCCGCCCTGCTCACCACCGTCGTCAACGTCTTCGTCTTCCTCGCCTACGCCACCACCGCCGCCGTCGCCCGCCGGCTGGGCGCCGACGATCTGCCCGGCGCCCTCCGGCAGGGCGTGGACGGCATCTGGCTGGCGCTCCTGCTCGGCGCCGCGCTGGTGGCCGTCACCATCCCGGCCGCGCCCGCGCTCGCCGAGTCCTTCGGCGCGTCCGCCAACGCCGCCCCGCACGCCATCACCTACCTGCGGATCAGCGCCCTCGGCATCCCCGCCATGCTCATGGTGCTCGCCGCCACCGGGGTGCTCCGCGGCCTGCAGGACACCCGGACCCCGCTCTACGTCGCGATCGCCGGCTTCGCGGTCAACGCCGCGCTCAACGCCGTCTTCATCTACGGCTTCGGCTGGGGCGTCGCCGGCTCCGCCTGGGGCACCGTGCTCGCCCAGTTCGCGATGGCCGCCGCGTACCTGCGGGTGGTGGTCCGCGGCACCCTCCGGCACGGTGTCTCGCTGCGGCCGACCACCGCCGGCGTCCGGGCCAGCGCCCGGGCCGGGGTGCCGCTGCTGGTCCGCACCCTCTCGCTGCGCGCGGTGCTGCTGGTGGCCACCGCCGTGGTCGCCCGGATGGGGGACGCGGAGATGGCCGCGCACCAGCTCACGCTCACCGTCTGGACCCTGCTGGCCTTCGCCCTGGACGCCATCGCCATAGCGGGACAGGCGATCATCGGCCGCTATCTGGGGGCCGAGGACGCCGCGGGGGCGCGGGCCGCCTGCCGTCGGATGGTGTTCTGGGGCGTCGCCTCCGGCGTGCTGCTCGGGCTGCTGACCGCGGCGACCAGCCCGCTGCTGCTTCGGCTGTTCACCGGGGACGAGTCCGTGCGCGAGACGCTGCTGCCGCTGCTGCTGGTGGTGGCGGTCACCCAGCCGCTCGCCGGCGCGGTGTTCGTGCTGGACGGCGTGCTGATGGGTGCGGGCGACGGACCGTACCTGGCCTGGGCGATGCTGCTGACCCTGGCGGTGTTCGTCCCGGTGGCGCTGCTGACGCCGGACCGCGGCGGGGTCACCGCGCTGTGGTGGGCGGTCGCCGGGCTGATGATGGCCACCCGGCTGGTCACCCTCGGACTGCGGGTGCGGACCGGCCGCTGGCTGGTCACCGGAGCGGTCCGGGCCTAGGGCGGGCTCACCGGAGCGCCGTCCGCCCAGCCCGGATCGCGGCTGTGCCCGCGACGCCGGGGCGTCGCGGGCGCGGCGCGTTACTTCGCGGCCTCCACCTGGACGCCGATGCTCGCGACCACCTCGGGGTGCAGCCGGATGGTGATCCGGTGCGCACCCAGGCTCTTGATCGGCGTGCTCAGCTCGATCCGACGCTTGTCCACGTCGGGACCGCCGGAGGTCCTCACCGCCGAGACGATGTCCGAGGGCGTGACCGAGCCGAACAGCCGGCCACCGGTGCCCGCGCGGACCTTCAGCCGGACGGTGACGCCCTCCAGCTGGGTCTTGATCTCGTTGGCCTGCTCGACCGAGGCGATCTCGCGGGACTTGCGGGCCCGCCGGATCTGCTCGACGTCCTTCTCCCCGCCCTTGGTCCAGCGGATGGCCACCTGGCGCGGGAGGAGGTAGTTACGGGCGTACCCGTCCTTTACCTCGACGACGTCACCGGCGGTGCCCAGACCGGGAACCTCGCTGGTCAGGATGATCTTCATGACGCTGTGTCACCCTTCCGTGTCAGCGAGCGGTCGAGGTGTACGGCAGCAGCGCCATCTCCCGGCTGTTCTTCACGGCCGTGGCGACGTCACGCTGGTGCTGGGTGCAGTTGCCGGTGACCCGGCGGGCACGGATCTTGCCGCGGTCGGAGATGAACTTCCGCAGCAGGTTCGTGTCCTTGTAGTCGACGTACTTGATCTTTTCCTTGCAGAACACGCAAACCTTCTTCTTCGGCTTGCGCGCGGGCGGCTTCGCCATGGTCTCTCTCCGTGAGTTCGAGCAGAAGTCTCGGTCAGAAGGGCGGCTCGTCCGAATAGCCGCCGCCAGAGCCACCGCCCCAGCCGCCACCGCCACCCTGGCCACCCTGGCCGCCGCCCTGCTGGCCGCCGGCCGGCGCGCCGGTGGCCCAGGGGTCGCCGGCGGGGGCGCCCTGCTGGCCGCCGCCGCCCTGGCCCTGGCCCCAACCGCCGCCACCGCCGCCGCCCTGCTGGCCGCCCCGACCCGTGGTCCGGGTGACCTTGGCCGTGGCGTTGCGCAGGCTGGCGCCGACCTCGTCCACCTCCAGCTCGAAGACCGTGCGCTTGATGCCCTCACGGTCCTCGTACGACCGCTGCTTGAGGCGGCCCTGGACGATGACGCGGGTCCCCTTGGTCAGGGACTCCGCGACGTTCTCCGCGGCCTGCCGCCAGACCGAGCAGGTCAGGAACAGCGACTCGCCGTCCCGCCACTCGCTGGTCTGGCGGTCGAAGACGCGCGGGGTGGACGCGACGCGGAACTTCGCGACCGCCGCACCGGATGCGGTGAAGCGCAGCTCGGGGTCATCGACCAGATTGCCGACGACCGTGATGACGGTCTCGCCTGCCATGGTGGTACCTCTCGGCGGGGGTAACTGCTGATGCTGCGATGATTACGTATGGCTCTGACAGCGGGCCCGGACTCGGGCCCCCGATGACCGCGAGGGCTTCAGTGGGTGTCGGGGCGCAGGACCTTGGTCCGCATGACCGACTCGTTCAGGTTCATCTGCCGGTCGAGCTCCTTGACCACGGCGGGCTCGGCCTGGAGGTCGATGACGGAGTAGATGCCCTCGGGCTTCTTGTCGATCTCGTATGCCAGGCGGCGACGGCCCCAGGTGTCGACCTTCTCGACCTTGCCGTTGGCCTCGCGGACCACGGACATGAAGGTCTCGATCAGGGGGGCGACAGCGCGCTCCTCGAGATCCGGGTCGAGGATGACCATCACCTCGTAGTGACGCATGCGAAAACCCACCTCCTCTGGACTCAGGCGGCCACGGACGATCCGTGGCAGGAGGGTCGTGATGCGATCCGTCAGTGGACGGACAGTACACCGTACCCGCCCTTGTCCTTCCGGTTGAAATCGGGCGAGCCAGGGGACACCCTGGACACGTCGGGTATCCGCGGCACTACGGTGACGCCCGCGACGGCGCCGCCGTTCGTCGCCTTCCGTCAGGAGGCGTGCATGACACAGGCAGCGCATCACGGTCCCCTCTCCTTCCTCAACACCGACGGCCGTTCCCATCCGGTGGAGAACGCCTTCGCCCTGGTCACGCTCCTGCTGGGCGCGATCGCCGCGCTGACGGCGATCTCCCCCGGACTGCACGTGGTCAGCAGCTGGGTCGGCCTCGTCGGCATCGCCACGGGCGGCTGGGGACAGATGATCTCCGCGACCACGGCGGAACGCTTCGTGCTCGTGATCGGGCTCGGCGCGGCCGCCGTCGGCTTCTACCTCGGCGTGGCGCACGGCGGCCTTTACGGCTAGACGTCCGACCAGGCATTCGGTTAGGTGTTCGGCTAGCTGGACGCCGTCCTCGGGCTCACCCCGGCGCGTCCCACGGCGTCCCCGGCGCCGTTAGGCTTCGGCGAGACCCTGCGATCGACCCGCGGGACAACGGCGGAGGAGCGCCCCGAATGAGCCTGACCCTGAGGACCATCAGCCGTGAGCAGCACCTGGCGTACATCCGCTCGCTGCCCTCGGCCAGCCACATGCAGGTGCCGGCCTGGGGTGACGTCAAGGCGGAGTGGCGCACGGAGTCGCTCGGCTGGTTCGACCTCTCGGAGCGCCAGGTCGGCGCCGGGCTGGTGCTGTACCGGCAGTTGCCCAAGGTGAAGCGGTACCTGGCGTACCTGCCGGAGGGTCCGGTGATCAACTGGTTCGCCCCGAACCTGGACGAGTGGCTCAAGCCGATGCTGGCGCATCTGAAGAAGCAGGGCGCGTTCTCGGTGAAGATGGGGCCGCCGGTGATCATCAGGCGCTGGAACGCGGCGGCGGTCAAGGCCGGGATCCAGAGCCAGGAGGCGAAGCGGCTGCGGAACGTGGAGGCCACCTTCCTGGAGCCGAAGGCGTTCGAGGTGGCGGACCAGCTGCGGCGGATGGGCTGGCAGCAGGGCGAGGACGGCGGGGCCGGCTTCGGGGACGTGCAGCCGCGCTACGTCTTCCAGATCCCGCTCCGCGGCCGGACGTTGGACGAGGTGCACAAGGGCTTCAACCAGCTGTGGCGCCGGAACATCAAGAAGGCGGAGAAGGCCGGCGTCGAGGTGGTGCGAGGGGCCTACGACGACCTCCCGACGTGGCAGGCGTTGTACGAGACCACGGCGGAGCGCGACAAGTTCCGTCCGCGCCCCCTGGCCTACTTCCAGCGCATGTGGCGGGTCCTGAACGAGGAGGACCCGGACCGGATGCGGCTCTACTTCGCCACCCACGAGGGGGAGGCGGTGGCGGCGGCGACCATGCTGATCGTGGGTGGCCACGTGTGGTATTCGTACGGTGCGTCCGCCAATCACAAACGGGAGGTGCGGCCGTCGAACGCCATGCAGTGGCGCATGCTGTGTGACGCCCACGCGATGGGCGCGGACGTGTACGACCTGCGAGGCATCGGCGACTCGCTGGAGGAGAGCGACCATCTCTTCGGCCTGATCCAGTTCAAGGTGGGCACGGGCGGCGAGGCGGCGGAGTATCTCGGCGAGTGGGACTTCCCGCTCAACAAGCTGCTCCACAAGGCGCTGGACATCTACATGTCGCGTCGCTGACGGACGCGGCGGCCGACCAGCACAACATCCGCAACAGCAGGGCACAGCACAACCCAGCACGACACAGAGAGGGTCTCCCCGGCCATGGCGCTCACCCTTTACGTCGACACCGAACGCTGGCGGGCGCACCAGCGGGCGGTCCTGGCTGACTTCCCCGATCTGGTGCCGGTGTGTAAGGGCAACGGCTACGGGTTCGGCCACGACCGGCTCTCCGAGGAGACCACGCTGCTGGGGTGCGACATCCTCGCGGTGGGCACGACGTACGAGGCGGCGCCGATGAAGGACCGCTTCGGCGGCGACCTGCTCGTGCTGACGCCCTACCGGCGGGGCGAGGAGCCGGTGCCGCTGCCCGACCGGGTGATCCGCACCGCGTCCTCGGTCGACGGCGTGTACGGGCTGGTCGGGTCCCGGGTGATCGTCGAGGTGATGAGCTCGATGAAGCGGCACGGGGTGACGCCGCGGGACCTGGGGAAGCTGCAGGCCGCGCTGGACGACGTGCGTCTGGAGGGCTTCGCCATTCACCTGCCGCTGGACCGCACCGACGGCACGGACGCGGTGGAGGAGGTCATCGGCTGGATGGACCGGCTGCGGGCCGCCCGGCTGCCGCTGGACACGATGTTCGTCAGCCACCTGACCTCGGAGGAGCTCGCGCGGCTCCGGCAGCAGTTCCCGCAGACCCGGTTCCGGGCGCGGATCGGCACCCGGCTCTGGCTGGGGGACCACGCGGCGACGCAGTACCGCGGCGCGGTGCTCGACGTGACGCCGGTGGCGAAGGGCGACCGGTTCGGGTACCGGCAGCAGAAGGCGCCGGGGGACGGCTGGCTGGCCGTCGTGGCCGGCGGCACCTCGCACGGGGTTGGCCTGGAGGCGCCGAAGGCGCTGCACGGGATGACCTCGCGGGCCAAGGGGATGGCGCGGGCGGGGCTGGCGACCGTGAACCGCAACCTCTCGCCGTTCGTCTGGGACGGCAAGCAGCGGTGGTTCGCCGAGCCGCCGCACATGCAGGTGTCGATCCTGTTCGTCCCGGCGGAGGCCCGCGGGCCGAAGGTGGGCGACGAGCTCCAGGCGATCCTGCGGCACACGACGACGCAGGTGGACCGCCTGGTGGACGGCTGAGTCCCCCACGGTCCACACACGACCCGAACGGGCCGCCCGCGCCACCGATGTCGGTGATGCGGGCGGCCCGTGACGTCTCTCGCGGCGCGAAGTGCCTGGGCGGCGCCCCCGTCGGCGTCCGTTCGCCGGTACGGCGCCCAGGCCGGCCACACCCAGCCCCACACGGCCCCGCCAGCCCTCACGAAGCGACCACTCAGGACGGCCGCGGTGCCCGCGCGAAACGCCCCACGCTGCCGCCCGAGCCCTCCATGCGACCGCCTCCGACACAACGCCCCGGGTGACCGCGCCCAGGCCTCGATGCCGTTACTCCCGGCCGCGACGCGCCGCTGACCGCGGCGGTTGCTTGGCCCGGCCGGCGACACCCCGGAGGGCCGCGCCGGATGCCCGGTGCGGCACCCCGGCGGCGGCGTTGCGCGTTCGTCGACCGCGGTGCCGACCGAGGTCTCGTGCCGGGCGCGCTCGCCGGCCGCGGGCTCCGCGCGGGCAAGCGCTCAGCGCCTAGCTCTCGATCTCGCCGCGGATGAACTTCTCCACGCTCTCCCTGGCCTCGTCGTCGAAGTACTGCACCGGCGGCGACTTCATGAAGTACGAGGAGGCCGACAGGATCGGGCCGCCGATGCCGCGGTCCTTGGCGATCTTCGCCGCGCGCAGCGCGTCGATGATCACGCCCGCGGAGTTCGGCGAGTCCCAGACCTCCAGCTTGTACTCCAGGCTCAGCGGCACGTCGCCGAAGGCGCGGCCCTCCAGCCGGACGTACGCCCACTTGCGGTCGTCCAGCCACTGCACGTAGTCGGACGGGCCGATGTGCACGTTCTTCTCGCCCAGGTCCCGGTCGGGGATCTGCGAGGTGACCGCCTGCGTCTTGGAGATCTTCTTGGACTCCAGCCGGTCGCGCTCCAGCATGTTCTTGAAGTCCATGTTGCCGCCGACGTTCAGCTGCATGGTGCGGTCCAGGACGACGCCGCGGTCCTCGAACAGCTTGGCCAGCACCCGGTGCGTGATGGTCGCGCCGACCTGGGACTTGATGTCGTCCCCGACGATCGGCACGCCGGCGGCGGTGAACTTGTCCGCCCACTCCTTCGTACCGGCGATGAAGACGGGCAGCGCGTTGACGAAGGCGACACCGGCGTCGAGGGCGCACTGGGCGTAGTACTTGGCGGCGTCCTCGGAGCCGACCGGCATGTAGCAGACGAGGACGTCGGCGCGGGACTCGCGCAGGGCCGCCACGATGTCGACCGGACGCTCGTCCGACTCCACGATGGTCTCGCGGTAGTACTTGCCCAGGCCGTCGTGGGTCTCGCCCCGCTGCACGGTCACGCCGGTGGGAGGCACGTCACAGATCTTGATGGTGTTGTTCTCGCTGGCGCCGATGGCGTCGGAGAGGTCGATGCCCACCTTCTTGGCGTCGACGTCGAAGGCCGCCACGAACTCGATGTCCGAGACGTGGTAGTCGCCGAACTGTACGTGCATCAGACCCGGGACCCGGCTGTCCGGGGTGGCGTCCTTGTAGTACTCGACGCCCTGGACCAGCGATGCGGCGCAGTTGCCCACGCCGGCGATGGCTACGCGAACCGAACCCATTCCGGTTGCTCCCTGTGTTCTCGGCAAGACCCCGCTGGTCTCGCGGGGTGGTCAGTTGTCGTTCTCGTCGGACGGTGATCGCTCGTCGCGTTCGGGCGTGGCGCCCCGTCCTCGTTGATCGTTTCGATCGCGCCCTTCCCGCTCGCTCTCGATGAGCTCGTTGAGCCAGCGGACCTCGCGTTCCACGGACTCCATGCCGTGGCGCTGCAGTTCGAGGGTGTAGGTGTCCAGCTTTTCTCGGGTGCGGGCCAGTGAGGCGCGCATCTTGGCCAGCCGCTCCTCCAGCCGGCTGCGGCGCCCTTCCAGGACCCGCATCCGCACGTCGCGGGAGGTCTGGCCGAAGAAGGCGAAGCGCACGCCGAAGTGCTCGTCCTCCCAGGCGTCGGGGCCGGTCTGGTCGAGCAGCTCCTCGAAGCGCTCCTTGCCCTCGGCGGTGAGCCGGTAGACGATACGGGCCCGCCGGCCGGCCAACGGGGCCCTGGAGTCCTCGGCGCCGCTCCCGGTCTCCTCGGCCAGCCATCCCTGGCGTACCAGTTCCTTCAGGCACGGATAGAGCGATCCGTAGCTGAAGGCGCGGAAGACGCCGAGCGAGGTGTTGAGCCGCTTCCGCAGCTCGTACCCGTGCATCGGGGACTCGCGCAGCAGGCCGAGAACGGCGAACTCCAGGACCCCGGAGCGTCGGCTCATCAGGGGGTCACCTCCGTTCCCATCCGTTCTCGTGGTCCGTCCCGTACGGTGTGTCGCTTGGATGCATTGGGGCGATGCATCGCCCCAATGCATCGTCTCAATGCAACAGTCCGATGCAACGGCTCGATGTATCGCCTCGATACATCTCCACGATAGAGGGCGCTCGGCCGTTCCGGCAAGCACGGGCCACTTTTCCCACCTCGACCCCTGCGATATGCACCAAATAACCGCTACTCCAAGAAAGATGGCGCTTTGCCGATGCGTAGTCTGGGCCCGTGCAGAACGCCGCCGCCGGGAACCACGTGACGCCTGTGGTCGTCTTCGTTCCAGGTGCCGTATGCCCGCAGCCGTATCGGGGGAGCGGGCGTGCGCCGGGGGACTGGAAGCCAGCAGAATCACCTGCCGACAGCAGCGTGCCGTGTCTGTCCGAGGAGTAGCTGTCCCATGAGCGAGCACCGCCGCAAGCCGCCGCAGTCACGCGGCCGCCGCGCAGCGCCGCCGTCCGGCAGGCGCGCCGCTTCGCACTCCGGTCCTCCGCCGCCCCCGGCACCTCCGCCGGGGGCGGCCTCGGAGCGGCCCTACGGCAGCCGTGCCGAGGCCCGGCGGGCCATGCAGCGCGGCGGGCGCCGCCGCGCGGCGAGCGCCGCCGAGGGCGTCGGCTCCGCCGTCGGCGGTGGCCGGCGGCGCCGGGCGGCGCCGGTGAAGCGGAAGCGCTTCATCGACTATCCGCGTTCGGGCTATCACGGTCTGCGACGCTGGGTGCCGTCCTGGAAGCAGGTGATGGGCACCACCCTGATGTTCCTGGGCTCGCTGATCGGCCTGGTCGGCATCGCCTACGCGATGATCGACATCCCGGACGAGAACGAGCTGGCGCTCTCCCAGAGCAACGTCTACTACTGGGCCAACGGCGACCAGATGTACACGGAGGGCGGCGACGGCGGGCTGAACCGGCAGAACGTCGAGCTCGCCAACATCCCGTCGGCCTGCCAGGACGCCGTGGTCGCCGCCGAGAACGCCACCTTCTGGGAGGACTCGGGTATCGACCCGATCGGCATCGGCCGCGCCGTGCTGAACATGGCGCGCGGCGGCGACGTGCAGTCGGGCTCGACCATCACCCAGCAGTACGTGAAGAACACCTACCTGACGGCGGACCAGACGCTCAGCCGGAAGGCCAGGGAGCTGCTGCTGTCGGTGAAGGTGGGCGCCACGCAGACCAAGGAGGACATCCTCGAGGGGTACTTCAACACCTCGTACTTCGGGCGCGGCCAGACCTACGGCATCCAGGCCGCGGCCCAGGCGTACTACGGCAAGGACGCGGCCGACCTGAGCGTCAGCGAGTGCGCGTACATGTCGGCGGTGCTCAAGGGCGCCGGCGACTACGACCCCTTCGTCGCCGGCGGCGACGAGCCGAACGAGACCATCCAGCAGCGCGCCGAGGACCGGTGGTCCTGGGTGCTGGACCGGATGGTCGAGGTCGGCTCGTTGAACGGGGGCGACCCGCTGACGGCCGCGCAGCGGGACGAGATCGTCAACGAGGGCTTCCCGATGCCGAACCCGCTGACTCCGCCCCAGGAGAAGGCCGGGCAGATCGGGTACCTGGTCGAGCTGGCCAACAACTACCTGACCCTGAACGACATCGTCAGCGAGGAGGAGCTCGCCCGCGGCGGGTACCACATCACGACGACGTTCAACGAGGGCCTGGTCAACCAGATGCAGGCCGCCGTCGAGCAGGTCAGCGAGGACAACCTCGACCCGGAGAACCGGGAGGAGGACGAGTTCGTCCAGTTCGGCGGCGCCTCGGTGGTCCCGGGCGACGGCGCGATCGTCGCGATCTACGGCGGCGAGGACTACCTGGAGCACTACGTCAACAACGCCAACAGCCCGGGCGCCCAGGTCGGCTCGACGTTCAAGCCGTTCGTGCTCGCGGCGGCGCTGAGTGAAGGCGTGCGGGACCCCGAGAAGGACGCCGACCAAGACCACGACGACCGGACGCAGATCTCCCTGGACAGCGAGTACGTCGGCACGGACGGGCTGGAGATCAAGAACTACGACGGCTCCACCTGGGTCGGCGAGGATCCGGAGACCGGCGAGGAGTTCACCTGGGAGCAGGCGAACTTCGAGGGCGGCAGCTACCCACAGATCAGCCTCAGAGAGGCCATCGAGGTGTCGGCCAACTCCCCCATGGTCCAGCTCGGCATGGACGTCGGTCCTGACACCGTGGCGGAAGCGGCCGTCAAGGCGGGGCTACTGGAGCCGAGCCTCGGCCCGCACGACGACACCGTGCCGTCCTTCGCCCTCGGCGTCTCCACCCCGGGACCGATCCGGATGGCGTCGGCCTACAGCACCTTCGCCGCCTCCGGCGAGCAGGCCGATCCGTACTCGGTGGAGAGCGTCGAGAACAGCGGCACGAACTTCGCGTGGGAGCACGACGACGACCCCGAGCTCAGCAAGACCGAACAGGTCTTCGATTCTGACGTGGCGGACACCGTGACCGAGGCCCTCGTCGGCGTCGTCGAGGGCGACGAAGGCAGCGGCCAGGGAGCCCAGGAGATCGGCATCCCGTCGGCGGGCAAGACCGGCACCACGGACGAGAACAAGAGCGCCTGGTACGTCGGCTACACCAAGGAGCTCTCCACCGCGATCGGCATGTGGCGCCTCCCCGACTCGGACGACATTCCGGAGGGCGAGACTCCGGAGTTCATGTCGATGTACGGCACCGGCGACCTGGTGGGCGGTCGGGTCAACGGCGGTTCGTTGCCGCTGGACGTCTGGGTCGCCTTCATGGGTGAGGCCACCGCCGGCGACGATCCCGAGGAGTTCCGCGACGTCCCGGACATCAACGAGATGTACTACGGCCCCGGAGCCAGCGCTCCGCTGCCGGACCTGCCGGTCGAGGACACGCCGGATCCCGAGGAGACCCCCGACCCCGAGGAGACCCCCGACCCCGACCCGACGCCCACCGAGCCCGATCCGACGCCCACCGAGCCCGACCCCACCGAGACCTGCGAGCCGTGGGACCTGGAGTGCACCGCCGGCGGCTCGGACGCGGGCGGCACGGACGGCGGCACCGACGAGGGTACGGACGCGGGCACCGACGAGGGCACGGACGAGGGCACCGACGAGGGCACCGACGTCGGCACCGACCAGGGCGCCACGGAGGGCGATTCCGGAGACTCCGGGGCCATCTGGGGACGGGGCGACGGCTCGGACAGCGGCTGATCCCGGCACCCCGACGGGGTGACCTCGACCGCGGAGGGGCGGTGGCGTGTGAGCACGCCACCGCCCCTCCGGCGTTCGTCGGCGGCGGGACCCACCCGCCGCCGACCCGTACGGCAAGATGGGGGCCATGGTGCATCCGAACGCCCGAGCCACCGTGCGTCCCACCACCCAGGACGAGGTGGCCGCCGCCGGCAGCGAGCTGATTGGCGGCCCCGCCGGGCGGCGGGCGGTGTCGGGCGGCGGCTGGTGGACGCCCGTGCGGATCGTGGCGCTCCTCGCCATCGGGATGTTCGCCCTCGGCATGGTGCAGAAGCTGCCCTGCTACGACGGCGGCTGGTTCTACGGGCCCGCCGCCCAGCACACCCACGCCTGTTACTCCGACATCCCGCACCTCTACGGCGGCAGGGGCTTCGCCGAGGGCCTCACGCCGTACTTCGACCGCATCCCCGCCGAACTGTCCGGCGACAAGGAGTACCTCGAATACCCGGTGCTGACCGGGCTGTTCATGGAGGTCGCCGCCTGGTTCACCCCCCAGGACGCCGCCGATCCCCACCCGGCCCAGATCTACTGGCTGGTCAACTCCGGGATGCTGATGGCCTGCGCGGTGATCGCCGCCGTCTGCGTCACCCGGATCCACCGCACCCGCCCCTGGGACGGCCTGCTGTTCGCCCTGGCCCCGGCGCTGGCCCTGACCGCCACCATCAACTGGGACCTGCTGGCCGTCGCGCTGAGCTGCGCCGCCCTGCTGATGTGGTCGCGGTCCCGGCCGCTGGCGGCCGGCGTGCTGCTGGGCCTGGCCACGGCCGCGAAGTTCTATCCCGTGCTGATGCTCGGCCCGATCTTCGTGCTGTGCTGGCGGGCCGGCCGCTGGCGGGCCTTCGGCCAGGTGACCGCCGGCACGGTCGGCGCCTGGCTCGCGGTCAACCTGCCGATCATGGTGGCGGCGTGGCGCGGCTGGTCGGAGTTCTACACCTTCAGCAAGGACCGTGGGGTGGACTTCGGCTCCTTCTGGCTGGTGCTGGCCCATCGCACCGACCTCACGCTGGAGCCGGACCGGGTCAACACCCTTGCCATGGCGCTGGTGTTGGGCGGCTGCCTCGGCATCGCGGCGCTCGCCCTGCTCGCCCCGCGCCGCCCACGGCTCGCCCAACTCGCCTTCCTGGTCGTCGCGTTGTTCATCGTGACCAACAAGGTCTACTCGCCGCAGTACGTCCTGTGGCTGATCCCGTTGGCCGTCCTGGCGCGGCCACGCTGGCGGGACTTCCTCGTCTGGCAGTCCTGCGAGGTCCTCTACTTCGTCGCCATCTGGATGTACCTCGCCCATTCCGGCACCGACGGACAGGGCCTCCCGCCCGGCGGCTACCACCTCGCCATCCTGGTGCACCTGGCGGGGACGCTGTACCTCTGCGCCCTGATCGTCCGCGACGTGCTGCGACCCGAGCACGACCTGGTGCGCCGCGACGGCTCCGACGACCCGGGAGGAGGAGTGTTGGACGGCGCCCCGGACGCCTTCGCACTCCGGCCGGCGCCACCCACCGCCGTGCCGAACAGCCACCCCTACGTGGAATGGGGCGTGCCCGAGCACCCCGGCCCGCCCTCGCCTCGTGACGTTTCACGTGAAACGTGACGCCGCCGGGCGGCCCGCCCCCGTTGCCGACCTGCGGGCGCTGCTGCGCTTCCGCGACTTCCGGCGACTGCTGACGGTCCGGCTGCTCTCCCAGTTCGCCGACGGGCTCTTCCAGGTCGGGTTGGCCACCTACGTGGTCTTCGCCCCCGAGGAGCAGACCACGCCCGGCGACATCGCGGCGGCCATGGCCGTGCTGCTGCTGCCCTACTCCCTGCTGGGCCCGTTCGCCGGAGTGCTGCTGGACCGGATGAGCCGCCGGCAGGTGCTCGTCCACGGCAGTCTGCTGCGCACCGCGCTCGCCACCCTCACCTGCCTCCTGGTCCTCGGGGACGCGCCCGACTGGCTCTTCTATCTCTGCGCGCTGGCGGTCACGGCCGTCAATCGCTTCGTGCTGGCCGGCCTCTCCGCGTCGCTGCCGCGCGTGGTGGACGGCGAACGCCTGGTCGTGGCCAACGCCCTGTCGCCGACCGCCGGCACGCTCGCCGCCAGCGTCGGCGCCGCCACGGCCGTCGTGGCCCAGCTGCTGCCGCGCACCCAGGGCACCGAGGACGCCCTCGCCGTGGCCCTCGCCGCCGCCGTCTACCTGCTCACCGGTCTCGCCGCGCTGCGCATGGCCCGCGGGCTGCTCGGTCCGGACCCGCAGGAGGTCGTCGATCACCTCACCAGCGCCGTGGCCGGCACGGCCCGCGGCCTCGTCGCCGGGCTCAGGCACCTGACCCGGCGGCGGCGAGCCACCTGGACCCTCGCCGCCATGGCCACCACCCGCCTCTGCTACGGCGCCCTGCTGGTCACCGTCCTCATGCTGGCCCGGTACGCCTGGGGCGACGGCGACACGGACGAGGGCGTCGCGCTGCTCGGCGCCGTCGTCGCCGCCTCCGGCGCCGGATTCTTCGCCGCCACCCTGGTCACTCCCTGGGCCATCGCCCGCACGGGACGGCTGGGCTGGTTCGCCCTCTGCGCCGCGACGGCCGCCGTGATACTGCCGGCCCTGGGCCTCTTCTTCCGGCCCGTCCCCATGCTGATCGCGGCGTTCGTCCTCGGCCTCGTCTCCCAGGGCGCCAAGATCGTCACCGACACCGAGATCCAGTCGTCGGTCGACGACGCCTATCGCGGCCGCGTGTTCTCCCTCTACGACATGCTCTACAACATCGCGTTCGTGTCAGCCGCCGGCCTCGCGGCGCTGGTGCTCCCCGCGGACGGCCGGTCCCCGACACTGGTGCTCGGCGTCGCCCTGCTCTACGCGGCCACCGCCGTCGCCGTGGAACGTCTGCGGCGGCACGCGGTTTCACGTGAAACGCTCCACCCGGCCGCGGACACGCCCTAGGGGGACAGCGCGCCTAGAGCGTTTCGCGGTCGCCGGGGCGGCGCCGGAAGCGACCGCCTCCGGCGTTCCCAGTGTCGGCGCCGTGCTCGGCCCACCACTTCTGGAGCTCCTCGACCGCGGCCTCCTGGTCCAGCGGGCCCTGCTCCAGCCGCACCTCCAGCAGGTGCCGGTACGCCTGCCCCACCCGCGGCCCCGGCCCGATGTCGAGGATCCGCATGATGTCGTTGCCGTTCAGGTCGGGGCGGATCGAGTCCAGCTCCTCCTGCTCCTTCAGCCGGGCGATCCGCTCCTCCAGGCCGTCGTAGGCGCGGGACAGCGCCTGCGCCTTCCGCTTGTTGCGGGTCGTGCAGTCGGAGCGGGTCAACCGGTGCAGCCGGTCCAGCAGCGGCCCCGCGTCCCGCACATAGCGGCGCACGGCCGAGTCGGTCCACTCGCCGGTCCCGTAGCCGTGGAAGCGCAGATGCAGCTCGATCAGGCGGACCACGTCCCGGGTGATCTCGTTGGGGTACTTGAGCTTGAGCATCCGCTGTCGCGCCATCTTCGCCCCGACCACCTCGTGGTGGTGGAAGGAGACCCGCCCGTCCTTCTCGAACCGCCGCGTCCGGGGCTTGCCGATGTCGTGCAGCAGCGCGGCCAGCCGCAGCACCAGGTCGGGCCCGCCGTCCTCCAGGGCCATCGCCTGCTCCAGCACGGTCAGGCTGTGCTCGTAGACGTCCTTGTGGCGGTGGTGCTCGTCCCGCTCCAGCCGCAGCGCGGGCACCTCGGGCAGCACCCGCTCGGCCAGGCCGGTCTCGACGAGCAGCGTGATCCCCCGGCGCGGGCGGTCGCTGAGGACGAGCTTGTTCAGCTCGTCCCTGACCCGCTCCGCGGAGACGATGTCGATCCGGTCGGCCATGGCCGTCATCGCGGCCTGCACCTCGTCCGCCACCGTGAAGTCGAGCTGCGCCGCGAAGCGGGCCGCCCGCAGCATGCGCAGCGGATCGTCGGAGAACGACGCCTCCGGCGTGCCGGGGGTGCGCAGCACCCGCCGGGCCAGATCGGCGAGCCCGCCGTGGGGATCCACGAACTCCTTGCGCGGCAGGGCCACGGCCATGGCGTTGACCGAGAAGTCGCGGCGGACCAGGTCGTCGAGGAGCGAGTCGCCGTACGCCACCTCCGGCTTGCGCGAGTCCCGGTCGTACGCCTCGGAACGGTAGGTGGTGATCTCCAGCTGGAAGTCCCGCTCCCCCGCGCGCTTGCGGCAGCCCACCGTGCCGAAGGCGATGCCGACCTCCCAGACCGCGTCCGCCCACGACCGCACGATCTTCAGCACGTCCTGCGGCCGGGCGTCCGTGGTGAAGTCCAGATCGTTGCCCAGCCGGCCGAGCAGCGCGTCCCGTACCGAGCCGCCCACCAGGGCGAGCGAGAAGCCGGCACGCTCGAAGCGCTCGGCGAGATCGTCGGCGAGGGGGGAGACCCGCAGCAGCTCGGTCACGGCACGCCGCTGCACCGGCCCCAGGTCGGCGGCGGCGGAACGGGGGGACATGGCATTCCTGTCGTTCGGCACAACAGCACAGGGTACGTGGCCCGGTCGTTGCCGTTCCTCCCCATCTCCCGTCCCCGCTGTGCCAGGGACCCGGCACTACCGCCCGTCGATCGTCGTTACCATGTCGGCGGATTGTCAGCGGATTTGGTCTGGCGGACGTAGCGCCGCAGGTCGGACGAAGGAACAAGGGCTGAGGTGTGGCACAGGTGACGGAGACGTCCCGCGCCCGAGAGAACTGGCGCCGCCGGTGCGGCGGACTGCTGACGCTGGTGGTCGCCTTCCCCCTCCTCACCGGGGCGGGACTACTGCCGGACGAGGCGCAGGCCGCGGAGACGGACGAGCACCGCACCGCGACCGTCTCGGTCACCGAGGTCGGCCCCGCCGTGCCGGAGGAGGGGGACGAGCTCACCCTCCGGGGCACCATCACCAACGAGGGCGACTCGCCCATCATCAACAGCTCCGTCGCGGCCCGTGAGGCCACGCCGCTCACCAGCCGCAGCGCCATCGACGAGGCGGTGTCCCGCACCGGCTTCGACAACACCCTGGACGGTGGGATCATCAGCTCCCACAGCCAGGAGATCGACACCATCGCACCCGGCATGTCCCGGACGTTCTCCCTCGAGGTGCCGCTCTCCGAGTTCGCCCTCGGCGACCCCGGCGTCTACCAGATCGGGGTGACGCTGACCGGGCAGACCGAGGCCGAGCGCTGGGACATGATCCTGGGCGCCGGCCGGACCCTGCTGCCCTGGCAGCCCGCAGGCGCGGGGGAGGGGGACGCCCAGACGCAGCTGACCGTGCTGTGGCCGCTGATCTCGACCACCCGGCTGACCGCCCAGACGGGCTCCGACGAGGAGCAGACACCGGCCTTCCGCGACGACTCGCTGCTGGAGGACATCTCCCCCGGCGGCCAGCTGTACCAGATGGTCGCCCTGGGTGCCGAGCTGCCCGTGACCTGGGTGATCGATCCGGACCTGGTCGCCTCGGTGGACGCCATGACCGAGGACTACCAGGTCTACACCAAGGACGGCGACCTGGTCCCCGGCGATGGGCAGGTCCAGGCCAGGGCCTGGCTGCTCGCGCTGCGCGAGGCGGTGCAGGACAGCGAGGTCATCGCGTTGCCCTTCGGTGACCCCGACCTGGCCTCGCTGGCGCACCAGGGTCTGGACGACCAGGGGCAGGACGTCCTCGGCGCGCTGGACCAGCTCCGGACGGCCACCGAGGTCGTCCGGTCCACCGAGACCGTGCTCGAGGTCGAGCCCAGCACGGACTTCGCCTGGCCGGTCGAGGGCGCCGTCGACCCGTCCATCGTGTCCGTGGCGACCGCCGCCGGTGCGAACAACATCATCGCCCGCAGCGACAGCTGGCGCTCCGCCGACGGCCTCACCTACACGCCCAGCGCCGCGCGACCCATCGGCGACGACACCACGGCGATCGTCGCCGACGCCCGGCTTTCCACGCTGTTCGAGGGCGACATGACCAGCGGCGGCGCCGCCTCGCTGGCGGAGCAGCAGTTGCTGGCCCAGACCCTGTCGATCACCCAGCAGGCGCCCGCCACGGAGCGCAGCATCGTGGTGGCCCCGCAGCGGATGTTCACCACCGCCCAGGCCGAGGCCATGGCGGCCGCCCTGACAACGCTCCGGGACGAGGGCGACTGGGTGGAGTTCGCCGAGCTGTCGGAGGCGGCCGAGGCCGAGCCCGACCCGGGAGCGAACCGCGACGTGCCGAGCGCCGCGCAGTACCCGGAGGAGCTGCGCGAGCAGGAGCTGCCGACCAGCGCCTTCCAGGCGATCCGGGAGACCCAGCGCACGCTCGACGACTTCGCCCAGATCCTCACCAGGGAGGACCGGGTCACGGTCCCCTACGGCAACGCGATCCGCCGCGGGATGTCCACCTCCTGGCGCGGGAACGAGGAGGAGGCCGAGACCTATCGCACGGACCTGCAGGACGACCTGCAGGACCTCACCGAGCAGGTCTACCTCATCCAGAAGTCCCCCATCACCCTGTCCGGGCGGAGCGCCACCATCCCCGTCACGGTGCAGAACAACCTGGTCCAGGACGTGCAGGGCCTGACCCTGACGCTGACCTCCAGTCGCACGCTGGGCCTGGAGGTCAGCGAGCCGCAGGAGATCACGGTCAACGGCGGGCACAGCCAGTCCTTCAAGTTCACCGCCGACGCCAACGCGAACGGCCTGTTCTCCCTGTCGGCGCAGCTCTACACCGAGGACGACAAGCAGTACGGCGAGGCGATGCGGTTCCAGGCCCGTGTCGACTCCATCACGTCCACCGTGATGATGGTGATCGCCGGCGGCCTTCTGCTGGTGGTGCTGGCGGGTATCCGCATGTACACCCAGCGCAAGCGGGCCGCTCGTACGCTCGCGGCGGACGGCGCCGAGGCGGACGAGCGCGACGAGGGTGACGACGCGGCCGACACCGCCGCGAACAGCGCCTCGACCTCGTCGAAGAGTGAGAAGCTGGACGGCAACGACTGAGCCGACCGGCCGCGAATCCTGAGGTGGAGCAGCGATGCAAGCGCCCTACGACCGTCAACACGGCCAGGCGCCGGGTGGCGGTGACCCATCCGGGCGCCGTGAGCATCCTGGTGTGCCCGCGCCTCATCCGGCAGGCCCGGGCCATCCCGCCGACGGCGGCCCTCCGGGGGACGGCTACGGCGAGCGCGGCGCGCCCCCGCCGCGGCAGCCCCGGCCACCGCACGACGAGGGCCCCTGGGCCGCCCAGCAGCCACCCCACCCGCAGGGCCAGTACCCCCAGGGGCAGTATCCGCAGGCGCAGTACCCCCAGGGCCAGTATCCGCAGGCGCAGCACCCGCACGGCCAGCACCCGCAGGCGCAGCACCCGCAGCAGCCGCTGGGCGGACAGCCGCCCGCCCAGCCCTCGTACCCCCAGTCGTCCTATCCGCCGTCGTCCTACCCCCAGCAGCCGCACCACCCCCAGGGACAGCGCCCCCAGCCGCAGGGGCCGGCGCAGCCCGGCGGTTACCCGGCGGCGTACGGGGAGGCCCCGCCCTCCGCCCGTCTCCCGGGCCCCGAGGACCCCCGGCAGGGCCTGGACGACGCCTTCGCGCACCTCTTCAGGGACCAGCAGGCGAGCCCGCGCCAGCAGCCCGCCCCGGCGCCCGCGCCGGTGGGACAGCCGGCCGCCCCGCCCGCCGAGCAGCCGCCGCCCCGACCGGCCGGACCCGCCGAGCCACGCCGTGGCCGGGCCGCCTCCCTGCTCAGGTCCAGCGCCGTCATGGCGGCCGGCACGCTGGTCTCCCGGGTCACCGGCTTCGTCCGGCAGCTGGTCATCGTCGCCGCCCTCGGCACCGCGATGCTCGGCGACACGTACACCGTCGCCTGGGCCCTGCCGAACATGATCTACATCCTGACCATCGGCGGCGGCCTGAACTCCGTGTTCGTGCCGCAGCTGGTCCGGGCCATGAAGAACGACGCCGACGGCGGCATCGCCTACGCCAACCGGCTGCTCACGCTGGTCATGGTCAGCCTCGGCGCCCTGGTGATCGCCGCCGTCCTGGCCGCCCCGCTGCTGGTCCACCTCATGTCCTCGTCCATCGCCGGCGACCGGTACGCCAACGAGGTCACCATCACCTTCGCCCGCTACTGCCTGCCCACCATCTTCTTCATGGGCGTGCACGTGGTGCTGGGCCAGATCCTCAACGCCCGCGAACGCTTCGGGCCCATGATGTGGACCCCGGTCCTCAACAACATCGTGGTGATCTTCACCTTCGGGATGTTCCTCTGGGTCTACGGCACCAAGCGCACCTCGGGCGTCAGCTCGTCGACCATCACCGCCGAGGGCGTCCAGCTCCTCGGCATCGGGACCCTGCTCGGCCTGACCGTGCAGGCCCTGGCCATGATTCCCTACCTGCGGGCCGCCGGCTTCCGCATCCGCCCGCGCTTCGACTGGCGCGGCCACGGCATGGGCAAGGCCGCCCGGCTGGCCAAGTGGACCGTGCTGTTCGTGCTGGCCAACCAGGCCGGACTGGTCGTGATCACGCAGCTCGCCACCGCCGCCGGCAAGGACGCCGAGCTCGCCGGCCACCCCGGCACCGGCTTCATCGCGTACAGCAGCGCCCTGCTCATCTGGCAGCTGCCCCAAGCCGTCATCACCGTCTCGGTGATGGCCGCCCTGCTCCCCCGGCTGTCCCGCTCCGCCGCGGACGGGGACACCGCGGCCGTGCGCGACGACCTCTCGCACGGCCTGCGCACCTCCGCCGTGGCCATCGTGCCCGCCGCCTTCGCCTTCGTGGCCCTGGGCATCCCGCTGTGCACGCTGCTCTTCGGCACGGCCGGCGAGGAGGGCGCCCGAGCCTTCGGATACATCCTGATGGCCTTCGGCGTCGGACTGATCCCGTTCTCCGCCCAGTACGTCGTGCTGCGCGCGTTCTACGCCTACGAGGACACGCGCACGCCGTTCTACAACACCGTCATCGTCTCGGTGGCCTGGGTCGCGCTCTCCGGGCTCTGCTTCCTGGCCCTCCCCGACCGCTGGGTGGTCGCCGGGATCGCCGCCTCCTACGGCGTCGCCTACGCCCTCGGCGTGGGTGTCGCCTGGCGCCGACTGAGCCGGCGGATGCGCACCGACCTGGACGGCGCCCGCGTGGTGCGCACCTACATCCGGCTGGCCGGGGCCAGCCTGCCCGCCGCCCTGCTCGGGGGCGCGGCCGGCTACGCGGTGCTCGACGCGCTCGGCGAGGGACTGGTCGGCTCGCTGGCCGCACTGGCCGGCGGTGGCCTGGTGCTGCTGGTGGTCTTCTACCTGGCCGCCCGCCGGATGCGCATCGAGGAGCTCACCACGTTGGTCGGGATGGTCAGGGCCCGTCTGGGACGCTGATCACCCTTCGGTAACCCGACGGGACCAGTACCCCCACAGAACGCCCACACCACGATGTACAACCTCCGGCCACGGCCACATGTCGTGCAGTGTGACGGAGTAACGGCACAATGATTCTGGCAGTGGAGTTCGGGACCCCTCACGAACCGCGTCACGAGCCGGGGTCACCAGCTGACACTCACGATGGGGAGGCGGGAACGACGGTGGCGGAACGGAGCACGGCGACCAGTCCGCCGCACCAGTCTGCGCAGGGATCGGTCGAAGGTCCGGCGCGGACCGCGGCGGAGAGACCGGACACCGAACGCGCTGGCGCCGCCGAGGACCAGCCCACGGTCGAGGGGCCGCCCCCGCTCGCCGAGCCGGGCGAGCCGGCCGCCGGCGACCCGGGGCCCGGGTCCGAGGCCACCCCCGCGCCGCCCGAGAAGGCCGTCCCCGGTGCTTCCGACGCCGCCCCGGACGCCTCTCCGGACGCTTCTCCGGGGAGCACCTCCGAGGCCGTGTCCGAGGCCGCCGAGGGGCCGGGGGAGGCCACCGTGGACCTCGCCGCGGCGCCCGCGCCGACGCCCCCGCCGGCGGAGCTGCACAGCGGTCACCGCCTCGCCAAGCGGTACCGGCTGGAGGAGTGCATCACTCGACTGGACGGATTCAGCAGCTGGCGCGCGGTCGACGAGAAGCTGCGCCGTGCGGTCGGCATCCATGTGCTGCCGGCGACCCACGAGCGGGCGCCCGCGGTGCTCTCCGCGGCCCGCGCCGCCGCACTGCTCGGGGACCCCCGCTTCGTCCAGGTGCTGGACGCCGTCGAGGAGAACGACCAGGTCCACGTCATCCACGAGTGGCTCCCGGACGCCGTCCCGCTGAGCGCGCTGCTCCAGGGCGGCCCGCTGGACGCGCACGAGGCGCAGGTCCTCGCGAGCCAGGTCTCCGAGGCCATGGCCGCGGCCCACCGCGAAGGGCTCTGCCATCTCCGGCTCAGCCCGGCGACCGTGCTCCGCACCGGCCCCAACCAGTACCGCATCCGCGGTCTGGCGGTGGACACCGCGCTGCGCGGCATCACCGCACCCGATCCGCAGCGTGCCGACACCGAGGCCATCGGCGCCATCCTCTACGCGGCCCTGACGCAGCGCTGGCCCTATCCCGAGGGCGCCTACGGTCTCGACGGCGTCGCCGGCCTCGGCACGGGGCCCAGGGACGTGCTGGCCGCGCCCGAACAGGTCCGGGCCGGCGTCCACCGGAGGCTCTCCGACCTGGCCATGCGCGCGCTGATCAACAACGGCGCCACCGCCGCCAGCCAGAACCCGCCCTGTACCACGGCGGAGGAGCTCAGCCAGGAGCTCTCCCGCCTGCCGCGCATCCCGCCCGCCGCACCCACGCCCACCACTGTCGCCCCCTTCCGCGCCACCGGCTTCCCGTCGGGCGGCCGCGCCCCGGGCGGCGTGACCCCCGCGCCGAACGGCTCGGGCACGATGCCCACCCTTCCCGGCCGCACCGGCACCGCGCTCAAGTGGGGGGTCTCCGCCCTGCTGATCGCCGCCCTCGGGCTCGGCAGCTGGCAGATCGCCGACTCCCTCATGAAGGGCGACAGCTCCTCCGGCGTCGAGTCCACGCCTCCGCCCGCCGAGCAGAACGACCAGGACCACCCACCCGCCGCCCCGCAGTTCCTGCCCATCGAGTCCGCGATCACCTTCGATCCGCTCGGCGACGGCTCCGAGAACGAGGACATCGTGTCCTACGCCATCGACGACGACCCCGAGACGTCCTGGCACACGGAGAACTACTTCGGTCCCGGCTTCGCCAACCTGAAGCCCGGACTCGGCATCGTGCTCGACCTCGGCGAGCCGCGGAACGTGCGGTCCCTGAACGTCGAGGCCATCGGCGACACCAGCGTGGAGTTCCGCGCCGCCGCCCCGGGCGTCTCCGCGATGCCGACCGACGTCGACGGCTACACCATCCTCGACCAGGGCACCGGCGAGTCCCTCTCCCTCCAGGCCGAGGAGTCGATCGAGACACGGTTCGTTCTCGTCTGGCTCACCGAACTCCCCATGGGCAGCGACTCGAACTACCGTGGCCGCATCACCGGCATCTCCGTGTCCGGCTGACCGCGCGACGCGCCGTAGCGGACACGGGACAGCGGACTGCCGGGGGAAAGGGAGGAGCCCGTCGTGGGCGAGAAGGGCCCAGACTGGGTCGCCGGCGCGGCCGATCCGGCCGACGCCACCGACGAGGAGCTGCTTCGCAGCCACGCCGCGGGCCGTTCCGACGCCTTCACCGAGCTGGTCCGCCGTCACCGCGACCGGCTGTGGTCGGTGGCTCTGAAGACACTCGGGGACCGGGAGGAGGCGGCCGACGCGCTCCAGGACGCCCTCATCTCCGCCTACCGGGCCGCCCACACCTTCCGCGGTCAGGCCGCCGTCACCACCTGGCTGCACCGCATCACGGTCAACGCCTGTCTGGACCGCGCCCGCAAGGCCAAGAGCCGCCGAGCCGCCCCCGTGCCCGAGCCCGAACGACTGGAAACCCTCCTGGAACCCCACGAGTCCGCCGCCGCGCCCGCCGAGCGCGGGGACCTGCGGCGCGAGCTGCGCGTCGCCCTGGACGAGCTGCCCCTGGAGCAGCGCGCCGCCCTGGTCCTCGTCGACATGCAGGGGTATCCCGTCGCCGAGGCGGCCCGCATACTCCAGGTGCCCGTCGGCACCGTCAAGAGCCGCTGCGCGCGCGGTCGCGCCCGGCTGCTGCCGCTCGTGCGCCATCTGCACCCGCGCGCTCCGCAGCCGGAGGACGAGGTAAGGAACCAGTCGCCGGAAGCATCCGTCCCATCCCCGAGGGAGAGCGGAGATACCGGAGCGGCGCGGGAAGGAGGCGGACGCTCATGAAGGACCACCACCCCGAGCCCGCCGAGATCGCCGCCCTCGGCGCGGATCTACTGCCGCCCGACGAGGCGGAACGGCTGCGCGACCACCTGGCGGGCTGCGCGACCTGCGCGGAGATCGAGTCCGACCTCGCTGTGCTCAGCGAGGAACTCGGTGCCGTGCCCAGCACCCCCATCCCGAGCGACGTCGCCGACCGCATCGACGCGGCACTGGCGGCCGAGGCCGCGACGCCGGCGCCGTTTCACGTGAAACAGCGACGGGGGCCGCAGCTCGGGCTCGCCGCGGCCGGCGCCCTCGTCGCCGTGGGCCTCGGCGCGGCCATCCTCCAGGGCGTGGACTCGGCCCAGCACACCGCGGACGGAGGCGGGAGCAACGCCGAGGGCCAGGTGGAGATGGACCGCGGGGCCAGCGACGAGGCCGCCGGAAGCGACGCCGACGACCCGCTGGAGCGCCAGGTACGGCAGCTGCTCGTTGAGAGCGGGGTCGACGAAAGCGCCGAGCCCTTCGACACCGAGGAGACGACCACGACCACCTCGTCGCCCGAGTCCGAGGCGAGCGCGGTCAGCCTGCCCGGCTGTGTGCGCTCCGCCATCGATCGTGCGGAGTCACCCCTGGCCGCGGGAGAGGAGACCTACCGCGGGCAGGAGGCGTACCTCGTGGTGCTCCCGCACGAGGCGGACTCGGAATGGGTGGACGCCTACATGATCGACGCGGACTGCGTGACCGCGGAGCCGTCCGGGCGGGGTGAAATCCTCGCTCAGGCGAGCTATCCGCGGGAGTGAGCCGGGTGGCACCCCCCTCGGGAATGTCTGGGACCCTAGGATCCGTTACCGCACTGGGACCCCAACCCGGGGCTCCGGGCCAGGCACCCGAGACAAGGAAGAACTCGTGAGCGACGTCCGCAACGTGATCATCATCGGCTCCGGACCCGCGGGCTACACCGCAGCGCTCTACACCGCACGTGCCTCGCTGAAGCCCTTGATCTTCGAGGGAGCGGTCACCGCGGGTGGCGCGCTGATGAACACGACCGAGGTGGAGAACTTCCCCGGTTTCCGGGACGGCATCATGGGGCCCGACCTCATGGACCAGATGCGCGCCCAGGCCGAGCGGTTCGGCGCGGAGCTGGTCCCCGACGACGTGGTCTCGGTGGACCTCACCAGCGAGACCAAGACGGTCACCGACACCGCCGGCACGGTGCACCGGGCGAAGGCGATCATCGTCGCCACCGGTTCCCAGCACCGCAAGCTCGGGCTGCCTCGTGAGGACGAGCTCTCCGGCCGCGGCGTCTCGTACTGCGCGACCTGTGACGGGTTCTTCTTCCGGGACCAGGACATCGCGGTGATCGGCGGCGGCGACACGGCCATGGAGGAGGCCACCTTCCTCAGCCGGTTCGCCAGGACGGTCACGATCGTGCACCGTCGGGACGCCCTGCGTGCCTCCAAGGCGATGCAGGAGCGGGCCTTCGCCGACCCCAAGATCAGGTTCCGGTGGGACAGCGAGGTGGCCGAGATCCACGAGGCCAACGGCAAGCTCTCCGGCCTGACGCTCCGGTCCACCACGACCGGGGAGTCCTCGGAGCTGCCGGTGACGGGGCTCTTCGTCGCCATCGGCCACGACCCGCGCGTCGAGCTCTTCCACGACCAGCTCGACCTGGACGAGGCCGGCTATCTCCGCGTGGACGCGCCGTCGACCCGCACCAGGGTCCCCGGTGTCTTCGCGGCCGGTGACGTCGTTGACCACACATATCGCCAGGCGATCACCGCGGCCGGCACGGGCTGCGCCGCCGCACTGGATGCCGAGCGGTACCTGGCCGCCCTGTCCGACGCCGCCGCCGCGCAGGCCGAGGTGGTGGCCGACATCGAGGCCGACGTGCAGGCCGACATCCAGGTCTGACCACCAGACCCAGAGACCAGGAGCTCCCCCACAGCGAGAGCTTCCGACACACGAACTAAGGAGAAGCACCATGGCCGGTGCCACGGAGAAAGTGACCGACGCCGACTTCGAGGAGAAGGTCCTCAAGAGCGACAAGCCGGTCCTGGTCGACTTCTGGGCCGAATGGTGCGGCCCGTGCCGCCAGGTGGCCCCCGTGCTGGAGACGATCGCCGAGGAGAACGCGGACAAGATCACGGTCGTCAAGCTCAACACGGACGAGAACCCGGAGACCGTCGCCAAGTACGGCATCCTGTCGATTCCGACGCTGAACGTCTACCAGGGCGGCGAGGTGGTCAAGTCGATCGTCGGCGCGAAGCCGAAGGCGGCCCTGGAGCGCGACCTCGGCGACTTCATCAGCTGAGCGGCCATCGGCCGAAGGGGAGCCTCGGCCGAGGGCCAATCCCGAGAGGGCCGGCGGCGTTTCACGTGAAACGCCGCCGGCCCTCTTCGCGTCTCGCTACGACGGGCGCGGGACACTGACGGGTCGCGTCCCTCCGAGGAGGCGGTCCAGCGCCAGTTCGACGTCGGCCCGCCAGGACGCGACGGTCCGCAGTTCCAGACGCAGTCGGGGGAACCGCGGATGGTCGCGCACCACCTCGAACCCGACCGCGAGCAGATGGCCCGCCGGCGGCAGGCAGCCGGTCGGGGAGGGGCGGGCGTCCCCGAACGCCTCGATCGCCCTGATGCCCCGGCGCAGCAGGTCCTTGGCCACCGACTGCACCAGCGTCCGGCCCAGTCCCTGGGTCTGGTGTCCCGGCTCGATCCACACGGTCATCAGCTGCACCGCGTCGGCGGAGATGGGACTCGTGGGGAACGCCTGGGAGCGGGGCACGTAGGCGGGCGGCGCGTAGAGCACGAAGCCGACGGGGCGGCGGTCGACGTAGACCACCCGGCCGCAGGTTCCCCATTCCAGCAGCACGGCGGAGATCCACGCCTCCTTCTCCAGAAGGGTGTGGCCGTTCCGATGCGCGGCCGCTCCGCTGACCGGGTCCAACTCCCAGAAGACACAGGCACGGCAGCGAGTCGGCAGGTCCGAGAGGTTGTCCAGCGAGAGCGGCACAAGCTGACGCCCCATGGAGCCATCGTATCCATGGGGCGTCGAGGGGCCGTCGGGCGGCTATTCGGCGTCGTCCTCGTCCGGCGGCTCCGCGTTCCGCTCCACGAGGACCGGGCCCTCGCCGGGCGCGAGCTGGCCGAGAATGCGCTCCAGGTCCTCTATGGACGCGAACTCGACGACGATCTTGCCCTTCTTCTGTCCGAGGTCGACCTTCACCCGGGTCTCGAAGCGGTCGGAGAGCCGGCCGGCCAGATGGTCCAACGCGGGCGAGATCCGCTTGCCCGCTCGAGGGCCGCGGGCGCGGCCGCCGTTCCGCTGCGAGCCGGAGCCGTGCAGGGTGACGATCTCCTCGACCGCACGAACCGACAGCCCTTCGGCCACGATTCGCTTGGCCAGCTGATCCTGCTCCTCGGAGTCCGTCACCGACAGCAGCGCCCGGGCGTGGCCCGCCGACAGCACGCCGGCGGCCACCCGCCGCTGGACCTCGGGGGAGAGCCGGAGCAGTCGGAGCGTGTTCGACACCTGCGGCCGGGAGCGTCCGATCCGGTCGGCGAGCTCGTCGTGCGTGCAGTTGAAGTCCTTCAGCAGCTGGTCGTAGGCGGCGGCCTCCTCCAGCGGATTCAGCTGGGCCCGGTGCAGGTTCTCCAGCAGCGCGTCGAGCAGAAGCCGGTCGTCCTCGGTGGCCCGGACGATCGTGGGGATGCTCTCCAGGCCGGCCTCCCGGCAGGCCCGCCAGCGGCGCTCGCCCATGATCAACTCGTAGCGCCGCGGACCGACCTGACGCACGACCACCGGCTGGAGCAGGCCGACCTCCTTGATGGAGGTGACGAGCTCGGCGAGCGCGTCCTCGTCGAACACCTCGCGCGGCTGGCGCGGATTGGGCACGATCGAGTCCATCGGGAGCTCGGCGAAATGCGCTCCGGCCACCGGGCCGAGACCCGCCGACGGGTCCGCGTCCGCAGTGCTGGCCACCGGCGCCTCGGCGGTCGGCTCGGGCTCGGCGAGCCCGCCGGCCACCGGGCGGCGCGCGGTGGTCAGCACCGCGCCGGCACCGGTCTCGGCCGTCGCGCCCGGGTCGTCGGAACCCTTCGGGGCGGCCGGGATCAGCGCGCCGAGCCCGCGGCCCAGCCCTCTACGTCGTTCGCTCACTGTGGTCCCTCCACCGAGCCGTGCGTTTCCTGCTGCGGGATCGGCCCCCGCAGTGCGATCTCCCGGGCCGCCTCCAGATAGGACAGCGATCCGCTGGAGCCCGGGTCGTAGGTGAGAACGGTCTGTCCGTAGCTCGGCGCCTCGGAGATACGCACCGAGCGCGGAATGTTGGTGCGCAGCACCTCCCTGCCGAAGTGGCTCCGCACCTCCTCCGCCACCTGCGAGGCCAGCCGCGTCCGCCCGTCGTACATCGTCAGCAGGATCGTCGAGACGTGCAGGTGGGGGTTGAGGTGGCCGCGCACCAGCTCGACGTTCCGCAGCAGCTGACCCAGCCCCTCCAGGGCGTAGTACTCGCACTGGATCGGGATGACCACCTCGGCGCCGGCGACCAGGGCGTTCACCGTGAGCAGCCCGAGCGACGGGGGGCAGTCGATGAAGACGTAGTCCAGCGGCTGTTCGTAGCTGCTGATCGCCCGCTGCAACCGGCTCTCCCGGGCCACCACGGAGACCAGCTCGATCTCGGCGCCGGCGAGGTCGATGGTCGCCGGCGCGCAGAACAGCCCTTCGATGTCCCGCACCGGCTGGACCACGTCGGCGAGCGGCCGGCTCTCCACGAGCACGTCGTAGATCGACGGTACGTCGGCGTGGTGGTCGATGCCCAGCGCCGTCGAGGCGTTGCCCTGCGGGTCGAGGTCGATCACCAGAACTCGGGAGCCGTGCAGGGCCAGCGACGCGGCCAGGTTCACCGTCGTCGTGGTCTTGCCCACGCCGCCCTTCTGGTTGGCGACGATCATGATCCGGGTCTGCTCCGGCCGGGGCAGACTGCCCCCGGCGCGGTACATGGCCTCGACGGCCTGCTGGGCGGCGCGGCCCGGCAGCTCCCCGGAGGGAGCCGGTGCGGCGGGAGCGATGTCCACCGCACCGCCCGGGGCATCCGCCAGTTCGGACCGAGGGCCGGGCACCGGATCAGCCGTCGGCCCCGCGATATTGGCGTCGGACCGCAATGGTTCACTCTCCTCGAGGCACGCAGTCTTCGTGAGTTCAAAGCCTGCCATGTCTCGGGGGTCGCGAACCAGCGAAGACGAGGTACTTGTGGACGACCGGGCCCCTGAGGAGGGGTCGATCCCCCGATCGAGGGCATCGCCGTCCGGGGGAGGACCGCCGGAACGGGGGATGTCGGGACGCGGGCGACGGCCACGCGGCTCGGCGGCGCGGCCCCGGCTGATGATTCCCTGCAACAGCGAGCGGCGTTTCACGTGAAACACGATGCCCACCCCGACCGCTGGCCCTGGGGACGACACTCCGCATCCTGGATATATTCGTCTCTTTCACCAGCGCATCGGACGAATCAGCGACCGGCGATGCCGACCGGGCCGCGCGGAACGGGCGCCGGGGTCAGCGGCGACGTCGCGAGCCGCGCTGGGCCCTGGCCCGCTTTCCGGCGAAACGCACACCGCCGGGACTCTCCCCGACCTCGACCCGCACCACCGTCGACGGCGCGTCCAGCAGGCCGACGCCGGCCCGGGTCACCGAGGTCGCGACCACGCCCAGCTTGCCGAGCGCGGCCCGGGCGCCCCGCAGCTCCTCCTCGGCGGTGTCCCCCTTGATGGCCAGCATCTGCCCGTAGGGCCGGAGCAGCGGCACACCCCAGCCGGCCAGCCGGTCCAGCGGCGCCACGGCCCGGGCCGTCACCACATGGACCGGTTCGAAGCTGCCCAGCACCTCCTCGGCGCGGCCACGCACCACGCTGACCTGCTCCAGGCCGAGCAGCTCGACGACCTCGCGGAGGAAGTTGGTACGCCGCAGCAGCGGCTCCAGGAGCGTGATCCGCAGGTCGGGGCGGACCAGGGCCAGCGGGATCCCGGGCAGCCCGGCCCCGGAGCCCACGTCGCACACCGTCACGGACTCGGGCACCACCTCGGAGAGCACCGCGCAGTTCAGCAGGTGGCGCTCCCACAGCCGGGGTACCTCGCGGGGCCCGATCAGGCCCCGCTCCACGGCTACCTCGGCGAGCAGCTCGGCATACCGCACGGCGTCGGACAGCCGCTCGCCGAAGATCTCGCCCGCCACCTCGGGAGGCGCGGGCAGCTCCGCGGCGGAGGCCTCGCTCATGGGAGGACGACCACGCGCCGCTGCGGCTCCTCGCCCTCCGACTCGCTGCGCAGGCCGGCCGCCGCCACGGCGTCGTGCACCACCTTGCGCTCGAACGGCGTCATCGGCTGCAGCTTCACCGGCTCGCCCGCCTCTCGCGCCTCCTGCGCGGCCTTGGTGCCCAGGACCGTCAGCTTCTCCCGCTTCCGCGCCCGGTGCCCCGCGATGTCGAGCATCAGCCGGCTCCGCTCGCCGGTCTCCCGGTGCACCGCGAGCCGGGTCAGCTCCTGCAGCGCCTCCAGGACCTCGCCGTCCCGGCCGACCAGCTTCTGGAGATCCCGGCCGCCGCCCTCGGCGACGATGGACACCGCGGCACGATCACCCTCGACGTCCATGTCGATGTCCCCGTCGAGGTCGGCGATGTCGAGCAGCCCCTCGAGATAGTCGGCCGCGATCTCGCCCTCCTGCTCCAGGCGGGTCAGGACCTCGGTGTCCTGGGTGGCGGTGGAGGTGGTGTCCGTCACGGGTGGACTCCTTCTTACTTCTTGCTCTTCGCGGACGACTTCGACTTGCCCGACTGGGACTTCTTGCGCTGCTGCTGCTTACGCGCCTGCTGGCCCTGCGTCCGCTGCCGCTGTCCCTGCTGCTTCTTCGCCTGCTGCCCGGACCGGCCGTTCTGGGACGACGTCCCCTCGGACGTGGCCTCGTCGGCGGGGGCCTCGTCGCTCGGCTCGGCCTCCGCGTCCTTGGCGAGCTGCACGGATCCGGAGTCCTGCTTGCTGGGCTGCTGCTGGCGGGCGGCCGGCTGCCGCTGCGACTGGCGCTGCGACTTCGACTGGCGCTTGGGCTGGGTCCGACCGGCGCGGGCGGCCTCGACGGAGCGCTTGGCCTCGGGCTGCTCCGCCGGCTCCTCCGCCAGCTTGCCCTTCTTGCGGAGCTTCTCCTGGCGCTGCTTGTAGGCGATGCTGCCGGGCGTCGGGTTGCGCTTGATCACGTACATCTGCTGACCCAGCGTCCACACGTTGGTGGTCAGCCAGTAGATGAGGACGCCGACCGGGAAGTTGATGCCGAAGACGGCGAACATGATCGGGAAGATGTACATCAACATCTTCTGCTGGTTCATGAACGGCGTCTTGACGTCGAGGTTCACGTTCTTCGTCATCAGCTGCCGCTGGGTGAAGAACTGCGAGGCCGACATCAGCAGGATCATGACGACCGTGACGACCCGGACGTTGGTCAGCGAGGCGCCGAACTCGGCCAGGTCGCTCGCGCTGTTCATGAACTTGGACGCGATCGGCGCCCCCAGGATGGTGGCCTCGCGGGCGCTGCTCACCTGGTCCTGGTTCAGCACGCCGACCGTGTCGTCGCCGGCGATGTGGTTGAGCACCTGGAAGAGCGCCAGGAAGAACGGCGACTGCGCCAGGATCGGCAGGCAGCTCGCGAACGGGTTGGTGCCCGTCTCCCGGTACAGCTTCATCATCTCTTCGGACTGACGCTGCCGGTCGTTCTTGTAGCGCTCCTGGATCTTCTTCAGCTGTGGCTGGAGCGCCTGCATGTTGCGCGTCGCCTTGATCTGGCGGAAGAAGAGCGGGATCAGCGCGATGCGGATCACGACCACCAGCGAGACGATCGACAGACCCCAGGCCCACCCGCTGTCCTCATCGAAGATCAGACTGTAGAGATCATGGAACCGGATCACGATCCACGAGACAGCGATATAGAGAGGACTGAGGATCGAGTTGATCGTGTCCACGGGTCAGGCTCCTTGGGCATGGTTGGGGGCACCGCCGGGCGAGGCGTTGGAGACGGGGCGACGCCCCAGGCGATCACGCAAGAGCTGATGCCAGACGGGACGCTTGCGAGGCGGCACGTGATCGACACCACCGCGCGACCAGGGATTGCAGCGCAGGATGCGCCAGGCCGTCAGCGCGCTGCCCTTCACGGCACCGTGCACGTCGATGGCGCGATACCCGTAGTGGGAGCATGACGGATAGTAGCGGCAGACCGGCCCGAGGAGGCGGCTGATGGTCCGCTGATAGAGCTTGATCAGCAGCAGCAGCGGGTACTTCATGACCGCACCCCTCCCAGCAGCCGTTCCAACGCGGCATCGAGATCCCGGGCCAGCTCCGCGTGGGCGGCGTCGCCCGCTCCGGGCAGAGCCCGCACGACCACCAGGCTACCGGCGGGCAGCCGGGACAGCCGGTCCCGCATCAGGTGGCGCAGCCGGCGCTGCACGCGATTGCGCACCACGGCGTTCCCCACGGCCTTGCTCACGACGAAACCCGCACGCGCCGGGAGAGCACTCTCTCCGGCTCCGTGCGGGTCCGTGACGCCGCTGAGGTGGACGACCAGGTGCCGGCGTCCGACCCTGCGCCCCCGACGGGTCGCGACGGCGAAGTCCTCCCGCCGCCTCAGCCGGTTCTCGGAGGGCAGCACAGCATGGACCTGTGGCTCAGACGGGCTCAGGCCGACAGACGGGCACGGCCCTTGCCGCGGCGGTTCGCGATGACGGCCCGGCCGGCGCGCGTCCGCATCCGCAGCCGAAAGCCATGAGTCTTGGCCCGGCGCCGGTTGTTCGGCTGGTAAGTACGCTTGCTCACTTCTTCAGGCTCCCGACGGTCTTCGTGCCCCGGCGCGACGATCGCGACCACGGGCTTACAGCACGCCGACTGGCTGTCACCGTGCGCCCACGAGGAGTCCGCGGAACCCGAGTCGGCCGCTTGCATCCCATCCTGGAGACGGCTGATCGGATTGGAGGCAGGCGGCAGCAGCCATCGACAACTCGACCTCGCAACGGTACGCGCGAGGCGTCCCGCCGGTCAAACTCGGCCGGCCCCGGGCTGTACACACCCTGTGGACAATGACTTGATGTGCGAGCGTCGCGCTGACTACCGTGGCTGAACTCGGCATCCTTCCCGGCTGCCCCCGGTGCCACACCCGTCGGCGCCTCCCATAGCCAGCACCACCCCTGTGAGTGAGAGAGCGTGCCTCGTGGCTGACCTACCTGCAGATCTCGCGGCGGTATGGCCACGCGCACTGACTTCGATGCTCTCCGACAGCCAGCGGCTGGAGGCGAAGGACCACCGCTGGCTGCAGGACTGCCAGCCGCTCGCGCTGGTCTCGGGCACCGCACTCCTGGGGGTGTCGAACGAGTACGCGAAGAGCGTGCTGGAGGGCCGGCTCGCCCCGCTGATCAGCGACACGCTCAGCCGCGAGTGCGGCCAGCCGGTCCGGCTGGCCATCACCGTCACGGCCCCGCCCCCCGAGCTGCCGCAGCCGCGCTCCGCCGAGCCCGCCCGCACCGCGGAGCCCCTGGGCCCGGGCGGCGCCCCGACGCCGGGCGAGCCGACGGGCGGCCGCGAGTCGATGGACGGGCGCCAGCTGCCGTCCGCCCGCCCCGCGTACCCCGACCACCCCCGGGCGCCGGGCGCGCCCGGCGGCCTGACCGGCGCCCCCATGCCGAGCTGGCAGCAGCCGCACCCCGACTATCCGCCGATGCCCACCCGGCACGAGCACGACGGACCGCGGGCGCCAGGACCGCACTCGCCGGGGGACCACCGCGACCACCGCGACCCGTACGGCAGCGCGCCCGAGTCCTACGAGGGGTACGAGCGGTACGAGCAGGCCCCGTACGAACCGCCCCAGTACGAGCAGCAGCAGTACGAGCAGGCCCCGTACGAGCAGCCGTACCGGCAGCAGCCGTACCCGCCCTACCGCCAGGACGGCCGGGCGGCACCGCCCGCGGCCTCGGGCCCCGGCGTGGGCGGACCGCACCGGCCGCCCGGGGGAGGACCGGTGCCCAGCGGCGCGCCGGGGCCGCTCGCCGCCCAGCCGGCGCCCGCCGCCGGCCCAGGCGAGCCGACCGCACGGCTGAATCCGAAGTACCTCTTCGACACCTTCGTCATCGGCGCCTCCAACCGCTTCGCGCACGCCGCCGCCGTGGCCGTCGCCGAGGCCCCCGCCAAGGCGTACAACCCGCTCTTCATCTACGGCGAGTCCGGCCTGGGCAAGACGCACCTGCTGCACGCCATCGGCCACTACGCCCGCAGCCTCTACCCCGGCACCCGGGTGCGGTACGTGAGCTCGGAGGAGTTCACCAACGAGTTCATCAACTCCATCCGGGACGGCAAGGCCGACGCCTTCCGCAAGCGCTACCGCGACATGGACATCCTGCTCGTCGACGACATCCAGTTCCTGGCCAGCAAGGAGTCGACGCAGGAGGAGTTCTTCCACACCTTCAACACCCTGCACAACGCCAACAAGCAGATCGTCCTCTCCTCCGACCGGCCGCCCAAGCAGCTGATCACGCTGGAGGACCGGCTGCGCAACCGCTTCGAGTGGGGCCTGATCACCGACGTCCAGCCGCCCGAGCTGGAGACGCGGATCGCGATCCTGCGCAAGAAGGCCGTGCAGGAACAGCTCAACGCGCCCCCGGAGGTGCTGGAGTTCATCGCCTCCCGGATCTCCCGCAACATCAGGGAGCTGGAGGGCGCGCTGATCCGGGTCACGGCGTTCGCCAGCCTCAACCGCCAACCGGTGGACCTCGGGCTCACCGAGATCGTCCTGAAGGACCTCATCCCCGGCGGGCAGGACACCGCCCCGGAGATCACCGCCGACGCCATCAGCGCGGCGGTCGCGGACTACTTCGGGCTCACCGTGGACGATCTGGCCGGCGCCTCGCGCAGCCGGATCCTGGTCACCGCCCGGCAGATCGCCATGTACCTGTGCCGGGAGCTCACCGACCTCTCGCTGCCCAAGATCGGCCAGCACTTCGGCGGTCGTGACCACACCACCGTCATGCACGCCGACCGCAAGGTCCGGGCGATGATGGCCGAGCGCCGCTCCATCTACAACCAGGTCACCGAGCTCACCAACCGCATCAAGAACGGCTGAGCCGCCCCTCCCGCCGCCTTCTCCGGTCTCTCTGCTCTCCTCGTTCTCTCCGCTTCCTCCCAGCCCTCCCGGCACTCCCGGCACTTCCTGCCCTCCCGTCCCGTGCGTCTCTCCCGTACGGGACGAGGGCTCCTTCCCGACCGCACGCCGCAGCGCCCCCGTGGACACCACGGGGGCGCTGTTCGATATGCGGCCCCGAACCGGCCGTTGTCCACAGTCCGCGCGGCTCCGCGTCGTCCACATGCTGTGGGCGGCGTAGGTTACGCACACCGCCGTCCACACCTCGCCCGACGGATCGGCGGATGCCCTGGTCAGAGGGCTGTGGAAATGGGGACAGCGGAGATCCACAGGATGTGGACGGCGACCGGCGCCCTGACCGGACGCGATCCGTTGTCCACCGCGCGCGGCCCGGTACCCACAGGCGGAGCGGAGTTGTGCACATCGGATCCACAGACTTATCCACTGTTCGGCAACACAACGCGCGCTCTCACCGTCAGGAGTGAATCAGGTCACAGCCCGCCGGTTCGCGCCCTGTTGACAAGGGGTCGGTTTCTGGGGACAGAGCTGTTGAGAAGTCAGCGGCACCTGGGGACGGCCTGTGCACAACTCCGCCGCGTCCACAGGGACCCCCCGTTCATCCACCGGTCCACCCACAGGGGCGGTGGACAAAAAAGTGGCGCTGAGCTGCGAGGACCGGGTTATCCACGGTTTCCACAGGCCCTACTACTACGACTACGGATATAAGCCGGCCAACTCGATTCGAAGTGGGGGCTGTGCACAACTCGGCGCGACCTCGGTCTACCCGCCCAGGTCGATTTGACTCGTCGAGGCCCCTAGTGTCAGTGGGGTGCGTCAGACTGGTGCCCCGTAGCAAGCGATGCAGGAGGCGGCTGAAGTGAAGATCCGGGTGGAACGCGACGTGCTCGCGGAGGCGGTGGCCTGGGCCGCCCGCAGCCTGCCGGCCCGACCGCCGGTGCCGGTTCTGGCGGGCCTCTTGCTGAAGGCCGAGGAGGGGTCGCTGAGCCTCTCCGGCTTCGACTACGAGGTGTCGGCGCGGGTCTCCGTCGAGGTGGACGTCGAGGACGAGGGCACCGTCCTGGTCTCCGGCCGGCTGCTGGCCGACATCTGCCGCTCGCTGCCGAACCGGCCGGTGGAGATCTCGTCGGACGGGGTGCGTGCCACCGTCGTCTGCGGCTCCTCGCGGTTCACCCTGCACACACTGCCTGTGGAGGAGTATCCGGCGCTGCCGGAGATGCCGACCGCGACGGGCACCGTCTCGGCCGAGGTCTTCGCCTCGGCGGTCTCCCAGGTCGCCATCGCCGCCGGTCGCGACGACACGCTGCCGGTGCTCACCGGCGTGCGGGTGGAGATCGAGGGCGATCTGGTGACGCTGGCCTCGACCGACCGGTACCGCTTCGCGGTCCGGGAGTTCCTGTGGAAGCCGGAGGCGGCCGACGTCTCCGCGGTGGCGCTGGTGCCGGCCAAGACGCTGCTCGACACGGCGAAGTCGCTGAGCGGGGGCGACACGGTGTCGCTGGCGCTGTCCGGATCCGGCTCGGGCGAGGGTCTGATCGGCTTCGAGGGCTCGGGCCGGCGCACCACGACGCGGCTCCTGGAGGGCGACCTTCCGAAGTACCGGACGCTGTTCCCCACCGAGTTCAACTCGGTGGCGGTGATCGAGACGGCGCCCTTCGTGGAGGCGGTCAAGCGCGTCGCGCTGGTGGCCGAGCGGAACACTCCGGTCCGGCTGAGCTTCGAGGAGGGCGTGCTGACGCTGGAGGCCGGGTCCAGCGACGACGCACAGGCTGTGGAGCGCGTGGACGCGCAGCTCGAGGGCGACGACATCTCGATCGCCTTCAACCCCGGCTTCCTGCTGGAGGGCCTGAGCGCGATCGACTCCCCGGTGGCGCAGCTGTCCTTCACCACGTCGACGAAGCCCGCTCTGCTCAGCGGCCGGCCGGCGGTGGACGCGGAGGCGGACGACGCGTACAAGTACCTCATCATGCCGGTGCGGCTCAGCGGGTAGCTTGCCGCTCGGCGTGGGCGGACTCCCACCCCGAGCGCGCGGCCGTCCCTCGCCCGCACAGGGCCCTGGACGGGGCGCTCGCCGCCGGGCGCGCGGGAGGTGTCCCAGCGCTGGTGCGCGAGGGGCCCCTCGCACCGGCGCGGGCTGGCCGTGGCGGGACCGGGTCACGGGGCGCGCGGCGGGGTGGCGCGGGCCGACCGATGTGCCGGCGGGAAGCCGCGTGCGCGGGCGTAGGCTCGGACATCAGGTCCGCAGCAGGTCATAACGCAGCTAGGGAGTCCTGATGGAGCTCGGTCTCGTCGGCCTCGGCAAGATGGGCGGGAACATGCGGGAGCGCATCCGCCGCGCCGGTCACACCGTGGTGGGGTACGCGCACGACCCGCAGACCACCGACGTCGCCAGCCTGAAGGACCTGGTGGACGCGCTCTCCGCCCCGCGGGTGGTGTGGCTGATGGTGCCCGCCGGACAGGCGACCCAGTCCACGGTCGACGAGCTGGCGGAGCTGCTCTCGCCGGGGGACATCGTGGTGGACGGCGGGAACTCCCGCTGGACCGACGACGAGCGGCACGCCGAGCAGCTGGCCGCGAAGGGCATCGGCTTCCTCGACTGCGGCGTCTCCGGCGGCGTCTGGGGCCTGGAGAACGGCTACGCGCTGATGTACGGCGGCGACGCCGAGCTGGTCGCCCGGGTGCAGCCGATCTTCGACGCGCTCAGGCCGGAGGGCGAGTTCGGCGCGGTGCACGCCGGCAAGGTCGGCGCGGGCCACTTCGCCAAGATGGTCCACAACGGCATCGAGTACGCCATGATGCAGGCCTTCGCCGAGGGCTGGGAGCTGCTGGAGCGGGTGGAGGCCGTGACCGACGTGCGCGAGGTCTTCCGCTCGTGGCAGCAGGGCACGGTGATCAGGTCCTGGCTGCTCGACCTGGCGGTGCGGGCGCTGGAGGAGGACGAGCACCTGGACCGGCTGCGCGGGTACGCCGCGGACTCCGGTGAGGGTCGGTGGACGGTGGAGGCGGCGATCGAGCACGCGGTGCCGCTGCCGGCGATCACGGCCTCGCTGTTCGCCCGTTTCGGCTCGCGCCAGGACGACTCGCCGCAGATGAAGATGGTCGCCGCGCTGCGCAACCAGTTCGGCGGTCACGCGGTGGAGAGCAAGTAGGCCACGGGCCGGGGAGGTTGGCGTACCGCCGTGCACGTGACGCATCTGTCGCTCGCCGACTTCCGCTCGTACGCCCGGGCCGAGGTGCCGCTCGGGCCCGGCGTCTCGACGTTCATCGGGCCGAACGGGCAGGGCAAGACGAACCTGGTGGAGGCCGTGGGCTATCTGGCGACGCTGGGCAGTCACCGGGTCTCCTCGGACACGCCGCTGGTTCGGGTCGGCGCCGAGCGTGCCGTGGTGCGGGCCGCGGTGACCGAGGGGGAGCGGAGCCAGCTGGTCGAGCTGGAGCTGAATCCCGGGCAGGCGAACCGGGCGCGGCTGAACCGTTCCGCCCAGGTGCGGCCGCGCGAGGTGCTGGGTGTGGTGCGGTCGGTGCTGTTCGCGCCCGAGGACCTGGACCTGGTGAAGGGCGATCCGGGCGGCCGGCGCCGGTTCCTCGACGAGCTGGTGACGGCCCGGGCGCCGCGCCTGGCGGGCGTGCGCTCCGACTACGACCGGGTGCTGCGGCAGCGGAACACGCTGCTGAAGTCGGCCGCGATGGCCCGGCGGCACGGCGGCCGGGGCATGGACCTGACGACGCTGGACGTGTGGGACCAGCACCTGGCGCGGGTGGGCGCGGACCTGCTGGCGCAGCGGCTCGGGCTGCTGGTCGCGCTGCGGCCGCTGGTGGACAAGGCGTACGAGCAACTGGCGCCGGGCGGTGGCGCGGTGGCGCTGGAGTACCGGTGGTCGCTGGGCGAGGAGGCGGGGGACGGCCCGGAGGACGTGGCGGTGGCGTCCCGCGAGGAGCTGTCGGAGCTGCTGCTCGCCGCGTTGGCGGCGGCGCGGACGCGGGAGATCGAGCGCGGCGTGACCCTGGTCGGTCCGCATCGGGACGACGTGCTGGTGCGGCTGGGGGAGCTGCCGGCGCGCGGGTACGCGAGCCACGGGGAGTCCTGGTCGCTGGCGTTGGCGCTGCGGCTGGCGTCGTACGGGCTGTTGAAGGACGAGGGGCCGGAGCCGGTGCTGGTGCTGGACGACGTGTTCGCGGAGTTGGACAGCCGGCGCCGGGAGCGGCTGGCGGAGCTGGTGGCGCAGGGCGAACAGGTGCTGGTGACGGCGGCGGTGGCGCAGGACGTGCCGGAGATGCTCGTGGGCGCGCGGTTCGCGGTGGCCGACGGGAGGGTCGAGCGTGACTGACGTGCCGGAGCCGCCCGACGCGGACCCCGCGCCCGGCGCCGGGTCGAGGAAGGAACCGGTCGGGGAACCCTCGGGGGTGGACCTGGCGCGCGTTGCGTTGCGGGCTGCGAAGGAGCAGGCGCGGGCGCGCGGTGCCGGCGCTCAACAGCGGCGGGAGGCGCGGCGCGGGGGTGGCCTGCGCTCGGGCGCGCGGCCCGGGGGTCGTGACCCGTTGCCGCTGGGGGCCGCGATGGAACGGCTGTCGGCGGAGCGGGGCTGGGAGATGCCGCTGGCGGTGGGGGGCGTGATGGGGCGTTGGCGGGAGCTCGTGGGGTTGGAGATCGCGCAGCACTGCATCCCGCTGACGTATGACGAGGACGCGCGCGTGTTGACGGTGCGGTGCGACTCGACGGCCTGGGCGACCCAGTTGCGGCTGCTCGCGCGGCAGCTGGTGGCCCGGGTGAACGCGGACGTCGGGGCGGGGTCCGTGCGGTCGATCAGGGTGGTGGGGCCCACCGCGCCCGGCGGCCGGGGCGGCGGGGCCTGGCGTGCGCCGGGCAGTCGCGGGCCCGGGGACACCTACGGCTGAGCCGGTTCGGGGGCCGCGGTCGCGGCCGCCCCGCCGCCTCCCGGCGCCGGTCAACGGCTGAGGCCGGAGTGACGTGGGTCACGTCGCGGAAGGTGACAGCCGGAAGCGCTGAGCGGCGCCGTGAGCGTTTCAGGAACCGGGTCTGTATATGGGGACCCACCCGTTGCGGGTTCAGGGCGGCACATACGGCACTGGGGGCCGGCAAACCCCCATTACGGTTGGCGCTCCGGGTAGACTGGAGCCACCGCCCCGTTGCGGACCATGTCGAACGACGCAGCCGCTCTCCCGCACCCTCCCCAGGTGCGTGACAGCCGGCTTGTGCTGTGCCAGAAAGGGCGCTTCGTGGCCGATTCCGGCGAATCCAACAAGAACACACCGGCCTCCGACGGGACGCCCGAGGTGCCCCCAGCCCGACCGTCGGCCGAGGGCATGCCCGACGCCGGCGACGGCGTTCCCCAGGGCGTTCCCGAGGACATGGAGCTTCCGTCGTACGACGCCAGCGCGATCACGGTGCTGGAGGGCCTCGACGCGGTGCGCAAGCGGCCCGGCATGTACATCGGGTCCACCGGCGAGCGCGGCCTGCACCACCTGGTCACCGAGGTCGTGGACAACTCGGTGGACGAGGCGCTGGCGGGCCACGCGGACACCATCGACGTGACGCTGCTGGCCGACGGCGGCGTCCGGGTCGTGGACAACGGGCGCGGTATCCCGGTGGACATCGTGCCGTCGGAGGGCAAGCCGGCGGTCGAGGTGGTGCTCACGGTGCTGCACGCCGGCGGCAAGTTCGGCGGCGGCGGGTACGCGGTCTCCGGCGGCCTGCACGGCGTGGGCGTCTCGGTGGTGAACGCGCTCTCGTACAAGGTCGCCGTGGAGATCCTCCGCGACGGCTACCGCTGGACCCAGGACTACAAGCTGGGCGTGCCCACCGCCCCCGTGGCGCGGAACGGCGAGACGTCCGAGACCGGCACCACGGTGACGTTCTGGGCGGACCCCGACATCTTCGAGACCACCGACTACTCCTTCGAGACGCTGTCCCGCCGCTTCCAGGAGATGGCCTTCCTGAACAAGGGGCTCACCATCTCGCTGACGGACGAGCGGGCGGCGGCCATGGAGACCGCGGGCGCGGACAGCGCGTCCGGGGACGGTGAGGGACAGCCGCGCTCGGTGACCTACCACTACGAGGGCGGCATCGCGGACTTCGTGCGCCACCTGAACTCCCGCAAGGGCGAGCCGGTGCACCCCTCGGTGATCGAGTTCGAGGCGGAGGACACCGAGCGCAAGATCTCCCTGGACATCGCGATGCAGTGGAACACCCAGTACAGCGAGGGTGTCTACAGCTTCGCGAACATCATCCACACCCACGAGGGCGGGACCCACGAGGAGGGGTTCAGGGCGGCGCTGACGAACCTGGTCAACCGCTACGCCAGGGACAAGAAGCTGCTGCGGGAGAAGGACGACAACCTCACGGGCGAGGACATCCGCGAGGGCCTGACGGCGATCATCTCGGTGAAGCTGAGCGAGCCCCAGTTCGAGGGGCAGACCAAGACCAAGCTGGGCAACACCGAGGCCAAGACGTTCGTGCAGAAGTCCGTCTACGACCGCTTCCAGGACTGGTTGGAGCGCAACCCCACGGAGGCCGCGGACATCGTCCGGAAGGGGATCCAGGCGGCCACCGCCCGGGTCGCCGCCCGCAAGGCCCGCGACCTGACCCGGCGCAAGGGCCTGCTGGAGACGGCCTCGCTGCCGGGCAAGCTCAGCGACTGCCAGTCCAACGACGCCGCCAAGTGCGAGATCTTCATCGTGGAGGGCGACTCCGCCGGCGGCAGCGCCAAGTCGGGACGGGACCCGCAGTACCAGGCGATCCTCCCGATCCGCGGCAAGATCCTGAACGTGGAGAAGGCCCGGATCGACAAGGTGCTGCAGAACACCGAGGTCCAGGCGTTGATCTCGGCGTTCGGCACCGGGATCCACGAGGACTTCGACATCACCAGGCTCCGCTATCACAAGATCATCCTGATGGCCGACGCCGACGTGGACGGCCAGCACATCAACACGTTGCTGCTGACGCTGCTGTTCCGTTTCATGCGCCCGCTGGTCGAGGCCGGCCACGTGTTCCTCTCCCAGCCGCCGCTGTACAAGATCAAGTGGACCAGGGACGAGTTCGAGTACGCGTACTCGGACCGGGAGCGCGACAGCCTGATCCAGCTCGGCCGGGAGCGCGGCCGGCGCATCCGTGAGGACTCGATCCAGCGCTTCAAGGGTCTGGGCGAGATGAACGCCGAGGAGCTGCGCATCACCACCATGGACATCGCCCACCGGGTGCTGCGCCAGGTGACGCTGGACGACGCGGCCGCGGCCGACGACCTGTTCTCGATCCTGATGGGCGAGGACGTGGAGGCCCGGCGGTCGTTCATCCAGCGCAACGCCAAGGACGTCCGGTTCCTGGACATCTGACCAGGCGGCCGGCCGGCCGGTCCGCTGACCGTCCGAGCAGCTGACCGTCCGGCCGGCCGACCCCGACCGGGCCCCACCCCCGCTCATCCCCGCCCGACGCGGCCCTCCGCACAGCCCCGAGAGGAAACCGGACACCACCGATGGCAGACGACATCACACCCCCCCAGCCGCCCGAGGACGAGGAGGGCACGGTGCGGATCGAGCCGGTCACGCTCGAGACGGAGATGCAGCGCTCCTACCTCGACTACGCGATGAGCGTGATCGTCTCCCGTGCGCTGCCCGACGTGCGCGACGGCCTGAAGCCGGTGCACCGCCGCGTGCTGTACGCGATGTACGACGGCGGCTACCGCCCGGAGCGCGGGTACTACAAATGCGCCCGGGTGGTCGGCGACGTGATGGGCACGTACCACCCCCACGGCGACACCTCGATCTACGACGCGCTGGTGCGGCTCGCGCAGACGTGGTCGATGCGGATGCCGCTGGTGGACTCCAACGGCAACTTCGGCTCGCCGGGCAACGACCCGGCCGCCGCGATGCGGTACACCGAGTGCCGGATGGCGCCGCTGGCCATGGAGATGCTCCGGGACATCGACGAGGAGACCGTCGACTTCCAGGACAACTACGACGGCCGCAACCAGGAGCCGACGGTCCTGCCGGCCCGCTTCCCGAACCTGCTGATCAACGGCTCGGCCGGCATCGCGGTCGGCATGGCCACGAACATCCCGCCGCACAACCTGCGCGAGGTGGCGGCCGGCGCCCAGTGGTACCTGGAGCACCCCGACGCCAGCCCCGAGGAACTGCTCGACGCGCTGATCGAGCGGATCAAGGGCCCGGACTTCCCCACCGGCGCCCTGATCGTCGGCCGCAAGGGCATCGAGGAGGCGTACCGCACCGGCCGCGGCTCGATCCCGATGCGCGCCGTGGTCGAGGTCGAGGAGATCCAGGCCCGGCAGTGCCTGGTGGTCACCGAGCTGCCCTACCAGGTGAACCCGGACAACCTGGCGTTGAAGATCGCGGAGCTGGTGAAGGACGGCCGGGTCAGCGGCATCGCCGACGTCCGGGACGAGACGTCCTCGCGCACCGGCCAGCGGCTCGTGATCGTGCTGAAGCGGGACGCGGTCGCCAAGGTGGTGCTGAACAACCTCTACAAGCACACAGACCTGCAGACCAACTTCGGCGCGAACATGCTGGCCCTGGTGGACGGCGTGCCGCGGACGCTGTCGCTCGACGCGTTCATCCGCTACTGGGTGGGCCACCAGATCGACGTCGTGGTGCGCCGCACCCGGTACCGGCTGCGCAAGGCCGAGGAGCGGGCGCACATCCTGCGCGGCCTGCTGAAGGCCCTGGACGCCATCGACGAGGTCATCGCGCTGATCCGGCGCAGCCAGACCGTCGACGAGGCGCGCACCGGCCTGATGGGCCTGCTGGCCATCGACGAGATCCAGGCCAACGCGATCCTGGAGATGCAACTGCGCCGGCTGGCGGCCCTGGAGCGGCAGAAGATCACCGCGGAGCACGACGAGCTGCAGGCCAAGATCGACGAGTACCAGGCGATCCTGGCCTCGCCGGTGCGGCAGCGCGGCATCATCAGCGCCGAGCTGGCGGCGATCGTGGAGAAGTTCGGCGAGGACCGGCGGACGGCGCTGGTGCCCTACGACGGCGACATGTCCATCGAGGACCTGATCGCCGAGGAGGACATCGTCGTCACGATCAGCCGCGGCGGCTACGTCAAGCGCACCAGGACCGACGACTACCGGGCGCAGAAGCGCGGCGGCAAGGGCGTGCGCGGCACCAAGCTGCGCGAGGACGACATCGTCGACCACTTCTTCGTCTCCACCACGCACCACTGGCTGCTGTTCTTCACCAACAAGGGCCGGGTCTACCGGGCCAAGGCGTACGAGCTGCCGGACGCGGGCCGCGAGGCGCGCGGGCAGCACGTGGCGAACCTGCTGGCGTTCCAGCCGGACGAGCGGATCGCGGAGATCCTCGCCATCCGGGACTACGAGGCGGCGCCGTACCTGGTGCTGGCGACGAAGTCGGGCCTGGTGAAGAAGACGGCGCTGAAGGACTACGACTCGCCGCGCTCGGGCGGCGTCATCGCGATCAACCTGCGCGAGATGCTCGACGGCCGGGACGACGAGCTCATCGGCGCGGAGCTGGTCAGCTCGGAGGACGATCTGCTGCTGATCAGCCGGAAGGCGCAGTCGATCCGGTTCACGGCGACGGACGAGGCGCTGCGGCCCATGGGCCGGGCCACCTCGGGCGTGAAGGGCATGAGCTTCCGCGAGGGCGACGAGCTGCTGTCGATGAACGTGGTGCGTGCCGGCACCTACGTGTTTACCGCCACGGACGGCGGGTACGCCAAGCGGACTCCGGTCGACGAGTACCGGGTGCAGGGCCGCGGCGGCCTCGGCATCAAGGCCGCGAAGATCGTCGAGGACCGCGGTTCGCTGGTCGGGGCGCTGGTGGTGGAGGCCGCCGACGAGATCCTGGCCATCACGTTGGGCGGTGGAGTGATCCGCACGCGGGTCAACGAGGTCCGCGAGACGGGCCGTGACACCATGGGCGTTCAGCTGATCAACCTGGGGAAGCGGGACGCCGTGGTCGGCATCGCCCGCAACGCCGAGGCGGGCCGCGAGGCCGAGGAAGTCGAGGCTGAAGTCGATGAAGGCTCCGAGACCGGAGTTCCGGCAACGCCCGCGGCAGCGCTCGCGGACGAGCCCACCGCGGAGACCGGCGTGGGTGCCGGCGAGGACGCGGCGGGGCAGGGCGACGACGAGGAGTAGCGTGTGACCACGGTCGGTGAAGGGCACCGTTCCCCAGCCCTCGGGCGGGGGGACGGCGCCCCGGCGGCACCGAGCACGACCGGCCGACGCCCGCGTTCCGCGGCGCCGGCCGGCCCGGGCCGGCGCGCCGCCGGGTCCCCGAGCATTCCCCAGACGACGCGACCCGTGGGGGGCCCACGATGACCAGTGCCAGACCGGTGGACCCGTACGGCCAGGGCTCGGGATATCCACAGCAGGACGAGCAGCGCTACCACCCGCCGCAGGCGTACCCGGCCCCGCCCGGCGCCCCGCCCTCGGCGGGCCAGGCGGCCCCCGCCGCGCCCTCCACTCCCCCGCCGGGCCCGTCGGCCCCGTCGGCCAGGGGTGGCACTCAGGGGGGCCAGGGGGGCACCCAGGGCGGTCAGGGCGTGCGCCGCCCCCGCACCGGCGCCCGCACGGTGCCGCGCACCCGCAAGGCGCGGCTGCGGGTGGCGAAGGCGGACCCGTGGTCGGTGATGAAGGTCAGCTTCCTGCTGTCGATCGCGCTCGGCATCTGCACGATCATCGCCGTCGCCGTGCTGTGGATGGTGATGGACGCGATGGGCGTCTTCTCCACCATCGGCGAGACGATCAGCGAGGCCACGGAGACCGACACGGACAGCGGCTTCGACCTGGAAGCGTTCCTGTCGCTGCCGCGGGTTGTGCTGTTCACCTCGGTGATCGCCGTGATCGACGTGGTGCTGGCCACGGCGCTGGCGACGCTGGGCGCGTTCATGTACAACATCTCGGCCAGCTTCGTCGGCGGCATCGAGGTCACGCTGGCGGAGGACGAGTAGCGAACGGCCGCCTCCCGGCCGGCACCCGGGAGGCACCGGAACCGATTTGGGCCCGGGGACGCCGATGCGCTAGCCTTTCCCGTGCGTACGGGGCTATAGCTCAGATGGTTAGAGCGCATCCCTGATAAGGATGAGGCCACAGGTTCAAGTCCTGTTAGCCCCACCAGTCAAAACGCCCCCGGTCGCTTCCGACCAGGGGCGTTTGACATCTACGCGTGACATCAGCCGGGCGGTTTCTCGCCTTCCAGCAGCCCCGCCAGCAGCGCGGCGGCGGCCCGCTGGTCGTCATCCACAACGTGTGTGTGATGTCGAGCGTCATCCGGATCTGACTGTGCCGGAGAATCGCCTGCGCCGCCTTGGGGTGCACCTTCAGGAAGGCGAGCAGCGTCCCGCACGTGTGCCGAGCCAACCGCACCGTGATCCGCCGTACCGGCGCGTGCGACACCAGCGTCTCGAACGTCCGGGAGAAGCCCCGCGGCTCGATCAGCCCGCCGTGCCGCTCGGAGAAGACGACGTCCTCGTCCGCCTACTGATGCCAGCGCTTCCCTGCTGCCTCCTTCTCCTCGCCCTGGGCCCTGCTGCTCAGGAGTGGCTCAGCTTGTCCGCCCTGGGCCGTGCGAACTCGCTGGTTGAGCGAGGGGTCGGTGCGGGAAGCTGCATGCGTGATCGAGCGAGAGGCCGCCGTTCGGGCTGTCGAGGACCAGCTGGCACGCGACTATCAGCAGTGGCGGGCTGCGGGGGTGGACGCGCTGCGGATGGCTGTGGTCGACGTTGAGGAGCACGAGCTGGTGTGGATCGTCTCCTGGAACTCCGAGGAGTTCGTACGCACGCGAAACCCGGAGTTCATGCTGGCCGGTAACGGGCCTTACCTGGTCGACCGTGTCGACGGTGGACTGCACCGGGTCGGCGTCGTCTCCGCGGTAACCGGGGAGTGGGAGGCCGACTATCGGGCCCGGATACGTGGGCTGCCGGTGCGCACCGCAGTAGACGATCTCCACGATGCGCTGTGCGAAGTCGCCGCTGCGCGCGGACGTGTGCACGCTGTGCGGACACTGCGTCAGAGACTGCCGATGTTCTCGCCTGCGGAGGCCATCGAGTATGTGAGCGCCTTGCTGGAAGGTGATGCGCCCGCGCGTCTCGTGGCCGTCGCCACCGAAGAGCTCGTGGAGCCTCTCAACCCGGTACTTGCAGTGGAGACGGTTCTGGGCGGAGCGGAGATCCGAGCGGGTGGGAGACCCGAGGGGTGACGGGAAAGCCAGTCGGCATGCCGATCACGCACCCGATCCCGTTCCTCGGACGTGGCGAGGAGAACGTCGGCGCCACCGTCGTAGGGGTGGTGGATGCGCTGCAACGCACGATGACGGTGGAGGTGGAGGAGAAGGAGTTCTTCGATATCACTGGGAAGGGCACCACGCTTTTCCACCATTCCGCCGGGGCCGATGAGACGTCGCTCGGTTCCCAGCACGTGCGACAGTCCCAGACGTGGTTCGACAGCGGGTGGAGCGGCATCGCGTTCGAGCGGACGTCCGCGTGAGCGGCGGTGCCGGGGGCCCGGCCGGCGTCCTGCGTGGGGTGCGTCACCTGCTGGCGGACTTCGACGGGCCGGGCGGTGATCGTGGTCAGCAACAACGCGGCGCAGGCCATACAGGGCTACCTCGACAAGCATGCGCTCACGTCGCGGGTGCGGGGCGTGGTCGGGCGGGTTCCCGGGGAACCGGCGTCCATGAAGCCGAGTCCGCGGCTGCTGCTCGATGCCATGGGCACGAGCCCGGCGTCGGAGTACGTGTTCCTCGGGGACGCGGTGCGCGACGTCGAAGCCGGTCACGCCGCCGGGGTGCCCACCATCGGGTACGCGAACAAGCCTCGGAAGGTGCGGGCGCCGTCGCGGTCTACGAGTCGCTGCTACCCGTGGCGGAAGCACTGGCGGCGGTCGAGCCGCACTGACATCACCTGATGTCCACAGGTGACACCAACATCTGTGGACAGTGGAGCACGCGGCCGGACGTGCCGGGAATCGGCGTTCGGGGCACCCCTCGGAATTGCGTCGTCACTCCGGGGAAGCGGTGCGGATGGATCGACCTGATAAGGATGAGGCCACAGGTTCAAGTCCTGTTAGCCCCACCCGTGAGCATGTGTGACGACCCCTCGGCCGAGATCGGCCGGGGGTTTTCGTGTGGTGGGGGAGATGCGGACTCCGGCCGCATGGGGAAGGACACGTTTGGGTATCATCGGGCGCCAGATGTTTCGATCACGTTGAAGAAGGACGAGGTAGCGCGGTGAAGAAGCTCCTCCTGGTCGCCCTGGCCGCCATCGGCGGTCTCCTTGTCTACCGCCAGATCCAGGCGGACAAGGCCGAGCAGGACCTGTGGACGGAGGCGACCGACTCCGTGCCGACCGGCTCCGGCTCCACGGGTTCCTGACCCTGAAATCCCCCACACTTCCGCACGTCTCGGGCGTGCGTGGCCCCGGGCCCCGGCCGCAGCGCGCGGTGCGGGGCCTGCGGGTGGGCCAGCGGGGCGGTCAGCCCTGGTGGCTCTCGTAGTGCTCGATGGCCTCGCGGGTCCTGGCCACGCCGTAGACGCGGAGGAACTCGGCGAGCTCGGGGTGGCTGTCGGCCAGCAGGCGGGCGGCGGCCTGGATCTCGGTGGCGTCGGAGACCGCCCTGAGCAGTGCCTGGATCTCCCGGACGATGCGCTTGCTGGGGTTCGCCGGGACGCCGAGGGTGCTGGACCGGGTGGCGGCCGAGTTCGGGTTGAGGACGTTGCCGCCGGCGGTGCGGCGGATCTCCTCCATGGCGGCGGTGGCCTCGGCCGCGCTCACCCGCCCGGCGCGCACCTCAGCGGCCAGGTCCTGGAGCGAGCGGACGCGTTGCACCACGGCCGGGTTGCCGATCTTCGCGCGCTGCCCGCTCATCAGCTGGGACAGCATCGGCGCGGACAGCCCCAGGACGACGGCCAGCCGGGCCTGGTTGAGGCCGAGGTCGGCGATCAGTCGTCGGAAGAGCGTCCCCAGGGGTTCGCCGTACCAGGTCGTCTGCTGTTCCCTGGCCTTCTCGGTGGCCTCCTGGTGGCTTACGTCCATGGTCTCTCCCCTGTTCTCCCCGGTCGCTTCACCTGAGCGAAGTTGCGCGTCATCCTACGGACGGAGCGCCGCCCGGGGCGATACCCGGTCGGAATCCAGCCGGAATATTGGGTACCCTGGGCGTCGGTCCGAAACGGGCCGCGGGGCCTTAGCTCAGTTGGTAGAGCGCTGTCTTTGCATGGCAGATGTCAGGAGTTCGACTCTCCTAGGCTCCACCGCGCGCATCGCGGGCCGGACGGCCCGCGGTGGTGACGCGGACCTCCTCCCGCCCCGAGCCGCCCCCCGATCGACGGGCCCGGCACCGGGGCCGTTTGCGTTGGAGAGCGGTGCGCCCGGCGGGTGGGATGCCCGGGTCGTCCGGCAAGCCGTCCGGAAGTCGTCCCTGGGGCTGTGGGGGCTTTCTGATACCCGGAACCGGCGCCCGTTCCAGTACTCGGGGAAAGCGTTGACACAGGATTCACCTTTCCGCAGCCTGCAACAGGCTTCGACCGCCCGGTGCCCACCAACGACCGGTGGTCGTCCCTGGCCTTCAAGCGCCACGCCGACAACCCCTACCCCCAACCGATGTACGGCCACCCGCTGAGCTACCGGGCCGTCGCCGGCGGCCTGGAGGTCGGCTACCCCACGGAGCCGACCGTCGTCGGCGAGGGACAGCAGTACGAGTACGCCAACACCCAGCCCTCACCCTCGGCGTCGCCGGGCTCGACTCCCCCGACACCGCGGTCGACGACTGGTCCGACTGGACCGTCACGCCCTACTGGGCGGACCCCGACCAGACGTTCCGCGCCACCATCGGCCACGGCGGCCCGTACGTCTGCGCCGAGGCCACCGGTGGCGCCGCGCGGCTCACCACCGCCGCGCTGTCCGAGGTCGAGGGTCTGGACCGGGCGCGGCTCACCGCGTTCGTCAACGAGGAGGCTGACGCCGCCGATCCGTTCGACGGCGCCACCGACACCTACTGGACCGGCAAGGCGTTCGACCGGCTCGCCCAACTGGTGCCGATCGCCGAGCAGGTGGGCGCGACCGAGGCCCAGGAGACGCTGCTGGCGGCGATCAGGGCGCGGCCGGAGGAGTGGTTCACGGTGGGCCGGCCCGGTCGAGTTCTCCTATGACGCGGAGTGGTCCGCGCTCACCGGCCACCCCGCCTCCTACGGCAGCGACACCGAGCTGAACGGCCATCACTTCCACTACTCCTACCACGTGATGGCCGCCGCCGTGGTCGCCGTGGTCGCCCAGCACGGGCGGCATGGTCGAGGAGTTGGTCAGGGACGCGGCAAACCCGGTCCGCGACGACGACCGTTACCCCCTCCTCCGCGGCTTCGACGTCTACGCCGGACACAGCTGGGCGTCCGGGCACCAGGGCTTCGCCGCCGGCAACAACCAGGAGCCTTCCTCCGAGTCGATCAACCTCAGCGCCGCCCTGGTGCCGTGGGGTTCGGCCACCGGCGACACCGAGCTGCGCGATCTCGGCGTCTACCTGCCGACCACCGAGTCGGAGTCGATCAGGCAGTACTGGTTCGACGCCGACAGGAGGTGTTCCCCGAGGGCTTCCAGCACGACACGCTCGGCATGGTGTGGAGCAACGGCGGCGCCTCCAGCACCTGGTGAACCGCCAATCCGGAGGAGATCCACGGCATCAACGTGCTGCCGGTGACCGGCGGCCTCGCTGCACCTGGCCGCCGATCCGGCCGTGATCGACCGCAATCTGGCCGAGATGGAGCGGGAGAACGGCGGCCCGGGCGGCCTACGACGCGGACGGCGGGGCGTACGCGCCGGAGGCGGGTGAGTCGCGGGCGCACGTCCATCACTGGATTCACACGCTCGCCACGACCGGCGCCCCGGACACGCCGATCACCGCCGACAGCCCGACCGCCGCGGCCTTCTCGACGAGCGGTGACGGCGGGACGGTGACGTACGCCGCGCACAACCACGGCGACGCCGAACAGACGGTGACGTTCTCCGACGGCGCCCAACTCGTGGTCCCGGCCGCTCCTCGGCCAGCCGGACCGGCTGACCGGCCCCGACCGGGCCCGCCACGCGGCCCTCCACCCGGCCCAGCACACGGTCTTCACATGAGGAGACGCGCCGCCGACCCGGTCTTGACCGGGTCGGCGGGCGCCCCTAGCGTTACGCGGCCAGACCGCAGGGACGCCATGGCCGTGATCCCGGGTGGGGGCACCTCCCAGGCCGTCAGGTCCTGGGCGGAGGGGGTACCGAGGGAGGTCACCGGCCGGGCCCGGATCCGGGAGCCGACGATGGAACAACGCACGGGCATGACCCGCAGGACCGCGCTGCGCGCCGCGGGCGCGGCGGCCGGCGCCGCGGCGCTCGCCACACCCGCCGGCGCCACACCCCGCGCCGGGGGCGCGCCGGCCCAGCCGGTGCTCGGCGCGCGGGGCGTGCGCCTCCTGGAGGTGGACGGGCTGACGTTCAAGGACCTGGCCAAGGACGGGGTGCTCCGGCCCTACGCGGACTGGCGGCTGCCCGCCGCGGACCGGGCCAGGGACCTGGTGGCGCGGATGACGCTGGCCGAGAAGGTCGGCACGATGGTGCATCCGGTGGCCGCCAACTCCGAGACCGGCTACCACTTCGACGACGTACCCGAGGGCGCGCCGCCGTACGAGGTGGCGCTCCGCCCCGGCATCGCCGACCTGCACGTCACCTCGTTACTGTCCCGACTCGCCGCCGACGCCGCCGTGCTGGCCACCGAGCACAACGCCGCCCAGGAGATCGCCGAGGGCACCCGGCTCGGCATCCCGGTCAGCTTCAGCAGCGACCCGCGGAACCGGTTCTCCGCGACCGCCGGGCAGAGCGTCGGCGCGGGCGCGTTCACCCGCTGGCCCGGCACCCTGGGCTTCGCCGCGATCGGCGACGCCGCCCTGGTCCGGGAGTTCGCCGACACGTGCCGCCGGGAGTACCAGGCGGTCGGCCTGTTCGTCGCGCTGTCGCCGCAGGCCGACCTGGCCACGGAGCCGCGCTGGAGCCGGGTGGACGGCACGTTCGGCGAGCGGGTCACCCCCGTCGCCGAGCTGACCGCCGCCTACCTCGCCGGGTTCCAGCACGGTGAGCGGGGCCTCGGCCCGGACAGCGTGGTCGGCGTCGTCAAGCACTTCGCCGGCTACGGCGCCGCGCTGAACGGCTACGACAGCCACTACGCGTACGGCAGGTACGCGGTGTTCCCGGGCGACGAGTTCGCCACCCACCTGCGCCCGTTCCGCCGGGCGGTGGCCGCCGGCGCCGGCTCGGTCATGCCCACCTACTCGATCCTGCGCGACCTCACGCTCGCCGGCCGGCCGCTGGAGCAGGTCGGCGCCGCGTTCAACCGGCAGCTGCTGACCGAACTGCTGCGCGGGGAACTGGGCTTCGACGGCGTCATCCTGACCGACTGGCAGGTGACCCGCGATCCGGCGGCGACGGAGAACGACTCGACCGGCGGCAAGCCGTGGGGGGTCGAGGACCTTACCGAGCGGCAGCGTTTCGTCAAGGCGATCCGGGCCGGGGTCGACCAGTTCGGCGGCACCACGCACGCCCACCACATCGCCGGCGCGGTCCGGGACGGCGCGGTCGACGAGACCAGGATCGACGAGTCGGTGTACCGGATCCTGCTGCAGAAGTTCCAGCAGGGGCTCTTCGAGAACCCCTACCGCGACGTGGCGGCCGCCACCCGGATCGTCGGCAACGCCGAGTTCCTCGCGGCGTCCCGGCGCGCCCAGCAACGCTCGGTCGTGCTGTTGGAGAACCGGGGGTCGCTGCTGCCGCTGGCGAGCGGCGCCCGCACCGTCTTCGCGCGCGGCGTCGCCGCGGAGGCGCTGGCCGACCGCGGCATGACCGTCACCGACGAGCTGGACCGCGCCGACCTGGCGATCCTCCGCATCGGCGCGCCGTCCTCCGGCGACCACGGCACCGACCTGGACTTCAAGCCGGACAACGCCGACCTGAAGGCGGTGGTCGCCGCGGCGGCCGCGGTGCCCACGGTCGTGGCGATCGAGCTGGACCGCCCGGCGATCCTGACCGGCGTGCGGGAGCGGGCCGACGCGCTGGTGGCCCATTTCGGCCTCACCGACGAGGCGTTGCTCGACGTGCTCACCGGCGACGCGGCCCCCGCCGGCGCGCTGCCGTTCGAACTCCCCGCGTCGATGACCGCGGTGCGCGCCCAACACCCCGACGTCGCCTGCGACTCGGCCGAGCCGCTCTACCCGTACGGCTACGGGCTGAGCTACGGCGACGCCTGAGCTGGGACCCCTCCCGGAGACCGGCGCTACGGTGCGTCGCATGACCAGTACGGAGAGGATCGCCATCGGTGCGGCGGCGCTGCTCGGCGTCGTCGCCTGCGCGGGAGCCGCGGGCCCCGCCGCCGCCAGCCACGCCGCCACCCCCGCCGCCGACGCGACGGGGGCCGCGGAGTGCACGCTGCGGGTGCCGACGCCGGACGACGCCGAGCGGGCCGAGCCGGGCGACGTGGTCTGCTTCACCGCCGACCTCGCGGACGAGCGGCTCGTCATCACCCACGGCGGCACCGCCGAGCGGCCCATCACCTACGCGGGCGACGGCGCGGCCGTGGACGGCATCACCATCGAGGCGGACCACGTCGTCGTCGAGGGCTACCGGGCGGAGCGGCCCGAGGCGCCCGGCGTGGTGATGGAGGGCGACGGCATCACCCTGCGGGGCGTCACCGTGACCAGCCCGGAGGGCGGCGACGGCGACGGCATCCGGTTCTTCGGCGACGAGCTGCGGATCCTGGACAACGTCGTCACCGACACCGAGAACACCGAAGGACGGCACGCCGACTGCATGCAGACCTACTCCGACGACTCGCCGCCCAGCCGGAACGTGCTGATCGAGGGCAACCGCTGCGAGGGCGTGGACAACATGGGGCTGATGGCCGAGGGGCCGAACGACGGGGAGGGCGACGGCGAGGGCACCACTTCGGACTTCGTCATCCGCGACAACTGGTTCGAGACGCTGGACGCCTCCCAGGCGCTGATGTTCGAGGACGTGCAGAACGTCACGATCACCGGCAACACCTTCGCCGCGCCCACCCACCACGCCATCGGCCTGGCCATCGGCTCGACGGGGGCGCACGTCGGCGAGAACGAGTACGACCCCGGCATCGGCTACGAGGTCGGCATCGACGAGTCGTCACTGCCGGGCTACGAGGGCCCCGAGCCGGGCGGCGAACCGTGAGCCGCGGCCCCACCGCCCGGCGACACGGCAGCGGACACGGCAGCGGACACGAGGAGAGGAACACCAGGTGACACACCCACGAAGGAATCGGCGCGCGCGGCCCACGGGGGTGGCCGCGCTCGCCCTGGCCGTCGGGCTGACGGGCACGCTCGCCGCGGCCGGCGCCGCCGCCACCGACGACACCGGCGCCGGGCCGACCCGGGTGGTCGAGGTCGGCACCGCCGAGGAGCTGACCGACGCGCTGGCCGACGCCCAGCCGGGCGACACCATCCGGCTGGCACCCGGCGCCTACGATGGCACCTTCTTCGCCACCGCCCAGGGCACCGCCGAACAGCCCATCACGCTGACCGGCCCTCGCGACGCGGTGCTCTCCAACGCCGACGGCGGCTGCGACCCGACCGACGAACCCGGCGACAGCGTCAACTACTGCGGCTACGGCCTGCACCTCAACCACGCCGCCCACTGGGAGCTCTCCGGCTTCGCGGTCACCGACTCGGCCAAGGGCATCGTCCTGGACGACACGAACCACGTGCTCATCGACGGCGTCGAGATCTCCGAGACCGGCGCCGAGGCGGTGCACTTCCGCGCCTCCAGCTCGGACAACGTCATACGGAACTCGACGATCCACGACACCGGCCTGGAACAGCCGCAGTACGGCGAGGGCATCTACTTCGGCTCCGCCGTGAGCAACTGGCCCCAGTACGGCGAGGACGGCGGCGAGGGCCCGGACCGCAGCGACCGCAACCAGGCGCTGAACAACACCGTCGGGCCCGACGTCACGGCCGAGGCCGTGGACGTCAAGGAGGGCACCGAGGGCGGCGTGGTGCGCGGCAACACCTTCGACGGGCACGGCATCACCGGCGAGAACTACGCCGACTCCTGGCTGGACATGAAGGGCAACGGCTACCTCGTCGAGGGCAACATCGGCACCTTCGACGGCGACGGCGAACTCCTCGACGGCCACCAGGTGCACTCCGTGGTCGACGGCTACGGCTGCGGCAACTCCTTCCGCGGCAACGACTCCGACCTCGGCGGCGCGGAGGGATACGCCATCCACCTCCCCGACCACGCCGACTGCGACGCCGACCCGAACGTCGTCTACGACGACAACACGGTCACCGACGCCGGCAGCGGCCTGACCAACATCGAGGTCACCCCGGCGGGGACCGACGGCTCCTGATCTTCACCAACCGCGACGCCCTGTGCGAGTACGGTGAAGTACCCCTCGGTAGCGGCTGTTGACGGCACAAACACCGGGTGCCTGACCCCCCACCCCACTATGTTCGGGACACGCCGCGAGGAAGCGGCGCGAACGTCGGACCGGGGTGGGGGAACAGTGCTACCAGGGCACAGGATCGCCGATCGCTACACGCTGCTGCGGGTGATCGGGAAGGGCCGGAGCGGCGAGGTCTGGCTGGCCCTCGACGAGTCGTCGGACCTGGAGGTCGCCCTGAAGCCCTGCCGGATCGAGGGCGACGGCGCCGGCATCGAGCGATTACCCGGCGAGGCGCGGGCGATGGAGAAGTTCCGGGACCATCCGCACGTCGTCGATTACCTGCACGATCCGGTGCCGATGGCCCTGGCCGACGGGCGGGGTTGGTGGCTCGTCATGGAGTTCCTCCCCGATGGCAGCCTGGACGGGCGATCGGGGATGGAGCCACGGCTCGCCGCCCGCTACGGCGCACAGATCGCGGCGGCCCTCGAGGCCCTCCACGCCGAACACCTGGTGCACTGCGACGTCAAGCCCGCCAACATCGGCGTGGCCGAGAACGGTCACGCCAAGCTGTTCGACTTCAGCGCCGCGTACCGGATGCGGCTCGACCAGACCGTCAGCCGCAACGGCCAGACCACCTTCACCCCGTGCTACGCCCCCGCCGAGCTGGCCTCTGGTGGCGTCCCCGCGCCGCGTTCGGACGTCTACTGCCTGGGCGCGACGCTCCAGGAGCTGGTCACGGGCAGGCCGCCCTGCGCGATGTGTGAGGAGCACGAGACCGTGTCGCCGCACCAGGGTGATCGACTGGGGCCGCTGCGCGAGGTGGTCGCGGCGTTGCTCCAGGAACGGGCCGGCGACCGGCCGACCGCCGCGGAGACCAGATCGTGGCTGGCCACCGTCGCCGAGACCGGACAGGCTCCTCCCGAGGTGCTGCGGGATCCTCCGTACGGGCCGGAGCGGTCCGCGCCGCCGACGCCGGGGAGGCGGACCGTGCCCTCACCGGGAAACGCCGGGCCCCGGCCGCGGCCGAGGCGCCGCCGGCGGGTCGTGGTGGCCGGCGGTGCGGCGGTGGTCGTGCTGTCCGGGCTCGGCGCGACCTGGGCGTGGGACTGGTCCCGCGACGACGCCGACCCCTCCCCGTACCTCTCGCCCTCGCCCTTCATCGGCGACGAACGCACCGTCGATCCCTGCGTGCTGACGGACGAGGAGGTCCTCAGCCGCTTCGGCGACACCCGTCTCGACCGGGACTACGGCTATTTCGCGCGGTGCGACGTGCTCGTGAACCCGGGCGAGGACGCCGAGGTCGACGTCCAGGTGATCCTCGCCGACGGGCCGGAGGCGGAGACGATGGAGGTCGTCGCCACGGTCGGGGACGTCACCGTGCTGGGGACGGAGTCCGAGGAGGACGAGTGCCAACGCGTCGTGGTGCCTCCGGGGGGCGACGACGTGAGCGTCGAGATCGTCGCCGAGGGCGCGGACGGCGAGGCCGCCCTGTGCGCGATGGCGGACGCGGCCGCCAGGAGCGCCGCCGAGGTGCTCGAAACGGCCGACGGGCCGCTGCGGCGCCGCTCCCCCGAGCCGCCGGACGAGTCGCTCGTCTGGCAGGACGCCTGCACCGTGGTCGACCAGGAGACGCTCGCCGCCGCGGACCTCGTCGCCGCCGAGGCCGACGACAACTTCGGAGGGTGGTCGTGCAGCTGGCCGGCCCCGAACGACGGATGGGCCGAGGTCGACTTCAACCGCGAGCTCCCGGTGACCGCGGAGGACGGCGAGCTGATCCGCCTCTCGGGACACGACGCCGCGCTGGCGGTCGAGGGGTACGGCCCGGACACCTGCCTGGTCACCCTGGAGCACCGCGAGATCGACAACGAGGACGGCGGCGAACTGGCCGAGGTGCTGCAGATCGCGGTCGGCGGGTCAGAACCGATGGACGACCTCTGCGCCGACGCCACCGACCTCGCGGCCTCGGCCGCCGCCGCGCTGCCGACGGCGTAGCTGGGAGGGCTCCCGCCCGGCGGCGGCATCCTGCAACGGCCCCGGGCACCGCCCAGGACCACACGCACCCCCTCGCGGGATCGGAGAAACCGGACATGGACATGAGGGAACCCCCCAGCAGCCTCGCCTGGCTCGACGACGCCGCGGCCCGCCATCCGGGCACGCTCTACGCCCGTTCGATCGCCGGCACGGTACGGGTCGTCGAACCCCGGCCGGGACACACCGTCCGCTTCGGCCGCAACCGGCCCGAGGAGGACCCCGAGGTCGACCTGGCGGTCGGGTTCGACGACGAGGCGGTGAGCCGCCGGCACGGCGAGCTGACGTTCGCGCGCGGCCACTGGTCGCTGCGGAACATCGGTCAGCAGGTGGTCCGGCTGCCGCGCGGCCGGCTGGTCTTCGGCACCAGCGAGCCGGTCGACGTCGGGGTCGGCTACACGCCGCTTTTCGTCAAGGGCACCGGCTACCGCGAGCATCTGGTGGAGCTGTACGTGGCCGGCCACCGGGGGCGGATCAGCACGCCCGCTCCCGGCACGCCCACCGTGCGCCCCGAGCGGTGGCCGCTCGACGAGGAGCAGCGGCTCGTCCTGGTGACGCTGGGCCAGGACTACCTCCGCAACCAGCCGGATCCCCGCCCGTGGAGCTACCGCGAGGCGTCCGAGCTGCTCCGGGACCTGTACGGGAAGCAGGCGCCGAACAAGCGCCGGGTGGCGAAGGTCGCCACCGACGTGCGCGAGCGCCTGGGCGACAGCGGACGCTTTCCGTACAAGCTCAGGCGGGAGGATCCGGGGGATCCCTGCGACAACAACCTGCTGCACAACCTCATCACCGGCCTCGTCGAGTCGACCACCCTGGTGCCGACGCATCTGGTGCTGCTGGACGGCGAGGAGCCGGGCTGAGCGGGGGTGGGACCAGTCCCGGAGCGCTCGGCTACGGTCCCGCGCATGAGTGGGATGGGTGGGGCCGGCCGGGATGCCGCCGGGGGAGCGAACGAGGTGCGCGGGCGGGTGGTGCGGATGCTCGGCGACTACGTGGCGCTGGCGCTGCGGCAACGCGCGTTCGAGGAGTTGTTCCGCGTCCGGGTGCTGCACGCCGGCTACCAGCTGCGGGAGGTGGTCGAGGAGCGGCGGCGGCTGGCGGCCGAATGCGACCGGATCAGGGCCGGCATCGCGCGGGGGGCGTACCGGGACGCCGCGGAGGTCGCCGCCGACGCCCGGCGGGCGCTCGTCCCGCCACCCGGCCCGGACGCCGGCGCGGACGCCGATCCGGACGCCGATCCGGACGCCGCACCGGCGCCGGGCGCGGCGACGTTCGGCCGTCCCGCGGACGACGCGGGCCTGGACGAGTCCACCCGCCGGCGGATACTGCGGGAGTTCCGGCGCATCGTGCTGCCCGGCGTGCACGCCGACACCTCCGACGCGCCCTTCGAGGCGTTCGACGCGGCGCACGCCGCCTACCGGGTCCGGGACTACGTGCTGATGGAGTCGTTCGTGATCCGGCACCGCGGCGAGCTCGGCCGCGCCGAGGCGGCCGACCGGCTGGCCGAGTACCGGGCGGCGGCCGGGCGGCTGCGCCACCGGCTGGGCCTGCTCCGCGCGGAGTGCAGCCCCGCGGAACTGGCGGACGACGGCGGGGTCAGGCGCCGGATCGAGGAGCGGTCCCGGGAGATCGGCCGGGCGATCGACGCGGAGTCCGAACAGGTGCTGCGCCTGCGCGGCTACCTGACCACCCTCGTCGACCGCGGCCGCCTGCGGGGAGGGGTCCCCGGGCCCGGCGGGCATGCTGAGGGTCCGGGGAACAGCCCGGGTGTTCTCAGGAACGGAGACGGATCATGGTGAACGGCCTCGGCAGCCTCGCCCGCCTGTCGCCCGACCGCGCGCCGGGGGCGCCGGGCACGCTCCTCGCCCGCTCCACCATGGGCAACCTCCGGGTCCCGCCGCGCCCCGAGCGGATCATCAGGTTCGGGCGGAACGCGCCGGAGTTCGACACCGAGGTCCATCTGGCGGTGGGCGTGGACGACGCGCGGGTCAGCCGCCGGCACGGCGAACTGACGTTCCGGGGCGGAAACTGGTGGCTGCGCAACACCGGCCAGCAGCTCGTCCGGCTGCCCGGCGGGCAGCGGATGCACGCCAGCACCGAGCCCATCCCGCTCGCCTCCGGCTACACCCCGGTGTTCGTGCAGGGCACCGGCTACCGCGAGCATCTCGTCGAGCTGTTCGTGACCGGACACGAGACCCGCCGCACGGCCCCGCCGCCCGGCTCCCCCACGCTGCCGCCCGAGCGGTGGCCGCTCAGCGACGACGAGCGGCTGCTCCTGGTGACGCTCGGTCAGGACTACCTGCGCTACACCGCGGATCCGCGGCCCTGGCCGTACTCCCAGGCGTCCCGGCTGCTCGCGGTGCTGCGTCCCGGCGAGATCTGGAGCGAACGCCGGATCGAGGGCCGGGTGGCGACGGTCCGCAAGCGCCTGCACGAGAGCGGACGCTTCCCGTACAAGGTGATGCTCGGGGAACACGACCCCTGCGACAACAACCTGCTGCACAACCTGCTCACCGGCCTGGTCGCGTCGACCACCCTGGTCCCCCCCGACCTGGACCTGCTGGACTGACGCGGCCGCCCACCCCACCGACTCGCGGTACCGGTCCCGGCCGGTCGTGGTTAGAGTCCCGGCCGATCCTGGGGCAGAGGTGGGCGGAGGGTGACGACGATGGCGGACAAGTCGCTGCGGCCGGGCCGGGCCCGGTCGGCGTCGCGAAACGAGGTGCGGGAGCAGATGCGTCGCTTCCTGCGGGACCCGGAGCACGAGCCGGCCGACCACGGGCCGCCGCGGCCCGGAGCGGGGAGTCCGACGGACGCCCCGGTGTGGGAGTCGCTGACCACCCGGGACGGGCTGCCGCACGACTGGATCTACGACCTCTTCGCCGACTCCACGGGCGCCGTCTGGGTGGGCACCTGGGGCGGCGGCCTGGCCCGCCGCGACGACGGCGGCTGGCGCGTCTACACCCAGGCGGACGGGCTGGCCAGCGCCGCCGTGACCTGCGTCCGCGAGGACCCGTACGGCGGGATCTGGGCGGCCACCAGCGCCGGACTGTGCCGGCTGGAGGGCGAGCGGTTCGTGGACGCGGGGCTGACCGGCAGCAGCCTGCTGACCATCTGCTTCGACGACGCGGGCCGGCTCTGGGCCGGCGCCTGGCGGGCCAGCAGGACGGGCGGCGGACTGCACCTGCTGCGCCCCAGGGACGCCTCCGGCGCCGGCCGGTGGCAGGCGTTCGGCAGCGGCGACGGACTCCCGGGCCTGGAGATACTCCGGATCCTCCAGGACTCCCGCGGCCACCTCTGGGTCGGCACCTACGACCGGGGCCACGGCGCCGGGGTCGGCCGCTTCGACGGCCGGCGCTGGCGGGCCTTCAACCGGGCCGACGGGCTGGCCGGCGACTGCGTCTACGCGATGGCCGAGGATCGGGACGGGCACCTGTGGTTCGGCACCACCGAGGGCGTCTCGGTCTTCGACGGCGCGCGCTGGCGGCGCGTCACCCGCCGCGACGGGCTGGTCGACGACCGGGTCTACGCCGTCACCGTCGACGACCGGGGCGCGCTCTGGTTCGGGACCGAGGGCGGGGTCAGCCGCTTCGACGGCGCCACCTGGACGTCGTTCACCCGGGAGGACGGGTTGGTGGAGAACCTGGTGCGGACCATCGCCCAGGACCGCGAGGGCGCCCTGTGGTTCGGCACCTACCCCTACGCTCGGGACCGCGGCGGCATCAGCATCGCCCGGTCCGCCGGCGCCGCCGCCCGGTCCCTCACCGCGCCCGCCGCGCCCGCCGCGCCCGCCGCGCGCGGCCCGCGCCGGCTGCCCGGCGGATGACGGCGGCTGTTCGGGGTCAGGGCTGGAGCTCGGGCGGCAGGGTGCGCTGCGCGTCCACCGCGTCGACGCGTTCCAGCTCGCCCCACACCACGTACCGGTGCTCCGAGGTGAGGATGGGGGTGCAGGTGGTGAGGGTGATGTAGCTGCCCGGCTCGTCGCGCCCCGACTCCTCGGGGATCGGGGCGAGCACGCCGGTGTTGTACTTCGAGGTCTCCGGGAGGATGGCGAAGGCGCGGTAGACGTACCAGCTGTTCCGCGTCTCGAAGACGATCGCGTCGCCCTCCTCGATCTCGTGGATGTTGTGGAACTTCGCGCCGTGGCCGTCCCGGTGGGCGGCGAGCGAGAAGTTGCCCTCCTGCTGCCAGGGCATGGCGGACTCGACCGGCTCGTCGTAGTACCCGGCGACGCCGCCGTTCAGGATGCCGGTGTCGACGCCCTCCTTGACCAGGATGACGTCGTCCGTCATGGCCGGCACGTGCAGGAAGCCGATGCCGTCGGCCGGGTCGTAGGTCCGCGGCTCGGTGGTGTCGTCGCCGTCGTCCGGGGTGCTCTCCCACTGCTCGTGCAGGGCGTTGCTGTCCCGTTTGGCCTCCTGGTTGGCGACGACGTTCGTCCACCAGAGGGAGTAGACGACGAACAGGGCGAGGACCACGCCGCCGGTGATCAGCAGCTCGCCGACCACCCCGATGACGGCCGCCACCCGGCGCCGGGTGCGGCTCACCGCCGGAGGTGCCGTCCGCTCGTCGGCGCCCGCGGCGTCACCGTCCCGGTCGGTCGCCTCGTCCGTCGCCTCGTCCGTCGTCACGTCGTCGTCGGCGTCGTGGGTGGCGGCGTCGGCGGCGTTGGCGTCGGCGGCGTCGTCCACCGTCTCGTGGCCGTCGTCGGGCTTACGCGTCTGTTCCGGCACCGCCGGTGTCCTCCGCTCCGGATCAGCTGATGAGGGCATCGGGCTTGCCTTCCGCGCGCGGACGTTCGTCGACCATCTGTCCCCAGACGATAAGACGGTACGTGGAGGTGAATTCCGGCGTGCAGGTGGTGAGGGTGACATACCGCCCGGGCTCGTCGAAACCCCCCTGCGTCGGGACGGGGTCGAGCACGTCCGTGTTGGACGGCGAGGTGGAGTCGAGCCGGCTGGCCACCTCGTAGGTGTAGAACGCGTCCTCGGTCTCGATGACGATCGCGTCGCCCGGCTCCAGCCGGTTGATGTAGCGGAACGGCTCGCCGTGCGTGTTCCGGTGCCCGGCGAGGCCGACGTTGCCCTCCTCGTCCCAGGGCATGGCGGTGGGCAGGCCGTCCTCCTCCGAGTAGTGCCCGACCATCCCGTTGTCCAGGACCTCGCTCTCGTCCGTGGTCTCGGCGATCGGCACCACCACGTCGAGCGAGGGGATGTAGAGCACCGCGAAGCCCTCTCCCGGGGAGAACTCGCCCGGGTCCCGCGCCTGCTCCTCCGCGCTGGCGTCCGGGTTGTCCCAGGACTCCTGGAGCTCCGCGCGCTCCCGGTTCGCGTGCGCCTTCGCCTCGATGTTGGTCCACCAGAGCTGGTAGACGACGAAGAGCATCATCAGCACGCCGGTGGTGATGAACAGCTCGCCTATCACGTTGCTGATCGCGGTGCCGGTCTGCTTGGCCGCCTTGGCCGCGGCCTTGGCGGCCTTGCGGCGGGCGGCGCGGCCGGCGTCGGGCGGCGGTTCGGGAACCCGGGGTGGCGGGCCGGTACGGGCGGCCCTGCGGCGGGCGGCGCGGCCGCCCTCGGGGTGCCCCGGCGGTGCCGCGGCGGTCTCCGCCGGGGCGCCGCCGTGCTTCGCGGCCCTGCGGCGGGCGGCGCGACCGCCGTCGGGCGGCCGGACCGGAGCCTCGGCGTCCGTGCCGGGGTCGGCGTCGTCCCCCGACGTGCCGGGCGTGGGCCGGCCGCGGGCCAGGTGGGTCGGGCGGCGCAGCCCGACGGTCTCCGGATCGCCCGGCTCCGTCGGGTACCCGACGGCCGCTCCGTACTCGGCCGACGCGCCGGTGACGGGGGCGCCTCCCAGGCTCTCAGGGCCGGGGAGAGGGTCCGCGCCGGGGTCGGGGTGCCAGCCCGCGCCGGCGTCGGCCGGATATCCGGCGGACGCCTCGTACCCGGCGGCGCCGCCGAGCCCGGCCTGGTCGCCGACACCGTCGTTGTGGTAGCCGCCGTGGTCGGCCCCGTACCCGGCGGCGTACTCGGTGGCGTACTCCGCGCCGGCGTCGTACCCGTAGCCCCCGGCGTCGGGGTATCCGGCCGACGGCTGCCCGCCGCCGGGCAGGGGATCGTTGAGCGGATCGTTGAGTGAGTGGATCGCGGCCTCGTACGCACCCGGCTCGGGATAGGCGGCCTCCTCGGACCCCCATCCCGCCCCGTCGTCCGGGCGCGACGTGGTCACGCCGCGGGCTCCTGCTGGCCGGTCCGTCCCACCACCGGGGCCAGCCCGTGGGAGCGCTGGACGGCGCCGGCGTCACCGCAGCCGGCGAGCCAGTTGGCCAGCATCCGGTGGCCGCCCTGGGTGAGCACGGACTCGGGGTGGAACTGCACCCCCTCGATGGGCAGCTCCCGGTGCCGCAGGCCCATGACCACGCCCCGGCCGGTGGTCCGGGCGGTGACCTCGAACGCGTCGGGCACCGTGCCCTCGGCCACCGCGAGCGAGTGGTACCGGGTGACGGTGAGCGGCGTGGGCAGCCCGGCGAACACGCCCGCCCCGGCGTGCGTCACCTCTGAGGTCTTGCCGTGCAGCAGCTCGGGCGCCCGGCCGACCACGCCGCCGTACGCCACCGCCATGGCCTGCAGGCCGAGGCACACGCCGAAGACCGGGGTGCGGGTGGTGGCGCAGTGCCGCACCATGTCGATGCAGACGCCCGCCTGCTCGGGGGCCCCGGGGCCGGGTGAGAGCAGCACACCGGCGAAGCCGCCGTCGGCGACGTGCCGCGGGGTGACCGCGTCGTTGCGCAGCACCTCGCATTCGGCACCGAGCTGGTAGAGGTACTGGACCAGGTTGTAGACGAAGCTGTCGTAGTTGTCGATGACGAGGATGCGCGCGCGGGGCTGGGGCGGTGCTGCGCTGGACATGGACGGCGGCTCCTGGTGGGATCAGTCTTCGACGGCCGCGTCGCCGAACGGCAGGATCGGCTCGGCCCACGGGAACACGTACTGGAAGAGCAGGTAGATCACCCCGAGCACCAGAACCACAGAGATCAGCGCTCGGACCAGGACGTTGCCCGGCAGGTGCCGCCAGATCCAGGCGTACATGGCTTCACGCCCCTCCTTCCGTCCCGCGCGTCCGCGTGTGCCCCAAGCGTACGACGAGCGGCCGAATCACCCGAGTCCTTCAGGGCATTGGCCGCCGGGCCACCCCGGGGCTCCTTTATCGGCCGGGGAAGCACTACGCTAACGGACGATCCCCCAGCTACGCGCTGCGAAGGTGATCAGCCAGCGGTCAGACACTGATCAGACAGTGTGGTCGGGCAGCGCGATCGACAGGAGAGCCCCTCGTGCCGAAGTCCAGGGTCCGGAAGAAGAAGGCAGACACGTTCACCCCGCCGGAGAAGCGGCAGGCCACCAAGATCGATATGCGGACGGGCCGCCGCTGGGTGGCCCCGTTGATGCTGGCGATGTTCGCGATCGGACTCGCCTGGATCGTGGTGTTCTACGTCACCCAGGGCGATCTGCCGGTGGACGCCCTCGGGAACTGGAACATCGTGGTGGGCTTCGGCTTCATCGCGCTGGGTTTCGTCGTGTCCACCCAGTGGAAGTGACGGGCGTCACGCTGCGTCAGAGTTATCCACAGGTTGGCAGGAGATCGTAAGAACTGTGTGGATAACTCGCCGGTCGCGGCCGGCTCGGCCCCCCGTGCGACGACCGATCGCTTCGTCCTGACCTGCGGAAACGTCACTTCGAACGGCCGGTCGAGGCGTCCGTCCACCCCCTGCACAAGATCCAGCACCGGCTGTGGATAACTGGCGGTCAGCGTCACGAGGATGGCCGAGGGTGGTCGTGGGTGGACCGTCGTGGGTGGACCGTGGGTGGACCTGAGTGGTGCCGGGTGGCCGCGAACGGCCGTGCGCCGGGCCGTGGCTGGGCGTGGACGGTGCGGGCTCAGCCCAGCAGCTGGACGGTCCTGATGACGCAGGCGACGACGATGACCAGCAGCAGCGCGACGCAGGCGCCGACCTGGACCAGCGTCCGGCGCTCCCGCGGCGCGTGCACCATGGCGATGGCCAGCAGCGTCCCGGCCACCAGCCCGCCGATGTGCCCCTGCCACGAGATGTTGCCCCAGGTGAAGGTCAGCACGAGGTTGATGGCCAGCAGCACCGCGATCGGGCGCATGTCCTGGCGGAGCCGGCGCACCAACACGGCCGTGGCGCCGAAGAGGCCGAAGATGGCGCCCGAGGCGCCGAGCGAGCCCTGGTTCTGTGCGGCCAGCAGATAGGCCAGGGTGCTGCCGGCGAGCGCCGAGATCAGGTACACCGCGAGATACCTGGCGCGGCCGAGGGTGGCCTCCAGAGGCGGTCCGAGGAACCACAGGGCCAGCATGTTGAAGCCGATGTGCCAGAGCTCCTGGTGCAGGAACGCGGCGGTCAGCATGCGGTACCACTCGCCGGACGCCACGCCGACCCAGTCGCCGGTCTCCGGGTCCCAGGCGTAGCCCAGCATGTCGAGCTCGGCCAGGAAGCGGTCGCCGCCGACCAGTCCGCCGACGAAGACCACGGCGTTGATCGCGATCAGGATCTTGGTGACCAGCCGGGGGTCGCCGGCGATCGTGCCGCCGGCGAGGGTACGCGGCTGGCTGGCCCGCCCGGCGCGGGTGGCGGTGGCGCCGTGCACGCATTCGGGGCACTGGTAGCCGACCGACGCGGAGATCATGCAGTCGGGGCAGATGGGACGCGCGCAGCGGGCACACGTGATGCCGGTCTGCCGGTCCGGGTGTCGGTAACAGTTCGCGACCCCCGGCTGCGGCGGCTGCTCGTGCGCTTGAGCCATCGTGTCCCTCCGCGTACCGCGTGCCGAGCGCGCTCGGGGCGCACTCCGGCCCCCTGATGCTACGGACAGGGGGCCGGAATGGTTCCCGCGGGGTCGGGCTCGGGTCGGCGACCCGGCCCGGAGTCAGCCCTGACGGGTCTCGATGGTGACCGACTCGATGACGACCTCCTGGACGGGGCGGTCCGTGCGGCTGTCCGTCGGCGCGTTGGCAATGGCGTCCACCACCTTCTGGCCGTCGACGCTGGTGACCTCGCCGAAGATGGTGTGCTTGCCGGTCAGCCAGCTGGTCGGCGCGACGGTGATGAAGAACTGCGAGCCGTTGGTGCCGGTGCCGCTCGGGCCGGGGCCCGCGTTCGCCATCGCCAGCAGGTACGGCTTGGTGAAGCCGAGGTCGGGGTGGATCTCGTCCTCGAACTGGTAGCCGGGGCCGCCGGTGCCGTTGCCCAGCGGGTCCCCGCCCTGGATCATGAACCCGCTGATCACCCGGTGGAAGACGGTGCCGTCGTAGAGCCGCTCGGCGGACTTCACTCCGGTCTCGGGGTTGACCCACTCGCGGGAGCCCTCGGCGAGCTCCACGAAGTTCTTCACGGTCTTCGGCGCGTGGTTCGGGAAGAGGCGGACCTCGATGTCGCCGCGGTTGGTCTTCAGGGTGGCGTAGAGCTGCTCGGCCACGATTTACCTTCCGTCTACGTCAGTGACGGTTCACGATCCTGCCATGGGTACACGACACGCCGCGGTGTCGGATGCCCGTATCACGTGTGTAGATGCTCCGGAACCGGCATGATTTGCGCACGAGTGGACAAGACGAAAAGGCAGTACAAAACCTCAGCCAAGGAGGCGGGAGTGGTGAACCGCGAAGCGAAGCGAGGGGGCGTGCGGCAGGCCGTCGAGAAGGCGGCGCCCTATGCCGTGGCCGCCAAGAACGGCGCCCGGCAGGCGACGGCCTACGCGGCGCCCCGGGCCCGCCGCGCGGCGAGGGCGGCCCGGGTCGGCTACGACGAGCGGCTGCTTCCCCGGCTGGAGCAGGCGAAGTCTGCCGCCGGTCCCGCGAGCCGCAAGGCCAGGGCGCGCTCCGAGGCCGCGATGGCGGCCCTGCGGGCGGGCGTCACGCCCCGCGAGATCGCCAGCGTGGTCCGGCGCCGGGAGCGCAGGGCGCGCTGCGCCCGGTCGATGCGCCGCGCGGGCCTGGTCGCCGTGGCGGCGGCCGGCGCCTTCGCCGCGTGGAAGTGGTGGGAGCGGCAGTCGAGCCCGGACTGGCTGATGGAGCCGGCCCCGGCGACCGAGATGCCGCCCGAGGATGTGGAGGAGATGGCGGCCGAGATGGACGCGGACGCGACCCGCGAGGCCGGCTAGCCGGGCCGGACGCACCGAGGGCCGCTGCCGGACGGCAGCGGCCCTCAGGGCTGTCAGCGCTCCTGGCGGGAGCGGTGGATCACTCGTCGGTGGGCCGGCCGCCCTGGCCGAAGATGGAGCCACCGCCGCCGGGGTCGCCGGTGGCGCCGCCACCGTTCTCGACGCAGAAGACGTTCACCGTGCTGCCCTCGTCGACGAGCGTGCCGGCCGGCGGGTCCGTGGACTGCACCACGACCACGTCGGTCTGGCTGCACTGCAGCACGGGGTTGAGACCCAGGTCGCGCAGCGTCGGCTCGGCCACCTCGTAGTACGGCTGGTTGGCGAGGTCCGGCACCTGCACCTGCTCCGGCTCCGGCTCGGTCGTCTGGGACGGCACCGCGACGGTCAGCTCGACCACGCTGCCCGGCTGCGCCTGGGAGCCCGCGGTCGGGTTCTGCGCGATGACCTCGTTCTCCGCCCGGGAGTCGTCGGTCTGCGTCACCTGGGTGACCACGAACCCGGCGCCCTCCAGCTCGGCCTTGGCGTCCTCGTACTGCCAGCCGACGACGTCGGTCACGTCGACGCCCTCGACCTCGACGGCCACGGTGAGGGTGACGGTCTCGCCGGCTTCCAGCTCCTCGCCCTCCCCCGGGTCCTGCTCCAGGACGGTCTCGGGGTCCTCGGAGTCGGTCTCCTCCTCGTTCCGCTCCACCTCGAGGCCGAGGTCCTCCAGCTCACTCTCGGCCTCGTCGAAGGGCTTGCCGACCACGTCCGGCACCTCGACGGGCGCCGGTCCCTCGGACATGATCAGCTCGACGACCGAGTCCTCCGCTATCTCCGAGTTGGCCTCCGGGTTGGTCTCGCAGACCAGGCCCTCCTCCTGCTCGCAGGGCTTGCTGTCGCCCTCGCGCACCTGGAAGTGGCCGTTGGTGGCTGCCTCCTCCGCCTCCTCCAGCGTCATGCCGACCATGTTCGGCACCGTGACGCCGTCCTCCGGCGGATCGCCGCCGAACAGCGCGCGGCCGACGAAGATCGCGCCCACCAGCACCAGGATCGCGGCGAGCACCAGCAGGATCGTCGAGGTGTTGCGCCGGCGCTGGCGCCGGTCGGCCCGGCCGTTGTACCGGTCGTAGCCGTCGTCGTACCCGTTCGGGTCGGTGGCCGGCGGCATCATCGCGGTCTGCGGGTCGGTCGCCCGCAGCGCGGTGGTCGGCTGGTCGTCGTAGCCGTAGGGCACGGCGCCCATGCCGGCGGCCGCGACGGGGCGCCCGTCGAGGTAGGCCTCGATGTCGGCGCGCATCTCGTCGGCGCTCTGGTACCGGTAGTCCGGGTCCTTGACCAGGGCCTTCAGCACGATCGCGTCGACGTCCGAGGGGATCTCCGGATCGTAGACGCTCGGCGCCTGCGGCTCCTCGCGGACGTGCTGGTAGGCGACCGCCACGGGGGAGTCGCCGATGAACGGGGGCCGGACGGTCAGCAGCTCGTAGAGCAGACAGCCGGTCGAGTAGAGGTCGGACCGGGCGTCCACGGTCTCGCCCTTGGCCTGCTCGGGTGAGAGGTACTGGGCGGTGCCGATGACCGCGGCCGTCTGCGTCATGGTCATGCCGGAGTCGCCCATGGCCCGGGCGATGCCGAAGTCCATCACCTTCACCTGTCCGGTGCGGGTGAGCATGACGTTGGCCGGCTTGATGTCGCGGTGCACGATGCCGTTGCGGTGCGAGTACTCCAGGGCCTGGAGGATGCCGATGCACATCTCCAGGGCCCGCTCGGGCAGCAGCTTGCGCCCGGAGTGCAGCAGCTCGCGGAGCGTGGAGCCGTCCACGTACTCCATCACGATGTACGGGATGGAGATGCCGTCGACGTAGTCCTCGCCGGTGTCGTAGACGGCGACGATCGCGGGGTGGTTCAGGGAGGCGGCGGACTGCGCCTCGCGGCGGAACCGGGCCTGGAACGTGGGGTCGCGGGCCAGGTCGACGCGCAGCGTCTTGACTGCGACGGTGCGGCCGAGGCGCGTGTCGTGCGCGAGGTAGACCTCGGCCATGCCCCCGCGACCGAGCACCTGGCCGAGTTCGTACCGCCCGCCGAGGCGACGCGGCTCTTCCATGTTTCCAGCCCTCTCCGTTTGGTCCGGGCCGCACCCCCTGGGCAACCCACGGGGTCCGCGCCCTGGCTTACGGTACCCGCCGGGCGGGGACCACCCCGTCGTGGGTGGTCGGCCGATATCCAACCGGTATCGCGTCGATCCCCGCCCGGGCCGCTTGGCGCCGGTCCTGTGTATGACGTGTGTTCGCAGGGCTCGGTTGCGTCGGCCCGGGTGAACCGGCGGGTGAACGCGAGGGCGGGCGGGCCGGGCGCGCGGCGCCCGGGACCGGTCAGCTCTCGCTGTCCAGCACGGCCTCCATGACGTCCTGGGCGATGGGTCCGGCCAGCGCGCCGCCGCCGATCTCGTCCCGGTCCTCCGAGCCGTTCTCCACGACCACGGCGACCGCCACGGGGGAGCCGTCGTCCGTCATCGCGTAGGAGATGAACCAGGCGTAGGGCAGTTCCTCGTTGTTCAGCCCGTGCTGGGCGGTGCCCGTCTTGCCACCGACGGTGACGCCGCCGATCGCCGCCGACTCGCCGGTGCCCTCCTCCACGACGGTCTCCATCGCGTCCTGGAGCATCTGGGCGTTCTCCGCGCTCAGCGGCTCGCTGAGCTCCTGCGGGTCGTGCTGCTCGATGACGTCCAGGTTCGGCGCCACGAGCTGGTCCACCATGTACGGCTCCATCAGCACGCCGTCGTTGGCCACGGCCGAGGCGACCATCGCCATCTGCAGCGGGGTGGCCCGGTTGGACGCCTGGCCGATGCCGGCCATGGCGTTCTGCGGGCGGTTGTCCTCCGGGTAGACGCTCTCGGAGCTGCGCACCGGGACGAACTGCTCCTCGTTGTACCCGAACTCCTCGGCCATGGCCATCATGTCCTCGTTGCCGACCTGGTCGCTGAGGTTGGCGAAGACGGTGTTGCAGGACCACTGGAGCGCGACGCGGATCGAGGCGTCCTCGCAGCCGACGCCGTCGATCGGGTTGGGGATGTAGTTCTGCGGGAGGTCCTGGGTCTCCGGCAGGTGGTACGGGTCGGGCGTGTCGGTGCCCTCGTCCACGTCGTCCACCAGGCCGTTCTCCAGCGCGGCCGCCGCGGTGACCACCTTGAAGGTGGAGCCCGGCGGGTACGTCTCGCGCAGCGCCCGGTTGAGCATGGGCTGGTCCTCGGCCTCGTTCAGCGAGATCCACGCCTCCTCGTCCTCCGCGCCGTATCCGGCGAAGGAGGACGGGTCGTACGACGGGGCCGAGGCCATGGCGAGGATGGCGCCGGTGCGCGGGTCGATGGCGGCGACCGCGCCCTTGGCGTCGCCCGGCAGGTCCATCAGGCCCTGGTAGGCGGCCTCCTGGGCCGCGCCGTTCAGCGTGGTGACGACGTTGCCGCCGCGCTGGTCCTCGCCGGTGAGCATGTCGATGGTGTTGTCGAAGAACAGCCGGTCGTCGTCGCCGGTGAGGATGGAGTCGTTGATCGCCTCCAGCTGGCTGGCGCCGTACGCCTGCGAGGAGTACCCGGTGACCGGCGCCCACATCTCGCCGTCGGTCCAGGTCCGCTCGTACGCGAAGTCGGGGTCGTCGGTCTGCGCCGAACCGGTGATCGGCTCGCCGTCGACGATGATGTTGCCCCGCGGGTTGGCGTACCGCTCGATCGCGACCCTGCGGTTGTGCTCGTCGTTCTGCAGTTCGTCGGCCTGGACGAACTGGACCCAGTTGACGCGCACCAGCAGGGCGAGTATCAGCAGGCCGCAGAAGATCGAGACGCGACGCATGGGCTTGTTCATGTCCGGACCACCTGGGTCTCATCGGCCGCCATCGAGGGGGCCGGCGCGGGTGCGGGTCGTCGGGCGGTGTCGCTGATGCGCAGCAGGAGCGCGATGAGGGCCCAGTTGGCGATGACGGACGAACCGCCCTGGGCCAGGAACGGCATGGTCATGCCGGTGAGCGGGATGAGGCCGGTGACGCCGCCGGCGACCACGAAGACCTGGATGGCGAACACCCCGGTGAGGCCGATGGCCAGCAGCTTGCCGAACGGGTCCCGGGTGGCCAGCGCGGTGCGCAGGCCGCGCTCGATGAGCAGGCCGTAGAGCAGGATGATCGCCATCAGGCCGACCAGGCCGAGCTCCTCGCCGACGGTGGCGAGGATGTAGTCGCTCTTGGTCGCGATGCCGCCGATGAGCCGGGAGTACCCCTGGCCGAGCCCCGAGCCCATCAGCCCGCCGGAGCCGAAGGCGTACATGGACTGGGCGGTCTCGGTGACGCCGCCGTTCACCGTGGCCAGCGGGTTGAGCCAGTTGTCCACCCGCTCCTCGACGTGGGCGTTGGTGCTGGCCACGAAGACGGCGCCGGAGGCGGAGAGCAGCAGGCCGAAGATGATCCAGCTGGTGCGCTCGGTGGCGACGTAGAGCATCACCACGAAGATGCCGAAGAACAGCAGCGAGGTGCCGAGGTCGGTCTCGAAGACGAGGATCATCAGGCTGATGAGCCAGATGACGACGATCGGCCCGAGGTCACGTCCGCGCGGCCAGTACAGGCCCATGAAGCGCCGGCTGGCCAGGGCCAGCGCGTCGCGCTTGACCATCAGGTAGCCGGCGAAGAAGACGGCGATGACGATCTTGGCGAACTCGCCCGGCTGCAGCGAGCCGACGCCCGGGATGTCGATCCAGATGCGGGCGCCGTTGACCTCCGTGCCGAGCGGGGTGATCGGGGCGACCAGCAGGACCAGCGCCAGCACCATCGAGATGTAGGTGTACCGCTGCAGGATCCGGTGGTCCTTGAGGAAGACCAGCACGCCGAGGAACAGCGCGACGCCCAGGGTCGACCAGATCAGCTGGTCGGCGGCCATCGGGCCGCCGAGCGCGTCGGTCGTGATGGTGGGCTCCTGGTCGAGGCGCCAGATGAGGACCAGGCCCATGCCGTTGAGCAGGGTGGCGATGGGCAGCATCAACGGGTCGGCGTAGCGGGCGAAGCGACGCACCACGAGGTGCGCGACGCCGGCCATCAGCCCGAGCCCGAGCCCGTAGCCGAGCATGCCGGCGGGCAGCTCCTCGTCCATCGCCAGCCCGACGTTGGCGTACGCCAGCACCGGGATGAGCACGGCGAAGACGAGCAGGGCCAGCTCGGTGTTGCGGCGGCTGGGGAGGCCGCCGGTGGAGACTGTGGTGTTACTGGTGTTGGCGCTCATGTCGTCACTCACTCGACACTACGTTCCGCACTGGCGGGCGAGTTCCCGTTGGTTGTCGTTGAGCGGTGGGGTCTCCGGGGCGGAGGTCGAGCCGCCGTCCTGGTTGCCGCCGTCCTGCTCCGTGCCGTCCTCGTTCGACGAACCGCCGGGCGCCTCCGGGTCCGTCTCGCCGTCCTGCTGGGAGTCCGGGTTCTCGGTTTCGCCGGGGTTCTCGGTCTCGCCCGGCTCGGTCGGCGGGTTCTGCCCCTCCTGGGCCTCCTCGGCCTCGCGCTGCTCGTCCAGGAGCCTGCAGGTCTCGGCCTGGTCGGCGAGCTCGCCGATCCGCTCGTCGACCTCGTTCAGGGAGACGGTGATCGTCTCCTCGACCTGGTTGCGCTTGAAGGCGGGCAGGTACTCCAGCTCGATCTCGGGGTGGTCCTTCTCGATGCTGCTGAGGCTTATCGGGCCGAGGTCCTGGCTGACGCCGCGGTAGAGCGCCACATGGTCGCCGTTGGCGCCGATGTAGTACTGGTCCTGGGTCCAGCCGTAGGCGGCGTAGGTGCCGCCGGCCAGCACGACCAGCGCCAGCGCGATGAGCGCGACCCGCTTCCAGGTGCGCCGGCGTTCGGGGCGCGCGGGGAGGTAGTCGTCCTCGCTGAACGCGCCGAACGAGCCGAGGTGTCCGTTGCCGCCGTCGGGCAGCGGGGGCGGCGGGGCCGGCCGGCCGAGGCCGGCGGCGCGGGAGGCGGGGGTCTGGGCGCCCGGGTCGTCGCCGGACCGCTGGGCCTGCGACTCGGCGACGGCGCCGACCACCTGGGGCGCGTCGGAGAGCTGGCGGGCGAGGGTGTCGCCCTCCTGGGTGTCCATGTCGAGGACGTCGGCCACGATGCAGGTGACGTTGTCCGGGCCGCCGCCGCGCAGGGCCAGCTCGATGAGCTCCCTGATGGTGTCCTGGGGCGGGGCGAACGTGGCCAGCGCCTCGCGCATCGTGTCGTGGCTGACCACCCCGGACAGGCCGTCGGAGCACAGCAGGTACCGGTCGTGCGGGCGGACCTCGCGGATCGACAGGTCGGCCTCGATGTGGTCGGCACTGCCCAGTGCCCGCATCAGCAGTGAGCGCTGCGGGTGGGTGGTGGCCTCCTCCTCGGTGATCCGCCCCTCGTCCACCAGCCGCTGCACCCAGGTGTGGTCCTGGGTGATCTGGGTCAGCTCGCCGTCCCGCAGCAGGTAGGCGCGTGAGTCGCCGACGTGCACCAGGCCCAGGCGTTGACCGGTCCACAGCAGGGCGGTGAGCGTGGTGCCCATGCCCTCCAGCCGGGAGTCCTCGGCGACCATCGCGCGGAGCTGCGCGTTGGCGCGCTGCACGGAGTCGTCGAGGGAGGTGAGGATGTCGGAGCCCGGGATGTCGTCGTCGAGCTGGACGAGGGCGGAGATGACCTCGGAGCTGGCGACCTCACCGGCCGCCTGGCCACCCATGCCGTCCGCGATGGCCAGCAGCCGGGGGCCGGCGTAGCCGGAGTCCTCGTTGTGGTCGCGGATCATGCCGACATGGGAGCCGGCGGCGAAACGCAGCGACAGGCTCATGCGCGACCGTCCCCCCTTCCGGTCGGTCCTTTCGCTCCGGTCAGTCCGGTCGTCATAGGGGTCGGACCTACTTCCGCAGCTCGATGACGGTCTTGCCGATGCGGATCGGCGCGCCGGGTGGGATGGGAGTGGGGGTGGTCAGTCGCGTCCGGTCCAGATAGGTGCCGTTGGTGGAGCCCAGATCCTCGACGATCCACTGACCGTCCCGGTCGGGGTAGATCCTGGCGTGCCGGCCGGAGGCGTAGTCGTCGTCGAGGACGATGGTCGAGTCGTGTGCCCGGCCGAGCGTAATGGTCTGCCCGGCGAGCGCGACAGTGGTTCCGGCGAGGGAACCCTCGCTGACGACGAGTTTGGTGGGGGCGCCGCGGCGCTGCCGGCCGCCGCGCGCCCGGGGCTGCTGCGGCGGGGGCGCCTGCTGGCGGCGTGGTGGGGGCTGCTGTTCGGGGCGGCGGACGGCGGCCCGCTGGGTGACGCGGGTGCCGAAGAGGTCGCTGCGGATGACCTGCACGGCCACGATGACGAACAGCCACAGGACGGCCAAGAAGCCCAGTCTCATGACCGTCAGGGTCAGCTCTGACATTGCCCCCCGCTTACCCTTCGGCTTGCCGGTAGATGACGGTGGTGCTGCCCACGACGATGCGGGAGCCGTCGCGGAGCGTAGCGCGTTTGGTGTGCTGCCCGTCCACCACGATGCCGTTGGTGGAGCCGAGGTCGCGGACCGTGGCGGGCTGCGTGGCCTGGATCTCGCAGTGCCGGCGGGAGACGCCGGGGTCGTCGATCCGCACGTCGGCCTCGGTGCTGCGGCCGATCACCAGGGTCGGGCGGGAGATCTGGTGGCGGGTGCCGTTGATCTCGATCCAGCGGCGGACGCGGGTCTGCGGGCGCTGCCCGTACGCGGGGGAGGCGGGTGGGTACCCGGGGGAGGCGCTGGGGGCACCTCCCGGGCTGCCCGGGCCCGCGGGAGGCTGGCCGGGGGGCGGCCCGGCCGGGTAGCCGTAGCCGCCGGCCCCGGGCGCCGGGGAGGGCGGCGCGGCGGGCTGCTGCGGCGGGCCGCCGTAGGTCGGGGCGGCGGGTCCGGAGCCGGGGGAGCTGGCGGCCAGGGTGCGGCTGCGCACCCGGTACAGGCCGGTGTCCAGGGACGCGGCCTGCTCGAGGTGCACCTTGATCTCGCCCATGAACGTGTACCGCTGCTGCTTGGCGTACTCCCGGACCATGCCGGCGAGTTCGTCGCCCAGCTGGGCGGCGTAGGGGGCGAGGCGCTGGTAGTCGCCGGAGCTCAGCTCGACGATGAAGTCGTTGGGGACCACGGTGCGTTCGCGGTTCCAGATGGTCGCGTTGTTGTCGCATTCGCGCTGCAGTGCGCCGGCGATCTCGACCGGCTGCACCTCGGACTTGAAGACCTTCGCGAAGGTGCCGTTGACGAGGCCCTCCAGTCGCTGTTCGAAGCGCTTCAGTACTCCCATGGTGCACCTCCTCTTCCGACGTTCTCCGACGTCCCGGCGCGCGGCTTGCTGGTAGTGCTTACTGATCGTATCCACGCGCGAGACGATCAGCCGGTTCCCCTCCGGAGCCTTCCCCGGATCGTAGGGCGGAGCCTCGCAACAGTGTCCCGCATGTGGGGAGGGAATGGGGTCGGGAGGGGGTGAGGATGCGGAGACGAGGGGGAGACGGCTGAGGTGGGAGGGCCCTTCGGCGCCCCGAGCGACGGTGCGGAACGCAGGTGAGGGCACTGTCCCGGGCGTGTTAGCCTTTTGATGTCGGCGGCGCTCCACCGGGTGTGGGGTTGCTCACGGCCGACGCCCACGCGCGGGTGGCGGAATAGGCAGACGCGCTGGATTCAGGTTCCAGTGCCCGAAAGGGCGTGGGGGTTCAACTCCCCCCTCGCGCACACTGAGAGAGATCCCTGGTGACAGGGGTCTCTCTTTTTTTCGAGAGCCTTCGAGAGCCTTCGGGGTTCTCCGGCGTTGTCGGGGATCCCCGCGGCCCGTCGGCGCGCCGGTCGCCAGAAGGGGCGCAGCGGGGGGACCGCGTCGCCGGCGAGCGCGCGGATGACGGCGGCGAGCTCGGCCCGCGGCATCAGCAGCCCGGCCTCCGCGAGGCGCGCGGCGAGCTGGGTCTCCAGGTCGTGCAGCTCCCGGCCGGCGACGGCGAGATGGCGCTCCGCGCGCCCGGTGAGCACGACGAGCTTGCGCCGCCCGCCCGCGGGGTGCGGCCGGCGCTCCAGGTAGCCGCGCGCGACCAGGTCGTCGACGATCTGTCCGGCCGCCTGTTCGGTGACGCCGAGCCGTTTGCTGAGCGAGACCGAGGAGCGGACGACCGGGACGGCGGCGGGGATGACGTACGGCCTGGCCGGGCCGAGTCGGGGCAGCGCCGAGGCGTGCACCACGGGGGCACCTCCCGGGCGAAGTCTGGGGGAGGGTCGACGCCGGCCGGGCGGTGATCCTGCCGGCGGCGTGGTCCGCCGGGTGACCGCGCTCGGCGGTCCGGCCGAGGCCCTGGTGGTGATGCCTTGGGTCCGCGGCGGGGCGTTGACCGGGTCGGTGCGGAGGGTGATTTGTACGCTAATCATGGAAAAGCGCATGAGGTCGCGACCGCGCGTTTTACGTGATTTCCCATTTTTCTTCTGTCATGGTTTTCACCGCCTGCCGGGTGCCCGGCACTGGGGTCAGAAAGGGTGAGCCATGCGTAAGTCCTGGAGTCGGTTCGCGCTGTGCGCGATCGCCGTCCTCGCCGCCTGCGGGCTGTTGCCGAACGGCGCGGCAGCGGCCGGCGAGGAGACGGAGGTGGCCTTCGCGGAGCGGTACCGGGAGGTCCTGCACGGCGGGATCACCAGCACCGCGAACTCCGTCATCACCTGCGGCGAGGCCGTCACCGCCGACGCGACGCCGTGCGCCGAGACGCAGCGCGGTTCGGACGGGCGCGGCGGCGAGTACGACATGACGTACATCGACGTGGACTCCGACCCCAACACCTACAACTCCAGCCGCGCCGAGCTCACCCTGCCCCCGGGCGCCGAGGTGGCCCACGCCCGGCTCTACTGGGGCGCCAACATCCGCGTCGGCGAGCAGAAGCCGCCGGAGGACAACGGGCGGGTGCTGATCGCCGAGCCGAACGGCGCCTACAAGGAACTGCTCGCCGACTCCGTCATCGGCCACCACGACGCCGGCGCGTACGAGAGCTTCTCCGCGTCCGCCGACGTCACCGCGCTGGTCCGCCAGGCCGGCGCCGGCTCCTACACGGTGGGCCAGATCAACGTCGCCCGCGGCCACTCCGACACCGGCGGCTGGGGTGGCTGGGCGCTGGTGGTGGCCTACGAGGACGAGGACGAACCGCTGCGCGAGGTGGCGCTGCTCGACGGGTTCCAGGCGCTGGACGAGCCGGGCGAGGGGCTCGACCTGGCGGTGCCGGAACTGCGCACCGCCGCCGACGCCGGGGGCAGCCTCGGCGTGGTGGCGTTCGGCGGCGACCGGGGCCAGACCGGGGACTCGGTCAGCGTGTCCGGCGCGGGCGGCGCGGCGCGGCAGCTCACGGACTCCGCCAACCCGGCGACGGACGTGATGAACTCGACGATCGGCCACCTCGGCACCCCGACCGCCGCGCGGGAGCCCGCACACGCCAACACCCTCGGCTTCGACGCCGACGTCTTCGACGTCTCGCCCGCGCTGGCCGGCGGCGCCGACCGGCTCGGGATGCACTTCGCCAGCGGCGGCGACAGTTACCAGATCGGCGCGGTCTTCCTCCAGGCGGACGCGGCGGCCCAGGCCACCAGCCCCGCGAACCCGCGGCCGGCGGTACGGCCGGGACCGCGCTGACCGCGGCGCCGGGCCCGGTCCCCGGGCGGGAGCGGAGTGTTCCCCCCGGGACCAGGCCCGGCGCGCGGGTCGTTGAGCCGCGGCCCGCGCGCCGCGGCTGACAGGGAAGAGCCGAGATCTTCGCAAGGGAGCGCGCGTGTTCACCGTGCTGCATCTCGCCCAGCCGGGCACCGGTGGCGTGGCCCGGGTCGTCGCCGACCTGGTCCGCGAGCAGACCGTGCAGGGTCTGCGCGCCATCGTGCTGTGCCCGCCCGGCGGCCAGTTGGAAAGAGCCGCGGCCGCCGCCGGCGCCGAGGTGGGGTGCTGGCTCGCCGAGCGGAACCCGGGACCCAACCTCCCGTGGGAGACCGCGCTCGCCGCCCGGGCCATCAGACGCGCCCGTCCCGACCTTGTGCACATGCACAGCTCCAAGGCCGGTCTGGCCGGCCGGCTGGCGCTGCGCGGGCGGCTGCCCACCGTCTTCCAGCCGCATGCCTGGTCGTTCGAGGCGGTGGAGGGCGTGGGCGCCCGGCTGGCCCTCGGCTGGGAGCGCAGGGCCGCGGCCTGGACCGACCGGGTGCTGTGCGTGAGCGAACGGGAGCGGGCGACCGGGGAGGCCGCCGGCATCCGGGCCCGTTGGTCGGTGATCCCCAACGGCATCGACCTGGACCGCCACCCCGTCGCCGACGGGATCGCCCGCCGCCAGGCGCGTGCCGCGCTCGCCGCCGTGCACGCCCTGCCGCAGCGGGCCCCGCTCGTCGTCTGCGTGGCCCGGATGTGCCGGCAGAAGGGCCAGGACGTGCTGCTCCGGGCCTGGCCCGAGGTGGCGGCCCGGGTGCCGGGCGCCCAGCTGGCGCTGGTCGGGGACGGCCCCGAGCACGACCGGCTGCGCTCCACCGCCGCCCGACAGGCGGTGCCCGGCGTGCTGTTCGTCGGGCACACCGACGACACCCTGCCCTGGTACGCGGCGGCCGACCTCGTGGTGCTGCCGTCCCGCTGGGAGGGCATGGCGCTGACCCCGCTGGAGGCGATGGCGGTGGGCCGCCCGGTGCTGCTCACCGACGTCGGCGGCGCGCGCGAGAGCCTGCCACCGGAGCACTGGGCGGAATGCCTGGTGCCGCCCGGCGAACCGGGGCCGCTGGCGCGGGGGATCGTGGCGCTGCTCGACGACCCGCCGCGCCGCCGGACGCTGGCCCGCGAGGCGCTCGCCCGGGTGCGGGCGGCGCACGACCTGCGGCGGACGGCGGCCGCCTGCTCCCGCCTCTACGCCGAACTGCTCGGCCTCCCGCAGGGCCTGGACCGCCCGCCCGCCGAGGAGGCGGCACCCGGGGACCCGAACGTCGCGGTTCCGGGCCCCGCCGGCCCGCAGACCGCCGGCGCGCACCGGGTCCTCCTCGACCGGGCCGCTCCCGGCCGGGCGATCCCCGAGCCGGCCCCGCCCGACGGGGCCGCGCCGGAGTCGCCGGGGCCCGAGGGCAGCGGGCCCGGCGGGGACGCCGGGCCTGACGTGAGGGAGACCACCGGGCGATGAGCACGGAGCAGGCGAGCACGGCGGAACGGGACGGGCGGCCCGAACGGGACCCGGCCGCGCCCGCCGGCCGGACCGTCATCCCGCCCCGGACGCCACTGCCCGCCCCCGTGCCGCCCCGGGTGCGGCGCGCCCCCCGGGGGCGCCCCGTCGCGGCGCTGCTGGTCACCGCGGACGCCGCGGCGTTCGGCGCCGTCCTGCTGGCCGCCCTCGCCCAGCGCCCGGCGAACCTGGCCGGCGCGGCCGGGTGGCCGGCGTTCGCCGCCCTGGCCACGCTGCTCGTGCTCAACGCCGTCGCCGGCCTCTACCGGCCGGGGCCGGTGGCCGCCGCGCTCGACGAACTGCCGCGGCTGCTCGGCCACAGCGCCGTCGCCGGCGGCCTGGTCGTCCTCCTGGCGGCCTGGGCGGCGCCCCGGACGGGCGGTGCGCTGTCCTGGCCGTGGCTGCTGGCGGCCTGCGCCGGCCAGGCCGGCACGGCCTGCGCCGCCCGCGCCGCCGTCCACCACGCCAGGCGCCGGGCCGCCCGCCGCCACCCGCGCGCCACCCTCGTGGTCGGCACCGGGCCGGCCGGCCAGCGCGTCGCCGCCGCGCTGGCCCAGCACCTGGAGTACGGCATGCGCCCGGTCGGCCTGGTCGGCCCGGTGCCCGCCCGGCTGCCGGAGATCGCGCCGCTCCCGGTGCTCACCTCGCGCCGCGACATCACCAACGCCGCGGAGCGGAGCGCGGTGCGCGACGCGGTGTTCGCCGTCCTGCCCGAGGAGTCGCTGGTGCGGCTCTTCTGGGAGTGCGGCTGCCGGGTGTGGCTGGTCGACGCCGACGCTCCCCCGGCCGTGGGGCTGGGAGGTGCCCCCGGCCCCGGTTTCCCGGAGCGGGCCCAGCAGGCCCGGGTGGCGGCCGCGCCCGCCCGCGGCTACCTGTGGGGCTTCGCCTACCGCCGTCTCGAACCGCCCGGCGCCGGCCTGGCCGGCTGGTGCGCCCGGCTCGCGAAACGGGCCCTGGACGTCGTCGTGGCCGCCGTCGCGCTGGCGCTCGCGGCCCCGCTGCTGGCCGGCTGCGCCCTGGCCGTGCGGCTGTCCGACGGCCCCGGAGTGATCTTCCGCCAGGAGCGGGTGGGCCAGGACGGCCGCCGGTTCACCCTGTTGAAGCTGCGCACCATGGTCCCGGCCGACGAGAGGGAGGCCGCCACCCGGTGGAGCGTGGCGGGCGAGCCGCGGATCTCCACCGTCGGGCGGCTGCTGCGGCGCAGCTTCCTCGACGAACTGCCGCAGCTGTGGAACGTGCTGCGCGGCGACATGAGCCTGGTCGGCCCCCGGCCGGAGCGCCCGCACTTCGTGGAGCGCTTCTCCAAGGCGTACCCGGGCTACGCCGAGCGCCACCGGGTCCCGGTGGGCCTCACCGGGCTCGCCCAGGTAAGCGGGCTGCGCGGCGACACCTCGATCGAGGACCGCACCCGCTTCGACAACCTCTACATCGACACCTGGTCGCTGTGGCAGGACGTGCGCATCATGCTGCGCACCACGGCCGCCTGCTTCCGGTGCGGCGGGAGCTGACCGTGACCACACTGACGACGGCGCCCAACACGCCCGCGGAGCCGGCCCGGCCGGCCGGGCCCCGACACCGTCGGCCCCGGAACGGGCGGAACCGGCGGACCCGGTGGGTCGGGTGGCTCAGGAGGGCCGCGGGCGCGCTGCCGCTGCTGACCGCCGTGGTCACGGTGCTGTCGGTCTGCCTGCCCGGACGGACCGCCGAACTGGCCTCCCTGGCGCTGGTGCTGGCGGCCGCGGTGGCGGTGGCGTGCCGGTGGCGCACCCGGGCCGCGCTGCCTCCCCGGGCGGTCGTGCTGCTCGGCGCGCCCCTGGTCGGCTTCGCCGTCGCCACGGCGGCCTCCGGCGACCCCGCGGCCAGCCTCCCCGGTTTCGTGCGCTGCGCCCAGGTGTTCGTGCTGCTCCCGCTCGCGCTGGTGCTGCTGCTCCGCTCGCACCGGGAGGCGCGGCTGCTGGGCTGGTGCGCGGTCGCGGTGGCGGTCGCGCAGGGCGCGCTCGGCGCCCACCAGTACGCCACCGGCACCGGCGCCACGTACATGGGCCAGTTCGTCCGGGCGGTGGGCACGTTCGGGCCGCAGCACGTGATGGGCATGGCCACCGCGGTGTCGTACGGGCTGGTCATCGCGCTCTGCCTGGGCCTCGCCCCCGCGCCGGGCAGGACCCGCGGGCGGCACGCGGCGCCGTCCCGCCGGCCCGCGGCCGGCCGGACCTGGCGGCGCGCGCTGGCCCTGGTGGCGGCGGTGCTGTCGTGCGCGCCCCTCGCCGTCTCGTTCAGCCGGGGCGCCTGGCTGGCCACGGCCGCCGCGGTGCTGGTCGTGCTGGTGGCCGCCGCGTATGGGGGCACCGCCCGGGCCTCCAAGGCCCGGGGGAGGCTGCGGCGCCGGCTGCTGCTGGCGCTCGGCGCGGGCGCGCTGCTGCTCGGCGCCGGTGCGGCGGTGACGCTGCAGGCGGCCTCCGGGGCCGGGCTCGTCGCGGAGCGGCTCGGCAGCATCGGCGACGTCAGCGGCACGCCCGACCAGTCGGTCATCGACCGGTACGCCATGTGGGAGGCGGCCGTCGCGATGTGGCGGACCGAGCCGCTGACCGGCGTCGGGCCCAAGGCGTTCGCCGAGCACCGGGACACCCACGCCTCGCTCGCGCTCTCCTCGGGCAGCGACACCGGCGCGGCCGGCACCGCGTTCCAGCGCCAGGAGCTGCTCTCACCGCACAACCTCTACCTGCTGGTGCTCAGCGAGCAGGGACTGGTCGGCGCCGGCACGCTGTTCGGCTGCTGGGCGGCCCTGCTGGCGGCCTGCCTGGCCCGGCTGCGCCGCGCCGCGCCCGAGGAGCGCGGCGTCGGCCTGGCCGCCACCGGCCTGCTGGTCTGGCACGCCGTCAACTTCCTCTACGCCGACATCGGCGGGCCCACCACCGTGCTGACCGCCGTCGCCCTCGGCCTGGCCGCGTGGTGGGCGCTGTCGCCCGCCGCCCGGCGGCCTCCCTCTCCTCCCCCTCCTCCTCCGGCGGCGGGCCGGACCGCGCCGCGCCGGCCCAGGACGCTGATCGGGCCCGTCGCCCGGCTCGCGCTGCCCCCCGTACCCGCCCGCGAGGCACCCCGGTGAACGTCGCCCGGGACACCTCGCGATCGGCCAGGGCCGCGGCCCGCGGCGTGGAGTGGTTCGTCGTGCGGGCGGCCACGGCGGCGGGCGCGCTGACCGTGGCCGGGGCGCTGTTCGGGCTGCTCAGGGACCGGACCATCGCCCGGTCGTTCGGCGCCGGCGGCGAGACCGACGCGTTCCTGGTGGCCTGGACCGTGCCCGAGGTGGCGTCGACGCTGCTCATCGAGGAGGCCATGGCGCTGGTGCTGGTCCCCGCGTTCAGCCTGGCCCTGGTCGGCGGCCCGGACCGGGTGCGCGAGCTGGTGGCGGCGACGTTCCCGCGCCTGGTGCTGGCGCTCACGGTGGCGGCCGCGCTGCTGGTCGCCCTCGCCGAACCGCTGGTGTGGCTGCTCGCGCCCGGCCTGGCGGAGCCCGACCTGGCCGTCGACTGCACCCGGCTGACCGCGTTCACCGTGCACACCTTCGGCATCGCCGGCTACAGCAGCGCCCTGCTCCGCGCGCACCGCGCCTTCCTGCCGCCCGCCGCCATCTACATCGCCTACAACGTCGGCATCATCGCCGTCGTGCTGGCCCTCGGCGGCGTCTGGGGGGTGCGCGCGGCGGCGGCCGGGGTGGCGGTGGGCGGCCTGCTGATGGTGCTGGTGCAGCTGCCCTACGTGCTGCGGCTGTTGCCCGAGGCGGCCTGGCCGCCCCGCCCGTGCCGGCCGCCGGTGGCGCTCGCCGGGCTCGCCGTCGTCGCGCCCGTCGCGCTGTTCGCGCTGACCCGACAGGGCCAGGTGCTGGTCGAGCGGTTCCTCGCCGCCGGGCTGCCCTCGGGCGCCATCTCGCACCTGAACTTCGCGCAGAAGGTCGCCCAGATGCCGATGGTGCTGTCGATGATGATCTGCACCGTCACCCTGCCGCTGGTCGCCCGCGCGCTCGCGGTCGGCGACACGGACGGCGCCAGACGCCGGGTGGAGCGTGACCTGACGCTGGCCGCGGCGGTGGTGCTGACGGGCGCCGCATACGTCGTCGCGCTGGCCCCGCAGCTCGTCGAGGTGCTGTTCCAGGGCGGCGAGTTCGGGCCCGGGGCGACGGTGGCGACGGCTCGGGTGATGCGGGTCTACGCGCTCGGGCTGCTCGGCCACACGCTGGTGGGCACGCTGGTCCGGCCGTTCTTCTCCGCCGCCCGCCCGGTCTGGTTCCCGCTGGCCGCGATGGCCGGCGGGCTGCTGGTCACGATCGCCGCCGGGCTGGTCGCGGTGCGCGGGTGCGGCTGGGGGGCGCCGGGCATCGCGGCGGCCAACGCGGTCGGCATCACGCTGACCGCGCTGGTGCTGCTGCGCGGGCTGCGGACCCGGATGGTGCCGGTCGACTCGCGCCGGGTGCTGGGGCGGCTGCTCTGGCTGACGCTCGCCGCGGTGGCGGCCTGCGCCGCCGGCTGGGGCGTGGTGTCGGCGGCGGACCCCTCCGCGTTCGCGGCCTGCGGCCTCGGCGCCCTGGTCGTCCCCGCGGTCTTCGCCGCCACCGCCTGGCCATCCCTACGCCAGCCCCGGCCCCTTGCCGGGGATCCCCCCGCGATGGCACCCGTGACCGGGGCGAAGCCCGCGGCGCCCGCGCCCGCCGGCGGGTCTCCGGCGATCGGGCGCCGGGACCCCGGGCACGGGGAGGGGCTCCCGCACGGGGGCGGAGACGGGGCCCGGCACGGCGGCGATGTGCAGGCGTCCAGGCGCCCGGCCACCGGGCAGCCGGAGGCGCTCCCGCCCGCGGCCGAAGGCCGGGGCGTCGCCAAGGGCTCGGCGGTCGAGGCCACGCACGAGGTGCGTGCGGGAGAGGAGACGGCGTCGTGAGCACTCAGACCGAGAGCCTCGGGCCGACGGGACGCCCGGACGCCGGTGGGCCTTCGGGGGTCGGGCGCCGGGGCGCCGGGCGAGAGGGGGCGCCTCCGCCCGAGGCCGCGCCCGGTGTGGGTGTGCGTGCGGGAGAGGAGACCGCGTCGTGAGCGTGCAGGACCAGGTTCGGGTGGCCGCCGGCAGGGCGCATGCGGGGGTGCGGTTGTGGGTTCTGATGTACCACTCCGTGTGGCCCGACGCTCGGGCGCAGCCCGACCCGTACCGGGTGACCGTCTCGGTCGACCGGCTGCGTCGCCAGTTGCGCTGGCTGCGGCGGCGTGGCCTGCGCGGCGTCTCCGCCGGTGAGTTGCTGCGCGCCGCTCGGGCCGGCCGGGCCGCCGGTCTGGTGGGGCTGACCTTCGACGACGGCTACCGGGACTTCCTCGACCACGCCCTGCCGCTGCTGCGCGAGCACGGCTGCACCGCGACCGTGTTCGTGTTGCCGGGCCGGCTCGGCGGCGACAACGCCTGGGACGCCGAGGGCCCGCGGAAGCCGCTGCTGACCGCCGACGGCATCCGCGCGGTGGCCGCCGCCGGGATGGAGATCGGCTCGCACGGCCTCACCCACGTCTCGTTGCCGGAGCTGGTGGCGCGCGGCGACCACGCGGCGCTGCGCCGGGAGGTCGCGGACAGCCGCGCGTTGCTGCGGGAGCTGACCGGCCGCGAGGTCACCGGCTTCTGCTATCCGTACGGCGCCGTGGACCCGGCCTCGGTCGCGGCCGTGCGGGACGCCGGCTACGACTACGCGTGCGCCGTCGATCCCGGCCCGCTCGCCGACGTGCACGCGCTGCCGCGGGTGCACGTCGGCGAGGCGGACACCGGCCCGCGGCTGCGCGCGAAGCGGCTGCTGCACCCGCTGCGCCGCCGGAAGGTGACGCCGCGATGAGAGGACCGCGATGAGGGTGCTGCACGTCATCACCGGGCTCGGCGTCGGGGGCGCCGAGCGGCAGCTGCGGGCCCTGCTGCGGCAGCTGCGCGAGCGGCATCCGGCCGCCACCTGCGAGGTGGTGGCGCTGACCAACCCGGGGCCGGTGGCCCGCGAGCTGGCGGCCGACGGCGTGCGGGTCGACCACCTGGGCATGACGGGCAACCGCGACCTGCGGGCGTTGCCCCGGCTGGCCAGGCTGATCCGCCGGGGCCGCTACGACGTCGTGCACACCCACCTCTACCGGGCCTGCGTGTACGGCCGGATCGCGGCCCGCCTCGCCGGCGTGCGGGCGGTGGTGGCCACCGAGCACTCGCTGGGCGAGCGGCTCATCGAGGGCCGCCCGATCGGCCGCGGCAACCAGGCGCTGTACCTGGCCACCGAGCGGCTGGGCGCGGCCACCGTCGCGGTCTCCGGCGCCGTCGCCACCCGGCTGCGGGCCTGGGGCGTGCCGGCGGACCGGATCCGGCTGGTGCCCAACGGCATCGAGCCGGCCCGTTTCCACTTCGACCAGGAGCGTCGCGGTGAGGTGCGGGCCCGGCTGGGGCTGGCCGGGCTGCCGCCCGACGCGCTGGTGGTCGGCGGCGTGGGACGGCTGGTGCCGGGCAAGGGCTTCGACGTGCTGCTGCGCGCCGCGGTGCCGCTGCCGCGGGTGCGGCTGGTGGTGGCCGGCGCCGGCCCCGAACTGCCCGCGCTGCGCCGGCTGGCCCGCCGGCTCGGGCTGGCCGACCGGGTGGTGTTCCCCGGCGAGTGCGAGGCGCCGGGGCTGCTGTCCGCGCTCGACGTGTTCGTCTCCTGCTCCACCGAGGAGACGTTCGGGCTGGCCGTGCTGGAGGCGTTGGCCGCCGGGCTGCCGGTGCTGCACGTCACCTGCCCCGCCGTGGACGAGCTGCCGCGCCACGAGGCGCCGGGCGCGCGGCGGCTGGCGCCCAGCGTGGGGGAGCTGACGCACGCGCTGCGCGGGGAGCTCGCGCGGGGTGCGCGCCGGCTGCCGGTGCCGGCGGCCGTGCACCGCTACGACATCGCCCGCGCCGCCGACCGGCTGCTGGACGTCTACCAGGAGGTATGCCCGAGATGACGCCGAGAACGCCGCGCACGCCGAGAACGCCGCGCACGCCGGGAACGCCGCGCCCACCGAGCCTGGGGCTGGCCCGCCTCCCCGTCTGGGGGCCGCCGCTCGTCTGCCTGCTCCTGGGCCTGCTCTGCGGCGGCGCGCACGCCCTGCTCGCCGACCGCGAGTACGCGGCCGTGGGGCACGTGCTGGTCAGCGGCCCGGGCGAGGTCGCCACGAACTACGCCCAGGCGTACGGCCGGCTGGCCACCGACGGGGCGGTGCTGGCCGCGGCGCAGGCGGACGCGGGGGTGAGCGTCGCCGAACTCCGCGGCCGGGTGCGGGCGGCCACCTCGCCCGAGGTGCCGATGATCGAGATCACCGGCACGGCGCCGAGCGCCACGGAGGCGGCCCGCGCCGCCGGCGCCGTGGCGGCCGCGCTCATCGCCCACGGCAACGACGCCGCCGCCGACACCGACGCGCGGCTCTCGCTGCTCGCCCCGGTCAGCCGGCACGCCACGCCCGTCTCGCCCTCCCCCGCCGTCTCCCTGGCCACCGGCGCGTGCGCCGGCACGCTGACCGGCTGCCTGCTGCTCCTCACCCGGCCGCGGCCGGAGTCAGACCCGCGCCAGCCGGCCACCCCGCTGCCGGACCAGCCCGCGGTCCGCGCCGGCGAGGCCGGTGCGCCGGCCCTCTCAGGCGGGCCCGCCTGACGCCGTCCGCGCCAGCAGCAGCAGGTCCAGCAGCCGGTCCAGGTCGCGCTCGTCGGGCTCCGCGCCGGTGGCGGCGGCGACGGCGAGGAGCGCCTCGGCCACCCGCCGTCGTACGGCGACCGTGCCGCCGAGCCGTTCGACGACGTCCGGAAGCCGGGCCGACGCCGCGAGCAGGGCCGCCACCCGGGTCGCCAGGTCGGGCGCCGCGTCGCTCCCGGCGTCCGGCTCCGCGAGGGTCACCTCCAGGCGTCCGCCGAGGGCGGCGGCCAGCCGGCGCAGGGCCGCCAGGGTCGGGTTGCCGCGCCCGTTCTCCAGGTTCGCGATGTAGGGCACGGACAGCCCCGCGTCCGCCGCCACCGAGGCGATGGTGCGCCCGGCTTCCCGGCGCCGGGCCCGCAACTCCCGCCCCAGCTCCGCCTCGTCCACGTCCTGCCTCCCGCCCGGCGGCCACCGTCCGCCGCCCGCCTCGTCGTCCCGTACCGGCTGCTTCTCTTATGTTTTACTGGGACACTATTGAGCTCAATTATTCTGTGAGAATAGAATCGCGCTCGTGCTTCCCATGGTGCTCCGCAACGCCGCCTTCCGACTGCTCTGGTTCGGCGGCGCCGTCTCGGGGTTCGGCTCCTGGCTGCTGGTCGTCGCCGTCCCCGTGCACGTCTACCAGCTCACCGGCTCTCCCGCCGCCACCGGGCTCGCCCTCGCCCTGGAGGCGCTGCCCGCCCTGTTGATCGGCCCGTTCGCCGGCACGCTGGTGGACCGGTGGCCGCTCACCCGCGCCATGTGGGCCGCGGACCTGGTGGGCGCCGCCGCCGTGAGCCTCATGCTGCTGGCCGACCGGCCGGGCGAGGTCTGGCTGGTCTACGTCGCCGTGCTGGTCGAGAACGTCGCCAGCACCGTCTTCCGGCCCGCCGCCCGGGCCCTCACCCCGGCGATGGTCGGCACCGGACCCGGGCTCGCCCAGGCCAACGCGCTCACCGCCGGGGCCGGCAGCGTGCTGCGCCTGGTGGCGCCGCCGGCGGGCGCCGCGCTGCTGGCCGGACCCGGCTTCGCGGCGGTGCTCGTCGTCGACGTCGCCAGCTATCTGGTGTCGGCGGCGCTGATCGCGGCCGTGGCCCGGCGCCACGCGCCGGGGCGCCCGCCGCGGGGGGAGGCCGACGGGTCGCAGGGCGGCACCTCCCAGGCCCTCAGAGCCCGGGGGAAGGTGCTGTCGGAGCTCCGCGCGGGGCTGGCCCACCTCGCGGGCCGCCCCGAGCTGCGCGGCCCGTTGACCGCCAACGCGGTGTTCCTCACCGCCAACGCCGGACTGACCGCGCTGCTCGTCCCGTTCACCGCGGTCAGCCTGGACGCGCCCGCGCACACCGTCGGTTACCTGATATCCGGGCTCGGGGTCGGCTTCCTCGTCGGCTCGACGCTGGCCCGCGTCGCGCTCGACCGGCTGGGCGTCCGGCGGCTGCTCGCCGTCACCCAGCCGGCCACCGCCGGCGCGTTCCTGCTGCTCGTCAACGCCCCGGGCCCCGGTCTCGCCGTGCTCGCCGCCGCCGGCGTGGGCGTGCCGGGCAGCGTGCTGCTGATCGCGGTGGAGACCCACGTCCAACGCGTCGTCCCGCCCCCGCTGCTGGGACGCGTCGGCGCGCTGTTCCTCGCCGTGGACGCGCTCGCCGTGGTCGCCGGCGGCCTGGCCGCCCCGGCCCTGGTCGCCGCCCTCGGCCTCACCGCCGCGCTCAACGCGCTGAGCGCCCTCGCCTTCCTGGCCGTCCCGGTGACCTTGTCGGGGTGGGCCGCGGTCCGCGATCATGGTGCGTCGTGAGGAGTAGCCGGGCCGCCGCGCGGGACAGCATGCACGGGCTCGCGCTGGGCGACGCGTTCGGCGAGCGCTGGTTCCCGCTGATGCGGTCCCCCGAGGAGGCGTTCCGGCAGATCCGCGCCCGGGCCACCCCGCACGAGCGGACCTGGCACTGGACGGACGACACCGCCATGGCGCTGGGCGTGCTGAGCGTGCTGTCCGCGGACGGGGAGATAGACCAGGACCGGCTGGCGCGGGCGTTCGCCGACACGTACGCGGCGGACCCGGCGCGCGGCTACGGCTACGGAATGCACGAGCTGCTGCCCGAACTGCGGCACCGGCCCGACGCCTGGCGGGTCAGGGCGGCGGAGCTGTTCGACGGTCAGGGCAGCCTGGGCAACGGCGCGGCCATGCGGGCCGCCCCGCTGGGCGCGTGGTTCCACGCCGACCCGGCCCGGGCGGTGGCCCAGGCGGAGCTCGCCGCGCGGGTGACCCACGGTCATCCCGAGGGCGTGGCCGGGGCGGTCGCGGTCACCGTGGCGGCCGCGCTGACCGCGAGCGTCCGGGGCGGCGCGACGCCCCCACCCCCCGCCGCGGGCGCCGCCTTCCTGCGGCTCGTCGCCGAGCACACGCCGCCGAGCGCGGTGCGGGACGGCCTGGACCTGGCCGCCGAACTGCCCCTCGACACCCCGCCGTGGCAGGCGGCCGACCTGCTGGGCAGCGGGCGGCGGGTCCGGGCGGACGACACCGTCCCGTTCGCGGTCTGGTCGGCCGCGCACCACCGGGACAGCCTGGTCGACGCGCTGTGGACCACGGCGGAGGGGCTCGGCGACGTCGACACCACCTGCGCCATCACCGGCGGCATCGTCGCCGCCCACACCGGCCTCGCCGGCGTCCCCGACGCCTGGCGCGCCCGCCGCGAGCCGCTGCCCGCCTGGGTGGACGCGCTGATCTGACGGGCCGGCCGCGTCGCGCCAACCCGTGCCGCGCCCCGTCCGGGTCAGCGGCACGGGGGAGCCGACCGGACCCAGCGGCGCCGGCGGCTGGCCCGCGCCCTCGACGACGACCCGGTCTAGGAGCCAGGGATCTGGCCGGCCGGGCCGCCGGCGTGGATGTCGTCGCCGACGGAGAGCTTCCCCGGCGTCAGGACAGAGAACTTCGCGCCGAAGGCGACCCCGCCGGCGGCCCGGCGGTAGCCGGCCAGCGTGCGGATCGGGTCGGGCCCGGCCCGTTCGCCCGTGTCCTGGTCGACGAGACACACCGCGCAGCGGGTCGCCAGCTTGGCGAAGGCGAGCCGGGCGTCGCCGACGGACAGGTCGCGCGGCTCGTCCTCGGCATGGGGTTCCGCCCAGCCGCCGGCCACCACGTTCGGCCGGAACCGGCTCATCGCGACGGGATCCCCGCCCCGCGCGGCCATCCGCTCGTTCAGCAGGTCGAGCGAGGCCAGCGACACCACGTGCACCGCGCCGCTGTCGGCGTAGCCGGCGCGCCCCGGCGTCAGGCCGTCCGTGATCCGGTGGTGCTCCGGCGGCATCCGGACCAGCCGGCTGGGCGCGCCCAGCACCTCGGAGAGCCATCCGGCCGCCGCGTCACCCTGGTCGATGCCGAGCGTCGGCCGCCCGAACAGCGCGACCTCGCGCCGCGGGCCCGCCGTGTCCACCGCGATCCGCACCGGCTCCACGCCGGGCCCGCGCAGCGTCAGCGTCTCCTCGGGGCCGGCCGTCACCTCGGGACGGATCAGCGCGAGGCGCGGGTCCCGGCGCTGGCTGCGGAAGGACCAGTCCCGGTCGACGACCATGAAGTCCCGGTCGTGCGCGAGGCCCGACGGCGTCAACGCGGCCTGCGTCAGGGACATCCCGGCGCAGCCCTTCACGGGATAACTGTGGAGTTCGACGACCCTGGGCACCCTCCGAAGGTACTCCGCGCAGCTCCCTCTCGACGCGCTCGACGTCCCGGTCCGCCGGCTCCGCGCTGCCGTACGGCGGGCGCGGGCGCTGCCGGCGGTGGTTGCGTTCCAGCGCCCCGACCAGCACCGCGAGCAGGCTCAGGGCGAAGAGTGCCGCGGTCATCGCGGCCGCACCGCCGTGCCCTTGACGAAGACGTAGTGGAAGGTGCCGCCGGGCTCCGCCGAGCGGCTCAGCTCGGCGACGCCCCGGTCGAAGTCGGCCTCCGTGGTCAGCCCGGCGGCCAGCGCGTCCGTCCGGACCGCCTCGATCGCGGCGACGAAGGTGTCCCGGGTGAAGCCCCGGACCAGCTCGGGGCGGGTCTCGTCGGCGTAGACCGTGCGCGGGCGCACCACCACGTCGGCGAAGCCCGCCTCGGCCAGCAGCGGTTGCAGCTCCCGGCCGATCAGCGCGTTACCGCCGCCGGCCGCCTGGAGCCTGACCTGGCAGTCGATCGCCGCGCGGGCGTACGGCCCGTCGGGGTGGAAGAACGTCGAGCCGTGGTCGCCCTCGACGACGGTGAGGGTGCCGCCGGGTCGCAGCACCCGGCGCAGCTCGGCCAGCACGGCGCGCGGATCCTTCAGATGCTCCAGCACGAAGCACACGAAGACGTGGTCGAACGACGCCTCGTCGAACGGCAGCCCGTACAGGTCGGCCTGCCGCCACTCCACCGACGCGCCGGGCGCGCGCTCGGTCACCAGGGCGCGGGCGCGCGCCAGCGACTCCGCCGAGACGTCGACCGACACGATCCGCGCCCCCGGGCTGCCGGCGACCAGGTGCACCGTCTGCGCCCCGACCCCGCAGCCCGCCTCCAGCACCCGGCTGCCGGCCGGGTAACGGGTGTCCGCGTGCAGCAGCGCGGCCAGCGTGTCGGCCTGGTCGCCCAGCCGCTGCGCCTCGCGCGCCGAATATCCGTGAACATACGCGTTCGTGTCACTTTCCATGGTCATGCCCTCATCCTGCTGGCACTATGGTCCGGTGCCCAGGTCCAAAGAAGACACAGCCGACTGGTCCATAACGCGAGCGACCGGTGCGGTGGCCGGTGCCGCGTCCGGCTCCGACTTCCTTCAGCTCAACGTCGGGGACGCGCCGGCCGGCGGGCTCGCCGACTGGCTGTCCCAGCAGCTGCGGCTCGCGATCGCCGACGGGCGGCTGCCGCTCGGCAGCCGGCTGCCGCCCAGCCGCGTGCTCGCCACCGAACTCCAGGTCTCCCGCGGCGTGGTGACGGAGGCGTACCGCTGCCTGACCGAGGACGGCCACGTGGCGGGGCGCGGCCGCGGCGGCACGGTGGTCGTGGCGATGCCGGTGACTGCGGAACCCGCGCCCACCGGGCGTCCCCCCGCCGCGGCGGGCCGGGACGCGCCGGCCGGCGGCCGGGGGTCGGCCGCCGACCGGGTGTTCCGGGACGAGCCCGACACGCAGGTCTTCGCGACGCTGCGGTCCGTCCCGGCCCAGGTGGACCTCACCCCCGGCGTCCCCGATCTGGCGGCCTTCCCGCGCGCCGCCTGGCTGCGCGCGGAGCGTGCGGTGCTCGGCGAGCTCTCCGCCTCGGCGCTCGGCTACGGCGACGAGCGCGGCGCGCCCGGGCTCCGGCAGGCCGTCGCCAGCTGGTTGGCCCGCACCCGCGGCATCCGGGCGCACCCCGACGAGGTGCTGATCGTGGCCGGCGTCTCCCAGTCGCTGGCCCTGCTCGCCAGGGTGCTGCAGGCCGACGGCATCGCGGAGGTGGCCGTCGAGGAACCGGGTTCGCTCGGCGCCCGCCAGCAGCTCGCGGCCTGGGGCGTGCGGACGCCGCCGGTGCGGCTGGACGAGGAGGGCGTGCGGGTCGACGAGCTGCGGGCGAGCGGCGCCCGCGCCGTGCTGCTCACGCCGGCACACGCGTTTCCGAGCGGTGTGGTGCTGGGCGGCGAGCGGCGCCGGGAGCTGATGGACTGGGCCTGCCAGCCGGGCCCTGGCGGCCTGGTCATCGAGGACGACTACGACGCCGAGCACCGCTACGACCGGCCGCCCGTGCCGGCGCTGCGCTCGATGATGCCGGAGCGGGTCTGCTACGCGGGCAGCGTCTCCAAGCTCCTGGCCCCGGCGCTGCGGGTGGGTTGGCTGCTGGCGCCGCCCCGGTACCGGGAGGAGTTGGCCGCCGCCAAGCGGGTCTCCGACCACGGCACGGCGGTGCTGCCGCAGCTGGTGGTGGCCCGGCTGATGGAGTCGGGCACCCTGGAGCGGCAGCTGCGGATGCTGCGCCGCCGGCACCGGCGGCGCAGGGACGCGATGATCGAGGCGATCGCCGCGCATCTGCCGGATGCCCGGGTGCACGGCGCGGCGGCCGGCCTGCACCTGATGATCACCTTCGACGGGACGGCCCTGGACGACACGGCGCTCGCCGCGGCCGCCCTGGCCCGCGGCGTGAAGGCGCAGCCGCTGTCCTGGCACACCCAACGCCCGGGGCCGCCCGGCCTGGTACTCGGCTACGCGGCGACCACCCCGACCGCCATCAGGGAGGCGGTAGCCACCCTGGCCGAGGTGCGTCACGACGTTGTCTGACCGGGGAGGCGGGGTGAGTGCTCAGCCGTCCGTGCGCCTGCGGTGTGCGGTGTCGCGTGGCGGTCGTCACCCTGGCCGAGGTGCGTCACGACGTTGTCTGACCGGGGAGGCGGGGTGAGTGCTCAGCCGTCGTCGCCGGCGGCCCGGCCGTCGGGGGCCGGTGCCGGCTCCGGGCGGGCCTCGCCGTGCCAGGTCCGCCAGAGCGCGGCGTAGTCGCCGTCGGCCGTGACGAGTTCGTCGTGCGGGCCGAGCTCGGTCAGTCGGCCGTCCCTGAGGACGGCCACCCGGTCGGCGTCGTGCGCGGTGTGCAGCCGGTGCGCGATGGCGACGACCGTGCGCCCGCGGAGCACGGCGGCCAGCGCGCGTTCCGTGTGCCGCGCGGTGCTCGGGTCGAGGAGCGCGGTCGCCTCGTCGAGGATCACGGTGTGCGGGTCGGCGAGCACCACCCGGGCCAGCGCCAGCTGTTGCGCCCGTGCCCCGTCGATCCTCTCCCAGGCCCCGGGGGCCTGGGAGGTGCCCCCATCGCCGTTCGCGCCGAGTTCGGTGTCCAGGCCGTTCGGCAGCTCCGCCACCCATTCGGCGCCGACGGCGGCGAGCGCGGCCACCAGCTCCGCGTCGCTCGCCTCCTCCGCGGCGATCAGCAGGTTGTCCCGGAGCGTGCCGAGGAAGACGTGGTGCTCCTGGGTGACCAGCACGACCTGGCGGCGCAGCCGGTCGGCGGGCAGGCCGGCGACCGGCACCCCGCCGACCGTGACCCGGCCGGCGCGCGGGGCGTCGACGCCCGCGAGCAGCCGGCCCAGCGTCGACTTGCCGGCGCCGGACGGGCCGACGATGGCCAGCCGCTCGCCGGGCCGCACGGTGAGGTCGACGCCGTGCAGCACGTCGCCGGCGCCGTCGCCGTACGCGTACCGCACCCCGGCCACCTCCAGCCGGTCGTCGGCGGGTTCTCGGCCGGCGGCGTCGTGTTCGGCGCCGGCGGGTCCGGCGTCGCGTGACGCCTCTCCGAGGCCCTCCACCCGGGCGAACGCGGCGGCGCCGCGCTGCAACTGGTCCACCCAGAGCAGCAGCGTGTCCAGCGGCTGGACCAGTTGGCGCAGGTAGAGCGCCGCGGCGGCCACCGTGCCGAGGCTGATCGCGTTCCGGTCCAGCAGCACGCCGCCCATCAGCAGCACCCCGACCACCGGCACCATGTAGCAGACGTCCACGGTCGGGAACAGCACGCTGCGCAGGAACAGGGTCCGGAGCCGGGTGCGCCGGGACTCCTCGACGGCCGCCTCGCACACCGCGAGCCGCCGCCGCTGGAGCCCGAACGCCTCCACGGTGCGGGCGCCGGTGGCGGTGGCGGTCAGCTGTTCGGCCAGCGCCGAGTACGCCGCTCCCTCGGCGAGGTACGCGGCGTGCGCCCGGCGCAGGTACCAGCGGACGGCGAGGGACCCGCCGACCAGCCCGAGCAGCGCGCAGGCGCCGAGCCGCGGGTCGAGCGCGACGACGGCGCCGACGATGAAGAGCGCCTGGACGGTGGCGATCAGCACGTCGGGACCCGCGTCCCGCAGGGTGACCCCGACGGTGGAGATGTCGCCGGTGCCGCGCGCGGCGAGATCGCCGGTGCCGGCCCGTTCCACGACGGCGGCGGGCAGCCGCAGCGCGCGCTCCACGTACCGTTCGCCGAGCCGGGCCAGGGTGCGCTCGCCGAACCGGTGGCCGAGTCGGCGGGCGGCGCGCAGCAGCAGGATCTGGAGCAGCGCGAACACCAGCAGCACCAGCGCCAGCCGGTCCACGGTGGCCGCGCCGGCGCCGGCCCGCACCTCGTCGACGATCCGCCCCAGCAGCCAGGGGCCGACCAGCCCGGCCGCCGCGGCCAGCGCGTTGAGGACCAGCACGGCGGCGACGGCGCGCCGGTCGCGCCGGATCAGGTCCCGGGCGGCGCGGCGTATCTCCGCGGGACCGGCGACCGGCAGCCCGCTCACGCCGGCACCTCGCGCTTCCCGCTCAGCTCATCCGGGTCATCCGGGTCATCCGGGTCATCCGGGCCGTCCGGGTGCGCCCCGGGTCCCTGGTCCGGGTCCAACGGGGGGTCGGCGCGGGCGACGAGGCGGCGGTAGCCGGGGTGGGTGGCCAGCAGCTCCCGGTGGCCGCCGGTGGCCGCGACGACGCCGTCGACCAGGTAGTACACCGTGTCCGCCCGGGCGAGCAGCAGCGGCGACGTGCTGGTGACGACCGTGGTCCGGCCGGCGCGCGCGGCGCGCAGCCGCTCCGCGACCGCCGCCTCGGTGTGCGCGTCCAGCGCCGAGGTGGGCTCCGCCGCCAGCAGCACCTCGGGGTCCGCCAGCAGCGCCCTGGCCAGCCTGACGCGCTGCCGCTGGCCGCCCGAGAGGTTGCGGCCCTGCGCGGCGAGGGGCGAGTCCAGTCCGTCGGGCAGCCCGCGCACGATCTCCTCGGCCAGCGCCGCGCGCACCGCGTCGGCGAGGCGTTCCGGATCGGGCCCGGCGGCGGCGTGCCGTCCGGCGATCACCTCGCGCAGCGGGCCGGCGAACAGGTCGGCCTCGGTGTCGGCCAGCAGGATCCGCTCGCGGACCGTCGCCCGATCCATCCCGTCGAGCCTCCCCCAGGCCCCGGGGGCCTGGGAGGTGCCCCCATCACCACCCCAGGTGACCGCGGTCTCCGTGAACCGGCCGAGCCGTTCGAGTACGGCGGCCGACTCCGCGGGACGCGCGCTGACCAGTGCGGTCAGCGCGCCGGGCGGCGCCGTGACGCCGGAGTCCGGGTCGTGCAGCGCGGCCGGCCCTGACGGGGGATCGGCGGCCGCCGGGTGGCCCGGGTCCCCGACCGCACCGGTGAGGGGGGCACCTCCGGGGCCCTCCGGGCCCGGGGGAGGCTCCAGCGACAGGAAGTGGACGATGCGCCGGGCGGCCACCAGGCCGCGGGCCAGGTCGTAGCCGCCCTCGACGAAGAACGCCACCGGCACCGCGAGCACCGCCACGTAGCCGTAGACCGCGACGAGTTCGCCGACGGTGATGGTCCCCTCGGCGGCCAGCCGGGCGGCCAACCAGACCACCGCGGCCAGGAAGAGGGTGGGCAGGCCGACCGCGAGCGCCTGGAGCCAGCTGGTCACCGCCCCGACCCGGTACCCCTCGTCGCGCAGCGCCCGCGCCTCGTTCCGGTAGCGGGCGGCGAACGCCTCCCGGCCCCCGAGCCCGCCCAGCACCCGCAGGCCCTCGACGATGTCCACCAGCCGGGCGGCCAGCCCGCCCTGTCGCCGCCGGTACGCGGACTCCGCCCCCTGCAACCGGCCGAAAAGCGGCCCGACCAGCAGCGCGACCAGCGGCACGCCGAGCAGCACCACCGCGGCGAGCGGCGGCGAAACGGTCAGCAGCAGCGCGGCCACCACCAGATAGGCGACGACCGACCCCACGCCGGGGCCGGTCACCGTCAGGGTCTGCGCGACGAGCCCGACGTCGGTCATGCCGATGGTCACCACCTCGCCCGCGGTGACCCGTCGGGGCAGCTCCGCGCCGAGCCTGGTGGCCTGCGCGGTGACCAGCCGCACGGTGCGGAACGCCGCGTCCATCCGGATCCGGGTCATGGTGCGGTGCCGCATCATCGCCAGCCAGGCGTTCAGCGCGCCCACCGCGAGCAGCGCGGCGGCCCAGCCCGCGAGGGCGGCGTCGTGATCGGGCGCGAGGCCGTCGTCGATGGCGCGGGAGACGAGGTACGGCGGCAGCGTCAGGCCGACCATCCAGCTCGTGCCCAGCGTGGCGCCGGCGGCCACCCGGGCCCGCTGCCGGGTGGCCAGCCACCACAGGTACCGGAAGGGACCGCGGCGGTCGGGCACCCCCGGATCCGTGTATGACTCCTCCATCTGGAGGTGAGCCTACGGGGCCGGTGTCACCGGGTGGCGACGACCCGGGTGGTGGAGAGCAACTCGTGGTGGCCGCGCCGGAGCGGGGTGAGGATCAGCAGCAGGCAGCCGAGGTACGCCCAGCCCAGCACTCGGAGGGCGAACGGCGGTTGTGCCTGGCCGGTCTCGGAGGCCAGCGCGTCGGCCCACGTCACACAGACCAGCGTGCCCGGCAGGCCGATGAGCAGGGCGGTGCGCAGCAGGCTGCGCAGGACGCCGGGGCGGCCGCCGTCCCGGGAGCGGACGACGGCGATGCCGAAGACCCACTTGCCCAACGTCCGGCCGACCAGCGCGTGCGCGAGCCAGTCGTAGAGGCAGGCGCTGATCAGGATCACCGCCAGGAACCCGAGGACCACGGCGCCGAGGGTCTGGCCGATGTCGGTCAGGCTCTGCCTGGCCAGATCGCCCAGCTCCTCTGTGCCGCCGGCCAGCACGGCCGAGGAGCGGAGCCGCAACGCCTGCCGGAGCAGCGCCCGCTGGAGGATCGGCCCGACCGCGAAGGCCAGCGGAACGGCGGGTAACACGGCGACGAACCCGTCCAGGCAGCGGGCCCCCACCCGCCGCCACCGGCCGCCGGGTGGCTCTTCCCACGAGTACGACATGGTGCTGCTCCCCTCCCCCTGACCCCGCGCTCTGCATGAGGACAGCACCGTCCCAGGATTCGTGTCCTTTCTGTGTGTCAGATGTGTGCTAACGGCGAAGATCTGGCCGCGCGGACGGCCGAATGCGCCACTGGAAGGATTGTGGGCTGGTCCGATCGTGGTTTCCTCTGTCCATATGACTCGAAATGAGTCATATGCCCGGGAAGTTCGGCCAGGATCGCGGCATGTCACCGTTCGACGCGCGGCTGGACACCGAGGTGCCCGCGCTGCTGTTGCGTCTCGACCGCAACCCCTTCCACCACGGCTCGCTCGGGGCGGTCAGGTCGTTGGGCCGGGCGGGGGTCGAGGTGCACGCCTTCGTCGAGTCGGCGCGCGGCCCGTTGAATCGTTCCCGCTACCTGCACACGGGCCACCTCCTCGCGCCGGAGGCGTCGGGTCTCGCGGGCACCGAACGGGCGCTGCTGCGGGCCGCCGAGCGGATCGGGCGGCCCGCGGTGCTGATCGCGATGGACGACGCGGGAGCCATCGCCGCCGCCCGCCTCGCCGCGCGGCTGGCCGGGCGTTTCCTGCTGCCCGCGCAGCCGCGTCCCTGGCTGCTGGAACGGGTCGCGGACAAGGCGGAACTGGCCGGGCTGTGCCGGCGGCTGGGCATCGCGCACCCAGCCACCGAGGTGCCGGACAGCGCGGAGCAGGCCGAGGCGGCGGCGCGCCGGCTCGGGCTGCCGCTGGTCGCCAAGTGGAGCCGGCCGTGGCTGCTCCCGGACCGGGGGAGGGCGGCGGGGCTGCGCAGCACCACGGTGCTGACCAGGACGGAGCAGGCGTGTCGGCTGTTCGCCCGCACGTCGCTGGCCGGCCCGGGAAACCGCCTGGTGCTGCAACGGCTGGTGATCGGCGGGCCCGGCGCCGACTGGTTCTTCCACGGCTGCTTCGCGGCCGGCGGCCACTGCCTGCTCGGCGGTACCGGCCGCAAGGAGCTCTCCTGGCCGGTCGGCGCGGGCCTGACCGCGTTGGGCCGTTGGCTGCCGAACGCCGAGGTGGCGGCGGTGGCGCGGCGGCTGGCGGCCGATCTGGGCTACGCCGGCGTGCTCGACCTCGACCTGCGCCGCGAGGCCGCCACCGGCGCGTACCACCTGCTGGACGTCAACCCGCGGCCCGGCGCGCAGTTCCGGTTGTTCACCGACGGCGGCGGGCTCGACGTGGTGCGGGCGCTGCACCTGGACCTCACCGGGCGGCGGGTGCCGGCGCCGCGCCCGGTGCCGGGCCGGGTCTTCCTCGCCGAGAACTACGGACTCGCGTCCGGGCTGGTGTCCGCGCTGACCGGCCGCGGCGTCGGCGGGCGGTGGGCGCATCGCCGGCGCGGCGTGGAGACCGCCTGGTTCGCGGCCGACGATCCGGCGCCGTTCTGGGCGATGGCCGGCAGCTGGGGACCCGGGCGCCTCGGCCGGCGGATCGCCCGGCGGCGGCACCCGGTGGACAGCGCCGCGGACAGCGCCGTGCAGGGAGCTGCGAACCGAGCCGCGGACAGAGCCGCGGACAGAGCTGGGGACAGAGCGGTGCGAGCGGACGGCCCTGAGAGAGCGGAGAGAACCTGATGCACGACCTGGTAGTGGTGGGCGCCGGTCCCTACGGGCTGTCCATCGCCGCGCACGCGGCCGCGGCCAAGCTCGACGTCCGGGTCTTCGGACGGCCCATGGCGTCCTGGCGCGACCATATGCCCGACGGCATGTACCTGAAGTCCGAGCCCTGGGCCTCCAACCTCTCCGACGCTGCGGGCGAGCGGACGCTGGGCGCCTACTGCGCCACCCAGGGCCTCACCGCCGAGCACGGCCACCCGCTGTCGATCGACACCTTCACCCGGTACGGCCTGTGGTTCGCCGACCGGCTCGGCGTCCCCGTGGAGGAGCGGACCGTCACCTCCGTGGCCGGGCACGGCGCCGGCTTCCGCGTCGAGACGGCGGACGGGTACACGGCGCTGGCCCGCACCGTGGCGCTGGCCGTCGGCGTGACCCCGTTCGTCCGGCTGCCGCGCCCGCTGCGCGCGCCCGAACTGCACCACGCGGGCCCGGCCCTGGTCTCGCACAGCAGCGACCACCGGGACCTGGCCGGCTTCCGCGGGCGCGAGGTCGCGGTGGTCGGCGCCGGCCAGGCGGCGTTGGAGACGGCGGCGCTGCTGGCCGAGGGCGGCGCCCGCCCCGTGGTGATCGCCCGCTCCGACCGGATCGTCTGGAACACCCCGCCGCAGCCGCTGGTCCGCGGCCGGATGGCCCGGCTGCGCGCCCCGCACAGCGGGCTCGGCACCGGCTGGTCCAGCTGGGCCTGGTCGGAGCTGCCGGCCGCGTTCCGGCTGCTGCCCGGCGCCACCCGGGCGCGGGTCGCGGCCACGGCGATGGGCCCGGCCGGGGCCTGGTGGCTGCGTGAGCGGGTGTCGGACGTGGTGCCGATCCGGCTCGGGCACCGCCTGCTGCGGGCCGAGCCGCTCGGCCGGGCGGACGGCGTGCGCCTGGAGCTGTCGTGGGTCGGCGGGGCGACGGGTGGGTCGGGCGGCGATGCCGCGACCCGCACCGTGGAGACCGGGCACGTCATCGCCGCCACCGGCTTCGAGCCCGACCTGCGCCGGCTGCGGGTGCTCGACCCGCTGCTGCGGGGCGGCCTGGTGACGGTGCGCGGCACCCGGGCGCCGCGGCTCGGCGGCACCTTCGAGTCGTCCCGCCCTGGGCTCTTCTTCGCGGGCCTGCTGGCCGCGCCCAGCTTCGGCCCCTCGATGCGCTTCGTGTACGGGGCGGGGTTCACCGCCGCGCGCCTGGTGGGCGGCGTGCGGCGGCGGGTGGCGGCCGGGAGACGGTGACGCCGGTCAGGCGGCGAGCTGGCTGGCCAGCGACTTGCCGCAGTCCCGGGCGTCCGCGTGCGCCTTCTCCCGGGAGGCGTGTGCCTTGTCCACCAGTCCCTCCATGCCGGGCGTGTGCGGGGCCAGCGTCAGCTCGGGCACGATGAACCGCACGTCCAGCTTGAGCGCGCCCTTGAGCAGCCACGTCAGGTACGGGTGGTTGAAGTCGTTGCCCTCCATCGGCGTGCCGGCGGCGTACGAGCCGCCGCGGCTGGTCACGACGGTCAGCGGCTTGCCGGCGATCGTGGTCTCCTCGGCCCCCGCGGTGCGGCCCATGATGATCACGTGGTCCAGCCACGCCTTGAGCCCCGAGGGCACGGAGTAGTTGTAGAGCGGGGCGCCGAGCAGGACGGCGTCGGCGGACTCCAGCTCCGCCGCGAGCTCCTCCCGCAGCGCGAAGGCGGCGCGCTGCTCGGAGGTGCGCTGCTCGGGCGGCACGAACTGCACGTGGTACGCCTCGCCGCTCAGGTGCGGCAGCGGGTCGGCGGCCAGGTCCCGGTAGATCACGGTGCCGCCGGGGTGCTGCTCCTCCCAGGCGGCCCGGAACGTCTGGGTGACGGCGCGGGAGACGGACGCGTCGCCGTTGATCGAGGAGTCGATGTGCAGCAGCCGAGCCATGAGGACCCTCCGTTAAGGTAGCTGGTGTAGGTCGGTACGCAACTACTAATAACATAGTCACTTACTTTTCTGCATCCCCTGTTCGGAATCCAGTACGCTGGGGGCATGACGGACGGGGAGCGGAGCCAGGGCGATCCCGCTGGTACGGCCCCTCAGGCCACCAAGGACCTGGGGAACGATGTGTGCACCGAGCCCGACTCCGCGCTGACGCGTGTCTTCCACCTGCTGGGCAAGCGGTGGACGGGCCTGATCCTGGCCGCGCTGATCAGCGGCCCCGGCCATTTCGCCGAGCTGAAGCGGGCCGTTCCCGGCATCAGCGAGCGGATGCTGTCCGACCGGCTCACCGAGCTCGCCGAGCTCGGCCTCCTCACCCGCCAGGTCGAGGCGGGGCCGCCGCTGCGCGTCAGCTACCGGCTCACGGCCGCCGGCCAGGGGCTGCGCCCCTCGCTCGTCGAGCTGACCCGCTGGGCCGAGACGCACCTCGCGACGGAGGGCGCCCGCTGCCCCGAGCAGTTCCGCTCCTAGCGGCCGCATCAGGCTACGTTCGCCCGGCGAGACCGTGCAGTCGCACCCTGATCAATGAGGGTTTCTCATCCGCGACGCGAGGATGATGAGGGCCCATCGGGCCCGACCGGGAGCCGCAACGATCCACGTGCCCTCGGGGAGACACCGCGCACGGTCACGACGGAGTCTAGGAGACGGTCATGAACGATGATTCGAAGAACAGCGACACCTCTGCGCTGCCAGCGGTTGTCGACCGGGACACCTGGCAGGCCGACGTGGATGCGCTGCGGATTCGAGAGAAGGCCCATACCCGCGAAGGCGACGCGATCGCGGCGGCCCGCCGGCGCCTGCCCATGGTGGAGGTGGATGCCAGCCTTGAGCTGATCGGACTGAACGGGCCGGTGACCCTGCTGGACGCGTTCGAAGGACGTCGACAGCTCATCGCCTATTACCTCATGTGGTGGCCCGGCCGGCCCGCGCCCGAGCAGTGCGAGGGCTGCACCTTGTTCCTCAGCCAGGTCGGCGAGCTGTCCTACCTGCACTCCCGTGACATCACCTACGCAGTCTTCAGCCAGGGCCGCAACACCGCGTTCGGCCCGAGCGATGCCCAGGTGTCCTACGACGAAAGCGTCCGCTATCGCGACTTCATGGGCTGGGACATGCCGTGGTACTCGGCACAGCCCTCCCTTGACGCGCTCCTCGTCGGTCGCGAGCTCGGCCTGATGCACCTCGTGTGCTACGTGCGGGAGGGCGACCGCGTCTTCGAGACCTACTGGACGTCGCGCCGCGGCGTGGAGGCACTGGACTACAACTACGCGCTCATGGACCTCACCGTCTACGGGCGCCAGGAGCCGTGGGAGGACTCGCCCTCCGGCTGGCCACAACCGCAGGTTGACAGGGAGTCGGCACACATGCGGACTAACGGACGCCCCACCGCCCAGTGGCCGCGAATCCACGCCGGACACTCCGACGACCTCGGAACCGCGGAGCCAGGAACAGCGCCCATGCCGCACAACTGTCACTAGTGATCTGTCGCAGCCGGCCGGCCGCCGACGGGGCTCCGTCCGGTCCGGCCGGCTCAGTCCGGCAGGGCGGTGCCGCAGCGGGAGCAGTACCTCGCGTCGGACTCCCCGGCCAGCCGGCCACACTCGTCGCACACCCGGTGCAGCAGGCACGCCGGCTCGCCGCCCTCCGGCTCCGCGCGCCCGATGGTCATACCAGGGCGGCGGCGGTGCGCCGTGACGTACACGAGGCCGTCCGGGCCCGCGGCCAGCGCCCGGCGGGCGCCGCGCGGCAGCCACACCACGCCGCCGGGCCGCAGCCCCTGCGACCGACCCGCCAGGTCGAGCACCCCGTCGCCGTCCGCGACGTAGAGCAGCACGTCGAGATCCGCCTCGGCGTGCTCCGCGACCCGGTCTCCGGGACCGAGCCGGACCAGGTTCGCGTCGAGCTGCCGCCGCTCGGCGGTCAGCCGCCACAGGATGGTCCCCGACGCCCGCGCGGTGTCGCTCCCCAGCAGCTCGGGCAGCTCGGCGAGCACGCCGCGTTCGGCGTTCGACTCGGCGTTCGACTCGGCGTTCGGCCGGGAGCTCGGCTGGGGAGTGGTCGCCATCCCTCGACGGTACCGGGTGCCCGCGTCACCCTTCGTCACCACCCGTCGCGGCCGCTCCGAGGGCCCTCAGGCCCGGGCCCCGGCAGGTGCCCCCGCGCCGTCTCGGGCAGCGTCGCGTGCACCGCCTCCAGCACGTGCGCGTACGGGCTGCCGTGCTCCACCAGCGCCGCGCGCAGCTGGTCCAGGCCGCCCCGGTGCTCGTACAGCAGCTCCGTGCCCGCCTCGGGACAGCGCGCCGCGAACTCCAGCACCAGCGGCAGATGGTCGGGCAGCTCGTCCGGCGGACACTCCCAGCCGTGCGCCCGGTACCGCTCGTACCAGGCGGCCAGCGAGGCGCCGCGCTGCGGGGTGTCGCCGTCGGTGTAGTAGCTCAGGTGCAGCGTGCGCCGGCTGCTGCGGTCGAACGTGGTGACGTAGCGCGCCGCGAGATGCAGCACCGGCGTGCCCCCCGTCGCCGAACAGAAGCGCCGCAGCGGCGCCGCACAGGGCCCGGTCAGCGCGTCGAGCGAGGTCCTGACCAGGTCGAGCAGGTCGGGCCAGCCGTCGTCCGGATACCCCAGCAGCAGCGCCGCGGACTGCCGCAGCGCGGCGTTGACCTGGCTCATCGGGGGGCCTCCTGCGCGGAACAACGGCGGACGACGGTGACCGGGTCGCGCTGGTTGCCCGTCGGTCCGTAGTAGTTCGGCGCGAACGACAGCTGCCCGTACCCCCCGACGAGGTGGCTCGGCTTGACCAGCAGGCGGTTCGCCACCTCGGGCGACGCCGCGGCCCGCCGCGCCGCGGGCACCGGCTGGGCGTGCCTCCTGGCCTGGGCGGCCGGGTGCGGGTCCGGCAGCGGCGCCCGCGCCGGGCGGTCCCGCACCTGGTGCACGTACACCGTGCCGATCGGCATCCGGTGCGACACCATGGCGCGGGCCACCACCACGCCGCCGGCGCTCACCGCCTCCGTCCAGTCCTGGTCGGCGACGCCGATCGCCGCCGCGTCCGGGACGCTGAGCCAGATCACCGGTCCGCCGCGCGCCAGCGTCTGCGCGACGAGGCTCTCCTGGTGCTCGGAATGCGCCGCCCACGTCGCGTGCGGGGTCAGGTACCTGACGTTGACCTCCCGGCCCTTGCCCGGCGCGGCCAGCGTCGCCTCGCCGAGCGCCGCGAGGTTCAGCGGCGGGCGGTAGACGGGCAGCTGCTCGCCGAGCTCGGCGATCCAGTCGTGGTCCAGGTAGAGGTGCTGGCGGCCGGTCAGCGTGTGCCACGGCTTGCCGTGCTCGGTGTGGATGGTGAACGGCGTGTACCCGTGGTCCAGCGTCTCCTTGCCCGACCACTCGAAGCTGGTGCCGGCCCGGCTCGGCCGGGCCCGGACGTCCGCGAACGCCACCCGCCGGTCCGCGTCCGCCGCGCCCAGCTCGGTCAGCCCGGAGCCGGGGCCGCAGCGCTCCGTCAGCTGCCGGAAGCCCTCGGCGGCCAGCCGCCCGTTGGTGGTGCCGGACAGCGCGAGGATCGCCTCGCACAGCTTGACGTCGGTGTCCAGCAGCGGCCGCCCAGCCGCCGAGCCGCCGGCGGCCGTGCCGCAGTGGGCGGCGAGCCAGGCGGACTCCGGCGACGGGTCCACCCGCACGCCCTTCACCGTCATCCCCGCGATCTCCGCGAGCGGCCCGAACGTGGCCAGCCGGTCGGCGAGCGTCGTGTAGTCCCGCTCGACCAGGGAGACGTGCGGCAGGTTCCGCCCCGGTACGGCCGCCGCCGCGCCTCCCCCGGGCCCTGACGGCCCGGGAGGCGCCCCCACCCGCCAGTCCGGCACGGTGCCGCCCGGCTGCGCCGCCTCCCCCGGGGTGTCGTGCCGGAGGGCGGTGGCCACCAGATCGTGCGTGTTCTCCAGCCGCCCGGCGGCCAGCTCGCTCACCGCCCGGGCCAGCCCGTGGAAGATGGCGAACTCTGTCCGGGTCTGCCAGGGCGGGTCGATCGCCGGCTCCACCGCGCGCACGTACGGCTCCGCGTCCGCGCTGGCCAGGTCGTGCCGCTCCGCCGCGGTGGCGGCCGGCAGCACCAGGTCGGCGAGCATCGCCGTCGGCGTCAGGTGGACGTCGAGCGCCAGCAGCAGGTCGAGCTTGCCGCGCGGCGCCCGGGCGTGCCAGGTGACGTCGGCCGGGCGCTGGCGCGGCGCGGCCTCCTCGGCCCTGGCGTTGTCGTCGGCGCCCAGCAGGTGCCGCAGGAAGAACTCGTGACCGGTGGCGGAGGGGCCGAACAGATCGGTCCGCCACACGGTGAGCACCCGCGGCCAGTTCTCCGGCGCGTCCGGGTCCTCGCAGGCGAACCGCAGCTTCCCGGCGGCCAGCTGCTCGGCCACCCACTCGGCCGCCGGCTGTCCGCTGCGGTGGATCCGCCGGCCGAGGTCCAGCGGGTTCTCGCCGAAGGTGGGGTAGGACGGCATCCAGCCGAGCCGCATCGACTGGGCGACCAGGTCGGCGGTGTGCCGGCCGGCGAACAGGCCCCGGCCGGTGGGCGAGGCCAGCGCGTCCGCGCCGTACCGCTCGTACCGCCACTGGTCGGTGTGCAGGTACCAGTACGGGGTGCCCGCCATCTGCCGCGGGGGTCTGACCCAGTCGGCGGCGCTGGCCAGCTGCTGCCAGCCGGCGAACGGACGCACCTTCCGCTGCCCCGCGTGGTGCGCCCAGCCGCCGCCGCGCACGCCCTGGCAGCCGGTGAGCAGCAGCAGCGTGAGAAACGCCCGGCAGCTGGTGTCGGCGTGGAACCAGCGGTTGCTGCCGGCGCCCATCACCATCATGCAGCGGCCCCGGGTGCGCTCCGCCGTGCCGGCGAACTCCCGCGCCGTCCGCACCACCGCCGCGGCCGGCACCGAGGTGATCGCCTCCTGCCAGGCCGGGGTGCCCGGCGCCGACGCGTCCTCGTACCCGTGCGGCCAGCGTCCCGGAAGCCCTGGGCGGGCCACGCCGTACTGCGCGAGCAGCAGGTCGAAGACGGTGGTGACCAGCCGGTCCCCGAGCCGCCGCACCGGCACCCCGCGCCGCACCACTCCGCCCGGCTCCTCGAACCGCGGCAGCACCACCTCCGCCGTCTCGCCGACCGGCACGCCGGCGGCGAACGGCCCCGGATGGAAGGTGAGCGTCGGGCGGAGCCCGTCCAGGTCGAGGTTCCACCGGCCCTCGCCGCCGCTGCTCCAGCGGTCGCCGAGCGTGCCGTTCGGCACCGCCGGGCGGCCGGTCTCCTCGTCGAAGACCACCGGCATCCAGCGCCGCGCCGCCGCGTCCGCGTGCTGTCCGAGCCGGAGCCCGGCCGCCGGGCGCGGCTCGCCCAGGTCGACGCCCAGGTCCGCGTCGGCCGCGGTGACGAACCGGCCCGGCGCGTACCGGTCCGGGCTGCCGTCCAGCTGCCGCAGGTCCACCAGGAACGGCAGGTCGGTGAAGCGCGACACGTAGTCCACGAAGTACGGCACCTGGCGCTCGACGAAGAACTCCCGCAGCACCACCTGCCCCATCGCCATGGCCACCGCGCCGTCCGTGCCGGGATGCGGCCGCAGCCACTCGTCGGCGATCCGCGCGGCCTCCGAATGGTCCGACGAGAGCACCACCACCCGCTGATCCCGGCGCCGCCCCTCGGGGCTCGGGGCGGGGGTGACCCCCGCGGGAGCGTCGGAGCCCAGGAGCGTCAGATGGGCCGCGTCCCACCAGTCGCCCGGCTCGGGGCCGTCCGCACGGTCGCCGAACATCTGCGGCGCGGCGATCGGCAGCTCCGCCTGCCAGTCCTGGGACGACAGCATGGGCGCGCCGAGCAGCGCCATGAACCGCGCGCCGACCGCGTGCGAGGCCATCGCCAGGGTCGGCGCGGGCGAGAAGCCGGCGATCCGGTCCGGGCCGTACCGCTGGAGCGCGTGCACATGCGCGGCGGCGGCGATCTCCAGCGCCTCGTCCCAGCCGATCCGCACCAGGCCGCCCTTGCCACGCGCCGACTGGTACCGGCGCCGCTTGTCCGGATCGCCGGTGAGCTCCGCCCAGGCGGCCACCGGATCGCCGCGCCGCTCCCTGGCCTCCCGGTACAGCTCCAGCAGCACGCCCCTGGCGTGCGGGTACCGCACCCGGGTCGGCGCGTACGTGTCCCGGGAGACCGCGGCCGCGCGCGGGCCACGGGCCCGGTGCCCGGACCCGGCGTCATGGTCCGTGGGGTCCGTGGCGTCCGTGGCGTCCGGGTGGTCTCTTCGGTCCGCAGAGGCCGGGGGGTCCGGGGGGTCCGTGGGGTCCCGGAGGCCCGTGTGGTCCCGGTGGTCCTGCTCGCCCTGGTCCCGGCCGGTCCGGGCGTCCGCGCGGTCGTCCCGCGGGTCCGCGCCCGCCGTCGCCCGCCGCAACCGGGATCCCGCGCGAAGCAGGCGCTCCGCGACGGCCGAGGCCGCGCGGTCGGCGTCCGTCAGCGTCTCACGACGCACGGTCGAGCTCCTCTCGACGGGGCCACACCGCACCCTCCGCGGATCACCAGGCGTGACCAATCTACTTCACAGGGTAATGATGATCTATCGTTGCCTCCTTCCGGGTAAGCCTTTTAGGCCATTTGGAGCAGCTTGGCGGTGATTTTTCTCGTGCTTTGCCATGGCGCACCCGTCGCCGGGTAGTCGTGCGCCCCCGCGCCGCCGGCGGCGCCCGCACTAGGGTGGTCGGGTGACCATGCCCGAAGCCGACGCCGCCGAACGCCTCACGCAGGCGGTGCGAGCCGCGGAGACGGCGCTCATCGAGTTCGAGATCGCGGTGGAGTCCTTCCGCATCGAGGTGCGGAACTTCTCCCGGCTCCACGAGCGGCGCCTGGGCCCGCTCTACGCCCGTCTGGAGGAGCTGGACGCGCGGGTCGCCGAGGCGGTCGCGGCCCGGACCGGCGATCCGGAGGACCAGCGGAAGGCGCGGGAGGCCCGCGCGCTGGTGACGCCGCTGCCGAAGATGTCGGACCTCTTCGACGGCTGGCTGTCGGCGCCCGCCGCGTCGGGTACGGGCCAGCAGGCGGCGCCCGAGGAGGCCGAGTCGGAGTTCGGGCCGGCCCCGGCGCAGCCGACGAAGGTGCGCCCCGGCCCCGAGGCCCGCAAGCTCTATCGCGATCTGGTCCGCAGCTGCCATCCGGACCTGGCCGCCGACGAGTCGGAGCGCGCGCGTCGGGAGACGTTCCTGGTCCGGGTCAACGACGCGTACGCGCTCGGCGACGCGGACGCGCTGCGCGCGCTGACCGCCGAATGGGAGGCGGGCCCGCGCCCGCCCGAGATGGCGACGCTGCGGGAGCTGGAGGAGCTCGCCGCGCGCCTGGAGTGGCTCGCCCGCCGCAAGGACCTGCTCGCCGAGGCGGTGGCCGAGCTGGAGCAGAGCGCGATCGGCTCGATGCTGCGGATGGCCCAGGACGACCCCGACGGACTGCTCTCCGAGATCGCCGCCGACCTGCACCGGACGCTCGCCACCCGCGAGGCCGAACTGTCCACCCTGCTCACGCCCTAGCCTTCTCCGACGGGAGCGCCCGGCGGGCTGTCGGACGGTCGGGTTAGGGTCGATGCATGGACTTCTCCCGGCTGCCCACCGAGGCGCCCCAGGCCGTGCCCGCCGACGCGCGGCTGCTCGACGTCCGCGAGCCGGCGGAGTGGGCCGCCGGCCACGCGGAGGGCGCGCTGCACGTGCCCATGGGCCAGGTCGTCCAGCGCATCGAGGAGATCCTCGACCACGCGGGCGAGCAGCCGCTGTACGTCGTCTGCAAGGTGGGCGGCCGGTCCGCGCAGGTCGCGGCGTTCCTCGGCCAGCAGGGCATCCACGCGATCAACGTGGCCGGCGGCATGGCCGCCTGGCAGGCCTGCGGCCGCCCGCTGAAGAACGACACGGGCGCCGACCCGTTCGTCCTCTGATCCCGGTCGTCCGGATCACGGCGGAGCCGAGCTGTCGCCCCCTCGGCGACGCCGAGGAGGCGACAGGGCGGGCGGCGCGGCTGGTGCGACACCGGCGGGGACTCGTGGGACCCAGCCGGGGCTAGTAGCGCCGCATGCGGGAGGCCAGCAGGTTGCCTATGCAGAGGTAGACCACGGCGGCGAGGCCGTAGCCGCACACCACGCGGGCCCATTCCTTGTCGAAGGTGAAGAGGTCATGCGACCAGCCGGCGAGCCAGCGGGAGACGTCCTGGACGAACTCCACCAGATCGTTGTGCGGGTTGGCGTCGAGCAGGTACATCAGCACCCACAGGCCGATGATGAACGCAGCCACGTCCGCGATCACCGCGACCACGGTCGCCACCGGTCGGAGATTCGAGGAAGAGACTCTAGTAGCGGACATGCCAAGGCGAGTAGCCCCTCCGCCGCGGCCGAAACCCGCGGTGAGGTTCCGTCACCCCGGGGTGTGCCCGCGACCAGCTGAGTCACCCGCCCGTGGGGCCGCGTAGGGTCGGTGGGATGAGCGACGACGGCGCGGCGGCGGAGGCGGGTGAGGCGGGGGATGCCACCGCGGTCTTCCAGCGGCACCGGGACCGGCTGTTCGGCATCGCGTACCGGATGCTGGGCACGGTCGGCGACGCGGAGGACGTGCTGCAGGACGCGTGGCTGCGCTGGAGCCGGGTGACGGATCCGGTCGACAGGCCGGGCGCGTATCTGGCCCGCACCGTCACCAACCTGGCGTTGAACCGCCTGACCTCGGCCGCGGCGCAGCGCGAGCGGTACGTCGGCCCGTGGCTGCCGGAGCCGCTGGTCGCCGAGAGCGCCCCGGACGTGGCCGAGGAGGTCGAACAGGCCGAGTCGGTGTCGCTGGCCATGCTGGTGGTGCTGGAGAGCCTGAGCCCGGCGGAGCGCGCGGTGTTCGTGCTGCACGAGGTCTTCGGCTATCCACACGCGGAGATCGCCGAGGCGCTGGGGCGCTCGGAAGCGGCGGTGCGGCAGCTGGCGCGGCGGGCCAGGTCCCACGTCGCGGCGCGGCGGCCTCGTTTCGACACCTCGGCGGAGCAGCGGCGGCGGGTGACGGAGGAGTTCCTCGCGGCCTGTCTGGGCGGCGACCTCGGGCGGATGATGGAGCTGCTGGCGCCGGACGTGGTGGTGTGGTCGGACGGCGGCGGCAGGGCGCGGGCGGCGCTGCGGCCGGTGCACGGAGCGGACAGGACGGTCCGCTGGCTGCGCGGCGTCATGAACCACGTGCCCGACCTGGCGGTCTTTCCGGCCCTGGTCAACGGCCGGCCCGGCGTCGTCGTCACCTCGGGCGGCCGGGTGGACTCCGTGGCCAGCATCGATCTCGGCCCCGACGGCCGCATCGCCGAGCTGCGCGTCGTCCGCAACCCGGAGAAGCTCCGCCACGTCCCGCTGCCGCAGGCGCCGTCAGAGGGCGAGGGCGCGTAGCCGGGTGGTGGCGGTGGTGAGCACCTCGGGGCGCTTGCAGAAGGCGAAGCGGACCTGGGAGCGGCCGAGCTCCGGATCGTCGTAGAAGACGGCGTTGGGGACGGCGACGACGCCGCAGCGCTCGGGCAGGGCGCGGCAGAACGCGAAGCCGTCCCGCTCCCCGAGCGGCGTGACGTCGGTGGTGACGAAGTACGTGCCCTGCGGGTGGTAGACCTCGAAGCCGGCCTCGGTGAGCCCGCCGGCGAGCAGGTCGCGCTTCGCGCGCAGATCCTCGCGGAAGTCCGTGAAGTACCCGTCCGGCAGCCCCAGGGCCTCGGCCACCGCGTACTGGAAGGGCCCCGCGCTCACGTAGGTCAGGTACTGCTTCGCCGTGCGCACCGCGGCGACCAGCGCGGCCGACGCGGTGACCCAGCCGACCTTCCACCCGGTGAAGGAGAACGTCTTGCCCGAGGAGGAGATGGAGACCGTGCGGTCCCGCATGCCGGGGAGGGAGATCAGCGGCACGTGCTCGCCGTCGAAGACGAGGTGCTCGTAGACCTCGTCCGTGACCACCAGCAGATCGCGCTCGACGGCGAGCCGCGCGATCGCCGTCGCCTCGTCCCGGGTGAGCACCATGCCGGTCGGGTTGTGCGGCGTGTTCAGCAGCAGCAGGCGGGTGCGCGGCGTGATCGCGTCGCGCAGGGCGTCGAGATCGGGTCGGAAGCCAGGCGCGCGCAGCGTGAGCGGCACCCGCACGCCGCCGGCCATGGCGATGCAGGCGGCGTAGGAGTCGTAGAAGGGCTCGAAGGCGATCACCTCGTCGCCCGGCTCCAGCAGCGCCAGCATCGAGGCCGCGATGGCTTCCGTCGCCCCGGCCGTGACCAGCACCTCCGTGTCCGGGTCGAAGCGCAGGTCGTAGAAGCGGCGCTGGTGGTCGGCGACGGCCGCACGCAGCTCCGGCACGCCGGGGCCCGGCGGGTACTGGTTGCCGCGTCCGTCGCGCAGCGCCCGCACGGCCGCCTCCCTGACCTCCTCCGGGCCGTCCGTGTCCGGGAACCCCTGGCCCAGGTTGATGGCCCCGGTCGCCAGCGCCAGCGCCGACATCTCCGCGAAGATCGTCGTCCCGTGCCCGTCCAGCCTCCGGTTCAGCAGCGGCCTGCCGCCCATCTCCCCACCGTCCTCGCTCGGATCCTGGTCTTCGGGTTCACCCTAGGCCGTCCGCGTGTTCCGTTACCGCACGCGGATACGCGCCCGGCGCACGAGGCAGGTACCGTGCTCGGGTCAGCCGGAGAGCAGTCCTGGGGGAGCGGGCCGAGCATCATGCATCAGGCATCGGAGCCAGCGGAGCCATCGGTACCAGCGGAGTCGTCCGGGCGGTCGGAGCCGCCGCGGCGCGCGCCCGGGGGAGCCCGGGCCGGCGGTCGTCCGGCCGGCGGCCTCGACCTGGAGCGCACCGCCACGGCCGACGTGCCGCTCGGCCAGCTGTCGTTGACCTCCCGACTGGTCATCGCCGGCGCGGTCGGCACGCTCGGCGTCTACGCGGTCTACCACCTGCTGCTGGTCTTCCTCTTCGTGGCACCGGCCAACACCGTCAGCCAGGAGTACGGCGAGGGGATGCGCGAGTACATCTACCCGGAGTTCGAGCAGACCTGGAAGCTGTTCGCGCCCAACCCGCTGCAGCGCAACGTCGCCATCGAGGTCCGCGCGGAGGTCAGGGACGAGGACGGCGGCCGGACGACCACCGACTGGATCTCGCTGACCGCCATGGACCTGGAGGGCATCGTGCACAACCCGATGCCCAGCCACACCGCGCAGAACACGCTGCGCCGGGCGTGGGACTTCTACAGCGGTTCGCACTCCACCGAGACCGGCGAGCCGATCGGCCTGCGCGGCGAGCTGGCCGAGGTGTACCTGCGCCGCATCGCGCTGCTCCGGCTGGAGCACGAGACGCCGATGGACATGGACCGGGTGGACCGCATCCAGATGCGCTCGGCGACGAGCCTGCTGCCGGCGCCCGAGTGGAGCAGCGAGGAGATCAACACGACGACGGGCTACTACGAGCTGGACTGGTGGGTCGTCACCACCGAGGACCTGCCGAGCGGCGAGCTGGCCTCCGGCACGAGCGAGGGGGAGTAAGCCGTGACCGCTCCGACGCCGCCCGGCGGACCCGGACCCGCGGCCACCCCACCGGCCATGCCGCCCACACCGCCCGCACCACCCGCGCCGGCCGTTCCGCCCTCCCCGTTCCGCGACCTCGGCGCCCGGTTCGACGCCTCGCTCGGCCGCGGCGTCGGGCACGTGACCCGGCGCCCGCTCGGCCCGTACCAGACCGCGGTGGTGCGGATCGGCTTCGCCGTCACGATGCTCGTCTTCCTGCTGCGCGAATGGCCGCACCGGCACGAGCTGTACGGTCCCGACAGCCCGTGGGGCTTCGACCTGGCGACCCTTTTCGTCGACGACAACGACGCGTTCACCGTGCTGCTGTGGACGGACTCCACGGCCTGGTTCGAGTTCGTCTACCTGCTCGCGCTGGCCTCCTGCGTGGGCCTCGCGCTGGGCTGGCGCACCCGGGCCATGTCGCTGCTGTTCATGATCGGCGTGCTGTCGCTGCAGAACCGCAGCGTCTTCATGGGCGACGGCGGGGACAACGTCATCCACCTGATGTCGCTGTACCTGGTGCTCACCCGCTGCGGTCAGGTCTGGTCGCTGGACGCCCGCCGCCGGGCGCGCGGCCGGGGCCACTGGGCCGATCCCGGGGGCGTCGCGACCTGGGCGGTGCTGGGGTCGGCGCTGCTGGTGAGCGTCCTCGTCGGCAAGCTGGACAGCCCGATATGGACCGCGTTCTTCGCCGGCATGTGGCTGGTCCACGCGTTCTGGTGGTTCGTCGAACGGTACGCGGGCGGGGAGCCGCGCATCGTCGCCGACGTGATCGCCAACCTGGTGCACAACGCGGCGCTGCTGGTGATCATGGTCCAGGTCTGCGTCATCTACGCCGCCGCCGGCTGGTACAAGATCCAGGGCAGCCGCTGGCAGGACGGCACCGCCGTCTACTACCCGCTGAACCTCGACTACTTCGAGCCCTGGCCCGAGCTGTCGGACATGCTGAGCAACAGCGGGCTGCTGATCGCCGTGCTCAGCTACGGCACGGTCGCGGTGCAGGTCGCCTTCCCGTTCGCGCTGCTGAACCGGCGGGCCAAGAACCTGCTGCTGTTCCTGATGATCGGTGAACACATCGGGATCGCCGTGACCCTGGGGCTGCCCGCCTTCTCCATGGCGATGATCGCGATGGACAGCGTCTTCCTGCCGACCGCCTTCCTGCTGTGGACGGGCTCGCGGGTGCGGCGTGGCACCGCGCCGCTCCGCCGGCTGCTGGGGCGTTCGTCGCCCGCGCCGGACGCGGCGGGCGGGCCGTGGGAGCAGGGCCCCGCCCCTGGCGCGCCGGTGCCCGCCCCGCGCGATCCGGCCCGCCCGCCCGCCTGGGCCGAACGGCCATGACCGACGAGGGCGGCGGGACCGACGGGACCGACGGGTCCGGTACGGGGGACGAGGCGGCGGTCCGGCGCTGGCGGCCGCTGGCCGAGGACCCCGACATGGTGCTCCTCGACGGCTTCCACGCGGTCAAGCACGCGCTCCGCTTCGAGGCCGACGTGCCGGTCGCGCTGGCCACCGACAAGCCGGCCGCGCTCGGCCTGGCCCGCGCCCTGGCCCCGGAGCTCGCCGAACCGCTGGACGGGCTGCTGCGGCCGGTGTCCCAGGAGACGCTGCGCGGCCTGGTGCCGCGCCCGCACCCGACCGGCGTGGCGGCGCTCGCGGTCCGGCCGCCCCGGCCGCGCTCGTTCCCGCCGGCCCCGGTGGTGGTGCTGGACAACCCGCGCCATCTCGGCAACATCGGGGCGGTGGTGCGGCTGACGGCGGGCGCCGGCGCGGGCGGCGTGATCACCACCGGCACGGTCGACCCCTGGCATCCCAACGCGCTCCGCGCGAGCGCCGGCCTGCACTACGCCACCGCCGTCACCCGGCGCTCCCCCGACCAGCTGCCGCTCGGCCCGCTCTACGCCCTCGACCCGGAGGGGGAGGACATCCGCGGGGTGCCGATCGAGGACGGTACGCTGCTCGCCTTCGGCTCGGAGCGCACCGGCCTCTCCCCCGCGCTCCGGGCGCGCGCCACACGCTTGCTCGCCCTCCCCATGCGCCCTCAGGTCTCCAGCTACAACCTCGCGACCAGCGTGGCGATGACCCTCTACCACTGGCTGTCGCAGCGGGAGCATTAGCCGCGGACGAAGGGGGAATTACTCGCCGACCAACCCCAACCCCCGTGCCGCAGCCCTATTCTTGGACCGTGCCTCACGCCATCGGAGTGCACGACGTTCCCCGGTCAGAGAGAGCCCATGCGGAAGATCGTCGAAGCGATCAGTTGCAAGTGCCAGAACGGAACGCTGGTTCGCGAGGTGAACCTGACCAACGACGGCTTCCTCTTCGACAATCCGCACTGGGCGTGCACCAGCTGCGGCCGGGTCGTGCAGGAGGCCAACCCCGAGCGCATCGCGCCCTGGCCCGACCAGGGCGGCGAACACCCCTGACCACGGGGCCGCCGGGCCGCCACTACCAGCGATAGCTCGGGTAGCCGGACCCGGTCCGCACCACCTCGCGGCCGAGCGGCATCAGCGACACGGGCACCATCTTGAAATGCGCCAGGCCGAACGGAATGCCGATGATGGTCACGCAGAACGCGAGGCCCGCGATGACGTGCCCGATGGTGATCCAGATGCCGGCGACCACCAGCCAGACGACGTTGCCCAGGGTGGAGGCGAGGCCGGCGTCCCGTCGCTCCGCCACGGTGTAGCCGAAGGGCCAGAGGGCGTACCCGGCGATGCGGAAGCACGCGATGCCCCAGGGGATCGTGATGATCAGGACGAAACAGACCAGCCCCGCCACCGCGTAGCCGAGCGCCATCCACAGGCCGGAGAAGACCAGCCACAGAACGTTCAGTACCGTCTTCACGCCCCCAGCATGCCTGTGCGCGCGGGCGGCGTCACTCCGGCGAGCCGAACGAGCCGTACGTCGGGCGTCCCGCGGCCTCGTAGGTGTGCAGCACCACGCCGCTCGCGGTGGTCGCGGTGCCGGTCAGGCGCAGCGCGGTCGGCGTGCTGCCCTCGGTGAACAGCCGCCGGCCGTTGCCCAGCACCACCGGGAAGAACAGCAGCCGGTACTCGTCGATCAGGTCGTGCGCCATCAGCGAGCGCACCAGCTCGGAGCTGCCGTGGATCTGCAGCTCGCCGCCGGGCCGCTGCCTCAGCGCCGCGACCTCCGCGGCGAGGTCGCCGGAGAGCACCGTGCTGCCGGCCCATTCCGCCTCCCTCAGGGTGTGCGAGGCGACGTACTTCGGCAGCGCGTTCAGCCTGCCGGCGATCGGATCGGCCGGATCGGTGACGCGCGGCCAGTACCCGGCGAAGATCTCGTACGTCCGGCGGCCCAGCAGGAACGCGTCGGCCGCCGCGAACCACCCGGCGACCAGCTCGCCGAAGTCCTCGTCGGCGTGGGGGAACACCCAGCCGCCCTGGGTGAAGCCGCCCCGCGGGTCCTCGTCCGGCGCCCCGGGGCCCTGGACCACGCCGTCCAGGGACAGGAACATCGTCGTCGTCAGTCTCATCTCCGCCTCCTCGCTCGGCCGCCTGGCGGGCCGTCACCCGGTCCGACCCGGGGGCGGGCGGAAACTCATCGGTCCGGGGCGGTGAGCGGCCCCGGTTGGGGGTCCGACTCCTCGAACACCAGGAGCGTGCGGGTGCTGAGCACCTCGGGCATCGGCTGGATGCGGCCCAGCACCAGGTCGCGCAGCGCCCGGTAGTCCGCCGTGTGAACGAGTAACAGCACGTCGATCTCGCCGCCGACCAGGGCGATGTGCGCGGCACCCGGCAGCCGCTCCAGCTTCTCCCTGACGCTGCGCCAACTGTCCTGAACGATGCGCAGCGCGATGTACGCGGCGGCGCCCTGCCCGGCCCGCTCGTGGTCGATCCGGGCGGAGAAGCCGCGGATCACGCCCTCGTCCAGCAGGCGGCTGATCCGTGAGTACGCGTTCGCCCGGGAGATGTGCACCTGCTCGGCGACCGAGCGGATCGAGGCCCGGCCGTCCACCCGCAGCAGCCGCAGGATGGCCAGATCGATGGAGTCCAGCGGCCGGCTCGGCCGGTCCCTGGTGGCCTGCGGATCGCGCGGGAAGATGCCGTCCCGGCCGTCGCCGCCCTCGCCGCCCTCGCCACCCTCGCCGGCCTCGTCACCCTCGCCGGCCTCGTCACCCTCGCCGACGTCTCCGCCGTCGCAGCCCGCCGCGGCGTCGCCGGGGCCCGGCGGCCCGTGCGCCTCCGGCGCGCCCCGCGCGTTCCCGGCGTCCCTGGTGTTCGGGATGTCCCGGGCGCTCCGCGCGTCCGGTGGGACCCGCGCGGCCCGCGGGCTCCGCGGGCTCGGTATGTCGCGGGTCTCCCGCGCTCTTTCCCGCGCACTTTCCCGCGTTTCTTCTCGTGTTTCTTCCCGCGCTTCCTCCCGCGCTTCGCGCGCGCCTGACCTGTCCGGCATCGGCTGGGGCTCCCCTCCGGCGCGCTCCCTCCTGGACGCTCCGCACTCATGTCACGCGAAATCGGGACAGTTGTCCACCGGGCGTCTGTTCAACCGGCCATCCGCGCGCGCCACCACGCGCCCCTTACGCGCTCCGGTCACACCGAAGTAGGGTGCCGGTATGGCCAAGAAGAAGATCACCATCAGTCTCGATCCCGAGCGCTATGGCGAGATCGAGCGGCTCGTGGCACAGGGCCAGGCCGACTCCGTGTCCGGCTGGCTCGACGAGGCGGCGGCCCGCCGCATCGCCGAGATCGAGCGCTCCCGCCGCGCCGTCGACTGGTTGGTCGGCCGGGCCAGGTCCGAGGCCCCCGACGAGGAGTGGGAGCGGGCGCTGGCCTGGGCCGAGGAGATGGACGGACGCTCCGCCGGCGACGCGTCGCGCGCGGGGTCCGCCGCGTGAGCGGCGGATACATCCTGGACCACACGGCCGTCCGCTCCCTGGCCCACGGGAGCGTCTACCTCGCCGCCCGGATCCACGTCTCCACCCGCTCCGCGCAGCCGTTGTACGTGCCGGGCGTCTGCCTCGCCCAGGGGCTCACCGAGACGGTCATCGGCGAGGTCAGGCAGCGCATCGAGGAGGCGTTCGCGGCGCCCAGCTTCGTCTTCCGCCCCCTCGACGAGCTCAGCTGCTGGGCCGTGGCCCAGATAGCCGGGGACCGCGACGTGGACATCGCCACGGCACACGCGGCGCACGTCGGGCTCACCACCGGCCTGCCGGTGCTCACCCGCAGCGGGTCCGCCTACCGCAAGATCGACTCCAGCATCGTCACCGAGTCGCTGCCCTGATCAGGGACCCCATGCCGTTTTCCGAGGACCGATGACCAGCCACCCCGCACCCTCCGATCCAGCGTCGTCCGGCCCCGCCCTGGCGCCCCTGCCGCCGTGCGACGCCCTGGTGCTCGCCGGCGGGGCCGCGCGGCGGCTCGGCGGGACCGACAAGCCTGCCGTCCGGATCGGTGGCCGGTCGCTCCTCGACCGGGTGCTCGCCGCCTGCGCCGGGGCCGGGACGACCGTCGTGGTCGGGCCGCGGCGGCGCACCGTCCGGCCCGTCGTCTGGGCCCGCGAGGACCCGCCGGGCGGCGGGCCGCTGGCCGCGCTCGACGCCGGGCTGCGGCACACCACCCGGCCGCTGGTCGCGGTGCTCGCCGCCGACCTGCCCTTCCTCAGCTCCGGCACCCTCGGCCGGCTGCTGGCCGTGCCATCCGGCTCGGACGGCGTCCTGTTGCGGGACGCCGAGGGCCGCGACCAGCCGCTGACCGCCGGATACCGCGCGGCACCGCTGCGCCGCGCGCTCGACGCGCTGGCCGAGGAGCACGGCGGCCTGGCCGGGCTGCCGCTGCGGCTGCTGCTGCCCCGGCTCGCGCTGCACCGCCTGGACACCGACGCCGTCGACCTCGACTGCGACACCTGGTCGGACATCGCCGTGGCCCGGGCCAGGATCAGGGACGATGGGAGGGTGTTGGACGAATGGATCGCGGCGGCCAAGGCCGAACTGCGCATCGACCCCGACCTCGACGTGGACACCACGGCGCTGCTCGACGCGGCCCGCGACGCCGCGCACGGCGTCGCCCGCCCGGCCGCCCCGCTGACCACCTTCCTCATCGGCTACGCGGCGGGCTCGTCGGGGACGAGTCCGGCGGAGGCGGCCAGGGCGATCGCCGCGCTCGCCGAACGCTGGTCCCAGGAGCAGCGACCGCGGGAAGGGAAAAAGGGAAAGCAGGAAGGGAAACAGGAAGACGGACAGGAACGGCGGCCGGAGCCGGAGCGGGAGGAGCCGGCGACGTGAGCGGCGACCTCGCGGACGACTTCGACGACGCGCTGGCCCTCGCCAACGAGCCGGCCGTCGCCGGCTCCGCGGCGGGCCCGGCCGCCGCGCGCCCCACCAGCGCCGCGGGGACGGCGCGGGACAGGACCCCGGAGCCGCCGGCGGAGCCCGGCGACGGCGGCGATCCCTGGGAGTCCGAGGACACCCCGCAGCTCAGATCGCCCGACTGGGACGCGGCGCGCGCCGCCGCGTACCGCGCCGGGCGGCCGCTGCCGCCGCGCACGCTGCCGCTGGACGAGACGCTCGGCGCCACCCTGGCCGCCCCGCTCACCGCACTCACCGACCTGCCGGCCTTCGACACCTCGGCGATGGACGGCTGGGCCGTGGCCGGCCCCGGACCCTGGCGGCTGACCGGCCGCCCCCGGGTGCTGGCCGGGGTGGGCCGCGCCGTGCCGCTGACCGACGGGCAGGCCGTGCCGATCGCGACCGGCGCCCGGATCCCCGAGGGCACCACGGCCGTGCTCCGCGCCGAGCGCGGCTCCGTGCTGACCAACTCGCCCGTGGCCCCGGGACAGCTGCGCGGCGCCACCCCCGGGCCCGGCGCGGACATCCGGCCGCGCGGCCAGGAGTGCCGCTCCGGCACCACGCTGCTCGACTCCGGCGCCCCGATCACCCCCGCCGTCCTCGGCCTGGCCGCCGCGGCCGGGTACGACGGGCTGGCCGTGCATCCGCGGCCCCGGGCCGAGGTGCTGGTGCTCGGCGACGAGCTGCTGTACCAGGGCCTGCCGCACGACGGCCGGATCCGCGACGCGCTCGGCCCGATGACCGGACCGTGGCTCACCGCGCTCGGCGCCCGGGTGCTGGTGACCCGCCGGCTCGGTGACGACGCCGACGCGCTGCACGAGGCGATCAGCACCAGCCGGGCCGAGCTCATCGTCACCACCGGGTCCACCGCGTCGGGGCCCGTCGACCATCTGCGCCCCGTGCTCCGCAGGCTGGGCGCGCCGGTGCTGGTCCGCGGCGTGGCCGTGCGCCCGGGACACCCGATGGTGCTGGCCCGCACCCCCGACGGCGTTCCCCTGGTCGGCCTTCCGGGGAACCCGCTGGCCGCCGTCTCCGCGCTGCTGACCCTGGCCGCGCCGCTGCTCCGGGCGCTGTCCGGCCGGGCCGAGCCGGACACCCGGCGGGCCGAGCTGACCACCGCGGTGCGCGGGCATCCGAGCGACACCCGGCTGGTGCCCGTCGACTGCCCGGCCGGGTCCGACGCGCGCCCGCTGAGTTACGCTGGCCCGGCCATGCTGCGCGGCATCGCTTCCGCCGCCGCCCTCGCCGTCATCCCACCCGGCGGGGCCGAGGCCGGTGTCCAGATCCGGCTGCTCGACCTCCCCCGGTAAGTCCCCAGCCGCCCCCAGCCGTCCCGGAGCCCTCACCCACACCGGCATGAGACGCACATCGACGAACGCCGCCCGCTCCGCCCGGGACGACCGGATCCACGGCATCAGCCTCCCCCGCTACGTCGCCGGGCCGCTGATCCAGGTGCTCCGGCGGCTGGCCATGGCGCTCGGCGTGCTGGCCACCGCCGTCGTCCTCGTCTACGTCGACCGCGGCGGCTACCACGACAACGCGGACGACGAGGTCGGCTTCACCGACGCCCTCTACTACGTCACCGTCTCGCTCTCCACCACCGGCTACGGCGACGTGGTGCCCGAGTCCGACGTCGCCCGGCTGATCACCACCTTCCTCATCACCCCGCTCCGGGTCCTCTTCCTGATCATCCTGGTCGGCACGACACTGGAGGTGCTCACCGAGCGCACCCGCGAGCAGTGGCGGCTCGCCCACTGGAGGAACACCTTGCGCGACCACACCGTCATCGTCGGCTTCGGCACCAAGGGCCGGTCCGCGGCGGAGACGCTGATGACCACGGGACTGACCCAGGACCAGATCGTCGTCGTCGACCCGAGCTCCCAGGTCGTCGAGCTGGCCAACGCCGAGGGCTACGCGGGCGTCGTCGGCGACGCGACCCGCAGCAGCGTCCTGATGCGGGCCAGGACCGACCGGGCCAGGCAGGTGGTGATCTCCACCCAGCGGGACGACACCGCGGTCCTGGTCGCGCTGACCGTGCGACAGCTCAGCAGCAGCGTGCGGATCGTGGCCTCCGTGCGCGAGGAGGAGAACGTGCCGCTGCTCCGGCAGTCCGGCGCGGACTCGGTGATCACCAGCGCCAGCGCCGTCGGCCGGCTGCTCGGCCTGTCCATGATCAGCCCGAACAGTGGCGCGGTGATGGAGGACCTGATCCACCAGGGCAAGGGGCTCAGCGTGCGCGAGCGGCCGGTCACCAAGGCCGAGGCGGGCCGTTCGCCCCGTGAGTGCGACGATCTGGTGGTCTCGGTGATACGCGGGCACCGGCTGCTGCCGTTCGACGATCCCGACGCGGCGACCCTGGAGCTCACCGACCGGGTGGTGGTGATCCACCACATCGGCGAGGAGGAGGAGCGTCGCATGGCCGCCAAGGCCAAACCCCCGACCAGGCCCGACCGCGGCCCGGGCTCCTGGCGTATCCCCAGGAGATGAACGGGCCCCTGCCGGGCGGGGACGCGACGGCCGCGCTGGTGCGTCTCGCCGCGACCGCCGGCCTGCCGGCCGGCCTCGCCCACCGTCCGGCGGAGCCGGTGGTGCTCGTGGAGCGTGCGGGGGTGACGGTGGTGCGGGTCGGGGACGTCGTGGCGAAGGCGCACGCCCCCGGCACCGACGAACGGGCGCTCGCCACCCGGGTCGCGCTCGCCGGGGACCCCGCGCTGGCCGGCCTGCTGCTGCCCCCGGCGCCGCCCGGAACCCTCGCCGCGCTGCCCGACGGGCGGGCCGCGACGGTCTGGCCGTACGGCGTCCCGGTCGATCCCGCCAGCGATCCCGACGCCGTGCCCTGGGAGGTCGCGGGCCGGCTGCTGGCCGCCCTGCACGCCGTGGACACCGAGGCGCTCGCCACCCCCCGCCGCGACCTGCCGGCGATGGGCGGCCCCGACCGCACCGCCCGGGCCGTCGCCCGGATGCGCCGGGTGGCGGGCCACGCCGCCGCCCGCCGGGCCGTCGAGCGGGTCTGGGCCGGACTGCCGGCCTGGTGCCGCGGCGAGACGCCCCCGCCGGGCCCCGCCGTGCTGTGCCACGGCGACCTGCACCTCGGACAGCTGGTCCGGCGCCCGGGTCCGCACGGCGGCTGGCTGCTGATCGACGTCGACGACCTCGGGCTCGGCGACCCCGCCTGGGACCTGGCGCGCCCCGCCGCCTGGTACGCGGCCGGCCTGCTGGCGCCCGTGTACTGGCACCGGCTGCTGGCCGGCTACCGGCCCGAGTACGGCCGGGGCCCCGGGCCCGACGAGCCGGATCCGTGGCCGCGCCTGGACGCCCCCGCCCGCGCGCTGACCGCCCATTTCGCCTGCCGCGCCGTGCTCCGCGCCGACCGCGCCGGGAAGGGGCTCGCGCCCGACGAGGAGGCGTTCGTCGACGCCTGTGCCCGCATAGCCCGGTCCTCGGGAGCCGGGAGCGTTTAGGGTGGCTGGCACGTTGCCGGGAAGACGCGTCCGTCGGACAACCTGACGGACCTTTTCGACCTTGAGGGGTGGAGCCGACCATGCAGTGTCCCAAGTGCCATGCGCCGATGCACACGTTCAGCCGGAGCGGCGTTCAGATCGAGCAGTGCAGCGGCTGCCGTGGCATCTTCCTGGACTACGGGGAGCTGGAGGCCATCAGCCGGATGGAGTCGCAGTTCGCCGGCCCGCCGCCCGGCGCCGCGGCCGCCGCCCCGCCCCCGCCGCCTCCGCAGCAGCAGGGTCCCGGCTGGGGCGCCCCGCAGCAGCACGGCGGCCACTACGGCGGCCACCACGGTGGCCACTACCCGCACCGGCGTAAGGGCGGGCTCTCCGGGCTCTTCTTCTCGTCGTGAACCTGCCCGGCTTAGCCGGGACCCCAGCGCGTCGCTGGTGGCGCGAGGCCGTGGTCGCGCGGGTGCGGGTCATCCGACACGTCCCCGTCGGCGGCCGCGGCCTCGTCGCCCTCCTGCTGCTGGTCAACGTCCTGCTCGGGCTGCTGCCGATCGGGTTCGTGCTGGCCACCAGCACCGTGGTCGGCCGGGTGCCGGACGCCGTCGAGGCGGGCACCGGCTCACCCGCCTGGTACGCGCTGCTCCGCGCCCTGCTGCTCGCGGCGGCCCTGTTCGTCGGCCAGACGCTGCTGGCGCCCGTCCAGGCGGCGCTCGGTGAGCTGCTCAGCCGCCGGGTGGACGGCTGGTTGCAGGCCCGGTTGATCGCCACCTCGCTGCGCAGCCCCGGTATCGCGCCCCTGGAGGACCCCGCCGCGCTCGACGCCCTCGACGAGGCGAGCCAGTGGTTCCAGGGCCGCACCTTCACGCCCGGCACCGCATGTGCCGGGATGCTCGCGCTGGTCGCCAGGTACCTGCGGCTGGCCGGGCTCGTCGTGCTGCTCGGCGTCGTCGCCTCCTGGCCGGCCGCCGCGGCGCTCAGCCTCGCGGTGCTCGTCTTCCGCACCGGCCAGCGCGGCGGCCAGCGGGTCTTCGCCCGTCGCTTCGGCCGGTGGGGCGCGGAGCTGCGCCGCAGCCACCACCTCAGGGACGTCGCCCAGGGCGCCACGCACGCCAAGGAGCTGCGGGTCTACGGCCTGACCGACTGGATGAGCGAGCGGTACGCGGAGAGCTTCGGGGTGGTCCAGCGGGGGGTGGCCCGGGTGCGCCGCCGGATCTTCCTGCTGCCCTACCTGGGATACACGGTGCTCGGCCTAGCCGCCGCCACGGTCGTCTTCGTCTCCCTCGGCGTCGACGCGGCCCGCGGCGAGGTCTCGTTGACCGGGCTGGCGCTGGGGTTACAGGCCGCCACGGCGGCCATCGCGATGGGCGGCTTCTACGCCGAGGCCGATCTCCAGACCTCGATGGGCATGCGGGCCTGGGAGGCGCTCGACACGTTCGAGTCGAAGGTCGTCGCGGCCGAACTCGCGAGCGCGGGCGCCTTGCCGGCGGGACCCCCGACGGCGGTCGCTTCCGTCGGGCCGGCCCCGTCCACCGCCCCCAGCACCACGATGGCGCCGCGCCGCCCCGCCGAGCCCGCGGCCCCCGTCGAGCGTGCGGCGCCCGCGGAGCGAGCGGCCCTTGCCGAGCGTGCGGCTCCTGTCGAGGGCGCGGGCCCGGCCGAGCTTGCGGTTCCTGTCGAGGGCGCGGGCCCCGCCGAGCCCGCGGCCCCCGTCGAGCGTGCGGCGCCCGCGGAGCGAGCGGCCCTTGCCGAGCGTGCGGCTCCTGTCGAGGGCGCGGGCCCGGCCGAGCTTGCGGTTCCTGTCGAGGGCGCGGGCCCCGTCGAGCCCGCGACCCCTGTCGAGCGTGCGGCGCCCGCCGAGCCCTCGGTTCCTGTCGAGGGTGCGGGGCCGGCGGGGGCGCTTGTCGGGTCGGGTCGGGTGCCAGCGCAGCGCGTCGCCGCCGAGTTGGGTGGACCAGCCGCGTCGGGCGGCACGGCCGTGTCGAGCCGTGGGGCGGGTGCCGCGGGGCTGGCCGGAGGGGCCGGCAAGGCCAGGGGCGTGGACGTCGCGCTGGCGGGGGTGGGGTTCCGGTATCCGGGCGGGAGGCCCGCCGTGTTGGACGGGCTCGACCTCGTGTTGCCCGCCGGGCGCTGCACCGCCGTGGTCGGGGTGAACGGCGCGGGGAAGACCACCCTGGTCAAGCTGCTCACCCGGCTCTACGAGCCGACCGCCGGCCGGATCACCGTGGACGGCACCGACCTGCGGGACCTCGCCGTGGACGGCTGGCGCCGCCAGGTCAGCGTCGTCTTCCAGGACTTCGTGCGCTACGAGCTGACCGCCGCGGAGAACATCGCCTGCGGCGCCGCCCACCTGCCGCCCGACCGGGACGCGGTGCGCGCCGCCGCCGCCCGGGCCGGTGTGCTCGACGTCCTGGAGCGGCTGCCGCACGGCCTGGACACCGTGCTGAGCCGGGCGCACCGGGGCGGCGCCGAGCTGTCCGGCGGACAGTGGCAGCGGGTGGCCATCGCCCGCTCGCTGTACGCGCTGGACGCCGGCGCCCGGCTGCTGATCCTCGACGAGCCGACCGCGGCGCTCGACGTCCGCGCGGAGGCCGCGTTCTTTGACTCCTTCGTGGCGCTCACCCGGGGCGTGACGGCCGTGCTGATCAGCCACCGCTTCTCCAGCGTCCGCCGGGCCGACCGGATCGCCGTGCTCGACGGCGGGCGGGTGGTGGAACTCGGCGACCACGCGGGGCTGCTGGCGTCCGGCGGCCACTACGCGCGGCTCTTCCGGCTCCAGGCCGAGCGGTTCGCCGCCGGGCTGACCGCGGAGGGCGAGCCGGAGGAGCGGCGCTTCGCGCCGCCCACCGCCGCGGCCGAACCGTCCGACCCGAGAGAACACGGGAGAGAGCTGAGATGACCGGTGGCGCGGCGCGGGCCGTCGTCGAGCTGACCCGGATCTGCTGGGTCAACGACCGGCCGCGCCTGCTCGGGGCACTCGCCCTGATGCTGGCCGAGGCCGCCGCGCTGCCGCTCACCGCCCCCGCGTTGGGTGCCCTCACCGACGCGGCCGTCGCCGGGGACGCCGACCGGGCCGGGGCCCTGGGCGCCGTCGTCGCGCTGCTCGCCATCGCCGCGCTCACCGGCGAGCACTTCGCGCACGTCCTCTACTTCGAGCTGGGCGACAAGGCCTTCCTACACCTGGACCGGGAGGTCATCGCGCTGTCCAACGGCTCGGTGGGCCTGGCGCACCACGAACGCCCCGAGTACGCCGACCGGATCGCCGTGCTGCGCCAGGAGCTGAACCGGATCGGCAACGCCGGCGTTCGCGCGTTGCTCGGCACCCTCACGCTGGGCTGCGCCGTGACGCTGACGGCGATGCTGCTGGCCCGCCTCGACCCGTGGCTCCTGCTCCTGCCACTCGCCGCCGTGCCGCCGATCCTGGCCGGCCGGTACGCCGAGTCGCTCATCGGCGCCCGCCGGGTGGCGGCCGCGGCGGACACCCGGGCGGCGCAGCACATGTTCGATCTGGCGCGGAACGCGGCCACGGCCAAGGAGCTGCGGGTGCTCGGTCTGCGGGACCTGATCGTGTCCCGGCACGAGCGGCACTGGCGGGCCGCGACCCGCCGGCTGTGGGGCGGCGAGGTGCGGGCGATGCTGCTGCGGGCGGGCGGGCAGCTGGTGTTCGCGCTCTGCTATCTGGCGGGCACCCTGCTGGTGCTGCGGGAGGCGGTGGCGGGGCAGCGGCCGGTCGGCGAGGTGGTGCTGGTGGTGGTGCTCGCCGCACAGGTGAACGGGCAGGTGACCGGCGCGGTCACGCTGCTCCAGGAACACCAGCGACTGGCCCGCACCATGACCGAACTCCACTGGACCCGCACCCTGGTCTCCGATCCGGCGCCGACAGAGCTGACCCCGGCTGCGCCGACGCCGGCCGGCCCGGCTGCGGACAGGCTGGCGCCGACTGCTCCGGCTGCGGACATGCCGGCTTCGACCGGTCCGGACGCGTCGGCCCCCGCCGGTCCGGCTCGGGACGCGCTGACGCCTGCCGGTCCGGCTCCGGACGCTCCGGTCTCCGACGCGTCAGCGCCGATCGCTCCGGCCTGGACCGGGCTGGACCCGGTGGCCGGGGCCGGCGCGGGGGTCGGGTTGGGCGCGGCAAGCGCCTCCGTGCCGGTGCGGTTGACGGACGGCATCCGGCTGCGCGGCGTCTCGTTCCGCTACCCGGGCGGCAAGCCCGACGTGCTGTGCGGCGTGGACCTGTGGCTGCCGGCCGGTGCCACCGTGGCGGTCGTCGGGGAGAACGGCGCGGGGAAGTCGACGCTGGTCAAGCTGCTGTGCCGGTTCTACGAGCCGACCGCGGGGGCGATCGAGCTGGACGGCGTGGACCTGCGGAGCCTCCCGGCGGACCGGTGGCGGGAGCGGATCGCCGCCGGTTTCCAGGACTTCTCCCGGTTCGAACTGCTGGCCCGCGAGACGGTCGGCGTCGGCGATCTGCCGCGGCTGGCGGACGCGGCGGCGGTCGCCGCCGCGTTGGACCGGGCCGGGGCCGCCGACGTGACGCGGCGGCTGCCCCGGGGCCTGCTGACCCCGCTCGGCCTGAGCCAGCCGGACGGCGTCGAGCTCTCCGGCGGCCAGTGGCAGAAGCTCGCGCTGGGGCGGGCGATGATGCGCGAGACGCCGCTGCTGCTGGTGCTCGACGAGCCCACCGCGGCGCTGGACGCCGAGGCCGAGCACCGCCTCTTCGAGCGGTACGCGGCCGGCGCGCACCGCCACGCGCGGCGGACCGGCGCGGTGACCGTGCTGGTCAGCCACCGTTTCTCCACGGTGCGGATGGCCGATCTCATCCTGGTGATGTCGGGCAGCCGGATCGCCGAGTCCGGCAGCCACGCGGAGCTGATGGCGGCGGACGGCCTCTACGCGGAGCTCTACCGGCTCCAGGCGGACCAGTACGCGTAGCACGCACGCGTAGTCCTCCAGGGTGATCCGTCAACCTCGCGACGGAGCTCACCGGTTCGTGCTCCGGATGGTTGCGTTTGCTCCCTAAGTGCACCAAGCTGCGCAGTTATCCCCGTACCGCACGATCACTCGGAGTTGTCATGCCGTCGCAGAAGGTCCGCACGGGCCGCCGGCTGTCCGTCAACCGCTCCCGGCTCGTCCACAAGATCGGCTACGCGCTCCGGCACCCCGGCCGCGTCGCCCCGCATCTGCGTCGCAGCGGCCGGGACGCCTGGCTCCGGCTGCGGCACCGGGACCACGTGGCGTACTACCGGGCGGTCATGGCCTCGGACGCCGCGCGGAACCCGCAGGCGGCGGTCGGCAGCCGCAGCCAGGAGCGCTGGCTGGCGCTGGGCCGGATGCAGTTCGACTACCTGAAGAGCCACGGGCTGCGCCCCGAGCACCGGATGCTCGACATCGGCTGCGGCAACCTCCGCGCGGGCTGGCGTTTCATCGACTATCTCGACCCTGGCCACTACTACGGCATCGACATCTCGCCGGACATCCTGATCAGCGCCAAGCAGACCGTGGTGACCTACGGCCTCCAGGACAAGCTGCCGCATCTGACGATCACGAAGGACCTCACCCTGGACTTCCTGCCCAGCGGCCATTTCGACGTGGTGCACGCGCACAGCGTCTTCTCGCACTCGCCGGTCGAGATCATCGACGAGTGCCTGGCACACGTCGGCCGGATCCTGGCGCCCGGGGGCCACTTCGACTTCACCTTCGACCGGACCGAGGGCGCGGAGCACCACGTGCTCAAGGAGGACTTCTACTACCGCACCGAGACGCTCGTCGCACTGGCCGAACGCCACGGGCTGCGGGCCCGCTTCATGGAGGACTGGGAGAGCCTTCCGCACGGCCAGTCCAAGATCCGGGTCAGCCGGGCCGAGGGGCGGGACGAACAGGTCGCCGACGCCGACGCCGCCGAGGGGGACGCGGGCAGCGAGGCGCCGGCCGCCGAGGAGCGGCCGACCTCCTGACCCGAAATACGGGGCCGGCGCCGGGGCGGTCGGTGATCAGCCGGTGATCAGGCGCTGGATGCCGGGGGCGTAGAGGTCGGCGATGCGCTCGGGGGTGGCCCGGTCCCCGGCGCCGTCGGGGCGGTGCAGGCTGAGGGTCGCGCCGAGGCCCAGCAGCTGGCCGGTGACCAGTTCGGCGCGCAGCTCCGCCTCGGGGCCCTCCAGCAGGGCGGCCAGCCGGGCGGTGACCTGCTCCCGGAACCGCTCGCGCAGCAGGGTCCGCTCGTCGCGGTTGCCCAGCGAGAACACCACCCGCAGCAGCGGGTCGGTGCGCCGGGCCCGGCGGGCGCGCACCAGGGTCAGCACCAGGTGCCGGCCGAGCGCCTCGGGCGGCGCGGCGAACAGCGCGTCGGCGGCCGGGCCGAAGTCCGCCACGGAGTTGAACAGCGGCTCCTTGCCGCCGAAGTACTTCACGATGAGCGACGCGCTGACGCCGGCGTCCGCGGCGATGCCGCGCAGCGTCACCTCGGCGTAGGGCCGGAGGGCGAACGCGCGCCGCGCCGCCCGCACGATGGCGTCCCGCCCGCCGCCCGCGTCGGACTCCGCGGCGGACTCCGCGGCGGACTCCGCGTCAGGGGCGGCGGCCGGCTCGTGGCCGGGGGTCTGCATCAGCCGCTCTCCCGAGGAAGCGTGGACGCGCGGGCGCCGCGTGGCCCGGCAGGCACAGCGTAACGGCCAGGGCGAGCAGCGCGGCGCCGGCCGCGACGAGGAAGAGCAGCAGGTAGGCGTGGAACGTCGGCACGGTCCGCCCGTCGACCCGGACGGTGAGCCCGGACAGCACCGCCGCCACCACCGCGCTGCAGCAGGCCTGGCCGATCGAGCGCATCAGCGTGTTGAGCCCGTTCGCCGAGGCGGTCGCGCAAGCCGGCACCGCGCGCATCACGAGCGCCGGCAGCGCCGAGTAGGCGATGGCGGTGCCCGCGGCGACCACCGTGGCGCCGACGATGATCGACCACAGCGCGTGGCTGGTGAAGTAGCGCACGCCGTAACCGACGGCCATGCAGCCCGCCGCCACCGCCAGGGTGACCTTCGGGCCGAACGCCGCCGAGATCCGCGCGGACACCGGGGAGAGCGCCACCATCGCCAGGCCGCCGGGCAGCAGGCACAGGCTGCTGACCACGAGCGAGGCGCCGAGCCCGTAGCCGGTGCTCGTCGGCTCCTGCACCAGCTGGGCGGTGACCAGCGAGTTCGCGTAGAACGCGAAGCCGATCAGCAGGGCCGCGACGTTCGTCAGCAGCACCGCGGGGCGGGCGGAGACCCGCAGGTCCATCATGGGCGCCCGGACCCGCAGCTCGTACCACCCCCAGAGCGGCCAGATCACCGCGCATCCGGCGAGCAGCCCCAGCGTGCGGCCCGACGCCCACCCCCAGTCGCCGCCCTGGGTGACCGCGAGCAGCAGGGCCACCAGGCCCGCCGACAGGCCGGCCGCGCCGAGCACGTCGAACCGGCCGGGCGAGCGCAGCGGCGATTCGGGCACGAAGCACAGCACCAGCACGATGTCGAGCAGCCCGAGGCCGGCGGACACCCAGAACATCGTGTGCCAGTCGGAGTACTCCACGACCAGGGCGGCGGCCGGCAGCCCGACGGCCGCCCCGATGCCGAGGGTGGAGCTCATCAGCGCGACGGCGGGCAGCATCCGCGCCGGGTCCAGCTCGTCCCGCAGGATGCTGATGCCCAGCGGCACCACGGCCAGGGCCGCGCCCTGGCAGGCGCGGCCGGCGATGAGCACGCCGATGTGCGAGCTGGCGGCGCACAGCACCGAACCGGCGACCAGCACCCCGAGCGAGGCCAGCAGCACCCGACGCTTCCCGTACATGTCGCCGAGCCGCCCCAGCACCGGGGTGCAGACCGCGCCGGACAGCAGGGTGATGGTGATCAGCCAGCTGGCCGCGGTCGGGGTGCTGCCGGTGAGCTCGGGCACGTGCGGCAGCAGCGGCACCACGAGCGTCTGCATGACGGCGACCACCACGCCGCAGAACGCCAGCACCCCGACGACGAGCCGCGGGCGCGTGGCGGCCCGCTCGGGCGCCGCTCTGGTTCCTGACACAACGCTCCAGACCAGTCGGGGTGCACAGATGTTTACCCCCCAGCGTAGCGGGTGGTCGTGGCGGACGGCGTGGGCAGTCGTGGAACCTGGGACGGGTGGGGAATCGTTGACGCTACGTACACGCGATGACGATGAGCAGAGGTGACTTTCGATGGCGCTGTGGGACCGGATCAAGGACTCCACTCGGCTGATGCAGGGACAGCTCAACCAGAAGAAGACCGAGCTGAAGAGTGGCGCCTTCCGGGACGCGAGCATGGCCATGTGCGCGCTGGTGGCGGCGGCGGACGGGTCGGTGGACGCGTCCGAGCGGCAGCGGGTGGCGTCACTGATCGCCACCAACGAGGTCCTGCAGAACTTCCCCGCCGACGACCTGCGCCAGCGGTTCAACAAGTACGTCGACCAGCTGACGGCGGACTTCGAGTTCGGCAAGGTCGGGGTCATGCAGGACATCGGCAAGACGAAGAAGAAGCCCACGGAGGCGCGGGCGGTGGTGCAGATCGGCATCATCATCGGCGGCGCCGACGGGAACTTCGACGCCAACGAGCGCCGGGTGGTGCGCGAGGTGTGCTTCGCGCTGGACATCCCGCCGACCGAGTTCGACGTGTGAGCGGCTGAGCCCACCGGCGCGCGCCGCCCGCTCCCCTCACGACGGGCGGAGCGCGCCGCCGGCTCAGCTCTCCTTCCCGGCCTCCCCCGGGTTCCCGGAGCCCTCTGCGTTCCCGGAGTCCCCTGCGTTCCCTGGGGCCCCGAGGTCCTCGGCGTCCGAGCCGATGTCGTCGGGGAGGTCGTGAGAAGTGTCGTCAGGAAGGTCGTCGGTGAAGCCGCCGGGGCCGTCGAGCACCTCGCGGAACCGCTCGCGGTTCCGGGCCCGTTGCTGGTCGAACCAGGCGCGCCCCTCGGCCGCCACGCCCTCCAGGATGTCCCGGGCCCGGGAGATGCCGGAGGACGTCAGCGCCAGCTCCCTGAGCTGTTCCGCGTCCAGGTCGTCCGGCAGCCGCCTGGCCTCGCCGCCGCGGGACCGCCCGTAGCACTCGACCCGCACGTCGATCTGCTGCCGGTTGGTCAGCGTGATCCGCAGCCGTTCGGGGACGCTCTCCTCGTCGAGGTGGGCCGTGCCGATCACGTCGTAGCGGAAGCTCTGCCGCGACCTGCCCTCGTCGCGCGCCGTGAAGAAGTCGAGCGACCAGACCCGCAGCCGGAAGCCGCCCGAGGTCAGCAGGAACAGCCGCACGACGTAGTCCGAGTAGCGCTGAGGCCGGCCCCGCACCCGGGCCCGCAGGCAGCCGGGCGCGGCCTCCAGGACGAAGAACGCGGCCTCGATGTCGCTGTTCCGCAGGTCGTAGTGCAGGATCGCCCGACGCCGCAGATGACGCAGGTCGTAGTCGAGCCAGCGGGCCATCTCGCTGTCCGTCGGGCGCCGGCTGGCGAGATAGTCCCGCCACCACTCGTAGACCCGCAGCTCCTCCTCGTGCCGGCGGGCGAACTCCTCGCTGTCGGCGGCGAACCGCCGGCGTTCCGCGTAGAGCCCGAAGCCCCTGCGCACCCCGAAGTAGCCGCCCGCGCAAAGCAGCAGCACGGATCCGAACGCGAGGCCCGCGCTCTCCCCGGCCGCCGCCGCCAACGTCAGCGCGACGCCCGCGAGCAGCGCCACCGCGCCGCCGGCGAACGCCGCCCACCCGGTGAACGGCGTTCGCAGCGCCGCGTCGCTGGTCCGCAGGGCGCCCCTGCGCCAGGCACCCGCCGTGGCCGCCGCGTGGTGCTGCACCAGCCAGTCGAGCGTCCACGCGTCGGTTCGCCTGTCCTGCCGCGCGTACAGGTCGGTAAGCTCGGCCGCCAGGTTCTGCCGGACGATCTCGCTCTCCTGCCGCCACGTCGCCAGGTCCTCGTGCGCCTCCAGCTGCTCGTCGAAGCGCCCCCGCACGATGGCGTAGATCTCGTCGTGGAACGCCTGGGTCTGCGCCGGCGGGAGCAGGCCGCCCGCGTAGAGCCGCGCGGCGCCCGCCCGGCGGGTGGCCGGCACGCTCCGGGTCCGGCGGTCCTCCTCCTCGGCCAGCCGCCACAGCCGCCAGGCCGCGTCCAGGCCGTAGCGCAGCGCGGCGCCGGCGCCGGCGACCACGAGGAGCAGCCCGGGCACCGCGGCCGCCACGTCGCCGAGCACGGCGAGCCGCGCCAGCGAGACGAGGCCGGCGACGCAGGCCACCGCGGCGAGCGCGAACCAGGCCGGGCCGGCCAGGCCGAAGCGCGGCGGCGCGGGCCGCAGCGGCTCGGGCGGCTCCGGATCGTGCATGAAGAAGAGCGGCACCCGCTCCTCGCGGTCGTCGCTCATCCGCTTCTCGCGGATCTCCTGCTCCTCCTCGTGGTCGAGCCGGTCCTGTTCGGCGCCGGAGATGATGCCGCGCAGGTGGTTGGTGATCTCGTCGCGCCGCGGCGCGGGCAGATCCTTGAGCACCAGCTCGGCGTTGAGGGGCGAGCGCGCGCCGCGCGTCGCCGTCTCGTCCGGCTGCTCGGGGACCAGCCCGAACGCGCCGCGCAGCAGCGCCAGGATCGCGCCCCCGGCCTCGCGGTACGCGTCGTCGGGGTAGGCGCGGATCCGGCGGCCGATCTCGCGGATCTGGCGCAGCTCGCTCCCGGTCAGCTCGTCCACCGCGCGCCGGCGCACGAGGCTGAGCATCAGGTAGTAGAGGGACTCCGCGCTCACGTGGCCGCGCGACACCGCGTCGGAGATGAGCTGGTGGGCGGCCTCCGGCTGTTCGCGGTGGAGCAGGTCGAGGCCCTGCCGGTACAGCTCCTCGGGCGGCGCCCCGGCGTGGCTGTGGTTGTGGATGTCGCCGTACATCCGGGCGATCTGCTGGAAGTCGTGGGCACCGGACCCGGTGGTGAAACGGGTGGCGTCGTCGCCGCGCGGGGGCGGCCGGAAACCCTGCGCCGAACGTGGGCTCATTGCTTCCCCCTCACCAGCGCGATGACGCTTCCGACCAGCGCCGACAGCTCGCCGACCGGGGTGAGGACGTCGCGGCACCGCCGCAGCGCGGTCAGGAAGCGCCCCCGGGAGCCCGAGTCGGCGGCGTCGGCGTTCTCGTCGGCCAGGTCGAGCTCCTCCGTGGCGTCCCGGTAGGTGTCGAGGTCGATCCGCCGCTGGTTCCGCGCCTCCTTGAGCGCCGCGCGCACGTCGTCGAGCAGCCGGCGCACCTCCGGATCGAGCGGTGCCGCGGGCCGGGCGCCGCCCAGGTGCGTGTCGCCGTAGTTGTTGCCCATCTGCTGGAAGTCGTGGGCCCCGGGTCCGGTGGTGAAGCTGAACGTGTCGCCGCCGCCGCGGTCTCCCCGCTGCTCGCGCCCGCGCCCGCCGGCGTGACCCCGGGCCTCGTCGCGCGGGGCGTCGTCGGACGAGCGGCCGGCGCCGGCGTCCGCGTCGCTGGCCGTGTCTCCCGTGCCTCCCGGGCCGTCGGGGCCCCGGTCCGTCGGCCAGGAGCGGCCCGGCACCCGCACCCAGGCCGTGGCGTTCCTGATCTCCTTGGCGTCGAAGCGCACCGGGCGGAAGTCCGCCGGGTCGATCTCCGGGTAGTCGTGCTGGATCACGCCGCGGTACCAGGCGTCGGAGACGGCCAGCGCCAACGGCGCGTCCCCGGCCGCCTCCAGCGTCTCCCGCAGCACCGGCAGGTCGACCATCCGGCAGGCGGTGTTCAGGTCGGCCCCCACCCAGCCGCGCTCGTCCCACGCCACCTCGCCCGCGTGCAGCGCGACGCGTAACCGCATCTCGGCCCGGGCGTTGCTGGTGGCGGCCAGCGCCCGCAGCCCGGTGTACAGGTGGTGGACGAAGGGACCCGTCAGATCGGTCTTCGGCACCGAGCCCGGCAGCAGCCAGAACATCCCGTCGCCGCGGTCGGTCGGCGGCGGGCCGGCCCGGTGGTCGATGCCGGTCGCCGCCAGCGCGTTCTCCAGCAGCTCGTACAGCCGGTCGCGCAACCAGGACTGCACCGGGTTCGACCGGCTGCCGAAGCCCTTGATATCGACCACGACGATCTCGTAGTACTGAGACTTGCCTGCCATGTGCATCTTCCCCTCTTCGCGCGTAAAACCTGCCTATCGGAAGGTTCCTGCGGATAAAGCGTCAGATGACACAGACGGCCAAATGGTTGTACGACCGGCTACTCGCCGTTCCAGCCGCCGAGTCCCGCGGGGTCGGTGACCAGGGTGCGGCCGCGGCCGGGGACGATCAGGCCGTCGCGGTGCATGGCGCGCAGCGCCCGCGCCACCGACTCGCGGGAGGTGCCCGCGGCCCCGGCCAGTTCGCGCTGGTTGGTGAGGACGACCACCGCGCCCGGCGGTTCGGCGGAGGGGACGCCGTGCCGGCGGGCCAGGGCCACCAGCGCCCGGGCCACCCGCACGCCCGAGGGATACGCGCCGTGCTCCGCGCGGATCATGTCGGAGTCGCGCAGCCGGGCCGTGACGCCGCGCAGCACCGCGAGCGCCAGGCCGCCGTGCTCGGCGAGCAGGGCGCGGAAGCGGTCGGCGCTGATCGTCACCCCGTCCACCGGACTGGTCGCGGTGGCGGTCGCCGAGCGGCGGCCGCCGTCCAGGCAGGACAGCTCGCCGAGCAGGTCGTCGGGGCCGCGCACGGCCAGCACGCTGGTGTAGCCGTTCTCCGAGTCCTTGGTGATCCGGACCAGGCCGTCCGTGATCAGCACGACGTCGTCCGCCCGGTCGCCCTCGAACATCAGCACGTCCCCCCGCTCCCACGTCCGGGCGTGCCCGCTGTCCCGGAGCAGCGCCAGTTCGTGGGGGGTGAAGGGGGTCTGTCTGGTCACACATGCCTCCGGGCCCGGCCGCGCAGCAGAACTACCGTCCGCCGCACGAGGCTAAACCGGGCCCGGGGGTGGTGCCGGGAGACGTCTCCCAATCGGTATCAAGCTCCGACTCGGGTCACTGGTCCTTCTTGCGGATCGCCAGGTGGAGCTCCCGCAGCCGGGCCTCCTCCACCGCGCTGGGCGCGCCCATCAGCAGGTCCTGGGCGTTGCCGTTGAGCGGGAAGGCGATGGTCTCCCGGATGTTGGGCTCGTCGGCCAGCAGCATCACGATGCGGTCGATGCCCGGCGCGATGCCGCCGTGCGGCGGGGCGCCGAAGCGGAACGCCCGGAGCATCCCGCCGAACTCGCGCTCCACGTCCTCCCGCGAGTACCCGGCGATCTCGAACGCCCGGTACATGATGTCCGGCTCGTGGTTCCTGATGGCGCCGGACGACAGCTCCACGCCGTTGCAGACGATGTCGTACTGCCAGGCCAGCACGTCGAGCGGGTCCTTCTCCTCCAGCGCGGCGAGGCCGCCCTGCGGCATGGAGAAGGGGTTGTGCGAGAACTCGATCGCGCCGGTGTCCTCGTTCCGCTCGAACATCGGGAAGTCGACGATCCAGCAGAAGCGGAAGACGTTCTCCTCGAAGTGGCCGGTGCGCCGCGCCGCCTCGACCCGCACCGGGCCCATGATCCGCGACACCTCGTCGAACTCGCCGGCGCCGAAGAAGATCGCCGTGCCCGGCTCGGCCCGCACCGCGTCCAACAGCGCCTTGACGTTCTCCTCGGAGAGGAACTTGGCGATCGGCCCGGTCAGCGTGCCGCCCTCGCCGACCCGCACCCAGGCGAGGCCCTTGGCGCCGAGCCCGGTGGCGAAGTCGCCCATCTCGTCGAAGAACCGCCGCGGCTGCCCGGCGGTGTCCGGCACCGCCAGGGCCCGCACGTGCCGGTCGGCGAAGGCGCGGAAGCCGGAGCCGGCGAACACCTCGGAGACGTCCACCAGCTCCAGCGAGGTGCGCAGGTCGGGCTTGTCCGAGCCGTACCTGAGCATCGCCTCCCGGAAGGGGATGCGGGGGAACGGCGAGGTGACGTGCCGTCCGTCGCCGAACTCCTCGAACAGCTCGGTCATCACCCGCTCGATGACGCCGAACACGTCCTCCTGCTCGACGAAGCTCATCTCCATGTCGAGCTGGTAGAACTCGCCGGGCGAGCGGTCGGCGCGGGCGTCCTCGTCGCGGAAGCAGGGCGCGATCTGGAAGTACCGGTCGAAGCCGGCGATCATCAGCAGCTGCTTGAACTGCTGCGGCGCCTGCGGCAGCGCGTAGAAGGTGCCCGGGTGCAGCCGGGAGGGCACCAGGAAGTCCCTGGCGCCCTCGGGCGAGGTGGCCGAGAGGATCGGCGTGGCCAGCTCGGTGAAGCCGAGCCCGGTCATCTTCGAGCGGATCGCCGAGATCACCGACGAGCGCAGCATGATGTTGCGGTGCATGCGCTCCCGGCGCAGGTCGAGGAAGCGGTACTCCAGGCGCCGCTCCTCGTTGACCCCGTCGTCGGCGTTGATGGTGAACGGGATCTGCTCGGCGCCGCCGAGCACCTCGATCTCCCGCACCTCGACGTCGATCTCGCCGGTCGGCAGCTCCGGGTTGACGTTCTCCCCGCCGCGGCTCACCACCCGTCCGTCCACCCGCAGCACGGTCTCCTTGGCCAGCGAGCCGAGCCGCTCGCCGAGGGCCTGCGCGGCCTCCGTCTCCGGGTGCACCACGAGCTGGGTGATGCCGTGGTGGTCGCGGAGGTCGACGAAGAGAATGCCGCCCAGGTTCCGGCGATTGTGCAGCCAACCGGAAAGCCGGACATCGGTGTCGATGTCCGAGGAACGCAGCTCGCCGCAGGTGTGGGACCGGTACCGGTGCATCGTTCGATCACCCATGTCGTCAACGGTTCGGGAAGACCCTCAGACTACCGTCCCGGGTTCGCCCCGCCACCTGCTCCCATCAGCCAGAACAAAGAGTTTGATAATGGGCAAAGCGGTCGGAAAGGCGTCCGGGGGTGCCGTGGGTCGTTCGGGCTCTCAGGAACAGCGGGCGCACTCCGGGAGGCGCTCCGCGCCCACGTTCGCGTAGACGTACGCGGCGGAGACCATGGTCATGTGGTGGTGCCAGCCGCGGAACGAGCGTCCCTCGAAGTCGCGCAGGCCGAAGTCCCGTTCCAGGGCCTGCATGTCCTCGCGGGCCCGCAGCTCCAGCCGGGCCAGCGACATCAGCTCGTCGATCCGGTGCTCCATGAGGTTGGTGATCCAGAACCGCGGCGGCCCGCCGTTCGGCGGCAGTTCGGTGATCAGCCGGGCCGGCCTGGCCGACCCGTTGGCCACCGGGATCTTCGTCCGGGAGGACCGCACGAAGGATCGTTTCATCGCGGTCGAGATCGAGGCCACCGCCGCCGGGGCCTGGTGCCGGTGGTGCTGGCCGGTCAGGGAGTGTAAGAGGTCGCGCGCCGTCAGCACGGTCTCCAGGGAGCGGCGGGCGAAGCTGGTGTGCCGGTGCGCGGGCACGTGGTGCGGCCTGCCCATCACCCGGAGCGACTCGCCCACCTCCAGGACGAACGGGATGTCGCGCGCCGCGAGGTCGGCGACCAACTCGTTGGCCTGGCGCAGGTAGCGGATGCCACCCACCACGGGCGCCGACGGCAGGCCCCAGCGGCCGGCCATCTCCCGGACCATGCCGGCCGACTCGCGCCACTCGGGACGCGTCTGCACATGGTCGGGGATGTGCGCGGACTTCCTGACGTGCGGGGCGCCGGAGCTCTTCGGCAGCAGGATGCGCCAGTTCACCGGGACGCTGGTGAGGTCGGTGACCAGGGAGACTGCCAGCCCGATCTGGCAGTTCACCATGCGTCCGGCCTCGGGCAGGAACTGCCGCTCCACCCCCACGGAACGGTCGCCCCGCTTGGGGATGACGACGCGGCTGAGCACCCAGGCACGGGCCGGGGCGGCGGCCTGCACGTGGTGGGCCAGCGTCGCCCGCACCGGCGCCCAGCGCCAGGGGCTCTGGTTGATGAACTGCTGGAGCGACTGATGCGCGGGCATGGCGAGTATGCTCTCCGCGATCTTCCTGACCGACTTCTTTCCCTCCACGGAAAGCAGCCCTCTGAGATACACCTCGGCCCAGCGCCGTTGGTCGGCCCGCGGGATGGCCGAGAAGACGCTGCCGGCATAGGAGGAAAGTGAATCTCGGATACCAATGGGGACGATATCATTCGCAAGCATCGGTCGCTCCTTGGTGCTCGCCTGGTCGTGGTCCAGGCTCATGTTTCACCACGTCGCTGGGCGAGGGGCAAGCCGAACCTAACGTAGTTGCGGAACTTGTTCCGCTGCGGTGACCTAGCGAAAAAGTTCCCGATTCCGACTGTCGGTACGGTGTTTTTGGGCGGCGGACGAGTCGAGTCCCGCCACGAAGGCGGAAAAAACCGCATGACGGTCCAGTACTTATCCTGCCGTTAACAGGCGGGGACCGGTGGCCGGCGGGTCCGCGGCGGCGTCCGGCGGCCGCGTCACCGGTCCGACCAGGTCCGTGGCCGGGATGTGAGGTACCCCCCGGCCGCCGTCGCTACTCCGTCAAGTTGCACAAGAATTCGCGGGTCTGCGCCGATCGCTGTGCTCCACCCCGCGCCGTGGCTTTACTCGTGATCGATGGTCCGGAACCGACCCCGGCCGCATGCGAGAAGCAATCATGAGAAATCTGCCAGGAAAGCGCACGGAGGCCCCATGAACACCGCAGAGCATACGCGCGTTGTCATGCACCGAATATTCGACGAGGTGGCGACCGGAGATCTGCAGGGCGTGCTCGACACCCTGTCGCCCGACATCGTCTTCGAGTTCCCCGCCACCGAACACAACACGGTGCTGCCCGATGTCGGCGTGTGGCGTGGCAGGGAAGCGGTCGCCGCGGCCTTTCGGCGGCGCGCCGAATACGCGGAGGTCGTCGACGTCGCGCTGCGCGACGTGTTGGTGGACGGTGAGCGAGCACTCGTCGTGGCCTTCCAGACGATCAGGAACCGCGCGACCGGCGCGCGGGCCGGCTTCGAGTACGCGGCCCAGCTGACCGTGGACGACGCCGGCCTGGTCCGGTACTGGCGGGTGCTGACGGACAGCGCCGACGAACTGTCCGTCTTCCGCTCCGACCTCGACGTCCGGCTGCTCGCCGCGGTGCGCGCGGGGGACGCCGAACGGGTGGACACCCTGCTGCGCCAGGGCGCCGACCCCGACCACCGCGATCGGGCCACCGGCCTCACCACCCTGCAGACGGCGGCCGGACAGGGCGCCGACCGGATCGTCGCGGCCCTGATCGCCGCCGGCGGCGACATCCACTCCACCGACGCCCGGGCCGGCGGCACCGCCCTGCACAAGGCCGTGCAGCGCGGCGACCTCGCCACCGTCCGCCGGCTGGTCGAGGCGGGCGCCTTCGTCGACGCCGTCGCGACCACCACCGGGCACACGCCGCTGATCGACGCGCTCTGGTACAAGTGGCCGGACATCGTGGCGTACCTGCTGGACCGGGGCGCCGGGCTGGGGCTCGCCACCCACTACGGCTTCTCGCTGCGCGAGCACTTCCAGTACGCGCTCAACGTCAACGTGCACGGCAAGGACCGGCTGCTCGCGGCCGAACAGCTGCTGAAGGCCCGCACCCAGGCCGACGAGGACCTGGCCAGGCGGCAGCGACTGATGGCCGCGGTGACGCGGGGCGACGTCGACGCGGTGCGCGCGCTGCTGGCCGGCGGCGCCGAGGTGGACGAGCGGTCCCCGGTGCTCAACGGCTTCAACGACCTGCACACGCCGCTGCTGGTGGCCGCGCGCGACGGCCACACCGAGATCGTGCGGCTGCTGATCGCCGCCGGCGCCGACGTCAACGCCACCGAGCCCACGTTCGGCGCGGTGCCGCTGCACAAGGCGGTCTACAACGGCCACGCGGACATCACCCGCGTCCTGGTCGAGACGCCCGGCGTCGACATCGACTTCCAGGGCGCGACCAACGGCTACACGCCGCTGCACGACGCCATGTGGCACGGCTTCGAGGAGTGCGGCCGGGCGCTGCTGGCCGCCGGCGCCCGCACCGACCTGCTCGGCCACGACGGCCGGACCGCCCTGGAGATCGCGGCGGGGACGTTCGGCCCCGAGCACCCCATGGTCCGGGACCTCGCCGCCGCCACGGCCTGACCCGCCCGCCCCGCCGGCCGACGCGACCCGCCACCAGCTCCCGTCACCGGCCACCAGCCACCAGTTCAAACCAGCCACCAGTTCAAACCAGTCACCAGAAGGAGACAGCCATGCTCTTCTACGTCCAGATGAAGTGGAACCACGAGGGCCGGATCACCCTCGACGAGCTGTGGGAGATCGAGGAGGAGGAGGCGAGGCACGCCCAGGAGACCCTCGACTCCGGCTACTGCATCGGCCTGTGGAAGGTGGCCGCCCAGAAGCGCGTCATCGCCATCGTCGACTCGCCGAGCGCCGAGGAGCTCGACCGCAACGCGCTGGGCCGGCTGCCGATGCGCGAGTACCTGGAGTTCGAGGAGGTCTGGCCGCTGCGCGACTACCTCGGCTTCGCCGAGGACGTCCAGGCCCGGTACAAGGTCTGAGAGGGCGCGACGTGATTCACCAACTCATCTTCGCCGCCCCCAAGCCGGGCATGACCGAACAGGACTTCCACCGGTACTGGCTGGACGTGCACGCGGTCCGGTACGCGAGCCGGATCCCGCAGATCAGGCGCTACGCCATCGACACCCGGCTGCCCGAGCCCGGCGAGGGCGGCGAGCCGCTGTGGAGCGGCATCGCCGAGATCTGGCTGGCCAACGAGGAGGAGCAGCTCGCCTCGCTCCAGACGCCGGAGTTCCTCGAGGGCGCCCGCCTCGACGAGCCGCGCTGGGCCGCGTTCTGGCGCACCGTGGTGCTGGACACCGACACCGAGACCGTGCTTCCGGACGTTCCCGAGACCTCCGTCCAGCCCGGCGTCAAGGTCGTGACCCTGGCCAAGCGCCGGGAGGGCATGAGCGTCGAGGCGTTCCGGCGGCACCTCAGGGAGCGGCACGCGCCGCTGGTCACCGAGCTCCCCGGGCTGCGCCGCTACGACCAGTCCGTCACCAGGGACGGGTGGTACGCGCTGAGCGAGCCGCCCTTCGACGCCGCCTTCCACGAGTGGTTCGACGACGTGGAGGCCCTGCGGTCGGCCCGTCGGTCGGCCCAGCAGGCGCTGGTCGACGACGACCGGAGGAACTTCGTCAACGGCCGGTACCTGCACAGCCTCACGGTCCGCCAGCACTGGGTCATCGGCCCGCGGAGCCGCTGAACCGCGGCCCCGGCACCCGTCCAAGAAACCCGTCCAAGAAGCCGTCCAAGAAGCCGTCCAAGAAGGAGAAGTGAGTTCATGACCACCACCGCGATCCCGACGACGCGTGAGGTCGCCGCCACCTGGTTCGAGGCGCTGACCACCGGCGACATCGAACGGGCGCTGAGCTGCCTGGCCGACGACGTCGAGTGGATCAACTACAGCCCGGTTCCCGGCTACAACGACGCCATGGCCTGGATCGGCACCTACCGCGGCGTCGCCGAGGTGCTGGAGACCTTCCGCGTCTTCTCCGGCATCGTCGAGGTCAACCACGAGGAACTCGTCGACCTCGTCGTGGACGGCGAGAACGCCATGGGCGTGATCGACGAGCGGTCCACGGTCAAGGAGACCGGGCGGGTCTTCGAGATCGAGTTCATCCAGTGGCTGAAGGTGCGCGACGGCAAGATCGTGCGCTGGAAGTCGTACACCGACCCGTCGCAGATCCTGCGCGCGCTCCCCCGCCGCTGACGGTCCTGGGGAGTCCGAAGAACGGCCCCGTGGTTCCGCCGTTGCTGGCAACGGCGGAACCACGGGGTCTTTCGTGTGGCGCCCGGGCGCGATGACAACCACGACCCGCGTCCGCGACGCCACGCCGAGCCGGGGACGGCCCGCTCGGGGGAGTGCGGGCCCGTCTCCGACTTCTCCCGGAAGCGACCACGCCCGGGAGAGGACTGGAGCTAGTCGTTCGCCGCGTCGGGGAAGTTCATGTCCCGGGCGACCGACTCCCAGGCCACGGCCTCCTCCCGCACCGCGTCGAGGTGTTCGAGCACCCCGTCGTAGGCGTCGTCGCCGAGCGGCAGCCGCAGCGGCGTCTTGTCGCTGTCGAGGGCGCCGAGGATGGCCGCCGCCGCCCGGGCCGGGTCACCGGCCTGGGTGCCGTGGATGCCGGTGATGAACTCGCGCACCGGGCCCACCGTGTCGGCGTAGGCGTCCAGCGCCGCCGACTGGTGCAGGGCCTCGCCGGAGAACCGGGTGCGGAACGCCCCGGGCTCGACGACGAGCACCTTGATGCCGTGCGGCGCCACCTCCTGGCGCAGCGACTCCGACAGCCCTTCGAGCGCGAACTTGCTGGCGCAGTAGGCCGAGAAGCCCGGGTACGCCACCTGGCCGCCGAAGCTGCTGATCTGCACGACGGCGCCCGACTTCCGCTCCCGCATGTGCGGCAGCACGGCGCGCACCAGCGCGGCGGGACCGAAGAAGTGCAGGTCCATCAGATCGCGCAGCTCGCCGTCGGTGGTCTCCTCGACGGCCCCGACCTGGCCGTGGCCCGCGTTGTTCACCAGCACGTCGATGCGGCCGTACCACAGCATCACCTCGGCGACGACGTCGGCGATGCGCGCGTTGTCGGTGACGTCCAGATGGGTCGTGGCCGCCCGGTCCGGATGGGCGGCGACCAGGTCGTGGACGGACTCGGGGCGGCGGGCCGAGGCGACGACCGTGTCGCCGGCGGCGAGCGCGGCCTCGGCGATCGCCCGCCCGAAACCGGAGGAGGCGCCGGTGATCAGCCAGACGCGGCCTCTCACCGTCCGGGTCGGGGCGGGGGCACTGGGGCTACTCACGGACTGACCTCCACATCACTGAGCTGTCACGACAGTTGTCGCACGGTCACCGACGGGCTGTCCAAGTGAAGCGATCACTTGTGCCATAGAACGCCTCTATCATCGCAGCGTGGAACTGCGTCAGCTCCGCTATCTCGTCGCCATCGCCGAGGCCGGGAACCTGGGACGGGCCGCCGAGGCGCTGCACGTCAGCCAGCCGACGCTGTCCTATGCCCTGAAAACCCTGGAGTCGGAGCTCCGGGTGCGCCTGTTCGAGCGGCACCCGGGCGGCGTGCGGGCGACGGCCGCGGGCGAGGAGGTCGTCGCGGAGGCGCGCCGCACGGTGGCCCAGGCCGACCGGGTCAGGGCGGCGGCCGAACGACACTGGCCCGGCGGTTCAGGACTGCTGCTGCGCGTGGGCTTCGAGGCCAGTGGGGCCGGCGAGTTGATCACCCGGGCCCGGGCGGAGTTCGCCCGCCGGCATCCCGGCATCCGGGTGGAGCCGAAGCGGTTCGACTGGGGCCAGGAGGTGGCGGCGCTGCGCGACGGCCGCGCGGACGTGGCGTTCATCTGGCTGCCGGCCGACACCTCGGGGCTGCGCACCGTCGTGGTGCACGTGGAACCGCGCGTCGTCGGCCTGCCCGCCGCCCACCGGCTGGCCGGGCGCGGGCGGGTGACCCTGGACGACATCCACGACGAGCCGTTGACCTGGACGCAGCACGCGCCCCGGGCCTGGGTCGACTGGTGGGCGGTCAACCCCCGGCCCGACGGGTCGAGCCCGCGGTGGGGGCCGACCAACAACAACGTCGAGGAGATGCTCGAACAGGTGGCGGTCGGGGCCGCCATCTGCATCGCGCCGGCCAGCATGGCGCGGTACTACGCGCGTCCTGACCTGGCCTGGGCGCGGCTGACGGACGTCGAGCCGATGCGGGTGGCACTGGCCTGGCCGCGACAGCGCGAGAGCGAGCCGATACGCGAATTCGCCAGCGTCGTCCAGGAACTCTCCAGGGCCGGCCGGGCCGCGCCGCCGCGTTAACTCCACGAAGTGGGTTCGGGAAACCTCCGGGCGGCGCCGGGTAATGCGCGCCCGGCGGAATACTCAACAACGCCGGGCCGCGCGAGGGCCGAGCCAAGCGAATCGACGCGGTCGAACGCGATCGCACGAGGTGAGTCGGGAGCGCGCGGCCCGGTATTTCATACCCCTCGGTATTTTTTTCGCGAACGAAATGAGGACCGATGACCATCAGCAACGAACTGCCCGCGCGGGCGGCGCCCGGCGCCGTCGACCGGCCCGGGTCGCCGCGCGGCAAGGGACTGACCCTGTTGGTGACGTGCGCGGTGTTCTTCCTCGACGCCCTGGACAACTCGACGGTCGGTGTCGCCCTGCCCAGCATCAGGGACGAGATGTCGATGGACACCGGCTCCTTACAGTGGCTGGTCTCCGGCTACACCCTCGCCTTCGGCGGCTTCCTGCTGCTGGGCGGCAAGGCCGCCGACCTGCTGGGCCGGCGGCGGGTGCTGGTGGTCGGCCTCGCCGTGTTCGTCGCCGCCAGCCTGCTGGGCGGCCTGATGACCGCGCCCGAGCCGCTGATCGTCTCGCGCTTCGTCAAGGGCGCCGCGGCCGCGTTCACCGCGCCCGCCGCCTTCTCCATCATCACCACGCGGTTCGCCGAGGGCCGGGAGCGGAACCGGGCGCTGTCCATCTACGGCGCCACCGGCGGTCTCGGCTGGAGCACCGGGCTGGTGGCCTCGGGGCTGCTGACCGAGGCCAACTGGCGCCTGGTGTTCTTCATCCCCGGGCTGCTGGCGCTGCTGGTGCTCGCCCTGGTCCCGATCGCCGTCGACCCCGACACCCCCGGGACCCGCGAGACCCGCGACGCGGGCGGCTCGGGCGGCCGCCGGTCGTTCGATCCGGGCGGCGCCCTGGTGGTCACCTCCGCCCTGCTGCTCCTGGTCTACGGCGTGGTGCAGGCGCCCGAGGCCGGCTGGACGGACGCGGCCACGCTGCTGCCGCTGGCCCTCGCGCCGGTGCTGCTCTGCGCGTTCGTCGCCATCGAGCGCCGCCACCGGGCGCCGATGCTGCCGCTGGAGATCTTCCGCTCCCGGCTGCGCTCGGTCTCCTATCTCGTCGCGTGCACGCACGCCGCCGCCGCCCTGGGCTGGCAGTTCACCATCGTGCTCTACCTCCAGGAGGTCCTGGACTACTCCGCCACCCGGATCGCCATGGCGATCCTGCCGCTCGGCGTCACCGTCTTCCTCACCGCCCGCTTCCTCACCAGCCGCCTGGTCAACGCACTGGGCGTCCGCGCGGTGTGCGTGGCGGGACTCGTGCTCCAGGTCGTCTCGGTGGGCATGTTCGTGCTGGTGGGCACGTCGGACCAGTACTTCACGCTGGTGCTGCCCTGCCTCGTGGTGCACGGCGTGGCCTGCGGCACCGTGCTCAACGCCGCGAACATCGGCGGGGTCAGCGGCGTCGCCGACCGCGACCAGGGAGTGGCCGGCGGCCTCTGCTCGGCCGCGTACGCCGTCGGCGCCGGCCTGGGCACGGCGGTGCTGGCCGGCGTCATCACCGGCTCGGGCGGCGCGACCGGCGGGGCGGGGGAGGGACTCGCGGCCTACCAGAACGCGTTCCTCGCCGGTTCGGCGATCGCCCTGCTGGGCCTGGTCATCGCGCTGGTGGGGCTGCCGCGCCGAGCCTCCGAGCGCACGGAGCTGAACGGAACCTGACAGGGCATCAACTGGGATTTCCCGCGCGAACCCCGTTTCTCCCTACGGACCGCGGCGAAACGGGGTTCCGCGCTTTTCGCGTGCGTTACTCGACATCAATGATCATCCGATTGCTAGTATTCGGCTTACGCAATGCGACGGGGGGAGGTTGGGGGACAACCATGCAACGACGCGCGCTTCGGACCAGACGTCGCGTACTGGAGGCCGCCGCCGTGGTCTTCGAAAGCCGGGGGTTCGCTTCCACCAGCATTTCCGACGTTCTCCGCAGCGCCCAAGTGACCAAGGGCGCCTTGTATTTTCATTTCGAATCCAAGGAGGCGCTGGCGCGGGGGGTGATGGAGGAGCAGAAACGCTCGCTGATCCTCACCAACACCGGGTCCCACACACAGACGGTGATCGACATCACGCAGGGCGTGGCCCGGCTGCTGCGCCGCGATCCGGTGCTGCGCGCCAGCATCCGGCTGACGGTGGAGCAGGGCGCGATGGGTAGCAACGACCCGAGCGTGCACCAGTGGTGGCTGGGGGTCTGCCGCACCCATCTGCACCAGGCGGAGCGGGCCGGGGAGTTGAACGCCGACGCCGGCCCCGATGATCTCGCGCATCTCGTCGTCGGCTCCCTGTTCGGGGTGCAGCTGCTCTCCCAGGTGCTCACCAGGCGGGTGGACCTGGTCGCCCGGGTCACCACCTGGTGGAGCACGCTGCTGCCCGGCATGGTGTCCGAGCGGGTGCTGCCGCGGCTGGACCCGCGTGGCAGCGCGGACCTCCTCGCCAGGCTGAACGGGATCAGACGTGGCGAGGAGGCGTCGGTGCGCTGAGTCGTCAGGCGGCCTCGGCTCCGGGCAGGACGCTGTCCGGGGCCGGGGTCGCGGTCAGCATGCGGTCCAGGGCCAGCAGCGGGAGCCAGGCCCAGGTGGGGCGGTGCCGGAACTCGTACCCGACCTCGTAGACCGCCTTGTCGAGCACGTAGGCGTTCAGCAGCCGCAGATCCTCGGCCCGGCGGGGACCGACGCGGCCGGTCGCGGTGGCGTAGCCGTCCCAGAACGCCCGCTGGTGGTGGCCCGCCCAGCGGGCGGCGCGCGCCCGTGTCCAGCGGTCGGTCCCGGCCGCCGCGCCCGGCTCTGCGGCGGAGCCGTGGTGGGCCGCGTAGTCGAAGGACCGCAGCATGCCGGCGACGTCGCGCAGCGGCGAGTCCGGCTGGTCGCGCTCCTCGGGGGCGGCCAACGGCTCCCCCTCGAAGTCGATCAGCAGCCAGCCCCGCGGGGTGCGGAGCGTCTGCCCCAGGTGCAGATCGCCGTGGATCCGGTGCGCCGTCCGGGGCGACGAGGTCGGCAGGGTGGGCCAGCCGATGGCGGTGAACGCGGCGCGCAGCCGCGGCGCCAGCCGGGCCAGCGGCGGCGCCGCCGCCACCGCCCGCTCCAGCCGCAGCAGGAAGGTCCGGGACAGCCGCCGGTAGTCCGCGTGCCGCAGCGGCGCCTCGCCGCCGGTGGCGGCCAGTTGCCGGTGCACGGCGGCCACGGCGTGGCCCAACGCGCGTGCCTCGTGCCGCAGGTCGGTGCGGCCGCGGGCGTGGGTCAGCGCCAGGGCCCAGCCGTCCACGGCGTCCGGCAGGTACCGCTGGAGGGTGGCGTGGGTGTCGCCGGACGCCTCGTCCGTCACCGCGCCCAGCAGCGGCGGCACGTGCGCGGAACCGGCGTCCGCCAGCATCCGGTGCACCGTCAGGTCCCGGTTCGGACCCGGTACCAGCCGGCGGAAGACCTTGAGCAGGTACCGCTCGTCGACCACCACCGAGCTGTTGCTCTGCTCCACGCCCAACGGCCGGACGGACGGTTCGCCCGCGGGCCGCCCGGCCAGCAGGTCGGGGGCGGCGCGCCGGACGAGCGCGCCGACCAGGCGCGGGTCGGCCAGCGCGTCGTAGACGGCGGTGTCGCCCGCCCAGGCGATCGGCTCGCCGACCGGGGACCGGCCGAGGCCCAGCGGCAGCAGGTAGGTGTCCTCGTCCCGCGCGGCCCGGACCGTGGCCAGCACGCCGGCGCCGTCCTCGGTGAACGGGCGGGCGGACAGGACGGTGACCGGGCCGGCCGCCGTCGCGGGCCCCGCGTACCAGCGTTGGCGGGCCAGCCAGGCGGCCAGCGCCTCGGGCACGCCGGGCGCGGCGAGCGCGTCGAGCGGGTCAGGGGTGGTGGGGATCATGAGAGCGACTCCGGTGGGGTGAGGGAGAACCAGCGCACGCCGTGTCCCGGCAGCTCCAGCCGCCCGGGCGTGCCGTCCGTGGCCGGCTCACCGTTGGCGGATTCGTTGGCCGATTCGGTGGCGGAGCCGGCGGGGGTGAGTTCGGTCCAGCGCCAGCCCGCCGCGTCCGGCACGTCGAGGGTCGTGGCGCGGGCCTCGGCGGCGAGGTTGTTCACGCAGAGCACCCGGTCCCGGCGGCCGTCGGGACCCGTGTGGTCCCGCACGAACGCCAGCACGGCGGGGTCCGAGGTGGTCAGCGGCTCGAAGTCGCCCATGCCGAACGCCGGGTGCGCCCGCCGGACGGCCAGCATCCGCCGGGTGTGGTGCAGCAGCGACCCGGGATCCGCCCGCCGCGCCTCGACGTTGACCGCCTCGGGCCCGTAGCCGGGCTGGTGGACGACGGGCAGGAAGAGCTCACCCGGGTCGGCGGTGGAGAAGCCGCCGGTGGGCTCGGCCGTCCACTGCATCGGGGTGCGCACGGCGTCGCGGTCGGGCAGCCAGATGTTGTCGCCCATGCCGATCTCGTCGCCGTAGTAGAGGATCGGGGATCCCGGCAGGGACAGCAGCAGCGCGGTGGCCAGCTCCAGCTTGTGCGGGTCGTTGTCGAGCAGCGGCGCCAGCCGCCGGCGGATGCCGACGTTGGCCCGCATCCGCGGATGCGGCGCGTACGCCTCGTACATGAAGGCGCGTTCGTCGTCGGTGACCATCTCCAGGCTGAGCTCGTCGTGGTTGCGGAGGAACGTGCCCCACTGCGCGCCGGCGGGGATGCGCGGGGTGGTGGCGAGGATGTCCGTGATGGGCGTGCCGTCCTCCCGGCGCAGCGCCATGAAGACCCGGGGCATCAGCGGGAAGTGGAACGCCATGTGGCACTCGTCGCCGACCGGGGCGTCCTCGCCGCCGAAGTACGCCACGGCGTCGCGCGGCCACTGGTTGGCCTCGGCCAGCAGCACCCGCCCCGGGTACTCGTCGTCGACGATCTTGCGGACGGCTCGGAGGAAGTCGTGCGTCCGCGGCAGGTTCTCGCAGTCGGTGCCCTCCTCCTCGAACAGGTACGGCACCGCGTCCAGCCGGAAGCCGTCGATGCCCAGGTCCAGCCAGAACCGCAGGGCGTCCAGCATGGCGTCCTGCACCCGGGGGTTCTCGTAGTTGAGGTCGGGCTGGTGGGAGAAGAAGCGGTGCCAGTAGTACTGGCCGCGCACCGGGTCGAAGGTCCAGTTCGAGGTCTCGGTGTCGACGAAGATGATCCGCGCGTCCCGGTACCCCGAGTCGTCGTCGGCCCAGACGTAGAAGTCCCCGTACGGTCCGTCCGGGTCCCGGCGCGAGGCCTCGAACCAGGCGTGCGCGTCCGAGGTGTGGTTCATGACCATGTCGATGATCACCCGGATGCCGCGCGCGTGCGCCTCGTCCAGCAACGCGACGAAGTCGTCGATGGTGCCGAACTCGGGCCGCACCGCCCGGTAGTCGCTGACGTCGTAGCCGCCGTCGCGCAGCGGCGAGGCGAAGAACGGCGGCAGCCACAGGCAGTCCACGCCCAGCCAGCTCAGGTAGTCCAGGCGCGAGCGCAGGCCGCGCAGGTCGCCGATGCCGTCGCCGTCGCTGTCCTGGAAGGAGCGGACCAGCACCTCGTAGAACACCGCCCGCTGGTACCAGCCGGGGTCCGCCGGGGCCGGGCGGGCGGTGCCGAAGTCCGCCGCGTCGGGCTCCACGACCCGCCCGTCCCCGGTCACCCGGCTCGCCCGCCCGCCGGTGGGATCGGTCGCCGGGCCGGTCTTCGGTCCGGTCGCCGGCCCGTTCGTCGTCTCCGTCGTCGTCTCGTGCGTCGGCACGTTCATGCGCTCACTCATCTCCCAGCCTCACCAGAAACCGCGCCACCGCCTGGCGCGGGTCGACCTTGAGTCGCGTGGCGTCCCCGAACGGGATCACCTCGCCGTTGATCTCGTCGCGCAGCGGCAGCACGTCGCCCGGCGCCGCGCCCAGCGCGCCCGGAACGCCCCGCACCGTGCCCTCGGCCGCCTCGTGCGGGTCGAGGGTGACCACGCACAGCACCGCGTCGCCGGTGGCCGGATCGGTCCGCAGATAGGCGAGCAGCGCGTCGTTGTCGACGTCCAGGAAGCGGATCCCGCGCAGCTGCTGGAGCGCCGGACGGGCGCGCCGCAGCTCGTTGAGGCGGGTCAGCCACGGCGCCAGGGAACGGCCCTCCGCCTCGGCGGCCGCGTGGTCACGGGGCCGCAGCTCGTACTTCTCCGAGTTCAGGTACTCCTCGCCGCCCTGCCGCAGCGGCTCGTGCTCGTACAGCTCGTAGCCCGAGTACACGCCCCAGGTCGGGGCGAGGGTGGCGGCCAGTGCGGCGCGCAGCGCGAACGTCGCGGGCTCGCCGGTCTGCAGCCCGGCGGGCAGGATGTCCGGGGTGTTGACGAACAGGTTGGGGCGCAGCACATGGCCGCCCTCGGCCAGTTCGGTGGCGTACTCGGTCAGCTCCTCCTTGGTGTTCCGCCAGGTGAAGTACGTGTAGGACTGGCTGAAGCCGGCCCTGGCCAGGCCGTGTACGACGGCCGGGCGGGTGAACGCCTCGGACAGGAACAGCACGTCGGGCTCGCTCGACTTGACCTCCCGGATCAGCCGGTGCCAGAAGGCGGCCGGCTTGGTGTGCGGGTTGTCGACGCGGAAGATCCGCACGCCGCGCGCCGTCCAGAACCGCACGATCCGCAGGATCTCCGCGTAGAGGCCCGCCGGGTCGTTGTCGAAGTTCAGCGGGTAGATGTCCTCGTACCGCTTGGGCGGGTTCTCGGCGAAGGCGATGCTCCCGTCGGGCTGACGGGTGAACCACTCCGGGTGCTCCCGGGCCCACGGGTGGTCGGGGGAGCACTGCAACGCCAGGTCGAGGGCGATCTCCAGGCCGAGCCGCCTGGCGGTCGCGACGAAGACGTCGAAGTCCTCCAGGGTGCCCAGCGCCGGATGCAGCGCGTCGTGGCCCCCCTCCGCCGAGCCGATCGCCCAAGGCGAGCCGACGTCGTCCGGGCCGGCGACCAGCGTGTTGTTCCGGCCCTTGCGATGGCTGCGGCCGATGGGGTGGACGGGCGGCAGGTACACCACGTCGAAGCCCATGCCGGCGATCCGCGGCAGGTCGGCGGCGGCCGTGGCGAAGGTGCCGTGCACCGGGCGGCCGGCCGCGTCGGTGCCGCCCGTGGAGCGGGGGAACATCTCGTACCAGGAGCCGAAGAGGGCACGCTGCCGGTCCGCCCACACCTCGTGCACCGGGCCGTGGGTGAGCAGCTCGCGCAGCGGATGCGCGCGGGCCAGCTCGTCCATGGCCGGCGACGTGGCCCGGACCAGGCGTTCGGCCAGCGGCAGCCGGGCGTCGCGTAACCGGCGTGCCGCCTCGACCGGTTGCCGCCGGTCGGCCGCGGCCACGGCCGCGGCCAGCCGATCCAGCAGCCGCGCCCCGTTCTCCAGGTCGTTGGCCAGCAGTTCCAGCGGTGTCCGGGCGGCGAGCTTGGCGTCGACGGCGCGCCGCCAGGTGGCCCACGGATCGCTCCAGGCGACCACCTGGAACGACCACGCGCCCTCCCGGTCGGGAACCACGGTGGCCCGCCAGCGATCCAGACCTTCGTCGACCAGCGTCATGGGTACGGACGCGGCCTCACCGTCGGCCCACCACCAGCGCACCTCGGCGGCGACGGCGTCATGGCCCTCACGCCAGATCGTGGCCTCGACGGGGAGATGTTCCCCGACGACGGCCTTCGCGGGGTGGCAACCACCGCTGACGACCGGTGCCAGGTCGGAGACGACCAGGCGACCATTCATTTCGCTACCCCCCTTCAGGGGATTGTTCGCGGCAAGGGATTGTTCGCAGTTCATGGTGCGAATAGCGGGTGCGTTTGGCACGGAAGTGCGGGGAGGCGAATCCGCACTGCGTCAACTCAGGCAAGTCGAGTTCGCGCCCATTGCGTCAAGTTGGCCAAGTGGTCGCCCGCTGCCCGGGCTTTCTTTGTCCCCGGCCGCGTCCCGGGCTGTACTTCAGGTGTCCGGATCACACCGGACAGGCCACCACGGCACTGAGTGAGGAGATAAACGATGTCCAAGCGGATACTCGTTGTCCTGTCCGAATACGGATACTGGGGCGAGGAGCTGGTCGGCCCGGTCGAGGCGTTCGACAGGCAGGGCTACCAGATCACCTTCATGACGCCCACCGGCAAGCGGCCGCACGCCCTGCCGCCGAGCCTGGACGCCGAGTACGTCGACCCGCCGCTGGGTCGGTCGGTCACCACCCGGGACATGGCGCGCCGGGCGCGTGAGCTCGACGAGTCCAGCCGGCTCGACAACCCCGTCAGCCTCCAGGCGCTCATCCCCGAGCGGCCCTACTACAGCGCGCTCAACCACCTGCGGGAGGTCGAGGAGTACCACCGGCAGCTGGAGGCGGCCACCGGCGACCTGGTCTCGGGCTTCGACGCCCTGGTCATCGTGGGTGGCAGCGGTCCCATCGTGGACCTGGCCAACAACGAGCGGCTGCACGAGGTCGTGCTGTCCTTCGTCGCGGCGGACAAGCCGGTGCTCGCCGAGTGCTACGGCGTGGCCGTGCTCGCCTTCGCCCGTGACCTGGAGGAGCGCCGCAGCCTGCTGTGGGGCAAGCACGTCACCGGACACCCCAAGGAGTACGACTACAAGGACGGCACCGGCTTCCTGGGCGTGGACTTCAACATGGGCCCGCCGCCGTACCCGCTGGAGTACATCCTGCGCGACGCCACGGGGCCCGAGGGCGGCTTCCACGGCAACGTGGGCCGGGAGACGTCGGTGCTCGTGGACTACCCGTTCGTGACCGCCCGCTCCACCCCGGACTCGATTCCCTCCGGTGAAAAGCTGGTCGAGGTGCTGGAGAACGGCCTGCGCCGTTACGGCTGGTAAAGCGGCGAACCATCGGTGGGATCTCCGGAATTCCCGCGCGGAGTTCCGGGGCCCCCACCCACCCGATCCACCAGAAGGCCCGCTTCCCCGAGGAGGACATTCCCCCATGCGTGCCAGACCAGGAAAGTCCGCCATCTTCGAGCAGTTCGCCGCGGATGGCATCAGCTACATGTTCGGCAATCCCGGAACGGTCGAGCAGGGTTTCCTCGACGAGGCGAGGAACCACCAGCTCTCGTACATCATGGCGCTGCACGAGGGCGCCGCCGTGGGCATCGCCGACGGCTACGCCCGCGCCACGCAGCGCCCCGCCCTGGTGCAGTTGCACAGCGGCGTGGGCCTCGGCAACGGCATCGGCATGCTGTACCAGGCCAAACGCGGCGGCTCGCCGCTGGTGGTCGTGGCCGGCGAGGCCGGCGTCCGCTACGACGCCATGGACGCGCAGATGGCGGCCGACCTGGTCGCCATGGCCGAGCCCGTGGTCAAGTACGCGACCCGGGTGGTCGATCCGAACTCCACGCTGCGGGTGCTGCGCCGGGCCGTGAAGATCGCGATGACCCCGCCGCGGGGCCCGGTCATGGTGGTGCTCCCCGCCGACGTGCTCGACGCGACGACGACCGAGCCCGTGGTGCCCACCAGCGTTCCCGACACCCGGGTCGCGCCGCCGGCCGACACCCTGCGCGAGGCGGCCCGGATGCTGTCCTCGGCCCGCCGCCCGCTGATCCTCATGGGCGACGGGATCGCCGCGAGCGGCGCCCAGCGCGAGCTGACCCAGGTGGCCGAGCGGCTGGGCGCCCCGGTGTGGGGGGTGAACTCCTCCGAGGTCAACATGGACACCACGCATCCGCTCTACGGCGGTGCGCTCGGGCACATGTTCGGCGAGGACAGCGCCCGGGTGGTCGGCGACGCCGACGGCGTGCTGATCGTGGGCACGTACGTCTTCCCCGAGGTCTTCCCGCTCCTCGACAGCCCCTTCCGTGCGGACGCCAGGATCGTCCACATCGACCTGGACCCGTGGGAGATCGCGAAGAACTTCCCGGTCGACCTCGGCGTGGTCGCCGACCCCAGGCTGGCGCTGTCCGGGCTGGCCGAGGCGCTGGGCCCGCGCACCCCCATGGCGGCGATCCTCGGCACCCCGCCCGGGTCCGCGACGGCGACCGAACCGGGCGCCCCGGCCGGCGCCGACGACTCGCTGATGGACCAGCTGGTCCGCACGCTGGCCGAGCGCGCCCCCGCGGACCTGGCCGTCTTCGACGAGGCGCTCACCGCGGGCGGGCCCCTGGCCCGACACCTGCCGCCGCGCGTCCCCGGACGGTTCTTCCAGACCCGGGGCGGCTCGCTCGGCGTGGGCATCCCCGGCGCCATCGGCGTCAAGATGGCCCGCCCGGAACTGCCGGTCGTCGGCTTCACCGGCGACGGCGGCAGCATGTACACCTTCCAGGCGCTGTGGACCGCCGCCCGGGAGGGCGTCGGCGCCAAGTTCGTCATCTGCAACAACGGGCGGTACCGGCTGCTCGACCTCAACCTGCGGCAGTACTGGCGGGAGCGCGGCATCGCCGAACACGCCCTGCCCGAGGCGTTCGACCTGACGCGCCCCGAGATCGGCTTCGCGGAGCTGTCCGCGGCGCTGGGCGTGCCGGGCCGCCGCGTCACCAGGCCCGACGAGGTGCGCGACGCGGTCGAGGCGATGTGGGCGCACGACGGCCCCTACCTCATCGACCTCGCCGTATGAGCCCTCGTCAGAACCCTCGGACCCTCCGTGAGCGAGAGCCGAGAGCCGTGAGCCGTGAGCCGTGAGAAAGGACGATCACAAGTGACCCTCTCCACCCTCCAGGTGTCCCGCACCGCACTGTCCGCCGCCGGCGCCGAGGATCTGGTGCGCCGCTGGCACCGCTCCGTCACCGACCGGGTGCCGGTGGAGCGGCTGACGCCCGACCTCGCCAACGGCCTCCGGCTCGACCTGCCGTCCGCGGTCGTCCGCGGCGTGGCGGACTTCTGCCGCTGGTACGCCGACGGGCGCCACCTGCCGCTCGCCGGCCGGTCCGTCGCCCTGGCCGACGTCCGGGTGCGGCTGCTGTCGCCGGTCCACGCCGAGGTGACCGCGACCACCACCACCGGCCACGACGGCTGGCTGGCCCGGCACGAGTGGTGGGTGGTGGCCCAGGAGGAGGGACCGCGCATTCGCACCATCAGCGTCACGTGGCCCGACTCCGCGACCGCCGCCTCATCCCTGTCCCTGCTCGACGCCGCCTGACCGGCGCGCGTCCCGACGCCGGCCGCCTCCCCGTTCCGGCGTCACCCCGTTCCGGCTTCCCTGCCAGCTCTCTCCGTCCTTCTTCCGTCTTCTCTCGCCCAAGGGACTGATCATCGTGACCACCGCACCTTCCCCCTCGCCCGGCCGCCTCACCGGCAAGCGCATCGGCCTGCTGATGGAGAGCGACTTCGTCGAGGAGGAGATCTCCTACTACCAGCGCCGCTTCGCCGAGGAGGGCGCCGAGGTCCTGCTGCTGACCCGGCTCTGGGGGCAGCCCTCGCTCACCTTCACCGGACACGAGCAGCGCGCCCCGGTGACCGTCACCGAGGACCTGGAGCAGCTCGACTACACGGCGCTGTCCCGCTTCTCGGCCCTGGTCGTGCCCTCGGGTCAGGTCTCGGACCGGCTGCGCTACAGCGAGGACGTCGCGGAGCCGGCGCCCGCCGTGGAGCTGATGCGCCGCGCGTTCCGGCTGCCCAACCTGGTGAAGGCGTTCTCCTGCCACGGCCTGCTGCTGGTCACCGCCGCGCCCGAACTGGTGCGCGGCCGCGAGGTCACCTGCCACAACAACCTGGTGGGCGACGTGCGCAACATGGGCGCCGTCTACACCAACCAGGACGTGGTGATCGACAACGACCTGGTGACCACCCGCACCGTCGACGAGTGCCACCTGCTGGCCCGTTCCGTCATCGACATGCTGGACCCGGCGACCGCCGACGGCGCCGCCCCGTCCCTGGCGAGCACCGGGGGCGCGTCGTGAGCACGCCGACCACCACGGGCCCCGGCCCCGGCCTCGGCTTCTCCGGCTCCGACACCGTCGCCGGCTACGTGCTCGACCGCCAGGGAAACGCCGTCACGCTGCGCACCCTGGACGGCGCGCCGATCACGGTGCACCTGACGGCGACGACCTCGGGCCAGCGGCTGCGGAACCTCGGCGAGCCCTACGCCGACGTCACCACCCACCTGTACGACCAACTCACCCCCGGCACCTTCCTGTTCTGCTACGGCGTCAACTATCCCGATCCGGAGGGCGGACACTTCCAGGCGGCGCAGCTGGTCCTGGTGAGCGAGCCGGGCGCCGCGCCGGGCGGCTCCTGGCCGTTCGAGCGTCCCGGCTGGTGGACCGAACAGCTGCGGCAGCTGGCGGCGTTCTACCACCGCGCGCAGTTCGGCGACGGCGAGGTCGACTTCGACAACTACCGCACCGACCTGCGCAACAGCGGTGAGAAGGCGGTCCGGCAGGTGCAGGAGACGGACACCATCTCCCGCATGGTGTACGGCATGGCCAGCACCTTCCTGCTCACCGGCGACGAGCGGGCGCTGACCGTGGCCGAGCGCGGCTCCCGTTACCTGCACGACCACATGCGGTTCGTCGACCCGGACGAGGACGTCGTCTACTGGTACCACGGCATCGACGTCACCGGCGGCCGGGAACACAAGCTGTTCGCCAGCGAGTTCGGCGACGACTACCGGGCCATCCCGGCGTACGAGCAGATCTACGCCCTGGTCGGTCTCGTGCAGACCTACCGGCTCACCGGCGATCCGGAGATCCTGGCCGACATCGAGGGCACGGTCCGGCTGTTCGAGAAGTTCTTCCACGACCCCAGGCTGGGCGGCTACTACTCGCACATCGACCCGGTCACCCTCAGCCCGCACGAGGACTCGCTGGGGCCCAACCGTTCCCGCAAGAACTGGAACTCCGTCGGCGACCACGCCCCGGCCTACCTGTTCAACCTCTACCTGGCCACCGGCCAGGAGCGGTACCGCAGGATGCTGGAGCACACCTTCGACATGATCGTCTCGCATCTGCCCGACCGGACGCCGGGCGCCAGCCCGTTCGTCCGCGAGCGGTTCCACGCCGACTGGACGCCCGACCACGCGTGGGGCTGGCAGCAGAACCGCGCGGTCGTCGGCCACAACCTGAAGATCGCCTGGAACCTGATGCGGATGCGGGCCACCCTGCCCAAGCCCGAGTACCAGGCGCTGGCCGAGTCGTTGGGCGCCACCATGCCGGCGGTCGGCTCCGACCGGCAGCGCGGCGGCTGGTACGACCTGGTCGAGCGCGTCGCCGACCGCGGCCGGCACGCCTTCGTCTGGCACGACCGCAAGGCGTGGTGGCAGCAGGAGCAGGCGATCCTGGCCTATCTGGTGCTGGCCGGCTACACCGGCGACGGCGACTTCCTGCGGAACGCCCGCGAGTCCGCGGCGTTCTACAACGCCTTCTTCCTCGACCACGACGAGGGAGGCGTGTTCTTCACCGTGCTCGCCTCGGGCATCCCCTACCTGGTGGGCAACGAGCGGCTCAAGGGCAGCCACGCCATGGCCATGTACCACAAGGCCGAACTCGCCTACCTCGCCGAGGTGTACACCCGCCTGCTGGTGCACCGCGAGCCGCTCGACCTGTACTTCCGGCCCATGCCGGGCGCCGCCTATCCGGACGGGCTGCTGCGGGTCTCGCCCGACGTCCTCCCGCGGGGCGCGGTGCTGCTGGACCGGGTCACCGTCGACGGCACCGAGTACCGGGACTTCGACCCCGACGGGCTCACCGTCCGGCTGCCCGACTCGGCACAGCCGCTGCTGGTCCGCGCCCGCCTCCGTCCGGAGGACGGCTGACCATGGAGGAGGCGATCACCCTCGCGTCGACCGGCCGCCGCTGGCACACCGCGGCCGGTCGCCCCGACCCGCTGGGCGCCAGCGTGGTGCCCGGCGGCGTCAACTTCGCCGTCACCTCGCGCACGGCGCGCCGCGTCAGCCTGGTGCTGACGCGGCCGTCGGACGGCGCCGTGGTGGCCGAACTGCCCTTCAGGCCCGAGCACAGGGTCGGCGCCGTGCACACCATGACGGTGCTCGGCCTGCGCCCCGAGGAGTGCCACTACGGCTACCGGGTCGAGCCCGGACCGCCCCCGGAGTTCGCCGCCGCCTCGCCGGTGATCCTCGACCCCTACGCCCGCGAGCTGGCCGGCTCGGGGCCGTGGGGGGCGCGGCCGGCCTACCGTTCGGTGATCCCCGCGGGACCGGCGTTCGACTGGGGCGACGACCGGCACCCCGACCACTCCGCCGAGGACCTGGTGATCTACGAGGCGCACGTCCGCGGCTTCACCCGGCACCCCTCGTCCGGGGTCGCCCGGCCCGGCACCTACGCCGGTCTGGCGGAGAAGGTCCCCTACCTGCGGCGCCTCGGCGTCACGGCGCTCGAACTGCTGCCCGTCTTCGAGTTCGACGAGACCGACAACACCTACGCGTCGCCCGACACCGGCGAGCCGCTGCCCAACTACTGGGGCTACAACACGGTGGCGTTCTTCGCCCCCAAGGCCGGCTACGCCGCGGACCAGCGTCCCGGCGGCCCGTCCCGGGAGCTGAAGTCCCTGGTCAGGGCGTGCCACGCGGCGGGCATCGCGGTGCTGCTCGATGTCGTCTTCAACCACACGGCGGAGGGCGACCACCGCGGTCCCGTGCTGTCCCTCCGCGCGCTGGACGAGGCCGGCTACTACCTGCTCGACGCCGACGGACGGCACCGCAACCTCACCGCCACCGGCAACACCGTCAACGCCAACCACCCGGCGGCCCGGGCGTTCATCCTGGACTGCCTGCGGCACTGGGCCACCGAGTACCGCGTCGACGGCTTCCGCTTCGACATGGCCTCCATCCTGGCGCGCGGCGAGGACGGCGCGCTGCTCGCCGAACCGCCGCTGCTCCGGGCCATCGCCGAGGACCCGGTGCTCGCCCGGTGCACGCTGATCGCCGAGGCCAGCGACGCGACCGGCACCGAACAGGTCGGCTCCTTCCCGCACTTCGGGCGGTGGGGCGAATGGAACATGCGCTACCGCGACGCCGTCCGCCGGTTCCTGCTGGCCAGGCCCGGCGGGGTCGCGGAGTTCGCCACCCGCCTGGTCGGCTCGCCCGACCTCTACCCCGGCCGCGGCGCCGCGCCGTCCGTCAACTACGTCACCTGCCACGACGGGTTCACGCTCGCCGACCTGACCGCGTACGACCACCGCCACAACGAGGCCAACGGGGAGGGCGGGCGGGACGGCGTCCCCGACGAGCTCAGCTGGAACCACGGCCACGAGGGGCCGACCGCCGACCCGACCGTGCGGCGGCGGCGCGCCCGGCAGGCGCGCAACGCCCTGCTGCTGCTCCTGGCCAGCCAGGGCGTGCCGATGCTGCTCGCGGGCGACGAGTTCGGCCGCACCCAGCACGGCAACAACAACGCCTACAGCCAGGACAACGCCACCGGCTGGCTGGACTGGTCGCTGCTCGACGGCGAGGACGGCGCCGCGCTGCACCGCTTCGTGCGGCGTTGCCTGGCCTTCCGGCGAGCCCACCCGGTGCTGCGCCGGCTGCCCCACCCCGACGGCCGGGACCGGGCGGACTGGCCCTTTCCGCAGGTCAGCTGGCACGGCGAGGAGCCGTACCGGCCCGACTGGTCGCCGGGGTCCACGCTGCTGGCCGTGCTGCTGCACCAGGGCGCCACCGGCGCCCCCGACCGGGACACCGTCTTCCTCGCGGCCAACGTCGACGACCGTCCGCGCATCGTGCGGCCGCCCGAACCGCCGCCCGGCACGCGCTGGCACGTCTTCGCCGACACGGCCGCGACGCTCGGGCGCGACGCGTACCCGCCGGGGCACGAACGCGTCCTCCCGGCCGGCCCGCTCACCCTGGCCGGCCGCTCCACCACGCTGCTGGTCGCCCACCCCGTTCACTGATCCGAACACACCGATGGGAGTCCCCATGTCGTCCATCCAGCCGTCCGCCCAGCCGTCCGCCCAGCCGTCCGCCCAGCCGTCCGACACCTCGACCGACGCCGTCGCCGACACCTTCCACGCCTCGGTCGGCGCCGCCGGCAGCACCACCGTGCTCCGGCTCGCCGGCCGGCTCACCGACGCCGACGTGCCGACCCTGCGCGCCCTGATCGGCCAGGCGGCCGCCGAGGCCGGCCGGCGGCTGGTCGTCGACGTCCACGACCTGGCGTCGCTGGTCCCCGCCGCGCTGCGCTGCCTCGCCTTCACCCAGCAGCAGCTGCCGCCCACCACGGAGGTGGCCGTCGAGGGCGCCTCGCCGGAACTGCGTGACGCCCTCGAACGCAGCGGCCTGACCCGTGCCATGACGGTGGTCACCACGGCGGTCTGAGCCGGCGCGTCGCCCACCGGGCACACCACCCGGCGCACCACCCGGCACACCACCCGGCAAAAGGTGCTAAAGGGAAATAAGATCTCTCGATATGCGTAGGGAGGAGGTGCTGGCGGCCTGCCGGGTTGGCCTGTGGCGCTGGCACGGCGGCGACGGCCTGGTGCGCCTGGACGCCGTCGAGGCGGAGCTGCTGGGCCTCCCGGCCGAGCCGGCCGCGCTCACCGAACCGGAGCTGCGCGCGCGTTTCCATCTGGCCGACTACGTCGCCGCCCAGCGCCACCTCGCGACCTCCGCCGCCGAGGGCCGGCTCGGCGAGGCGGAGCTCCGGGTGGTCGCCGAGGACGGCACCGTGCTGCACAGCCTGCGCAGCCGCGCCTACGCCCCGGAGTCCGAACGCACCGGCGGCCCGGCGGCGCCCGGCGGGCTGGTCGGCGTCTTCCTGGAGGTGCCGGCCCTCGGCCACCCGGCGGCGTCCGCGCTGGAGCAGGCGGAGGACGAGCGGCGGGTCCGCGAGGCGTTCCTGCTCGACGCCGGACAGGCGCTGTCCGAGGCGCACACCGGCCGCGAGGTGCTCCGGGTCGTCGCCGCGCTGTCGATGCCCGGATTCCACCCGGCCGCCACCGGCGTCTTCAGCCTGGAGGGCGACCGGCTGCGGATGATCGAGTACCGCACCCGCGGAACCCGTCCGGAGCGCGACCGGGAGACCGAGGAGACCATCCGCCGGGCGCTGCCCCGCCCGCAGCACATCAACAGCCGCAATCCCGCGGCCGAGGCGTTGCGCACCGGGCGGCCGCGCTACTTCTCCACGCCCGACGAGCTGCGCGACTCCTATCCCGAGATCTGGCGGACCATCGCCTCACTGGACCGGGAGTCGTGGGCGTACCTGCCGCTGGTGGTGTCGGGACGCACCATCGGGGTCTGGCTGGTCGCCTTCGACAAGGCGATGGCCTTCACCTTCGAGGAGCGCACGCTGCTCGCCGCCCTCGCCCGGCTGATCGCCCAGGCGCTGGCCCGCGCCTTCCTCCACGACACCGAGCGGGAGCTGTCGGACGACCTCCAGCGCGCCATGCGCCCCGCCCCCACCCCCAGCATTCCGGGGATGCGGGTGGCCGCCCGGTACGTGCCGACCGGCCGCGGGCTGCGGGTGGGCGGCGACTGGTACGACGTGATCCCGCTGCCGTCCGGCCGGGTGGCGCTGATCATCGGCGACGTCCAGGGCCACGACGTGCGGGCCGCCGCGATCATGGCCCAGCTGCGCATCGCGCTGCGCGCGTACGCCTCCGAGGGACATCGCCCGGACGCGGTCCTCGCCCGGGCCTCCCGATTCCTGGCCGCCCTGGCGCCCACCCCGGAGAGCGGCGGGGATCCGGAGGACCGCTTCGCCACCTGCCTGTACGTCGAGGTCGACCCGTCCACGGGCACCCTGGACGTCGCCAGGGCGGGCCATCCCGACCCGGCGATGGTGCTCCAGGACGGCACGATGCTGATCCGGCCGACCGCCGGCGGGCTGCCGCTGGGCGTCGCCCCGGACGGCGACTACCCGACCACCCGGCTGCTGCTGGAGCCGGGGGAGACGCTGCTGCTGTGCACCGACGGGCTGCTGGAGACCGGGCACGTCGACCTGGACAACGGCTGGGCGCGCCTGCGCACGGCGATCCAGGGGATGGACGACGAGCGCCTGGCCGACCCGGAGGAGATGGCCGAGACCCTCGTCCACACGGCGCAGCACGCGGAGCGGGCCGGGCAGGACCTGGACGACATGGCGCTGCTGCTGCTCCGCCACCCCCAGCCGGAGGGGCGGGAGGCGGCGCGCCGGCCGGTGCGCCGGGTGGTGCAGACCATCGCCCAGTCGGAGCCCGACCACGTCGCGGCGGCCCGCCGGCAACTGGCGGAGATGCTGCACGACTGGCACGACCCGGACCGGGTGTTCGGCGCGACGCTGCTGCTCTCGGAGACGGTGACCAACGTGCTCACCCACACCGACGGCGACGCCCTGCTGGTCGCCGAGCTCGCCGGCCCGCCCGGCGACCGCCTGCTCCGCGTGGAGGTCGCCGACCCCAGCGGCTCCCTCCCGCACCGCCGCGACCCCGGCGAGCTCGCCTCCTCGGGCCGCGGCCTGGTCCTGATGGACTCCCTCGCCGACGCCTGGGGCGTGGCCCCGCGGGGCGAGGGCAAGACCACCTGGTTCGAACTCAGGGAACGACCGCGACCCGAACGCCGGAGCGATGCCGACCCAGGAGAGGGCCCGGACGTCACCTTCGGGAGCGGTTGGTGACCCGGGCGGGATCAGTTCGCGCCATGACGCACCTTGTTGGAGACCTTCTCGACGAACGCTGCCGCTTCGATCGCGGAAATCTGCACGTGATCAACGTCGTTGTGGCCCAACTGGTAGAGCCTCAGGTACTCGGTCGGCTCCCAGTGCAGATTTCTGGTGAATGCCTCGTCATACGTGAGATCTCCGTCTATGCGCCTCCGAACGATGCCCATGGGATTATCCCTGGGAAACTCGTCGTCGATCTTCGCGTAGTAGGTGATCTTTCCTTCGGCATCCATGGCGTCGAGCGTGGCGGGAGCAAGAGTCAGGAACGGGGTAGCGGCGAGGTTGGTCTCCACATTTCCGCGTCGGATGGCGATTCCGTTAAGCTCGATGAATTCTTCGATATAAAAGCCGCCGCCACGCTCGTACATGAGCAGCAGCGGTTCGTAGAGATCGGGCAGATCGGATGGTTGCGGCTCCGTCTTCTCGCGAAGCGCTGCCCACCGTACGGCGGCCTGGCAGGTCGTCCGTACGTACAGCGTTCCCATATGGCTCGACAACTCGTCCAACTCGGCCAGGACATCGTCGTCTACCTGAACAGTTGGGTCGATGTATTCGACGATGTCGAAGAACGGCCAGACCCGCTCCGCGCCGTACGCTCGAGCCCAGCAGGCGGCACGGCGTAGGTACTCCCGCATCAGCAGGGCGCGCGACCGACGGTGACCGAACGCCTGATCCCAGTCGTTCCAGACGATGACGCGTAGTCGCTCCAAAACTGTGCGTGGAGCCGTGCCGCTCATTTCAGATCACACCCCTCGACCGCAACTCCTGAATCGCAGCGTTGACAACATCGTCTATGTTCGACAGATCATCCGCTAGGCGAACGGATGGCGGTTCAATTCCAAAGGCCCGCTTCCAGTGATTGAAATGCCCCTCATGATAGTGCGGTGCCAGGTCGTGCGCCCCGGCCTGGTCGAGGCTGGTGGGGAACTCTCTGGTGTACGTTCCATCCGTTTCGTCGAGCTCCCACAAGCTGGGATGGTCCGATGTGTAAGGCAGGCCTGCCCGCATCAGTTCGCTTTCGAAATATTCGTGAGCCATCAGGCTCCTGAAACGTGCGAGCTCACCCGCATCAAGGGTACCGGCGCGGGCTCCCTGCCACAGGTCGGCAATGTGATCATCTGGTGTGAAGAGCCCTCTTCTGGTCTCTCCCGGTCCAACCGGTACGTCGTGTTGGGACCGGAACAGGTGGCTTTTGACCTGCCGGAGCACCGACTCGTCGATCCCGGTGTTCCGGGAGATCTCGGGCAGGTCGACCCTGTTGGGGGTCGCCCGTATGTCCTCGTAGGCGCGTCCGGCGGACTCCGATGGCTCGTCGACCCAGTTCGCACCGCTCGCACCAGCGCCCGGTGGCGGGCGGTCGGGCGCCGGCCCGATGTGAATGTCGCCCGCGTCGCCGGGCACGGGGACGTCGTTGAAGATCTGGTCCTGCTGGGCCTGCAGGCGGGCGACCTCGTCCGGTGAGACGCCGGGCAGGCGCTGGGTCTCGTAGAGGCCGTGCGTGTCCATCTTGGCCGCGAAGCTCTCCGGGGTGTGGAACTGCACCTCGAAGATCTGGCCGGAGACCGGGTCGCACCACGTGGAGTTGATGCCCTTGTAGCCAGGCGAGTCCCACGTGTTCTTGAACGTGACGTTCTCGAAGCCGCGGGCCTGGAGGTCGTTGACGGCCTGCTGGACACCCTCGGTGTAATTGCGGGCGGGAATCTCGACCGTGTACCGCGTGGAGTCCTTGATCCGGTTGAGCGCCTGCTCGGGGGTGAGATTGGGGTTCTCCAGGAGATCCGTGGCGAGCTTGCGCTTGAGCGAGTCCTCGCTCTTGAGCCGGTAGTCGAGACCGGTGAGGCTGCCGTCGTCGACCCCGGCCGCGATGTCCTGCATCGTGTTGGTGATGCGGGGTTCAGCGGCCGCGGTCTGGCGGAGGAAGTCGTCGGCGGCCGCGTTGGCCTCGGGGTCCAGGCGCAGCCCGTTCTCGCCCGCCCACGAACCGTCGGGGAGGTTGCCCGCCGGCGGGTTCGGGATCGTGCCGCCCGGGGGAAGGTCCGTCCCGCCACCGGGTCCGCCGGTGGATGGCCCGGAGTTCGGGTCGGAGGTGGACAGATCGTCTCCCGGCGAACCGTTCGAAAGGTCGTCGCCCACACCGCCGGTCGGAGGCAGATCGCCGCCGCCTCCGGCGCCTGCGCTGCTGCTGGGCGGAAGGTTGGGGTCGCTGGCCTGGGCGGTGGGACCCGGTAGGTCGGATGGGCGGCTGGTGCCGCCGGGGGGGAGGTTGTCGCCGGTCTGGGCCGTGGTGGGGGGGAGGTTGTCGCCGGCGTTGCTTGTGCCGACCGTGGCGAGTTCGGGGTCGCGGGTCGGGGTGGTGGCGAGGATGTCGCGGTCGACGGCCGAGAGTTCGGCGGGGATCTGGTCTGCCGTCTGGGCCGTCTGGCCGTTGGGGAGGTCGAGTTGGCCGTTGGGGTGGAGGGTGGAGCCGTCGGGGAGGCGGACCGTGTTGTCGGGGAGGGTGACGGCCTGGGTGCCCGCCGGGAGGTCGGGGAGCGGGCCGGTCTCGGGGATCACGGTGCCGTCCGCGAGGCGGAGGGTGCCGTCGGGGAACGCCGTCGCCGGGAGGGTGTTGGTGATGTTCGCCAGATCGCTGGCGATGTTCCCGATGCTGCGCAGGCCGTTCAGACCGGCGCCGGCGACCCGGCCGATCTGGGCCACGGGGTCGATGAAGTTGCCGACGCGCGCGGCGGCGCTGACCGCGCGGGCGGTCGCGGACGCCGCGGCACCGGTGCCGGTGACGGCCGTGCCCGCGCCCAGCGTGGCCACCGTGGTCACGACGTTGAAGGTCAGCAGCCCTGCCGCGCGGGCGGGGTTCTCGCTCCACTCGTCCCAGGCGACCATGGATTTGCCGACGTTGACCGTGGTGTCCATGCTGTCGTCGATCCAGCCGCGGACCGCGTTGTCCTCGGGCAGCAGGCGGGAGCCGGCGTAGGTCAGGAGCCCGACGGGGCCCGCGAGCAGGGCCAGTCCCGTGGCGAGCTGGCCCAGGCCCTGCCACGCCGCGCCGAAGTTGTCGCTCCAGGGGTTGAGCAGCGTTCCGAGGCCGGTGATCGTGCCCCAGATGCCGTCGACGATGATGCCGTCCCAGACGAAGCTCTTGAGGTGGTGGCCGACCTCGTACCAGTGGTGCTTCTCCTCCACCGCCTTGCCCCACGGGGTTTCCCCCGCCTGGGACATGTCCTCCACGGACATGCCGTACATGTTCTCGCCGCCGGAACCGTCGTCGACGGTCCACTGGGTGCCGCCGACCAGGGCGGTGATGGCGTTGGCGCAGCGGCGTTCCGCGGCCCAGAACTCGGCGACCGTCGTGGAGATGTCGGAGATCAGCTGGTTGTTGCGTTCGACCTTGCCGCCGTCGTACTGCCATTCGTCGTCGCCGTCGATCTCGGCGACGAAAGCGTCCGCCTCGGCCTTCAGCGACTGGAGGCGCTCGACAAGTGGCCGGATCTCGTCGGCATAGGCGGAAAGGGACGAGCCGACGGACTCCAGATCGGAGGCGAAGGTGTCGGCCCGGTCCCGCACGGGCGTGGTGGTGGCGAAGAGTTGTTCGGCTTCCGGGGCCTGGTAGAAGGCGGACAGACCCTGGAAACGGGAGTGGATGTCGCTGCCGATGTCGCGGATGTCGCCCGCGTCGCTGGATAACGCCCCGTGCGCGGTTTCGAGCAGTCCCAGGTCGCCGGTGAACTCCGGAATTCCGGAGGGATCCACCCGGTCCGGTTCCTCGACCTGACACGAACCAATCTCTTCGGCCATGGGCCGGTTACCCCCCTGCTATTGCGGTTCCTGGTAGCCACCCGCCGAGGGTCCCTCGTAGATGCGAGGCATCTCGGGTGGCCGCAGCGCCTGCCGCTGCGCCTCCGCGGCCATCTCCAGGTCGCCGTCGACGTACGCCATGGTGGCGTCGGAGGCGCCGGTGAGGGAGGCGCTCGCGCGCGCCACGATGTACTGCACGTCCGTCTGCGTGGCCTCGGCGAACTCGTTGAGCGCGGCGCCCACGATGCCCATCGCGGGCGCCGCCTGGCCGTTCATGGCCAGGGTGCCGGCGTAGGTCGCCGCGTTGTTGAGGTGGTCGCTGTAGCCCGAGCCCCAGCCCTCGATGTCGTTGGCCCGGTCGACCGTGCGGTCCAGTACGTCCCGCACGCCCAGCGGCTGGATGTCCCAGGTCGGCATGTGTGGTTACCCCCTCCCGTCGAACGATGCGGTCAGCCGATGCCGTCCACGGCGGCCTGCGCGCGGCCCAGCGTGTTCTGCGCCGTGGCGTCGTTGTTCTCCAGGGTGGTGCGCAGCAGGTTGATGATCTCGCGCACCTCCTGGGCGGAGCTGTTCCACCGCTGTTCCACGCCGTGGTACTGGTCGGAGACGCCGTCCGCCTGGAAGTCGGCCATCGCCGCCTTGACCTGCTGGTCGCGGGCGGTGATCACACCCTCCAGCTGGTTGAGGACGCCCGTGATGTTGGTCTGCGCCTCGCCGGAGGCGCCCGTGTCGTAGCTGCGTCGGTCTTCCGTCGCCATGATGTCCTGATCCTTAGGGTGTCAGCGGGTCGGTTGGCCGAACTCGGGGGTCAGCGGGCCTGGAAACGGGCCGCGTCGAAGTTGGCCGAACTCATCGCCTGGGTCGCGTTGTCCGCCGACTCCTGGTCACCGGTGCCGAATGCCTGGTCCATTCCCGACTGGCCGCCCAGGATGGCGCTCAGCGCGCCGTTCAGGGCATTCGTGATCTCGTCGGAGTTGGCCTTGAACGCGTCGAAGGCCGCCTTGCCCGCGCCGTTGAAACGCCCCTCCAACGGCTCCGCCGCCGTGATCAACTGCTGGATCAGCACGCCCAGGTCGGTGCTCGATCCCTGGGACTGCTGGATCAGCGTGGTCAGTGTCTGGGATCCCATGTCGAACTTCACGTGTTCGTCCTCCCCCTGAGGCTCCACCGGACTTTTCCACCGTCCACTGGGACTATAAGACTGGACGCTGACACCTGTGCATGAGTTCCTGGTGCAGGAGAACGATCGGGCCATACTGGAGAGCTGAGGGGCAGGAGGGGACACATGGCCCGGGACTATGACAGCCAATTACTCGAGTCGGTGGCGGTGCGGCGCAGGCGGTTGCGGGACGCACTACTGTTCGGGTCGCAGCGCATGCGGCGGAGTCTGGACGAGAATCTGGGGAAGATCTTCGGCGGGATCGCGCTCGCCGCCGTGGTGTGTGCCGGCTGCGTGGGCTGGTCGTTCATCTCGCAGCAGATGCGGGAGGAGGGCGGGCTGTTCGGCCTGGCGGAGCAGGAGTCCGCGAGTACGGGGGGATCGGGATGGTGAGCGCCACCGATGCGGCGGCCCGGGCACGGACCCGGCTGAGTCGCGTGACGTTGGCCGGTGAGGGCCGGCGGATCGATCTGCTGGTGCCCGCCGAGGAGCCGATCGGAGAGTTACTCCCCGACGTGCTGCGGATGTTGGACGACCATCCGGTGTCCAGGCCCGCGGCGCGGCGGTTAGTGACCGCCGACGGGGCGGTGCTGGCGCAGGACGAGACGTTGGCCGGCGCGGGCATCGAGGACGGGGCGGTGCTCCGGCTGGTTCGGCAGGAGGAGACGCCCGCGGCGCCCGTGGTGCACGACGTCGCCGACGCGGCGGCCGAGGATCTGGATGTGCGCGGCTGGCGCTGGGACGCGGCTTCGACCCGGGCCTGGGCGGCCGGCGTGGCCACGCTCGCGATGGGCCTGGCGGCGGCGCTGCTGGCCCGCGGCTGGTACGGCGCGGACGCCGTCGCCCCCTGGCTGGTCGCCGCCGCGCTGGCGTCGGCCGGCTCCGGGGTACTGGCCGCACGCGTCGCGCGCCAGACGGCCGCCGGTGCGGTCCTGATCCTGTTGGGCGGGGTCCTGGGCGGGGTCGGCGCCTGGCTGTTGGCGGACGACGCGGGTGAGGACACCCGGCTGCTGCGGCTGGTCACGGTCGGTTTGGCGGTGGTGGCAACCCTCGGGTTACTGGGCGCCTTCGCCGGTCTCGGGCGCAGCGGGCTGGTCGGGGCCGGTGCCGTGGGCCTGCTGCTGGGCGGCTGGGCGCTCGCGACGGTGCTGACGCAGCAGGACGACCGCGGCGGGGTGGTGCTGGGGGTGACGTCGGTGCTGATGCTGGGGCTGCTGCCCCGGTACGCGCTGATGACCTCGGGACTGACCCGGCTCGACGACGCGCGCGCCGGAGGTGCCTCGGTGAGCCGGCACCGGGTGGACACGGCCCTGGCCGCTACGCACCGCGGGCTCGCGCTGGCGGTCGTGGCGACGGCCGCCTCGGCGGCGGTGGCGGGCTGGCTCGCGGTCGGCGAGCGGGCGGGGAGCGCCGGAGCGCCGCCGCAGGGGCCCACCTGGTGGTCCGTGACGGTGACGGTGCTGCTGGCGCTGATCCTGGTCTCGCGGGCCCGGGCGTATCCGCTGGCCGTCGAGGTGGTCGCGTTGCTCGCGGCCGGGGCGGTGCTCGCGGTGCGGCTCGTCGTGGTGTGGGCGGGGGAGTCGGGAGAGCCGGCTGGGCCGCTCGTCGTGGTGTGCGCGGTCGCGCTGCTGCCGCTGGCGCTGCACATGGTCCACCCGCCGGACCACGTGCGGGTGCGGCTGCGACGCATCATGAACATGGTCGAGTCGCTGGCCGTGGTGGTGCTGATTCCCGTGGCCGTCGGCGCGTTCGGGGTGTACGGCCGGCTGTTGGACACGTTCTGATGGCCGGAGAGGGCGGGCGAGGCAGCTGGCAGGGGGAGGTGCTCCGGGAGATGCGCGAGGCCGCTGGCGCGGAGCCGGGCGGGGCGGGGGATGCGGCGGCGGTGGCGGGTGCCGACGCGCCACGGGCCGTGGTCGGCTCGGAAGAACCGGGTGCCGTGGCCGGCGCCGCCGGCGGTACGGGGAGTGGCCGACAGGCGGAGCCGCGCGCCATGCCGCGAGCCGCTGGGCCGGCACGCTCCGGGGCTGGCCCTGGAGCTGGTTCCGGCGACGTGGGAGCCGCGGAGGGCACCGTCGCTGGAGCGGTGAATGGCCGACGGGCGGAGCCGCGCGTCGTGCCGCCGCTACCGCCCCGGCCGGCTCCCCAGGCTCAGCGCTCGCCGCTTCGGTCCCCGCAGGTTGGCACCGCGCAGGGTCCGCCCCTGGAGGGCCCGCCCTCGCCGGCTGGCGGCCCGCCGGGTGCGCCCCCGCCGGCTCAGCCCTCGCAGGCAGGCTCCGCGCCGGCTGGCGCTCCGCAGGCGCAGCCGCCCGTGCGGTGGTCCGAGCCGCGGCCGGACTGGCCACCGCCCACCGGGATCGCCCGGCCGGGCCCGTCGCCGAGCCCGCTGCCGGCCACGGCGCAGCCCGTGACCGGCGACGAGGAGGTCATCCGGGCGAGGCACGGGGACTCGTTCGGGCGGCGCGCCGTCAGCGCGGCCAGGCGCCTGCTGTCCTCCTCGGCCGGGGAGACCGAGGGCCTCGCCCAGCTGGCCCGCATGATCCAGCAGCCGATCACCACCGGGCGTCAGATCGCCGTCACCAGCATCCGCGGCGGGGCGGGGAAGTCCACGGTCGCGGCGCTGCTGGCCCTCACGTTCGGGCACTACCGGACCGACCCGGTGATGGCCCTGGAGGCCGACGCGATCCTCGGCACGCTGCCGCGCCGCCTGGGTGCCCGAGAGGTCCGCTGGTCGTGCGCGGACGTCGCGCACATCATCGATCCGTCGATGCGGATCACCGACGTGACGGGCTATCTCGTGCCGTTCGACGGTGGCTGGTTGCTGCCCGGCAGCCGGGGCGCGGTGGACGGACCGCTCGACACCCAGTCGTACTGGACGGTGGTGACCTCGCTCCGGCGCTTCTTCGGCACCACCGTGGTGGACTGCGAGACGCTGCCGGCGGAGGTGGCCCGGCTGGCCCTGGCCACCACCCAGGCGCGGGTGCTGGTCGCGCCCGCCACGCCCGAGGGCGTCGCCACCACCCGGTGGGTCCTCGACTGGGCCGCGAGCCTCGATGCCGGAATCCTCGCCACGACCGTCGTGGCGCTGGTGCGCACCTCCCCGGACACGACGCTCGACGAGCGGTGGGCGGCCACGCGGCTGGAGGTCGGCGGCGCGTGCGTGATCCCGCTGCCGTACGACCGGTCGCTGGCGGCGGGCGGCGAGATCCGCACCGAGCGCCTGGGGCAGGGGATGCGCGAGGCGGCGGCGCGACTGGCGGCGGAGACGATGGACCGCGCGGTCCGGCACTGAGCCGGCCCGGACCACGCGGCGCTGAGAACAAGAACGAGAACAAGAACGAGAACGAAGAACAGGACGAGGACGAGGATGGGGAGGACCGGGCGATGAGCACGCGTCAGGTGCACCGGCCCGCACGCACCACCCGCCCGTTGCCCGCACCGGCCGACCGCCACGTCGAGCCGCCACCGAACCTTCCCGAGGGCAAGTCGGGCTCCGCCGCGACCTCCCTGCTGCCCATGATGGGCGTGATGGGCTCGGTCGTGATGATGACCGTCATCCGCAGCAGCCAGTTCGCGGCGCTCGGCGCCATCATCCTCGTCGTCGCCGTCATCGGCGGCGTCGCGCTGCTGTTCTCCCAGCGCGGTAAGGCCCAGCGCACCCGCCGCGCCCAACGCGAGCGATACCTGGAGTATCTGGAGGAGCTGCGGGACGAGCTGGCCGCCGAGGACCGCGAGCGACGCGCGACCGCCCGGGTGCTGTACCCGCTGCCCGAGGCCCTCTACGACCTGGTCCGTGATCCGGCCCGGCTCTGGGAACGACGGCGCCAGGACGCGGACTTCCTGCGGGTGCGGTTGGGCACCGGTGAGGTGCCGGTGCGGCGTCTCACCCTGCAGCGCGGCAGCGGCACCGTGCTCACCCCACCGGACCCGTTCATGCTCAACGAGGCCGCCGGCCTGGTCGAACGCTTCGCGACCGCGCCCGAGATGCCGCTGACCGTGCGGCTGGACCGGGCCGGCGACATCAGCGTCGTCGGGGACCGGGCCGCGGTGCTGCGGGTGGCCCGCACGCTCGTCGTCCAGGCCGCGGCCGCCCACGCGCCCGACGACCTCGCGCTCGCACTGGTGGCTCCGCCGGACCGGCTGGCCGCCGACTGGGAATGGCTGAAGTGGCTGCCGCACGTCCTCGACGCCCAGTCCTGGGACGGCCCGGTCAACGCGCGCCGGATCGCCGCCTCCACCGGCCAGCTGGCCCGGGGACTGGCGGGCGAGCTGCGGCAGCGCGCGGCCTACGCCTCGGAGCTGCGCCGCGGCCTGGCCACCCGGGAGGCGCTGCGCCTGGTCAGGCGGCTGGTGGTGGTGAGCGACAGGCACGGCGAGCCGGCGCACGAGCTGCCCCGTCCCGACGACGCGGTGTCGCTGGCCGACATGGGCGTGACGGTGCTCCACCTGCTCGCGGATCGGACCCACGAGCCCGACCGGGTGTCCGTGCGCATCACGGCGACCGAGGACGGCACCGTCACCGTCGAGGACCTCCGTGGGGACACCGGCGGGGCCGGCGGCGGCGCGGCCGGAGAGGAGGCGGAACCCGTGGTGATCCGGGGCAGGACGGCGGGGGTGACCGCGGCCGGGGCCCTGGGGCTGGCGCGGATGCTGGCCCCGCTGCGGCTGACCCCGGAGTCGTCGGCCGCCGGGACCCCGTTGTCGGGCCCGGTGGACTTCGCCGAACAGCTCGGCATCGAGGACCCGGGGGCGCTGGCGACCGGGGAGCTGACGCGGCTGTGGGCGCCACGCCGGGGTGACCAGTCGTTCCTCCGGGTACCGATCGGGCTGGGCGACGACCGCGAGCCGGTGCTGCTGGACCTGAAGGAGTCCGCCGAGCTGGGAATGGGCCCGCACGGACTATGCGTGGGCGCGACCGGCTCCGGCAAGAGCGAGCTGTTACGCACGCTGGTGCTGGCGCTGGTCACCACGCATCCGCCGGAGGACCTGTCGCTGGTCCTGGTGGACTACAAGGGCGGCGCCACCTTCGCCCCGTTCGCGCCGCTGCCGCACGTCGCGGGCGTCATCACCAACCTGGAGAACCGCGCCGGGCTGGTGGAGCGGGTGCACGCCAGCCTGGCGGGTGAGATCAAGCGCCGCCAGCAGGTGCTCAAGGACGCCGGGGACATCCCGGACATCGCCACCTACGCCGCGGCCCGCGCCCAGCGTCCCGAGCTGGCGCCGCTGCCGCACCTGTTCGTCGTCATCGACGAGTTCGGCGAGCTGCTGACCGCCAAGCCGGACTTCATCGAGCTGTTCCTGTCCATCGGCCGGATCGGCCGGTCCATCGGGGTGCACCTGCTGCTGTCCAGCCAGCGCATCGAGGCGGGCAAGCTCAAGGGCCTCGACACCTACCTCTCCTACCGGCTGGGTCTGCGCACCTTCTCCACCGAGGAGTCGCGCACCGTGCTGGACTCCCCCGACGCGTTCCACCTGCCGCCGATGCCCGGCTTCGGCTACCTGAAGGTCGACACCAGCGTCTACGAGCGGTTCAAGGCGAGCTACGTCTCAGGGCCCTACCGCGGCCCCGCGCTGCCGCAGGCGGCGCGCGACGAGCGTCCGCCGGTGCTGCCGTACCCGGCGTACAACTCGCTCGCGGACGCCGCCGCCGACCCCGGTGCGCCCGGCGAGGACCAGGACGCGCGGGACGCGGCACCGACGGCGCCCGCCCGGCGCACGGTGGGCCCGACCCTGCTGTCGACCGTGGTCGAGCAGGTGGCCGGCGCCGCCGCGCCCGTGCTGCGGATCTGGCTGCCGCCGCTGCCCGAGGCACTGGCCCTGGACGCGGTGGCCGGCCCGTTGCGCACGGGGAGGGACGGCCTGCGCTTCTCCCGGCTCGCCGCCTCAGGGCCGGACCACGACCAGCCGATGCGGGTGCCGCTGGGCCTGCTGGACGATCCGGCGCGGCAGCGGCAGGGCCCCTGGCTGCTCGACCTGACGCGTTCGGGCGGCCACGCCGCCGTCATCGGCGGGCCGCAGAGCGGCAAGACGACCCTGTTGCGCACCCTGATGCTCTCCCTGGCGCTCAGCCACACCCCGCGGCAGGTCGCCGTCTACGGCCTGGACCTGTCCGGCGGGGGCCTGGCGCCGCTGGCCGGGCTGCCCCATGTCGGCGGGGTGGCGGGCCGGGCCGACCGGGAGCGGGCGACGCGCACCGTGGAGGAGATCCGGATGATGCTCGGCGCCCGGGAGGAGGCGTGCCGCGAGCACGGCGTCGATTCGGTCGACGACCTGCGGCGGCTGCGCGCGGCCGGCCGGCTGCCCGAGTTGGGACCGCCCGACGTGGTGCTCGTCGTCGACGGTTTCGGCGCACTGCGCCAGGACTTCGAGGAGCTCGACGACGCGGTCTCCGAGCTGCTGCGCCGCGGCGGCGGATACGGCATCCACGTGGTCGCCTCCATGCTGCGCTGGAACGACGCCCGCATCGCCAACCAGTCGGCCTTCGGCACCCGGATCGAGCTGCGGCTCAACGATCCGGGCGACAGCGGCATCGACCGGAAGCTGTCCCAGACGCTCAGCCCGGACGAGCCGGGACGGGTGCTGACCGACCGCAAGCTCTTCGCCCACACCGCGCTGCCCCGCGTCGACGGCCTGGCCGAGGGCGCCGAGCTGGGCGTCGCCGTGGAGCGGGCGGTGCGCGCGGTGCGCGTCGCCTGGTCGGGGACGGGCGCCCCGCCGGTGCGGGTGCTGCCGGCGCGGCTGCCGGTCAGGCGACTGCCGTCCCCGGCGGCCGAGCCGGAACGGGTGCCGATCGGCCTGGACCAGACGGCGCTGCGCCCGGTGCTGCTCGACCTGTTCCACCGCGACCACCATCTGCTGGTCCTGGGCGACGGCGAGTGCGGCAAGACGAACCTGCTGAAGGTGGTCGTCCGCGGCCTGGTCGAGCGGTACTCGGACGAGGAGCTGGTGTTCGCCGTCATGGATCCGCGCCGCGGGCTGCACAGCGTGGTGCCCGAACCGTACCGCGGCGGCTACGCGCACAACGCGCGGCTGGCGGCGCGGCTCGCGACCGGGGTGGCGCGGCAGCTGGAGGAGCGGATGCCGGACGACTCCACGCCGCCCGAAGCGCTGGCGGCGGGGCGGGCCGTCGTGCCGAGCCCGCGCATCGTCGTCCTCGTCGACGACTACGACAACCTCACCACCGCGGGACAGCAGCCGCTGGCGCCGTTCGTTCCGTACGTGCCCTCGGCCGAGGACATCGGCCTGCACTTCGTGGTGACCCGGCGGGTGGCCGGTTCGGCCCGGGCACTGTACGAGCCGTTCCTGACCGCGCTGCGGGAGAGCGGCGGCACGGCCCTGGTGATGTCGGGGAACCGCACGGAGGGCCAGCTCCTTCCCGGCGTCTACGCGGCCCCGCGCCAGGCCGGTCGCGGCACGTTCGTCCGCCGCGGCGAGCCGGCCAGGATCGTCCAGACGGCCGTGGACCGGGAACTCGACACGGAGTCCGACGGCCCTGACCGTCCCGATCTCACGAAGGACACGGGGGACCCGAAGCGGTGACCACCGACGTGATCGCGCTGACCGAACGGATGCCGGACGCCTGGAGCCTGGTGGCGGGGCTCGCCTCGGGCGGCGCCGACACGCGCGTGGCGACGGCGCCGGGCACCGAGGACGCGGTGATCCAGCTGCTGGACTCCGAGGGCAGGCCGCTGGTGTCCGTGGAGGCCCCCATGCTGGTGCACGCCGCCGGCGAGGCCGAGCGGCTGCTGGGCGTGCGGGTGCCGGCACCGGTCTGGTGGACCGAGGTCCGGGCCGCGACCGCGGTCGAGGGGGGCGCGGAGCTGGCGGGCACCATCGCCACCCGGCTGGTGTCCCTGCTGGGTGGCACTGTGTGGCCGCCCGACGCGACCGCCCGGGACGGCGGCGCGGCGGTCGTGCCGGATGTGACGGCGGCGGCCCGCCCCGCGGCCGCCCAGCCGGCCGTCGACGTGTTGACCGGGAAGGCGGTCGCCGTCATCCAGGACCGGCCCGTGGTGGCGATGACCGCCTGGCTCGCCGACGCGTTGCGGGCGGCCACGGCCGGCGGCCGGGCGCTGCAGATCGTCACGCCGCGGGGGGTGCGGCTGACGCTGCCGACCCGGGCCGCGTTGTCCGGGCTGCCGAACCGGTGGGTGGTGCGGGACGGGGCGGGCGGGTATCACGACGGGCTCTCCGGCGCCGAGCTGCGCTGGCGGGACGGCGCCTTCGCGGCGACCGGCGCCGCGTCCCCGGCCTTCGTCACCGCCACGCGGGAGGCGGCCACCTGTGAGCCGGGGCACCAGCTCGTGCTGACGTTCGTCACCCGGGGCCGGGCCGAGCGGGAGCTGGTGCTCGGTGGCGCGCTGGAGTCCGTCTGGCGCCGCCTGACGGACGCGTCAGGGCCGCAGGCGTGGGGAACGGCGGAGCCGGCCACCCTGCCCTGGTCCCGCCAGGAGCTCACCGATCTGGCCCGCCGCCGGGCGCCGGCATCGACCTGGTTCGTCGCCGTCGGCGACCCGGAACGGCCGGGCATCGCCACGCTTCGCGTCGCCCGCACGACGGGCGGCGTGGAGGAGGACGTCACCCTGGCACTGGCGCGGCGGGCCCCCGACGAGGGGGAGCTCCGGGCCGTGGCGACGGAGCTGGTCGCCGAGCACGGGCTGGTGTCGCTGCTGGTACAGAGCCGCCGAGCGCGCGGCGACCTGACCGTGCCGCCCCATCTGGAGACCCCGCCCGTGCCGCTGGCCTTCGTGCTGGGCGCCGAGGGCGTCCGGGAGGTCGGCCGGGACCGCGCCGCGGACCCGCCGCTCGCCGGCACCGCCCCGGCGAGGGTGGGCGCCGGGCTGTACTACCCGCTCGGCGACGGCGGATGGCAGACCTTCCAGGAGCTGATGGGATACCTACACGCGGCCGGCCGGAGCGGCTGAGCGTCACGCTCCCGCCGATCCGGCCCGGTGTCCGCCGAGGCCCGCCGACGCCCGCCGGCGTTCAGCTGACGTCGCCGCCCTCGGTTTCGATCAGCTCCAGCAGTTCCTCGGCCTCGCGCCGCACGTCCTCGGGGCGGCCGGGGCGCAGCAGGCGGCCGGCGCGGTCACCCCAGCGCGGGGAGACGTTGTAGCGGGTGCCGTTGACCCGCATGTGCAGCGTCCGGCCGTCGGTGAAGCGTGCCTCGGTGGCGCTCACCCGGCTCAGCGGGGCGCTCTCGATCAGGTGGCGGTCGGACCCCAGGAGGGTGATCATCCCGTCCTCGACGGTCACGTAGCCGTGCTGGGCCACCGGCCGGACACCCCTGCCGATGTGCACCTCGTCGAAGATGCGCGTCTTCACTCCGTTGGACGACATGCCCTTCACCTCGTTCCGCTCTCGGACGACGGCGGGTACCCGGGATCGTGAGGGCGAACCGAGGGGGTGTCACTTTCGGCCACGCTCCGGCCACGCGCGGGTCCGTCGCGGCTCGGTCGCGGCTCGGTCGCGAACCGTCGCGGTCCGGCGGTCAGCCGTACATCCGGCGCATCGTGTAGTCGACCATCTCCTCCACCGCCCTGGCGTCCATCACGATGCGGTGCTCGCCCTCCATGTCCAGCGCGAAGCCGTAGCCCGTGGGCAGCAGGTCGAGCACCTCGCCGCCGGTCACGGTGAAGTACCTGGAGTCCTTGCCGGCGTAGCGGCGGAGCTCCTTGAGCGAGGTGAACAGCGGGATCACCGGCTGCTGGGTGTTGTGCAGGGCCAGGAAGCCCGGGTTCTCGCCGCGCGGGCAGTAGATCTTGGCGGCGAGGAAGACGTCGTGGAACTCCTCGGTGGACAGGGCACCCGAGGTGTACGCGCGCAGCGCGTCGGCGAGCGAGGGCGGCGCGGGGGGCGCGGCCTGGGCGGCGGGCTGCGCCTGTGCCTGGGGCGGGGGCTCGGGATACAACTGTTGCCCCCCGTAGCCGTCGGGGGACGGCTGTTGTGGTACGCCGTAGGGCTGCTGAGGGCCCACATAGGCGGACTGGTCGTATCCATACATGGTTGGAAGCCTACTGAGATTGGGCCGCTACCGTGCCTCCCGTCCGGTTCACGGGCCCGGATTCCCCTTGCGTCTTATTACCGCCGGGTAGCATGATGGGTGTTACCTGTCGGTACGAGCACCGAGCGCACCCTACGAGCACCTACGGAGTCGCCGCCATGGGCCACTACAAGTCGAACCTCCGCGACATCGAGTTCAACCTGTTCGAGGTCCTGGGCCGGGAGTCCGTGTACGGCTCGGGGCCCTTCGCCGAGACCGACGTGGAGACCGCCCGCAGCGTGCTCGCGGAGATCTACCGGCTGGCGGAGAACGAGCTGGCCGCCTCGTACGTCGAGGGCGACCGCAACCCGCCGGTCTTCGACCCCGAGACCCACGCCGCCCCGGTGCCCGAGGCGTTCCGGCGCAGCTACCGCGCGTACATGGACGCCGAGTGGTGGCGGCTGGGCGTGGGCGACGAGCTGGGCGGCGAGACCGCGCCCCGTTCCCTGGTCTGGGCCGCCGCCGAGGCCGTGCTGGGCGCCAACCCGGCCATCTGGATGTACGCCTCCGGGCCCGCCTTCGCCCAGGTGGTGCACGCCGAGGGCACCGAGGAGCAGCGGAACATCGCGCAGCTGATGATCGACCGCGAATGGTCGTCGACCATGGTGCTCACCGAGCCGGACGCCGGCTCCGACGTGGGCGCGGGCCGCACCCGGGCGATCCCGCAGGACGGCGGGCACTGGCACATCGAGGGCGTCAAGCGCTTCATCACCTCGGGCGAGCACGACCTGACGGACAACATCATCCACCTGGTGCTGGCCCGCCCCGAGGGCCACGGGCCCGGCACCAAGGGGCTGTCGCTCTTCGTGGTGCCCAAGTACGACTTCGACTGGGAGACCGGCGAGCTCGGCGAGCGCAACGGCGTCTACGCCACCAACCTCGAACACAAGATGGGCCTGAAGGTCTCCAACACCTGCGAGCTGACCTTCGGGGCGCACGACCGCCCGGCCAAGGGCTGGCTGCTCGGCGAGAAGCACGACGGCATCCGCCAGATGTTCCGGGTCATCGAGATGGCCCGGATGATGGTCGGCACCAAGGCCATCGCCACCCTCTCCACCGGCTACCTGAACGCCAGGGACTACGCGAGGGACCGGGTGCAGGGCCCCGACCTCACGCAGTTCGCCGACAAGGCCGCGCCGCGCGTCACCATCACGCACCACCCCGACGTCCGCCGTTCGCTGATGACGCAGAAGGCCTACGCCGAGGGCATGCGCGCCCTGGTGCTGTACGCCGCCAGCGTGCAGGACAGCATCGTGGTGAAGCAGGCGGCCGGCGAGGACGCCGAGGTCGAGGAGGCGCTCAACGACCTGCTGCTCCCCGTCGTCAAGGGATACGGCTCCGAGCGCTCCTACCAGCTGCTCGCGGAGTCGCTGCAGACCCTCGGCGGCTCGGGCTACCTGCAGGAGTACCCGATCGAGCAGTACCTCAGGGACGCCAAGATCGACACCCTCTACGAGGGCACCACGGCGATCCAGGGCATGGACTACTTCTTCCGCAAGATCGTCCGCAACCAGGGGGTGGCGCTCACCGCGCTCGCCGAGGAGATCAGGAAGTTCCTGGCCGAGGCGCCCGGCGGGGAGGAGTTGGCCGCCGCGCGCGACCAGCTGACCACCGCCACGGGCGAGCTGGAGGCGATGGTCGGCGTGCTGCTCACCGACCTGGCGGCCACCGAGAAGGACGTCAACTCGCTGTACAAGGTGGGGCTGAACACCACGCCGTTGCTGCTCGCCTCGGGCGACGTCGTCGTCGGCTACCTGCTGCTGCGCGGCGCCGCCGTGGCCGCGGCGAAGCTGCCGGACGCGGGCCGGCAGGACCGCGCCTTCTACCAGGGCAAGATCGCCGCCGCGCGGTTCTTCGCGCAGACCGTGCTGCCCGGCGTCGCGGTCGCCAGGGCGGCGGCCGAGACCACCGACCTGTCGCTGATGGAGCTGCCGGAGGAGGCGTTCTGACGGCGTTCTGGCGGCGTTCCGACGGACGGAGCGCCACGGCGGCGAGCGGGTTCGTATCGTGGAGGGCATGACTGCTCCCGCCGGCCGCTTCGATCGCGCGCACACCGACGACCTGATGGCCTTCCTGGCCGCCTCGCCCTCCCCGTACCACGCGGTCGCGGGGGCGGCGGCGCGGCTGGAGAAGGCGGGGTTCCGCCAGGTCGACGAGACCGTCGCCTGGGACGGCGCGGCCGGCGGCCGGTACCTGCTGCGCGGCGGCGCGCTCGTCGCCTGGTACGTGCCGGAGCACGCCACGCCCGCCACCCCGTTCCGGATCGTCGGCGCGCACACCGACTCGCCCAACCTGCGGGTCAAGCCGGTGCCCGACACCGGCGCGCACGGCTGGAAGCAGGTCGCCGTGGAGATCTACGGCGGCCCGCTGCTCAACAGCTGGCTGGACCGCGACCTGGGCCTGTCGGGCCGGCTGTCGCTGCGCGGCGGCGGGAGCGTGCTGGTCAACGTAGACCGGCCGTTGCTGCGGGTGCCGCAGCTGGCCATCCACCTCGACCGCGGCGTCAACAACGACGGGCTGCGGCTGGACCGGCAGCAGCACATGACGCCGATCTGGGGCACCGGCCGGCCGCGCGAGGGCGAGCTCATCGAGTTCCTGGCGGCCGAGGCGGGGCTGTCGCCGGGTGAGGTCATCGGCTGGGACCTGATGACGCACTGCGTCGAGCCGCCCGCCTATCTCGGCCTCGACCGGGAGCTGTTGGCCGGCCCGCGGATGGACAACCTGCTGTCCGTGCACGCCGGCACCGCCGCGCTCGCCGCGGTGGTCGGCGCCGGCACGAGTGAGGAGCCCACGCACATCCCGGTGCTGGTCGCCTTCGACCACGAGGAGAGCGACAGCCAGTCCGACACCGGCGCCCAGGGTCCGCTGCTCGGCACCGTGTTGGAGCGCTCGGTGCACGCCCGCGGCGGCGGCGTCGAGGACCGGGCCCGGGCGCTGGCCGCCTCGGTCTGCCTCTCCTCCGACACCGGCCACGCCGTGCACCCCAACTACGCGGCCCGGCACGAGCCGGGACACCACCCGGTGCCGAACGGCGGCCCGTTGCTCAAGGTCAACGTCAACAACCGGTACGCCACCGACGGTTCGGGGCGGGCCCGGTTCGTCGAGGCGTGCGAGCGGGCCGGCGTCGGCTACCAGACCTTCGTCTCCAACAACGCCCTGCCCTGCGGCACCACCATCGGCCCGATCACCGCCGCCCGGCACGGCATCGCCACCGTGGACGTGGGCGTGGCGATCCTGTCCATGCACTCCGCCCGCGAGCTGTGCGGGTCCAGCGACCCCTACCAACTCGCGGGCATGCTGGCCGCGTTCCTCGCCCACTGAGCCGTCTGGGACGACCCCTCCCGGCCGGCCCGGTGGCGTAGGATGCGCGGGACACCGTGGCACCCCCGGTGGGCCGTCGTCACACGATCGTGAAACGCGGCGGCCATGCTGGAGCTCACGGGGTCGGGCCGCGCCGCACTGCACGGCGGCGCGGCCCGGCCTCGCCCGTTCGCCGCCCCGTCGCCTGCGGGATTTGCCCCTAGGATCTGATGAGGGGCGGGAAACCATTCACCGGCTGCCCCCGCGCAGCGTAACGTGTGAACACCCAAGCCAGCGCCAGCGACAACCGCCACGAGGGGTCCCGTGACCGTGCAGCCGAGCCTTCAGCCATCCATCGATGCCTGGACCCAGTCCATCGAGGCCATATCCGAGCTCGTCTCCTCGCTGGTCGACGGGGAGTGGAACCGCCCCACCGAATGCCCCGGTTGGTCCGTGCGCGACATCGTCTCCCACGTCATCGGCATGGAGTGCGAGGCGCTCGGCGACCCGCGCCCCATCCACACCCTCCCCCGCGACCTGTACCACGTCACCAACGAGGCCAAGCGGTACATGGAGGTGCAGGTCGACGTCCGCCGGCACCACACCGGGCCCGAGATGACCGGCGAGTTGGAGTACACGATCATTCGGCGCTCCCGGCAACTTCGCAACGAGCGGCGCAAGGCGGAGGACACGGTCACCCACCCCATCTACGGAAAGCAGACCCTGGCCGCGTTCCTCGTGCTGCGCGCCTTCGACGTGTGGACGCACGAGCAGGACCTGCGGCGCGCGCTGGGCAAGCCGGGGAACATCGACTCGGCCGCGGCGTACCTCGCCCGCGACGTGCTGATCTCCGAACTCCCGAGGGTCGTCGCCGAGAAGGCGGGCGCGCCGAAGAGGTCCGCGGTGGTCTTCGACGTCAACGGGCCCGTGGAGTTCCTGCGCACGGTCCGGGTGAACGAGCAGGGCCAGGGCACCGTGGACGGCAGCCCCTCGCTCGGCCCGCTGGTCACCTTCACCCTGGACTGGGAGACCTTCGCGCGGCTGGCCTGCGGGCGGACCCGGCCGAAGAAGGTCGCGGACCGGCTGAAGATCGAGGGCGAGCAGGACCTGGCGGACCGCATCCTCACGAACTTCTCCGTCACGCCCTGACAGTCCCCAGACGGATCACTGGCGGATCACTCCGGCTCGTGCCCGGTGGAGACGGTGAGCTTGATGACGTCCTCGTCCGGGATGAACGGCTCGAACTCGGCGGGCGTCTGGTCGACGACCATACCCTCGCCCTTGAGCACCTCGTCCTTGTACGTGATGTCCTCGTCGTAGGTCCAGCCGGCCGCCCGGATGCACGCCTTCACCGAGTCGATGTGCACGTCGTAGAAGTCCGGTAGCTGCACCGCGCCCGGGTACTCGTCCTGGTCGTAGTACTCGTAGGCGTCGGTGCACTCGGACGCGTCGATGGTCTTGTTCGGGTCGCCCGGCTGGAAACGCGGCTCGTCCTCCGTGGCCTCCGCCGTGCTCTCCCGCGTCGGCTCGCCTCCGGTCTGTTCGCCGCCGCCGCCGGGGTCGGCCTGCGGATCGCCGCCGTCGTCGCCGCCGTTGAGTATCACCACCACGGCCACCACCGCGACCAGCGCGATCGCCACCACCGACGCGGCCACCACCATCAGCGTGCCGTTCCGCCCGCCGCCGGAGCCGGCCGGCTGGGGGTGCTGCGGGCTGACGTGGTAGGGCGGAGGGGTCGCCGGCGCGCCGCCGGGCGCCGGGGTGGCCGGACCCGAGTAGGGCCCGCCGGGCGGCTGGGCGCCGGGGACGTGGCCCCAGCCGGGGGTCGGGGTCTGCGGCGGCTGCCCCGCCGGCGGGTGCGCCAGGGACGCCGGGGTGTGCGGCGGGCCGTACGGGCTCATCGGCTGGTGCGACTGGTTCGGCTGGTGTGGCTGGTGCGGCGAGCCGAACTCGGGGAAGACGGCCTGGGCCACGCCCGCCCCGCTGTTACCGGGGGCCGGCGCCCCCGGCACGATCCGCGGCATCGAGCCGCTCGCGGTGCCGGCGATCCGGAGGATCTCCGCGCGCACGGCCTCGGCGCTCGGGAACCGGTCGTTGGGGTTCTTCGCCAGCATCCGCGCCACCATGGCGTCGATCGGCGGCGGCACCGAGGCGTTGATCGAGGAGGGCGCCGGCGGCTCCTCCTGGACGTGCGCGTACGCCACGGCGAGCGGCGAGTCCGAGTCGAACGGCAGGCGGCCGGTGAGCAGTTCGAAGAGCATCACGCCCACCGAGTACAGGTCGGAGCGCGCGTCCACGGCGCGGCCGAGCGCCTGCTCGGGGGACAGGTACTGCGGGGTGCCGACGACCATGCCGGTCTGGGTCATGGCGGTGACCCCGGACTGCATCGCCCGCGCGATGCCGAAGTCCATCACCTTCACCACGCCGCGCCGGGTGAGCATCACGTTCCCCGGCTTGATGTCGCGGTGCACCAGGCCCATCTCGTGGCTGATGTCGAGCGCGGCCAGCACGTCCCCGGTGATCGCCAGCGCCTTCTCCGCCGGCATCGCGCCGTACCGGGCGATGTCCTCCTCCAGCACGCCGCGCAGCGGGTCGCCCTCGACGTACTCCATGACGATGTACGGCACCGGGACGTCGTCTATTCGGTCCTCGCCGGTGTCGAAGACCGAGACGATGTTGGTGTGCGTGAGTTTGGCCACGGCCTGCGCCTCGCGCTTGAAGCGCTCCCGGAAGGCGTCCTCGGTGCCCAGGTCCGAGTGCATCGTCTTGATCGCGACCTGCCGCTCCAGCACCGTGTCCCAGGCGAGGTGCACCGACGCCATGCCGCCCCGGCCCAGCAGGTCCCGCAGCTGGTAGCGGCCGCCCCCCACGGTGCGGCCGGAGAAGTCCCGCGGCGGCGGTGCGGCGTGGTCACTCATCTGTCTGTTCCCCCTTGGCGCGGTGAGGCCGGGTCGTGGGTGCCCCGCGCGCATGATACGGACCGGCGCCGCCGGTACGATGCCCCGGTTTTCGCCCCAAGTCTGCCCGAGCGCCCCTTCACGTCAAGCACGTTGTCCGTACCGTGACCGCCTCCCCCGGCGTCCCGCCCACCCCACGCACACGCCGTCGCCCCCTGTCCACCCAACTTGTCAGCGCGCCCCCGGAACGGGTTTGATGGCAGTCGCGAACCAGCGATTACGGCGAGGACTGATGGCACACCAGCAAGGCGCTTCGGGCTCTGACGACCACGAGCCCGCGGCGGCCGGCAGCGAGGTGCCCGATACGCCCGAGATGTACGGCAACAACGGGCTCGTCGGCGAAGGGCGCTACCGCCTGACCCACCGCCTCGGCCGGGGCGGCATGGCGGAGGTCTTCGCCGCCGAGGACGTGCGGCTCGGCCGGCCCGTGGCCGTCAAGCTGCTGCGCGCCGACCTCGCCGAGGACCCGACCTCCAAGGCCCGCTTCACGCGTGAGGCGCAGTCCGTCGCCGGGCTCAACCACCACGCCGTCGTCGCGGTCTACGACTCCGGCGAGGAGTTCCTGCGCATCGGCACCACCCGCGGCACGATGGTGCCGTACATGGTGATGGAGCTGGTGCACGGCCGCACCATCCGCGAGCTGCTGATCAACGCCGAGGCGCCGCCGATCGAGCAGGCCCTGGTCATCGTCTCCGGCGTGCTGGAGGCCCTCGGCTACAGCCACCAGCACGGCATCGTGCACCGCGACATCAAGCCGGCGAACGTCATCATCACCGACACCGGCACGGTCAAGGTGATGGACTTCGGCATCGCCCGCGCGCTGCACGGCGCCTCCCAGACCATGACCCAGACGGGCATGGTCATGGGCACCCCGCAGTACCTCTCGCCCGAGCAGGCGCTCGGCAAGACCGTGGACATCCGCTCCGACCTGTACGCGGTCGGCTGCCTGCTCTACGAGCTGCTCGCGCTGCGTCCGCCGTTCGTCGGCGAGACCCCGCTGTCCGTGGTCTACCAGCACGTCCAGGACATCGCCCGGCCGCCCTCCGAGATCGCCGCCACCGCGCCGCCGGAGCTCGACGGCCTGGTGATGCGGGCGCTGGCCAAGGACCCCGGCGAGCGGTTCCAGTCCGCCGAGGAGATGCGCGGCATGGTGCAGTACGCGCTGCGCATGCTGGAGGAGCACGGCTCGCACACCGGCGGCCTGTGGAACACCGGCTCCGTCTCCACCGGCATGACCCCGCCGATGGGCACCCCCGGCGCCACCGCGAGCACCGCCCGGGTGCCCGCGGGCCTGGCCGCCACCGGCCAGCTCGCGTCGCCGATGCTGCTCGGCCAGCCGGGTGACGGCGACCACACCAGGGGCCACGGCCGGTCGGGCGGCGACGGCCGTCGGGGCCGGCTGCTCCTCGTCGCGCTGCTCGCCGTGGTGGCCATCGGCACGGGCGTGCTGGTCGCGGCCAATCTCGGCGGCGACGAGGAGGGCGGCGGCACCGGCACGGAGACCCAGACGGAGGATCCCGGGGACAACGGGGGCGGCCAGCCGGAGGACGACGAGACGGCGGACCCGCAGACCGAGAACACCGACGAGGGCACCAGCGAGGACGACGACTACGTCCCGACCGACCCGAGCACCCCCACGGTGACCGAGACGGACGAGGTCACGCCCAGCGAGTCCGAGACGCCGACCGACGACGAGACTCCGACGGACGACGAGTCGTCCACGGACGAGGAGACCCCCACCGACGACGAGTCGTCCACGGACGAGGAGACGCCGCCGGACGAGGAGACGCCGCCGGACGACGACGAGACGGAGCCGGACCCCACTCCCACCGAGGAGGAGGACGAGGGCACGTCCGTGGGCGGCTCGCTTCCCTGATCGACCCCTGATCCGATGCCGCCTTCCGCGCGCACCCTGTCCGCGCTGCTCTGCCGCTACGGGGCCGGCGAGCCGCTGGCCTGCGAGCCGCTCTCCGAAGGGCTGCTCAACCGCGGCTACCGGCTGGCCACCACCCGGGGCCGCTTCTTCCTCAAGCACCACCTCGACGGCGATCCGGACGTCGACGACCCCGAGGCCGTCCCGCATCTGGCGCAGCAGCACCGCGCCACCGCCGCGCTGGCCTCGCTCGGGCTGCCGGTGGCGCCGCCGCTGGCCGACCGGGACGGCCACACCGTCGCCGTGCACCGCGGGCGCCGCTACGCGCTGCATCCCTGGGTCGACGGCCGGCACCGGGCCGGGGCGGAGCTCAGCCCCTCCGAGTGCCGCCGGCTCGGCGCGCTGCTCGGCCGGGTGCACCGGGGGCTGGAGCACGTGATAGGGCAGATCATGGGCTATGTCGGCCCCGTCGCCCACCTCGGCCATCTGAGCCGGCCGGCGCAGCGCGCCCAGCCGGCGGCCGTGGCGGGACGGGGCGCGACCGGCTTAGCCGCCCGGCGGCCGCCGCCCGCACCGGCGTCCGCCGACCCGGCCGACACGTACGCGTTGATCGAGCGGCTCCTCGCCCGGATCCGCGGCCGGGCGCGCCGCAGCGGCTTCGACGAGCTCGCCGAGTGCCGGCTGCTGGAGCGCCGCGACCTGCTCGGCCGGCACGCGCACCGCCGGCCGCACGGCGGGCAGGCGCCCCCGTGGGGCTGGGTGCACGGCGACTTCCACCCGCTGAACCTGCTCTACCGGGCGGAGGGGCCGGGCCCGGACGGGCCGGTCGAACCCGCCGCCATCATCGACTGGGACCGGCTCGGCGTGCGCCCGCGCGCGGAGGAGGTGGTGCGCGCCGCCGCGATCTTCTTCCTGCGCCCGGACGGCGGCCTGGAGCTGGACAAGGTGCGCGCCTACGCCCGCGCCTACCGCCACGGCACCTGCACGGACGCCGCGGAGCTGGCCGAGGCCGTGCACCGGGTGTGGTGGGAGCGGCTGAACGACTTCTGGATCCTGCGCTGGCACTACGAGCGCAACGACCACCGCGCCGACGCGCAGTTCGCCGCCACGGCGGCCCTCGTCAGCTGGTGGACCCACCACACCCCCGCCGTCCACGACGCCTTCTGCGACTGATTCCGTGCTCCCGCACCCCCCACCGGGCCGTGCCCGGGAGGGCGAAGGCGTGCGGCACGGGGCCGGGGCGCGGCCCCGGGAGAAGGCCGGTGCGACTCGCCGCGGGGGCCCGCGGGATCGCCCGGCAAGGGCTCAGCGCCGGCGTTCCGCGTCGCGGCGGGCCACGAAGGCCGCCGCCTGGGAGCGGCGCTCCATGCCCAGCTTGGCCAGCAGGCTGGAGACGTAGTTCTTGATGGTCTTCTCCGCCAGGCGGAGCTCCTCGCCGATCGCCCGGTTCGTCAGGCCGTCCCCGATCAGGTCCAGGATCCGTCGTTCCTGGTCGGTGAGCCGGGCCAGCCGCTCGTCGCCCTCGTCGCCGCCGCCGCGCAGCCGCTCCAGCACCCGCTGGGTCGCGACCGGGTCGAGCAGCGACTTTCCCGCCGCCACGTCGCGCACCGCCGCCAGCAGCTCGGAGCTGCGGATCGCCTTGAGGACGTATCCCGAGGCGCCCGCCATGATCGCGTCGAAGAGCGCCTCGTCGTCCGCGTACGACGTCAGCATCAGACACTTGATCGACTCGTCGCGGGACCGCACCTCCCGGCACACCTCGACGCCGCTGCCGTCCGGCAGCCGCACGTCCAGCACGGCGACGTCCGGCCGGGTCATCGGGATCCGCGCCGTGGCCTCCGCGGCGGTGCCCGCCTCGCCCACCACCTCGATGTCCGGTTCCATCGACAGCATCTCGTGCACGCCGCGCCGGACCACCTCGTGGTCGTCGACGAGAAATACCATGATTTTTCCGTCTTGCCGCACACTGCCAGTGTCACACAGGCTTCCCGTGCCCGCCCAGCCGGGTTAACGTGCAAGTGTCCCAAGGCCCTGCGAGGCTAGGACCAGTGCCGTTCCCCGGCCACGAAGGCGACGCGGACCAGTTACTTGGATTTCCAGGTAAATCCGCAGGTCAGGGGCGCTTTCCTGGGTTGTGGAGTCACTGGATACCGTGCTCTCATGGGGCCGTTGCACGGGACACGAACGGGACGTACGACCGCTCGGTTCCGTCCGCGTCGCACCCACCCCCGTGCGTCGCCGCACGGACCGCGCGAGCCTCCCCCAGGCCCTTCGGCCTGGGAGGTACCCCATGGCCGCCCGGCGGATCCCGGGGGCCAGACCGACGGAGGAGCACGAGTGACCGCGGAGACCAGCACCGCACGTGGCGCGTCGCGCCGCACGAGCAACGGCAGGAAGCGCAGCACCAGGGCCAGGAACCGGCCGGAGATGGTGCAGCTGCTCACTCCGGAGGGTGAACGGGTCGAGCACCCGGACTACGCCCTGGACCCCACCCCCGAGGAGCTGCGCGGTCTGTACCGCGACATGGTCCTCACCCGGCGCTTCGACGCCGAGGCCACCACGCTGCAACGCCAGGGCGAGCTGGGCCTGTGGCCCTCCGAGCTGGGCCAGGAGGCGGCGCAGATCGGCTCGGGACGCGCGCTGCGCGAGGACGACTACGTCTTCCCCACCTACCGCGAGCACGGCGTCGCCTGGTGCCGCGGGGTGGACCCGACGAGTCTGCTCGGCATGTTCCGGGGCGTCAACCACGGTGGGTGGGACCCGAACGAGCACAACTTCCACCTCTACACCATCGTGATCGGCTCGCAGACCCTGCACGCCACCGGGTACGCCATGGGCGTGGCCAAGGACGGCGCCGACGCGGCGGTGGTCGCCTACTTCGGCGACGGCGCGTCCAGCCAGGGCGACGTGGCCGAGGCGTTCACCTTCGCCGCCGTCTACAACGCGCCGGTCATCTTCTTCTGCCAGAACAACCAGTGGGCCATCTCCGAGCCCACGGAACGCCAGAGCCGGGTGCCCATCTACCAGCGCGCCCAGGGCTACGGCTTCCCCGGCGTGCGGGTGGACGGCAACGACGTGCTCGCGGTGCTCGCCGTGACCCGCGCCGCCACCGAGCACGTGCGCACCGGCCAGGGGCCGATGCTGGTCGAGGCGTTCACCTATCGCATGGGCGCGCACACCACCAACGACGATCCGACCAGGTACCGCGACAAGGAGGAGTTGGAGGCCTGGGAAGCCAAGGACCCGCTCCTCCGCATGCGTCGCCTGCTGGAGCAGGAGAAGCTCGCCGACGACGACTACTTCGCGGAGCTGGAGCGGGAGAGCGACGCGCTGGCCCGCCGGGTGCGGGAGACCATCAGGACCATGCCCGACCCGGACAGCATGTCGATCTTCGAGAACGTCTACGCCGACGGCCACGCCCTGGTCGACGAGGAACGAGCCCAGTACGCCGCGTACCTCGCGTCGTTCGCCGACCACGAGGAGGGCCGCTGATGTCCACGGAACAGTCGGTGGTGAAGCTGCCGCTCGCCAAGGCGATCAACCAGTCCCTGCGGACCGCCCTGGAGAACGATCCGAAGGTCCTCGTCATGGGTGAGGACGTGGGCAAGCTCGGCGGCGTCTTCCGGGTCACCGACGGCCTGCAGAAGGACTTCGGCGAGGAGCGGATCATCGACACGCCGCTCGCCGAGTCGGGCATCATCGGCACCGCCATCGGCCTGGCGCTGCGCGGCTACCGCCCGGTCACGGAGATCCAGTTCGACGGCTTCGTCTATCCCGCGTACGACCAGATAGTGACGCAGCTCGCCAAGATGCACGCCCGGGCGCTGGGCATGGTGCGGCTGCCGGTCGTCATCCGCATCCCGTACGCGGGCGGCATCGGCGCGGTGGAGCACCACAGCGAGTCGCCCGAGGCGCTGTTCGCGCACGTCGCCGGGTTGAAGATCGTCACGCCCGCCAACGCCTCCGACGGGTACTGGATGTTGCAGCAGGCCATCGAGTGCGACGATCCGGTCATCTTCTTCGAACCGAAGTCCCGGTACTGGGACAAGGGCGAGGTGGACACGGCGGGCATTCCGGGGCCGCTGCACGCGGCGCGGGTGGTGCGGGAGGGCACGGACCTGACCATCGCGGCGTACGGTCCCATGGTGCGGACCGCGCTGCAGGCGGCCACGGCGGCCGAGGAGGAGGGCCGTTCGCTGGAGGTCGTGGACCTGCGGTCCATCTCGCCCATCGACTTCGACACGCTCAGCGCGTCGGTGCGGAAGACCGGGCGGCTCGTGGTGACGCACGAGGCGCCCGTCTTCTTCGGCACCGGCGCGGAGGTGGCGGCGCGCATCACGGAGCGCTGCTTCTACCACCTGGAGGCGCCGGTGCTGCGGGTCGGCGGCTTCCACGCGCCGTATCCGCCGGCGCGCGTCGAGGAGGAGTACCTTCCCGGGCTCGACCGGCTGCTCGACGGCGTCGACCGCGCGCTGGCGTACTGAGAGAGGCTGAGGAGAATCGTGACCATGGCCGCAACCGAACGCGGGGGCCGCTACCGCGACTTCCCCATGCCCGACGTGGGCGAGGGCCTGACCGAGGCCGAGATCCTCAAGTGGCTGGTGCAGCCGGGCGACACGGTGACCGACGGGCAGATGGTGGTGGAGGTGGAGACCGCCAAGGCCGCGGTCGAGCTGCCCATCCCGTACGACGGCGTCGTGCGTGACCTGCACGCGGCCGAGGGCGCCACGGTCGCCGTCGGCACGTCCATCATCACGGTCGACACGGACCCCTCGGGAGGGGACGAGGAGCCCTCCCCGGGCCCGTCGGCGCCCGCCGGAGCGGAGGAGCCAGGGGAGGGCGAGGAGGAGCGCGAGCCGGTCCTCGTCGGCTACGGCGTCTCCGACGGCTCCGCGCGGCGCCGTCCCCGCAAGGCCCCGGCCCACCAGGGCGTGACCCCGCCCGGCGGCCCGCACGCCGTCCCCCGCGCCGCCCCGTCGGCCAACGGCGGCGCCCCGGTCGACGGCCACCCGGTGGCGCCCGTCGCGGGATCCTCCGCAGCCCCCGCCGCGGAGGCGCCCGGCAGGGTCCGGGTGTTGGCGAAGCCGCCGGTGCGGAAGCTGGCGAAGGACCTGGGCGTGGACCTGAGCGCCGTGGTGCCGAGCGGGCCGAACGGCGTCGTCACCCGGGAGGACGTCCACGCCGCCGCCAGGCCCGAGCCCGAACCCGCGCCCGAGCGGGTCGCCGAACCCGCGCCCGCCGCGACCGCGGCGGCGCCGCGCGAGCGCCGGGTGCCGATCAGGGGCGTGCGGAAGGCGACCGCCCAGGCGGTGGCGGGCAGCGCGTTCACCGCGCCGCACGTCACGGAGTTCGTGACCGTGGACGTGAGCCGCACGATGCGGCTGGTGTCCCGGCTGAAGGAGGATCCGGACCTCGCCGGGCTGCGGGTCAACCCGCTGCTCCTCGTCGCCCGGGCGCTGCTGCTGGCGATCCGCCGCAACCCCGACGTCAACGCCTCCTGGGACGAGGAGGCCCAGGAGATCGTCTACAAGGACTACGTGAACCTCGGCATCGCGGCCGCCACCCCGCGCGGCCTCATCGTGCCGAACATCAAGGACGCGCACGCCAAGTCGCTCCCCGAGCTGGCCCGCGCGCTGGGCGACCTCGTCGCCACCGCGCGGGAGGGGAGGACCACGCCCGCGGACATGGCCGGCGGCACCGTCACCATCACCAACATCGGCGTCTTCGGCATCGACACGGGCACCCCGATCCTCAACCCGGGGGAGTCCGCGATCCTGGCGTTCGGGGCGATCAAGCTCCAGCCCTGGGTGCACAAGGGCAAGGTGCGCCCCCGGCACGTCACGACGCTCGCGCTCTCCTTCGACCACCGGCTGGTCGACGGCGAGTTGGGTTCGCGGGTGCTGGCGGACGTGGCCGCCGTTCTCGAGCAGCCGCGGCGGCTCATCGTCTGGAGCTGACCGAAAACCGACCAGTAAGCACGTCCGCGACATCTCGGGGCCGGCCGCCGCGCCGGCCCCGAGCCGTTCGCGTCAGTGCGTGACCTGGGTCGTCCTCCGCGTCTTCCACTGGCCGATCACAATCGTGCCGGTTTGGCGTCCACGGCCACAGGTCCGTAACTGGCCAGGTTACCCACCCCTCCGGGCAGCTAATCTGCCTGAGATCGTTCGAACATACGAGGGGATCTCATGCGTAAGGCGATACGGCTCACCCTGCCCGCCGTCGCCGCGGTGATGGCGTTCGCGCTGACCGGCTGCGGCGACGACGACGAGGGCGGCGGCGCGTTCGGCGGTGGCTTCGGCGGAGGCGGCGAGAACACCGAGGTGCCGGAGGAGCTGGAGGGGCTTGAGGACATCGAGATCCCCGGCGCCGAGGACTCCGGCGGCTCCGGCGGGTCCGAGGACTCCGGCGGCGACATCGCGGTGCCGAGCGAGGAGGAGAACGCCGACACCAGCACCGGGGGCGGCGGGGGCGGCGCCCCGACGGTCGCCGACCTGGAGGGCACCTGGTTCACCGGTGACGGCCTGGGCGCCACCGACAGCACGCTGTCCGTGACGAGCGGCGACGTGATGTTCATGGAGAACGCCGGGGAGGAGGGCGACATCTGCTACGGCACCGCCACGGACGGCGCGATCACGCTCAGCGAGTGCAGCGTGTACGGCACGGTCGAGTGGGCCGCGATGGACGCCTCGCTGACCTATGACGGCACCACGCTCGTCGTCAACTGGTCCGACGGCACGGTCCAGGAGTACAGCAGCACCACCTACTGAACCCACGAGCGGCGTCGGCTCCGGCCGGCGCGTGCGACGGCCCGGCCCAACGGGGGGACCGGGCCGCCGGGCGTTTCGGGCCGGGAACGCGATGACGCCCCGTCAGGGGTTGGCGTGCTGCCATGTGCCACGACACGAAGGCACGTCCGCCGGGGGTCGCCGAACCGGGGGAGATCGCCGCGGCCGGACCCGTCGAGCTGACGTCCGCCGACGGCTCCACCTTTCCCGGCCATCACGCCCTGCCCGCGGCAGTCCTGGCGGCTGTCCGCCGCCGCGGACCGCGTCGGCCTGGCGGGGTCGATCGGCGATGGGGGCACCTCCCAGGCCCCTGGGCCTGGGGGAGGCATTCCGAGGGTCGCCGACGACCGGGTCGAGGAGCTCGCCGTGCCGCTGCTGATGCTGCTCGCCGGTGCGGATGCCGCGACGCCGTCCGAGCGGTTCGACGCCTTCGTCGAGCGCGCCACGGCGGCGGGCACCCGCGTCGACCGGCACACCTATCCGGGCGCGCCGCACTCCCTCTTCGACCGCGCCGCGGCCGAACGGCGGGAGGCGTGCGCCGACGCCTGGCGTCGCGTCGACCGTTTCACGGCGGAGCTCGCCGCGGCACCGTAGCGCCGCTCAGGTGGGCTGACAGAGCACGGGGTTGCGCAGTTCGGCGCAGGGCCGGTGGCCGTGCGAGCGGACGATGTCCCGGCCGACCTCGTTGGTGAGGTAACGCAGGAAGCTGGCGGCCACCGAGTCGGCGGCGGGCTCGCCGTACGTGTAGGCGTACTCCGTCTGCCACAGCGGGTAGGCGCCCTGGTCGGCGGCCTCCAGCGTGGCCTCGTGTCCGTCGATCCACACCCGCAGCAGATCGTCGCGGCCGGCGGTCGCGCCCGCCTCGCTGTAGCCGAGGAGGCCGGGCGTCGAGGCCACGGTGTCGAGCACCTCGCTGGTGGAGTCGCGCTGGCAGCGCACCACGCCGGGCTCGGCGCCCTCCCCCACCTCCAGGCAGTCGAGGGAGTTGACGTTGCCGTCCCACCGCCCGTCGAGCGCGCGCTGTTCGAACGTCTTCCGGGTGCCGGAGCCGGGTTCCCTGCTGACCAGCCGGACCGGCACGTCGTTGCCGCCGAGCTCGGACCAGGTGCGCACCTCGCCCGCGTAGATCCGCCGCACGTCGTCGAGCGACAACTCCTGGACGCCCGCCGCGCTGTTGACCACGAGGGTGAAGAGGGAGAAGGCGATGGGGCGGGGCAGCAGCCGCGGGAAGTCGCCGTCCTTCGCGCCGTCGGTGAACGCCAGCAGGGCGTCACTCCGCGACTCGCCGGCCGCGTCGAGCTCCATCAGGCCCTCGGAGCTGCCCTCGGTGCGGACGTCGATGCCGGCGTCCGGACAGGTGCCGTGGTACGCGGCCGCGGCCTCCCGCAGCACCGGCGCGAAGGCGGTGGAGCCGACGACCGTCAGGTCACCGGTGGCGCAGTCCAGCGGGGCCGCGTCCTCGTCGGCCAGCGACACCCCGAACTGGCCCACGACGACCACCATCAGGAAGCAGATCAGCGCGATCGCCGGTCGGGAGACGCCGGTGTGGCTCCTCGTCTCCTTCAGGCCGCCGCTGCCGGCGCCGCCCGTGATGCCGCCGACCACCTCGGGCTTCGGGAACTCGCGCGGCGGAGGGCCGGACGGCCCGTCACCTTCGCGCTCCAGGGCGGCCAGGACCTTGTAGTGGGTGTTGCGGTTCAGCGGCACCTTGGGCAGCTCGATGAGGCCGTCCCGCACGCCCAGACCCGAGTCGGGGCCGAAGCACCCCTCCAGGTACCGGTGGCTGAGCTCGGTCACCACCATGCCGGCGACCTTGCGCCCCGGAAACTCGATCCGTAGGCCGACCCGGTCGTCGGGGAGGGTGGCGTAGTCGTCCGAGTCGATGTGGGTGCTGCCGTTGTTCTCGATCCGCAGCAGCACGAACGACGGCTGGTCCAGCGGCCGGCCGGCCTCCTCCTCCAGCCGGTTCAGCGCTCCCGCGTGCTCGGAGTGCACCGCCTCGGTGGCGGTGGTGTCCATCTGCACGCGGTAGCCGAGCCGCTTGCGGCCGACGAAGACGAACTCCCAGAGGGCGGCGCAGATCGGGACGACGACACCGGCGACGGCGAGCGCTATCTCCCACGGAATGCCCTCCACGACCGCCTCCCCCTCGCACCGCCGCCCGGATCACCCCGCCCGGGTGGACAAACATACGAGCGCGGGCGGGAGTTGAGGGCATGCCGTGGCGAGGGTTCGGCGAGCGTTCACCCCCTGTTGGTGTGCCTTACAACTGCCGGGTGGCTCACAGGTAAGGGCCGGAGCGGGCGTTGCGCTGGGCGTCGTCGTCATGCGGCTCGCCCTCGCCGGCCAGCACCCCGGGCGGCAGCGCGCGGCGCATCTGCTCCAGCTGGGCGCGGGCGGCCATCTGCTGGGCGAAGAGCGCGGTCTGGATGCCGTGGAAGAGGCCCTCCAACCAGCCGACCAGCTGTGCCTGGGCGATGCGCAGCTCCGCGTCGGTCGGCACCGTGTCGTCGGTGAACGGCAGCGACAGCCGGTCCAGCTCCTCGACCAGCTCGGGGGCCAGACCCTCCTCCAGCTCCTTCACCGAGCTGGCGTGGATCTCCTTCAGCCGGGCCCGGCTGGCCTCGTCGAGCGGCGCGGCCTTCACCTCCTCCAGCAGCTGCTTGATCATGCTGCCGATCCGCATGACCTTCGCCGGTTGCTCCACCATCTCCGTGAGCGGGGTCTCCGAGCGGCCCTCGTCCTCGCCCTCCCCGTTCCCCCTGGGCGCGGTGCTGCCCAGGGCCATCCCGTCCGGTCCCACGACCAGAACCTGTTGCGGGGTGTCCTGCGGTGGTTCGTTCCTCGGCTGAGTCATGTCTCCATCATGCAACGTGGATCAGCGGACCCGCCCAGCGAGGGGGACCACGGAGCGCCGCGGCCATCCGCCGGCGGGGGCGGGCGCGGGCCGGTATCCCCGCGCTGAGCTGCGCGAACGCCCCGATCCGCCGGCGCGCCGGGCCCCGGGGATCAGGCGCCGGAGCCGACGGCCAGGGCGGGTCCCGCCGGGTCACCGGGCGCGGCCGGCGCCGTGGCGTCGGGCACGTCGGCGAGGTCGGGGACGTCGGCGCGGGCGGCGGCGTCCGAGAGCACGCCGTCCCGCAGCAGCAGCACCCGGTCCGCCCACGCGGCGTGCTCCGGGTCGCTGGTGGCCAGGAGCACCGCGGCCCGGGACGGGCGGCGCAGCCGGAGCATCGCCAGCACGGTGTCGGCCAGCTCGCCGTTCAGGCCGACCGCCGGCTCGTCCGCCAGCACCAGATGCCGCTGCCCGACCAGGCCGCGGGCCACGCTCACCGCCTGGCGCTGCGCGGGGGACAGCTGCTCGGGCAGCCGCTCGGCGATCTCGGCCAGCTCCAGCTCCAGCAGGATGGTCAGCGCCCGCTGGCGCGCCAGGTGGGCGGGGGATCCGGACAGCTCGTGCGGCAGCGCGATGTTCTCGACGGCGGTCAGCGTCGGGTCGAGCGCGGCCTCGGACTGCTGCGGGATGTGCGCGACGCGGCCGAGCAGCAGCTCCGCCAGCTCGGGCCGGCCGAGCGCGGCGAGGTCGGCGCCGTCGATGAGGATCTGCCCGGTGGCGGGCGTGGCCAGGCCGGCGGCGAGCGCGAGCAGCGTGGACTTCCCCGCGCCGGGCGCGCCCAGCACGGCGACGAACTCGCCGGGCTGCACGACCAGGTCGACGCCGCGCAGGGCGTCCGGGTGGCCGACGCCGCGGAGCAGCAGCACGGGCGTGGTGGTCATCAGTTCCCCCAGATGTCGTGACGGTGAGGTTGCTGATACCGATCGTGTCGAACGATCGTGACGGGCCTGTTGACGCCGGTGACGAACTTGCCCGTCCTTCGGGCGCTGGCCTCCCGCGCGCGCTCCGCCACCCGGGGGAGCTCAGCCGGGCCGGTGGGAGGCGAGCCGCGCCAGCCGGGACTCGCAGCCGTCCAGCCAACGGTCCTCCGCCTCGGCGGCCAGGATCAGCCGGTCCAGCGCCAGCAGCCAGGCGACGTCGTCGGGGGAGTCCGGCTCGTTGGCCAGCGCCCTGGCCCGGAGCCTGGTGTACTCGCGGACGGCCCGCCGGGTGTGCTCGCGCTGCGTCCCGATGAGCGCGGAGACGTCCAGGCCCGGCGTGCCGACGGCCATCGCCAGCTTGATGGCCAGCTCGTCCCGGGCCGGCTGGTCGCGGTCCACGGGCCGCTCGAACCAGCCGGCGAGCTCCCGGCGCCCGGCGTCGGTGAGGGCGTACGGCTGCTGTCTGGCCTCCGCCTCGTGGACGGGGGAGATCAGGCCGTCCCGCTCCAGCCGGGCCAGCGTGGTGTACACCTGGCCGATGTTGAGCGGCCAGGTGCCGCCGGTGCGCGCCTCGAACTCGGCGCGGAGCTGGGCGCCGTACCGGGGGCCGGCGTTCAGCAGGGCGAGAAGCCCGAAGCGAATCGACATACCGCGTGTCTCTACCGGGTATGCCGCCGCCTCGCAAGATCCGTTCGCGGTCCCGGGGCGCCGTTCTGCCGCGGGACCGCAGCTAGCCGTTGCGTATCCGGAGGCCGATGATGGCCAGGCCGAGCCCCAGACAGGTCAGACCGGCGCCGAGCGGCAGGACCGGCACCACGGGGCCGGTCTGCGGCAGCGACCCGGCCGCCTGTTCGCCGGTGGCGGGCGCCGGCGTCCGGGCGTCCGCGGCGTCGCTGGCCGGTTCGGCCTCCTCGGGGCCCGTTCCCGTCGCCCCCGGGCCGTCCCGGTCCGCCAGGTCCTCCCGGTCTGCCAGGTCTGCCAGGTCTTCCCGGTTCTCCCGGTCCTCCCGGTGCTCCTGGATCCGCTCCTCGTGGGCCGGCAGATGGTGCGAGGCGGCGTCCTCGCTGCCGGCGGTGGTGGGCGCCAGAGCGGCCACGGCGGCCGCCGTGGCCACTGCGATTCCCGCCCACGCCCTCACGGTTCCCGGTCCTCCGTCGCACTCCGCCCAGCAATGTCATCAGATTCACATAGAAGGGCGAAGGCGGCATCTTGGGCGTGGGGCGCGAGAGGCGGGAGCGGCCTGCCGGGCCGGGTGTCACCGGATGAGCAGGATCTTTCCGGTGTGCTCGCCCCCCTCCATCACCCGATGCGCCTCCGCCGCTTCGGGCAGCGACAGCCGGCGGTCCACCACCGGCCGCACCCGGCCGTCGGACAGCAGCGGCCAGACGTGCGCGCGCACCTCGGCCACCACGGCCGCCTTCTCGTCGACCGGCCGGGCCCGCAGCGAGGACGCGGAGATGCTGGCGCGCTTGGTGAGCAGCGCGCCCAGGTGCACCTCGCCCTTCGCGCCGCCCTGGAGGCCGATCACCGCGAGGCGGCCGCCGGGCGCCAGCGCCTCGACGTTCGGGCCCAGGTAGCGCGCCCCGATGATGTCCAGGATCACGTCGGCTCCGCGTCCGTCGGTGGCCCGGCGCAGCTCGGCCACGAAGTCCTGCTCGCGGTAGTTGATCAGGACGTCGGCGCCCAGTTCGCGGCAGCGCGCCAACTTCTCGGCGCTGCCCGCGGTGACCGCGACCCGGGCGCCGATGGCCTTGCCGAGCTGCACCGCCATCGTGCCGATGCCGCTGCCGCCGCCGTGCACCAGCAGCGTCTCGCCGGGGCGCAGCCCGGCGGTGATGACGACGTTGGCCCACACGGTGCAGGTCACCTCGGGCAGCGCCGCCGCGCTGACCAGGTCCAGGCCCTCCGGCACCGGCAGCACCTGGCCCGCCGGCACCGCGACCCGCTCGGCGTAGCCGCCGCCGGCCAGCAGCGCGCAGACCTCGTCGCCCACGGACCAGTCCGCGACGCCGGCGCCGACCGCCGCCACCCGTCCCGAGCACTCGAGGCCCGGATAGGGCGGGGCGCCGGGCGGCGGATCGTAGAAGCCCTGGCGCTGGAGCAGGTCGGCCCGGTTCACGCCGGCGGCCACCACGTCGATGAGCACCTCCTCCGGACCCGGTACCGGCTCCGGCACCTCGGTCCAGGTCAACGCCTCGGGTCCACCCGGCTCGGCAATCGTGATCGCATGCATGGGGGTGAAGCTACCCGCACCGTGCCGAGGTCGAGAGACCGTCGACGCGCTGACCCGCACGAGGACCGCCGGGCGGTTCGGGGGCCCGGGCCGGGGCGTCAGCCGCGGTGCTGTGGGCGTCCCCGGCGGGTGAGGTCGTGGAGCGCCGCCGTCGTCCGATCGCCGAGCGGCAGCACCAGCGCCCTGAGCACGGCGGGGCCGAACGGCCGGTGGACCTCGCCGATCTGGTGCCAGCCCAGGGCGGTGAAACCGCTGTAGGCGTCGTCGTCGACGCGGGCCAGCAGGGTGGCGCCGAGCGCGGCGTGGTGGTCGGCGAGCAGCCGCCGCTGGAGCCGGCCGCTGAGTCCGCGGTCGCGCTCGTGGGGGTGGACGACGATGGCCGTGACCGCGAAGACCTGACCGGCCGCGGTGAGGCGTTCGACGACCTGCGGCGGAGAGCCGTGGAAGCCGCGCCACCAGGTGCCCTCGCGTCCCACGGAGAACCCGAAGACGTAGCCCGCCAGGGCGGTCGTCTCGGCCACGATCATGCCGAACCCCGGCTGCCTGAGGTCTCCGGCGAGCCGGTGCAGGAACCGCTCCCGACCGCGGTACGCGTGCGCGTGCGCGGGCGCGGTGCCGGTGCCGGTGCACTGCACGTAGAGATCGGCCAGGTCGTCCCGCATCTCCTCGGCCTGCCGGCGGTTCAGCGGGCGCAGCCGCGCGGTCGACAGCCTGCCCGGTGCGTGCACCGGGCGCTGCGGCGGCCTCGACCGGGGACCGGGGGTCACGGCGCACCGTCCGATGCCGCGGTCGCCGGGGGCGGGAGGCCGGTCCGGCGTCGGGCGGAGGGATCGTCGGCGACGAGGAAGCTGGTGCCGGTCAGCGCGAACAACCTGGTCAGCGCGGCTGAGGGGTACCGCAGCCGCAACGACCCGCCGGCGGACGCCGTGTGGTGAGCGGCGGCGAGGAACGCGTTGACGCCACTGCAGTCGCAGAAGGTGACGGCCCGCAGGTCGACGTCCACGGTGCGGTAGCCGTCGAGGAGACAGCGCTGGAGCTCCTCGCGCAGGGGCGGTGCGGACACCAGGTCGATCTCGCCGGTCAGGGTCACCAGCGTCCGGCGGGCCCCGTCGTGCCGGAAGACCCCCAACGTGGGGCACGTGTCGCGGACGCCTCGCCTTCGACGGCGGCCGAACGGGCCTCCGTGGCGCGCGAGGCCCGGGGTGTTCCGGGCCGCCGCCGTGTGCGTCGGCGCCGCGTCGAAGTCGTGTGGTCCGGGATGTGGAGCCGTCATGGTCCTGGTCCTTCGCGTGTCGAGTGGGGCCGCTGACGACGGGCCGCTGTCCGCGGGCCTGGCAGGCGCGATCGGTCGGTGTGCGCGAGGCGCCGCCGTGGTGAGAGGCGTGAGGACCGTCGAGGAGGTGGTGAGGTCGTCTGATCCGTGGCTTCGGCCATGACATGACCGTCTCCGGGCCTGGGCCCGGGTGTCGCGGTTCGATCGAGAACGACGCCGGCGGGACGCCAACATGCGAGGGACTCTCGACATGTCAACTGTACTCCCCGGCCGCAACGGCCCGTCGAACACGCGGTCGCGCTAGTACTCCAACTCGGGCCGCAGCGGTCCGCCGACCGTGTGGAGGTGCCGCAGCACCTGGGCGTAGGAGTGGAACAGCCCGGTCTCGTGGTACGCGATGCGGTGCTCGGCGCAGAACGCCCGCACGACCTCCTGGGCACGCCGCAGGTTCGGCCGCGGCATGGACGGGAACAGATGGTGCTCTATCTGGTAGTTCAGCCCGCCGAGCACGAAGTCGGTCAGGCGGCGGCCCCGGATGTTCCGCGAGGTGAGCACCTGTCGCCGGAGGAAGTCGATCTTGTCGTCCTTGGCGAACATCGGCATCCCCTTGTGGTTCGGGGCGAAGGAACATCCCATGTACAGCCCGAACAGACCCTGCTGCACGAGCAGGAAGCAGACGGCCTGGAGCGGCGACAACACCCAGAACAGGGCGGTCAGATAGCCGCCGAGATGGGCCACGAGCAGACCGGCCTCGGCGAGCCTGGTCCCCGTGGAGACCCCACCGCGCCGGAGCAGGGTGCGGATGCTGGCGACGTGCAGGTTGAACCCCTCCAGCAGCAGCAGGGGGAAGAACAGCCAGGCCTGGTGTCGGGCCAGCCACGCGTACGCTCCCCGGCGACGACCGGCCTGTTCCTCGGTGAAGGCGATGGCACCGTCCGCGATGTCGGGATCCCGATCGACCTGGTTCGGATGGGCGTGGTGCCGGTTGTGCTTGGAGATCCACCAGCCGTAGCTGAGCCCGACCAGCAGGTTGCCGTGCAGGCGGCCGAGGAGGCCGTTGACCCGTTTCGAGGCGGCGATCTGCTGGTGACCCGCGTCGTGCCCGATGAAGGCGGTCTGGGTGAACATCACGCCGAGGAACGCGGCGATGCCGAGCTGCCACCAGGAGGACCCGATCAGGGCGAAGGCCGTCCAGCCGGCCGCCAGCAGCAGCAGGTTCACCGCCACCTTCGCGGAGTAGTATCCGCGCCGCCGCTCCAGCAGCCCGGTCTTCCGCACCCTGCGGGACAGCACGGCGTAGTCGCTGCCCCGACGCCCGGGCGCCGGGTCGGGCGTCCCGTCGCGATCGGGCGGGATCTGCGTGATGACGGTTTCGGAGGTCACGTCGGTCTCCTTCGAGCCGGGATCGGTGCCGGAAACGCGAGCGGCCGGGCACCGGAGTGGGACGGACGTCCGGTCGGGAGACAGCGTGTGAATCGCGATGCGGCGAACGCCGGGCGGAGGAGCGTCCGCCTCGTATCACTTCACGGTACCTCGCCCCCGTTCGAGCGAGAAGTGTGGCGGTGACTCCGGTCGCGCGGGCCCGCCTGACCTGCCCCCGGGCGTGCGCCCCGAAACCGGGCGTGAGGGTACGGTGGCCGTACCGAGCGTTCCTCGCATGCTGGCATCCGATCCGGCGTCGCTCTCGGAGAACGGCTAGCCGGAGCCACGGGATCCGGGCCGGGGGCGGACCCCCGCGGCGACGCCTCGCGTTCCCCGCTCGTGCCCCGCCTCCCGTACGTGACCGCCGGGACCAGCCCGGCACCTTCTTCGTGACAGAGCAGGATGTGGGCAGCATGTACTCACCGGACTCGATCTTCAGGCGCAACCGTCACCGCTACGAGCCGACCGCGGACATGGCGGCCGGCCTGTCCTGCGTCATCTGCGGCACCGACCTCCGGGACCCGCGGCGGTCGGACGCGGTGGTCTCCGCCCACCACGAGGGCAGGCAACTGCTCGCCTGCCGGGGCAGGTGCGCGCACCTGGCGAGCGGCTCGTCCACGGGCCTGGACGAGCCGCCGCTGCCGCTGGCCGAACGGCTGCGCCGGCACCGGTCCGGCGCCTGACCGCTCTGCCGTCGCCGCGCGAGCGCCCGCCAGATCCGATCTGGCGGGCGCTCGCCCGCGTCTCGCGCCTGACGGGTGAGAGGAGGTGGGCGGCGTTGCAGCCGTTGCGTCTTGGGGTGATCGTCGGGAGCACGCGGCCGGGCCGGGTCGGCGACCGGATAGCGGCCTGGTTCGTCGAACGGGCGCGGATCCGGCCGGACGTGGAGGTGGACGTACTCGACCTCGTCGAGTTCGACTTCCCGTCCCGACATCCGACCGAGCCGACGCCCGAGATGCTGAGGTTCACCGACGCCGTGGCGCGGGCCGAGGCGTTCGTCGTGGTGACGCCCGAGTACAACCGCGGCTATCCGGCCTCGTTGAAGCAGGCCATCGACTACGCGTACGAGGAGTGGCACGCCAAGCCGGTCGGCTTCGTCTCGTACGGCAGCAACTCGCACGGGCTGTACGCGGTCGAGGCGCTGCGCTCGGTCTTCACGGAGCTGCACACCGTGACGATGCGGGACGGCGTGAGCCTCGACCTGCTGGCCGGGGGCGCGGAGCAGACCCTCCCGGAGGGCCTGGGCCACGCGGCCACCGCGCTCCTCGACGAACTCGGCTGGTGGGGGGTGGCGTTGCGGGAGGCGCGAAGTCGCCGCCCGTACGTCGCTTAGTTTTCGCCGCGACGCCGGTCCTATCAGTAGACGACTTTGATGCCGTGCCTCGACCGAGGAAAGAACCGCGGAAGAACGAGGAAAAGAGACAGAGGAGAGATGAGGGGATGAGTACCAAGCAGAGCGGGCCGGCGATCGAGACGTCGGGTCTCGTCAAGGTGTTCGGCGACAACCGCGCCGTCGACGGCGTGGATCTCGTGGTGCCGGCCGGCACGGTCTACGGGGTGCTCGGCCCCAACGGCGCGGGCAAGACGACCACGGTCAGGATGCTGGCCACGCTGCTCCGGCCGGACGACGGCGAGGCCCGCGTCTTCGGCCACGACGTGCTCCGCGAGGCCGACGCGGTCCGCGCCAGGGTGAGCCTGACCGGCCAGTACGCCTCGGTGGACGAGGACCTGACCGGCACGGAGAACCTCGTGCTGCTGGCCAGGTTGCTCGGCTACTCCAAGCCGGCGGCAAGGGACCGGGCGTCCGCGCTGCTGGAGGCGTTCGGCCTGACCGACGCGGCGACCCGCCAGGTGAAGAACTACTCGGGGGGCATGCGGCGCCGGATCGACATCGCCGCCAGCCTGCTGAGCACCCCCGACCTGCTGTTCCTCGACGAGCCCACCACCGGCCTCGACCCGCGCAGCAGGAACCAGGTCTGGGACATCATCCGGGCCGTGGTGGCGCAGGGCACGACCGTGCTGCTGACCACCCAGTACCTGGACGAGGCGGACCGGCTGGCCGGGCGGATAGCCGTCATCGACGCCGGCAGGGTCATCGCCGAGGGCACGCCGGGACAGCTGAAGTCCTCGATCGGATCGGGCGCCGTCCACGTGCGGCTGCGCGACCCGGAGCACCGTCCCGAGGCGCGCCGGCTCCTCGCCGAGGCGCTGGGCACCGCCGTGCAGCTGGACGCCGACCCGGTGGCGCTCACCGCGCGGGTCATGGGCAACGGCGGGGGCGACGCCGGCGCGGCCGAGCGGGCCTCCCGGGCCCTGGCCGAGCTGGCCCACCACGGCATCACCGTCGACGACTTCTCCCTGGGGCAGCCCAGCCTGGACGAGGTGTTCCTGGCCCTGACCGGCAAGAAGACCGGCGGGAGCGACGGCACGGGAGACGGCACGGACGGGGCCGCCGACGGCGGCGCGCTCGACGGCACGGACAGCGATCAGACGAGCGGCGAGAAGGAGGCCGTGGCATGACCACCGCGACGACCACGAAGAAGGACCAGGACGCGGGCGAGGCCGCCGACGCCTACGTCCCCGAGGTGGAGACGATCCAGGCCGTGCTGGCCCCGGGCCAGCGGCCGTCCCGCCCCAGCGCGTTGTCCGCCTGCGTGACCTTCGGGTGGCGGGCGATGCTGAAGATCAAGCACGTGCCCGAGCAGCTCTTCGACGTCACCGTCTTCCCGATCATGATGACGCTGATGTTCACCTACCTGTTCGGTGGTGCGCTGGCCGGTTCGACGACCGAGTACCTGCAGTTCCTGCTCCCCGGGATCATGGTGATGAGCGTCGTGATGACCACCATGTACACCGGGGTGGCGGTCAACACCGACATCGAGAAGGGCGTCTTCGACCGGTTCCGCACGCTGCCGGTGTGGCGGCCCTCGGCGATGGTCGGGTACCTGCTGGGCGACGCCTTCCGGTACTCGATGGCCTCCGTGGTGATCCTCGTCGTCGGCCTGGTGATGGGGTACCGGCCGGACGGCGGGCCGCTGGGCGTGGCCGCCGGGATCCTGCTGCTGGTCGCCTTCTCCTTCGCCTTCTCCTGGGTGTGGACCATGTTCGGTCTGCTGCTTCGCTCGGAGAAGTCGGTGATGGGCGTCAGCATGATGGTGCTGTTCCCGCTGACCTTCCTGAGCAACATCCTGGTCGAGCCGGAGACGATGCCCGGCTGGTTGCAGGCGTTCGTCGACGTCAACCCGGTGACCCACCTGGTGGCGGCGGTGCGCAGCCTGATGGAGGGCGACGTGGACGCCGGCGAGGTCGGCTGGGTGCTGGTGGCCGGCGCGGTGCTGGTGGCCGTCTTCGGCACGCTCACCATGCGGCTCTACAACCGCAAGTAGCCGGCTCTCGGAGCCCGGCTCCCGGAGCCGACGTCAGAGCGTCCAGGGCGCGGCGTCCCGGTCGGGCGGGCGGTAGGCGCACCGGGCGCCGGTGGTGACGGAGCCCCGCAGATGGCCGGCCAGCTCCGGATGGTGCTGGTCGAGACGGCGGAGCGTGTCCCGGATCCTGGCGGTCACCGCCTTCCGGGCGCGCTCCGCCTCGTCGCCCAGCCGGCGGGCCCGCCCGCCCAGGCCGGCGGCGGCGCGCAGCTCGTCCAGCAGCGCGGCGCGCTCCCGGTCGAGCCCGGCCGCGCGGTCGTCCTGACCCAGCGCGTCGGCCCGCTCGATCTCCTCGTCCAACCGGGCGAGATGGCGCCGGTAGCGGGCCCTGGCCTCGTCGTCGAGCACGGGGTCGCCGCCCATCGCGTGGGCGGCGACGGCCTCGGCGCCGCCCTCCGGGTGGGCCAGCTCCGTCGCCGGCACGTCCGTTCCCGGCCGCCCGAGCAGATACCGCAGGTCGCGGAGCCCCTTGGCGTCCGGCAGGTGCACGGTCCGCCCGGCGAACGTCAGGACCCACACCGCCCCGTCGAACCGGAACACGTTGCCCTTGCCGGGCGAGGCCGTGCCTCCCCCCGAGCCGGTAGCCCCGGGGCCGGCACCCGGCCCCAGCCGTTCCGCCCGCTGGCCGTCGGCTGGCCGGTCGCCCTCGTGACCGTCCCCGGCCGGGGCCCCGGAGCCGGCCTCTGGCTCCGGCCCTCGGGCCTCCGGCTCTGGTCGCTCGGCCCGCCGGCCGTGCGTGTCGGCCGGCCGATCCCCTTGGTGACCGTCCCGGGCCGGGGCCCCGGGGCCCGTCTCCGGCTTCGCTCGGTCGATCGGGAGCGGGCCGCCGGCGGCGGCTCCGGGGCGCGGCCGGTCCGCATGGGGCTCCCCGGGCCGCCCGGGGCCGGGCGCGTTCCAGGGTCGGGGTGCCGTCGGCGAGGGTCCGGCGGGAAGCCGGAGGGTGTCGGGTGGGACGCCCAGCGCGGCGGACTCGCGGGTGACCTCGTTGCGCAGGGCCGTCGCGGCCTCCGCGTCGCCGGGCCCGGCCCGCGCGGCGAGCGCGTCGCTGAGATGACCCCGGGCGATCAACGCCCAGGGCCGGGCCCGCAGCAGGTCCGCCGAACGGGCCGCCGCGGTGAAGCCCTCGATCGCCGCGTCCCACCGCTCCTCGGCCGCGTCCAGCAGCGCCGTCCACAGCGAGATCGGCCCGCCGACGTCGAAGCCCCACATCGACACCGCCCACAGCCCGGCGAACGGTTCCAGCGCCGCCCGGGCCCGCGCGCACAGCACCGGGTCCCGCGACGCCGCCGCGGCCTGCGCCTGGAGCCGCAGCCACATCGGTCGCACGCTGCGCGGCAGCTCCTCGGCCCGCCCCGCCAGGTCGTCGTGCACCCGGAGCAGCGTCGCCGTGTCGCCGCGCCGGGCGGCGGTCAGGCCGGCGATCAGCTCGGGATGCGGATACCGCTTCGTGGTCAGTGAGGCGTGCAGCTCGCCGAGCTCCTCGAACCGGCCGGTCAACAGCAGGATCGCCCACCGCAGATGCAGCGAGAACGCCGTGAAGTGCTCGTGGTGACCCTCCTCCTCGTGCCCCAGCTCCATGGCTCGCCGCTGCAGCTCGTCCGCCTCCGCCAGCCGCCCCTGGAGCGTCGCGATGATGCATCGGTCGATCACCGCGGAGAAGTGGAAACGCGGGACGCCGAGCGTCTCGACCCGTGCCACGAACGCCGCGAACTGCCGCTGGTAGCCGGGATCGCCCAGCTCCAGCAGCGCCACCCAGCGCAGCGACATGCCGAAGTGCTCCAGCTCCGCGTCGTCGGTGCGCCGCGCCACCTCGACCATCTCGGCGGTGAGTGCCGCCCGCTCCGCCGCCGTGCCCAGGCCCCACAGCGCGTCGTGCCGGGCGGCGAGGCTGAAGCCGAGCGCGTCGTCGTCCGCGCTCCGCCGGGCCAACACCGCGCTGCGCACGGTCAGCTGGCGGACCAGCTGGTGCACGGACGCGCCCGGCACCGGCCCGGCTCCGGCGGGGGCGTCTCCCGGGGCCAGCCGCTCGATGGCCTCCCGCAGCACCTCGGTGGTCAGCTCACCGGGCCCGGATCCGTGGCCGATCCAGGAGTCCGTCTGGTACAGCGAGAGCGCCACCCGGGCGAGCAGTTCCGGGTCGTCCAGCGCCCGCGCCTCGGACACCACCTCGTGCATCAGCGTCCACGCCTCGGCCCGCGTGGCCTCGCCGCCGCCGTGCATCAGCTGCTGCCCGAGGATCAGTCCGGTCGTCACCCGGCGCCGGGGATCCACCGCGGCGGCCAGCTCGTAGGCCCGGCGCAGGTGCCCCGTGGCCTCCTCGAACGCCATCCGGCCCGTGGCATCCGTGGCCGCCTCGCGGAGCAGCTCCAGGGCCCGGGCCGGCGGCAGCGCACGGTCGGCCAGATGGGCGTGGTGGGCCAGTTCGGCCGGCAGCACGCCGATCCTGGCGGCCAGCCCCGGCTGACGGTCCAGGGCGCGCACCACGGCGGCGTGCCGCTCCGCGACCCGGTCGGGGGCCAGCTCCTCGTAGAGCGTCTCGCGTACCAGATCGTGTGCGAAGGCGAATCGTCCGGCGCCGAGCGGCGTCACCAGCCGTGCGGCCGCCGCCTGGTCGAGCAGCCGGTCGGCCTCGGGTACCGGCACCCGCTCCGCGGCCGCGAGCAACTGCCGGTGGAACTCCCGGCCGAGCACGGCCGCCCCGGTCAGCAGTCCCGCCACGGGCTCGGGCAGCAGCCGCAGGCGCCGGCGCACCGCGTCCCGCACGCCGGGCGGAATGGCGGCGACCGCGCCCCCGCTCTGCCACAGCCGGGAGGTCTGCTCGACGAAGAACGGGTTGCCGCCGGTGCGCCGGTGCACCTCGGCGACCAGGGCCGGGTCCGGCTCGTGGCCGGTGGTGCGCGCCATCAACGCGCCGACCTCCGCCGGTTCCAGACCGGCGAGGCTGATGGTGGTGGCCCGGGGGCCGAGCGCGGTGGCGGGTCCCTCCCGGTGGGCCTCGTCCTCCGCGCGGTAGGTGCCGACCAGGAGCAGCCGTTCGAACCACGTGTGCTGGGCCACGAAGCGCAGCAGCCGCAGCGAGGCGGCGTCCGCCCAGTGCAGGTCGTCGAGCACCACCACCACGGGCCGCCGGTGCGAGGCGGTGACCAGCAGCGTGGTCACCGCGTCGGAGAGCTCGAAGTTCTGGTCGCCGTCGGTGCCGTCGGTGCCGCGGGAGCCCTCCGGCCCACCCGCGCCGTCGCCGGTCGGCGCCTCGCCCAGCAGCACGCCGAGCGCGTCGCCCGCCTCCTCGCGGGCCTCGGCCCACGCGTCGGCGTCCGCCGAGCGGCGCATCGCGCGGACCACCTGCACCCAGGGCCAGTAGCCGGGCGCGTTCTCGGCGTCCCAGCAGGCCCCGCCCAGCACCAGCGCCCCCAGCCGCCTGGCCTCCTCGGCGGCGCGGGTGACCAGAGTGGTCTTGCCGATGCCCGCCTCCCCGGTGACGAGCACCAGCCCGCCGTGACTGGCCACGGCCCGCTCGACATGGGCCCGCAGCGCCCCGACGGCGTGCTCCCGACCGATGAGCTCGTCGAACAACCGGTACTTCCTTCAATCAAAAGACTGTATGAGGATTACGCGATGCAAAACATCGATCCCGGCCATCCAACCACTCCACGCCAGATAGCCGACGCCTACGTCGAAACCCTCTCAGACCTCGAGCCCACCGTCGCCACCCAGCTCGGTAACCGCCCAGGCCAGGACGCACTCCCCGACTACTCCCCCGACGGCCGTGCCGCCGTGGCCGCGGCCCAGCGCGCGACGCTCGCCGAACTGGACGCGGTGGGATCCCCCGACGAGCTGCCGGTGGCGGAGCGTCGCGCCGCACGCCTGCTGCGCGAGCGGCTGACCGCGGCCCTCGACCTGGACGCCGCGGGCGAGCACCTCCGGCTGGTCAGCAACCTCTTCTCCCCCGTGCAGCAGCTCCGCTCGGTCTTCCTGCTGATGCCGACCGAGACCGCCGACGACTGGGCCGTCATCGGCCGCCGGATGCGCAACGTGCCCGGCGCCGCGCGCGGCTACCTGGCCTCGCTGGACGAGGGCCTGACCCGCGGCCTGCCCGCCGCGGCGCGTCAGGCCGAGACCGTGGCGGGCCAGCTCGACACCTGGTTGGCCGCCGACTGGTACCGGGACTTCGCCTCCTCCGCCCCGGACGCGCTGCGCGCCGAACTCGACGCGGCGGCCGGGGTGGCCACCGAGGGGCTCGCGGAGATCCGCGACTTCCTGCGCGGGCACTACCTGGCCTCGCCCGTGGTGGCCGACGCCCCCGACGCCGTGGGGCGCGAGCGCTACCTGCTCGGCGCCCGCCAGTGGACGGGCGCCGACCTGGACCTGGCGGACGCCTACGCGTTCGGCTGGGAGGAGTACCACCGGCTGGCGGCGGAGATGCGGGAGGCCGCCGACCGGGTGCTGCCCGGCGAGTCGCCGCTGGCCGCCATGCGCCACCTGGAGGAGCACGGCGAGGCCGTCGAGGGCGAGGCGGCGATCCGGGGCTGGTTGCAGGAGCTGATGGACCAGGCGATCGACGAACTGGGCGGCCGGCACTTCGACATCGCCGAGCCGCTGCGGCACGTGGAGGCGATGATCGCCCCGCCCGGCAGCGCGGCGGCCCCGTACTACACCCGACCCTCCCTGGACTTCTCCCGGCCGGGGCGCACCTGGCTGCCGACCATGGGCGCCACCCGCTTCCCGGTCTGGCACCTCGTCTCCACCTGGTACCACGAGGGCGTTCCCGGACACCATCTCCAGCTGGCCCACTGGGTGTACGTGCAGGACCAGCTGTCCCGCTACCAGGCCAGCATCGGCTCGGTCAGCGCCTCGGGGGAGGGCTGGGCGCTGTACGCGGAGCGGCTGATGGACGAGCTCGGCTACCTGACGGACCCGGGCCGGCGGCTCGGCTACCTGTCCGCCCAGATGCTGCGCGCGGTCCGGGTGATCATCGACATCGGCATGCACGTGGGGCTGCGGATCCCGGAGGGCGAGAGCTTCCACCCGGGCGAGCTGTGGACGCCGGAGCTGGCGCTGGACTTCTTCATGACGCACACCGGGCACGACGAGGAGTACTCGCGGTCCGAGCTGGTGCGCTACCTCGGCATGCCCGGCCAGGCCATCAGCTACAAGCTGGGCGAACGGGCCTGGGTGGCGGGCCGCGAGGCGGCGCGCGCGGCGGCGGGCCGGCGCGGCGAGGAGTTCGACCTGAAGTCCTGGCACATGGCGGCGCTCTCGTTGGGCTCGCTCGGCCTGGACGACCTCGCCGTGGAACTGCCCCAGCTCCGTTGAGACGGCCGGGAGTCCGGGGGCGGCGCGCGGCGCTGTCCCCACGAGCCGCGGAAAGTCGGTGGTCCGCCCGGGGCCGTCTCCCCATACTGGGCCGATGATCGTCCGCCGGGAGACCCACGCCGACCCGCCCGCCGTCCGCGCCGTGGCCGAGGCGGCCTTCGGCCGGCCGCTGGAGGCCGACCTGCTCGACCGGCTGCGCGCCTGCGACGGCTGGCTCGCCGCGCTGTCGCTCGTCGCCACGGACCCCGCGCCGGCGGCGGGCCCGGCCCCCGAGGTGGTCGGGCATGTGGTGTGCACCCGCGGACACGTCGGGGACGTGCCGGTGCTGGGCCTCGGGCCGCTGAGCGTGCGGCCCGACCGGCAGCGCCGGGGCGTCGGCCTGGCCCTGGTGCACGCCGTGCTCGGCGCCGCCGAGGCGCTCGACGAGCCGCTGGTGGCGCTGCTCGGCAGCCCCGAGTACTACGGCCGCTACGGTTTCCGGCCGGCCGCGGAGCTCGGCGTCGTCTCGCCCGACCCCGGCTGGGGCGAGTACTTCCAGGCCCGCCGGCTGGCCACCCACCTGCCCGCCCCGCGCGGCCCGTTCCGCTACGCCCCACCGTTCGAGGAGCTCTGACCCCGGGCGTTCGCCGGGCGTTTGCCGGGGATTACCACCGGCGGCACCCGGCGGACGCGGTACTGACGCGATCACGCCGAAACTGACGCCGCGTCTGGTGTGCCCACGGAGCCGCCCGTAGCCTCGGGCAGCGTGCTGAGGATGCTGCGAGGGACGGGCCGTGCGCGGCTCGGGGCGATGGTGCTGGCGCTGCTCGTCGGCGCCTGCTGGGTGGTGGCCGGACCGACCGCGCGACCTGCCGAGGCCGCGCCGCCGGACGACGCGATCAGCCAGCCGTACGTGCACCACGAGGGCGGCTACGCCTGCTACCGGATCCCGGCCATCGTCACCACCAACGACGGCACGCTGCTCGCGTTCGCCGAGGGCCGCGTCACGGACTGCTCGGACGTCGGCAACATCGACCTGGTGCTGCGGCGTTCCACCGACGGCGGCCGCACCTGGGGGCCGATCGACGTGCTCCGCGGCGCCGGCGACAACGGCGGCTTCGGCAATCCCGTGCCGGTGGTGGACGCGGACAGCGGGCGGATCTCCCTGCTCTTCGCCTACAACACCTGGACCCAGCAGGGCGACGACCGGGTGCGCGGACCGCGCAGCCTGCACGCCGTGTTCAGCACCGACGACGGCCAGGACTGGGAGGACGGCGAGGATCTCGCCGACCTCAAACCGGACACCTGGACCTGGGTCTCCACCGGTCCCGGCCACGGCATTCAGCTCCGGCACGGGGAGCACGCCGGACGCCTCATCGTGCCGGGTGACCACGACACCAGCGACGGCCGGTCGGGCGCGCAGCTCTACCACAGCGACGACGGAGGCCTGACCTGGGAGCTGGGCGCCGTGTACGACACCACGGACCCCACCGCGAACCCGGGCGAACTCACGGTCGCCGAAAGGGCCGACGGCTCGCTGTACGTCAACGCCCGGGCCGCCCAGACCTGCGGCACCAGGGACCACCGGCTGGCCGCGTCCAGCCTGGACGGCGGCGCCAGCTTCACCGCCGCGGGCTTCACCCCGATCCCGAACCTCGACACCCCGCCGGTCTCCGGCTCGTTGCTCTCGCTGGGGGACAGGATGCTGTTCTCCGCCCCGGCCCGGCCGGGCCTGGAGGCGGTCCCCGACCGGCGGGTCATGTCGATCCGCTCCTCCCACGACGACGGCGCGACCTGGGAGACCTCCGGGACCGTGATCCACCCGGAACGGGCCGGCTACTCCGACCTGACGCTGCTGGAGAACGGCGACATCGGGCTGCTCTACGAGACCGGCGAGGGCAGCTCGCACGGCACCATGAACTTCACCGCGTTCAGCGAGTCCGAGCTCGACGAGGGCGAGACCGAGCTGCGCTTCCCGCGCACCAGCGACAGCAGCGGCAACGGCAACCACGCGGTGGTGCACGGCGGCGCCGAGCTCGGCTCGCGCGGCTCGGGCTCGGCCATCCTGCTCGGCGGCACGGGCGACCCGGACGGCGAGGACGACTACCTGCGGCTGATCAACTGCCCCGCCAGCCTGGACCTGGGCGCGGGCGACTTCTCCGTCGCCGCGTGGTTCAGGTACGGGGACGACGGCGGGGCGCATCCCATCCTCTGGGGCTACGGCCAGGGCGCGGGGGACCAGCAGTTCTGGTTGCGGGCGGAGCCCGCGGAGGACCGCATCCGCGCCGCCATCGACACCGGTTCGGGCTCCGCCTCGGTGAGCACCTCCCAGGCCTACAACGACAACGCCTGGCACCACGTGGTGTTCAGCCGCGATGACGGCCGGCTGTCGCTGGTGGTGGACGGCGGGCAGCCGGTGAGCGCCGCCGCGCCGGCGGGCGACATCTCGCCGAGCGGCGTGTGGACCATCCACCTCGGCGCCCGCCCCGACTACGCCGAGCTGTTCCACGGCGGCCTGGACGACGTGCGGATCTACGGCCGGGCGCTGACCGCCGACGAGATCGACCGGGTCCGCGCCGGCGCCACCGACGTCACGGACGAGGAGCGGCTGCGGCTCGGCTTCACGACCATCTGGTAGCCCTCAGGTGGTGGCCCTCAGGCTCACAACCAGCGGGTGGGCGCCTGGGACTCGCCGGGTCCGCCCGGCTCGCCCGGGCGGTCCGGATCGCCGGTCAGCCGGCGCAGCGCCCCGCCCAGGGCCGGCAGCGCGAGGCAGCAGACCGCGGTGGCGTAGCACCAGCCGGCCAGCACGTCGGTGGCCCAGTGCACGCCGAGGTAGACCCGGCTGAAGCCGACGGACACCGCGTAGGCCAGCGGCACCGCCACGGCCAGCGCCCGGGTCGCGACGTGGTGGCAGTACGGCAGCAGCACGACCGCGACGCCGATGGCGACCAGCGCCGAGGTGCTGGTGTGTCCCGACGGCATCGACGGGGTGCTGGGGTCCGCGAGCATCTCGGCGCGCGGCGGCCGGGGCCGGCCCAGCAGGTTGACCAGGCCGAACCGCAGCAGTTGGGCCAGCGTCAGCGCCAGCACCCCGGCCAGCGCGGCCAGCCACCAGCGCCGCCCGCGCACGTACAGCACCGCCGCGGCCGCCGCCAGCAGCATCGGCGGGACGTCGTCCCCGCTGTCGGTGACCACCCGGAACACGTCGTTCCTGGTCGGCGTGCGCCAGTCCACCGCCCAGGTGTGCAGCGAGGTGTCCAGGGCGAACGGGTCGCCGCCGCGGACGGCCACGGTGAGCATCAGCGCGAGGAGCAGCGCGGCGGCCAGCGCGGCCGCGCCGAGCAGGGCCGGCGGCGGGGCGGCGAACGACGGGGTCTCGCGGAGCTGACGGCGCATCGACCGCAGCCTAACGCCCAGTTGGCCGGGGCGGCACCCGGCGCCCGGACCCGGAGTGGCCGGGCCGGACACCGGGTTCGCGCGGCCGTCAGCCGGCCCAGCGCACCCGCACGTCGGCGGCGCGGACGAAGCCGATGCGGTGTCCCAGCTGGATCTGGAAGTACTCCTCGCCGCGCACCACCTGGTGGTTCGTCGGGTCGAAGGTGACGGCCCAGTAGTACTCGCTCGGGGTGCGCAGGCCGAGCGAGTACCGCTGGTCGGCCGGGATCTCGTAGACCAGCGGGCTCACCGTCTGCACCGGGATTCCCTCCGGGTACGCGGCCGCCTCCGGGTAGGCGCGGCCGTAGACCGGGATGGTCGTGGCGCCGCGCTTTCCGGTGACGACCCAGCCCTCGGCGGGCAGCGCGGTCGGCGCGTCCGCCGGATCGTGGAACCACGCCCGCTGGCCGAGGTACCAGATGGCCGTCCAGTCGCCCCGCCGGTCCGCCACCGCGAACCGCATGCCCGCCGTGGCCCGGGCGCCCACGTCGTTGACGCCGGTGCCGGACTCGCCGTCCCCGTCCGGGTGGGTCCCGACGTCGCGGACCAGCGGCGCGTCGTGCGCGGGTGCGGTGTGCAGCCGCACGGCGCTGGAGCCGTGCGGGGCGCAGGCCGCGTCGGGCTGTTCGGGCACGCAGGCCGTGTACTCGGGGGTGTGGCGGTCGTAGTCGGGCGCGATGGTCACCAGGCCCGAGCGCCGTCCCCCGGTGGGCCGCAGGGGGGCGCCGAGCAGGTCGAAGTAGTGCACCCAGTCCCAGTACGGGCCCGGGTCGGTGTGCATCCCGGGGATGCCGGCGGTGGTGGTGCCCTGCACCTGGTCGTGGCCGAGGATGTGGTGCCGGTCCAGCGGGATGTCGTACTTCCTGGCCAGGTAGCGCACCAGCTTCGCCGAGGCGCGGTACATCGCCTCCGTGTACCAGGCGTCGGGGTCGGTCAGGAAGCCCTCGTGCTCCAGGCCGATCGACTTGGCGTTGACGTACCAGTTGCCGGCGTGCCAGCCCACGTCGCGGGTCGCCAGGTGCTGCGCGATGTGGCCGTCGGAGGAGCGCAGGCTGTAGTGCCAGGACACGTACTCCGGGTCCTGCACCAGCTCCAGGGTGGTCTGCCAGGTGGCCTCCGTGTCGTGCACGACGATGTAGTCGACCTGCTGCGACTCGGGACGGTTCGCCTTGTCGTGGTTGCCGTAGTCGCCGTCGCCGAACTCCTGGTACGGCGCGGGCAGCCACTCGCAGGACACCGACGGCGGGGCCTCCACGTCGGGGTCGCGGGCGGGCTCCGGCAGGCCGAGCGCGCGCGCGGTCCCGGTCCGCGGGGTGACGGCCAGCGGTTCCAGCACCACCCGCTGACCCTCGTCCGTGGTCCGCCGCTCGCCGGCGTTGATCACGGCGTAGACCTCGTCGGCGAACACCTCGGCGGCTCGCTGGCTGTCCGTCGCCGGGTAGCCGGCCACGGCGCCGTACCAGTCGGCCGGATCGTCGCTCAGCGGCTGTCCGAGGGAGCGTTGGGTCTCGGCCAGCAGCGCGGCGCCGCCCGCCACGTTGGCCGCGCTGCTGGCCCGCAGCTCGGCGGGGGACAGGCCGGTGAGGGCGGCGGCGCGGTCCAGGGTGCGCAGCGCCGCCGGGAGTTCGACGGCGGCGACCGCCGTGGCCCCCGCGGCCACGGCCCGGGTAGCCGCCCGGCTCCGGGACGCCAGCGGCCGGGCCGCGTCGCCGCGCGGGTCCTCCGTGGTGTCGGCGTGGTGGCCGGCGGACGATCCGGACGCGGCCAGCGCGGTCGCCGCGTCGGTGAGGTGCATCGGGCCGTAGCCGCCGGACACGCTGGCCGCGCCGCCGTGCGCGTCCCAGCGGGACGCCAGGTAGGAGACGCCGAGCAGCACGTGCGGCGGTACGCCGTAGCGTTCGGCGGCCTCGGCGAACGCGGCCTGCAGCGTCGCGTCGCCGGCGTCGCCGGTCGGGACGCCGGTCCGGGTGTCGGTCCGGGTGTCGGTGGTGGCGTCGGCGGCCGCGGCGCCGGTGGGCAGCAACGGAACGGCCGCGGCGACGGCCGCGCCGGCCGTGGCGGCGCGCAGCACGGTCCGGCGGGTCTGTGGGGTGGGTCTGGACGCTCCTCGCAAGGGTGCCTCCGGATCAGATCGCCATGAGAGGGCATGAGATGGGCATGAGCATGCTGATGCTGGGGTGACGGAGTCAATGCGCGTGGGATATCCGATTGCCACATTTTTGCCATGTGGCCGCGCCGGTGCCGCACGCCGATGCGCGGCGCGCCGCCACACGATCGGGTGAGGGCGATTGGACAGCCCCGCGTGTCGCGTCGACCGTAAAGGCCATGAGCGCCGAGCCAGTCCCCCACCGGTCACCGTCCGCGGCGGCCGTCACGGTCGCCACCGCCTGCGCGCTCGGCCTGCTCGGGCCCGCCGCCCCGCCGGCCGGCGCGGCCGAGCCGTGGGCGGACGGCTCCGTCGAGACGGTGGGCAAGATCATCTGGGAGATCGGCGGCGGCCGGCTCGGGGTCTGCTCGGGCGCGGTCGTCGACGCGCCGAACGGCAGCGTCGTCGCCACCGCCGCCCACTGCGTGCTGCCGCCCGAGGGCCCGAAGCCGCCCGAGGAGGCGTGGTTCGTGCCCGACTACGACCACGACCTGGAGCGGTACCGGCAGGAGGGCTGGCGGGTCTCGGCGGTCCACACGCCCGAGGACTGGGACGTCTCGCGCGGCGTGCACGCGATCCTGCCGCACGACTACGCCTTCCTGACCGTGGCGACCCGCGGCGGCGAGACCCTCCAGGAGGCGCAGGGCGCCAACCGGCTGGCGTACGAGCCGGTCCCCGAGGGCGGCGAGGTCGCGGTGCTCGGCTACCCGGCCGTCGACCCCTACGACGGCGAGTCCCTGCACTACTGCTCCGGCCTCACCGACGTGCTGGCCGAGGGCGAGGCCGAGGAGCCCAACGTCGGCGGCCTGCTGCTGGAGGACTGCGACATGACCGCGGGATCCAGCGGCGGCCCCTGGCTCACGGACTACGACGCGGGCGCCGAGTCGGGCACCCTGCTCGCCGTGATGTCCGTCGGCTCCGGACAGGGCCACGTCGTCGGCCGGCCGTTCCCGGAGGAGGCCCGCGCGCTCCTCGCCGAGGCCGGCGGCGGCTGAGCCCGGCGCCCGCGGCAGCCCGCGGCGCATCTGGCGACGTCCCCGTACCCCGCGCGGTCTCGCGTTCTCGTGACCCGCCCGGGCTGTTCCGCATGCCCTGGTGTCTGTTCTGATCATCGGACGAACGTGACGCACCCCGCGACCACGGCGCGAGAAACACCTTGAGTGGAATAGACTCAACTTATCGCACGTTGACTGTGGCAGACTTGAGCCGGGTCGTGCGGGGGCATCCAGCACCCCATCGACACGCCCACGGACACGGAGGAGTACCGCTGACGTGAACGCCGAGCTGACCAACAGGAGCCGGGACGCGATCAGCGCGGCGAACGACCGCGCGCTCCGGGACGGGCACCCGGACATCACTTCGTCGCACCTGCTGCTGGCCCTGCTCGAAGGCCGGGAGAACGAGAACATCCAGGACCTGCTGGCCGCCGTCGAGGCGGACCAGGCGGCCGTGCGGTCGGGCGCCGAACGGCTGCTGGGCGGGCTGCCCAAGGTGCAGGGCGCGTCCGTGGCGAAGCCCCAGCCCAACCGCGAGCTGCTCGCCGTGCTCTCCGACGCCGCGCGGCGCGCCACCGAGCTGGGCGACGCGTACGTCTCCACCGAGCATCTGCTGATCGGCCTCGCCGCCAAGGGCGGCCAGACCGCCGAGGTGCTGACCGGCCAGGGCGCCAGCGACCGGAAGCTGCTGGCCGCCTTCCAGGCCAGCCGGGGCGGCCAGCGGGTCACCTCGCCCGATCCGGAGGGCACGTACAAGGCGCTCGAGAAGTTCGGCACCGACTTCACCACCGCCGCCCGCGAGGGCCGCCTCGACCCGGTCATCGGCCGCGACCACGAGATCCGCCGCGTGGTGCAGGTGCTCTCCCGCCGCACCAAGAACAACCCGGTGCTGATCGGCGAGCCCGGCGTCGGCAAGACCGCCGTCGTCGAGGGCCTGGCGCAGCGCATCGTCAAGGGCGACGTGCCCGAGTCGCTGAAGAACAAGCGGCTGGTCTCGCTCGACCTCGGCGCCATGGTCGCCGGCGCCAAGTACCGCGGCGAGTTCGAGGAGCGGCTGAAGGCCGTCCTCGCGGAGATCAGGAGCAGCGAGGGTCGGATCATCACCTTCATCGACGAGCTGCACACCGTGGTCGGCGCGGGCGCCGGCGGCGACTCCGCCATGGACGCGGGGAACATGCTGAAGCCCATGCTGGCCCGCGGCGAGCTCCGGATGGTCGGCGCCACCACGCTGGACGAGTACCGGGAGCGGATCGAGAAGGACGCCGCGCTGGAGCGCCGGTTCCAGCAGGTGCTGGTCGCCGAGCCCAGCGTCGAGGACTCCATCGCCATCCTGCGCGGCCTGAAGGGCCGGTACGAGGCGCACCACAAGGTGCAGATCGCGGACAGCGCGCTGGTCGCCGCCGCGGCCCTCTCCGACCGGTACATCACCTCCCGCTTCCTGCCCGACAAGGCCATCGACCTGGTGGACGAGGCCGCCTCGCGGCTGCGCATGGAGATCGACTCCTCGCCCGTCGAGATCGACGAGCTGCAGCGCGCCGTCGACCGGCTGAAGATGGAGGAGCTGGCGCTGGCCAACGAGTCCGACCCCGGCTCCCAGGAGCGACTGGCCCGGCTGCGGCGCGAGCTGGCCGACCGCGAGGAGGAGCTGCGCGGCCTCACCGCCCGCTGGGAGAAGGAGAAGCAGAGCCTGAACCGCGTCGGCGAGCTGAAGGAGCGGCTCGACGAGACCCGCGGCATCGCCGAGCGCGCCCAGCGCGACGGCGACTTCGAGGCCGCGTCCAAGCTGCTGTACGGGGAGATCCCGGCGCTGGAGCGGGAGCTGGCCGACGCCTCGGCCGCCGAACAGGCCGCCACCCAGGGCGGCGTCGCGCCGTCCATGGTCAAGGAGGAGGTCGGCCCCGACGACATCGCCGACGTGGTGTCCGCCTGGACCGGCATCCCGGCCGGGCGGCTGCTGGAGGGCGAGACCGAGAAGCTGCTGCGGATGGAGGAGGAGCTGGGCCGCCGGCTGATCGGCCAGGCGGAGGCGGTGCGCGCGGTGTCCGACGCGGTGCGCCGAGCCCGCGCCGGGGTCGCCGACCCGGACCGGCCCACCGGCTCGTTCCTCTTCCTCGGCCCGACCGGCGTCGGCAAGACCGAGCTGGCCAAGGCGCTCGCCGACTTCCTCTTCGACGACGAGCGCGCCATGGTCCGCATCGACATGAGCGAGTACGGCGAGAAGCACTCGGTGGCCCGGCTGGTCGGCGCGCCCCCCGGCTACGTCGGATACGAGGAGGGCGGCCAGCTGACCGAGGCGGTGCGCCGCCGTCCGTACACGGTGGTGCTGCTGGACGAGGTGGAGAAGGCGCACCACGACGTCTTCGACATCCTGCTCCAGGTGCTGGACGACGGGCGGCTCACGGACGGCCAGGGCCGGACCGTGGACTTCCGCAACACCATCCTGGTGCTCACCTCCAACCTCGGCAGCCAGCACCTGATCGACCCGCTGGCGAAGCCGGACGAGCGGCGCGAGGAGGTGCTGGCGGCGGTGCGCGCCGCGTTCCGTCCGGAGTTCCTGAACCGGCTGGACGACGTGGTGATCTTCCAGGCGCTCGGCGGCGACGAGCTGGGCCGCATCGCCCGGCTGCAGATCGACGCGCTGCAGCGGCGGCTCGCGGACCGGCGACTCACGCTCGACGTCACGCCGCTGGCCCTCGGCTGGCTCGCCGACGAGGGGAACGATCCGGCGTACGGCGCCCGGCCGCTGCGGCGACTGGTGCAGACCTCGATCGGCGACCCGCTGGCCCGCCGGATCCTGTCCGGCGAGGTGCGGGACGGCGACACGGTCCGGGTCGACGCGGCGCTGGACGGCGGCCTGAGCATCGAGCGGGCCGAGCCGGCGGCCCCCGGCGTCGAGGACGCCGGCTGATCGGACGGATCTCCGCCCCGCCCCCGCCTGGTTGCCAGACGGGGGCGGGCATGGTGGAGGATGGACAGCGCCCGAGCCTCCCCGGGCCCTGGCCGCCCAGGGAGGTACCCCCACACCGGAGCCCGCCCCGGCTCCGTCCGTCGCACTCGTACGAAGGGACCATCTCCGTGTCCATGGATCCGTCCGCGATTCCGAACTTCGGAAGTGCGTCGAAGAAGCCAGAGCCCGACCAACAGGGTGACCAGGCCGCGAAGCCGGCGGCGGGGCAGCAGCCCGCCGCCGCGAACCAGGGCGGCCAGCCGGCGGCCCCGACCGCCCCGGTCGTGCCGGACAAGGCGCTGATCAAGCAGCTGCTCGACCGCATGAAGCTGAAGCACACGGAGGACAAGCAGGGCGACGTGGTCGCGCCCTGGAAGTCCTTCCGCACGTACTTCATGTTCCGCGGGGAGAACCAGCAGCAGGTGCTGTCCGTGCGGACCTTCTACGACCGGCCGCACACCCTGGACCAGAAGCCGGAGCTGCTGGAGAGCCTCGACGACTGGAACCGGCGCACCCTCTGGCCCAAGGTCTACACCCACACCAGCGACGAGGGCACCGTCCGGCTGATCGGCGAGGTGCAGATGCTGATCGGGGTCGGCGTCGCCCTGGACCACTTCGTGTCGAGCATGGTCAGCTGGGTGCGCGCCTCGATCGAGTTCGACAAGTGGCTGACCGAGCAGCTGGGCCCGGTCGAGTCGGACGAGGAGTCGGGCGCCACGGAGGACCAGCAGGACACCTGACCGTTGGCCGGCACCCTTAGCCGTCGCCGTTAGCCGTCGCCGGACAGCCGTGCCCGGAGCCGGTCGGCCTCGGGGTGCCGCAGCCTCTCCCAGACGCGCAGCGCGCGGCGCCACGCGTCCCTGGCCGCGTCCCGGTCGCCCGCGCTGTCGTGGGTGTCGCCGAGCCCGGTGAACGCCATCGCGAGGTTCGTCGGGTCGGCGCCGTCCGGCGACTGGAGCATGTCGAGCGCCCGCCGGTAGCAGCGGACGGCCTCGTCCCAGTCGCCCGCGGCGTGATGGGCCCTGGCCAGGCTGTCCCAGGTGATGCCGAGGGCGTACGCGTCCCCGAGCCGCTGCTGGATCGCGAGGGCCCTGCGGCAGTAGTTCAGCGACCGTTCGTGGTCGCCGAGCCGGCCGTGGGTCCAGCCGATGCCGTTGAGCGCCCGGCCCTCGCCGAGTCCGTTCCCGGTCGCCTGGTAGAGGCCCAGCGCTTGCGCCATGTGGTCCCGCGCCTCGGTCAACGCGCCACGATGCTCGGACAGGTAGCCGAAGTAGTGGTGCGTGGCGGCCTGACCGTCGAGGTCGTCGTCGGCGCGGTACAGCTCGAGCGCGGCCGTCAGGTCTCGCTCGGTCCCGTCCAGGCGGCCCAGGCGCAGCTGGGCACGCGCTCGGTCGCAGAGGGCTTGGGCCTGCCGCGTGGTGTCGCCGAGTCGTCGCGTGGCGGCCACGACGGTCTCCAGCAGCTCCGCCTGCTCGGGCCAGTGGCCGTTGCGGTCCAGGTAGTTGCCGGCGCGCAGGCCCAGTTCGGCCGCGTGGCGGTCGTGGCCGGTGCGCACCGCCAGCCGGACCGCGGCGCCCAGCGTCCGCCACTCCTCGGTGAACCAGTCGAGGGCCTGGAACGCGTCGTGGCAGCGCTCGGGCGCCACGCCGTGCTCCGGCGGCTCGATCTCGGCCATCTGGTCCCGGTTCCGCCACGAGGCCAGGCAGGCGGCGTGGGTGGAGTGCAGGTAGTAGTCGAGGACCCGCCGGACGGCCGCCCGCCGCTCGGCCTCCGGGTCGGTCGCGTCGGCGAGCTCGGACGCGTAGGCGTGCAGCAGGTCGTGCACGGTGTACCGGTCCCCGGCGCGTTCGCCGATCAGGTTGCCGCCGGCCAACTGCCGGAGCAGCGTCCTGGTGCGCGCCACCGGCAGCCCGGCCAGGCTCGCCGCCGCCCGCGTGGCCAGTTCCGGGCCGGGGTGCAGACCGATGAGCCGGAACAGCCGGGCGGTCTCCGGGCTGAGGAGACGGTAGGACCAGGAGAACACCGCGCGCATGTCGGTGACCGTGTCGCCGCTGGAGAGGGCGTCCAGTGGGCCGTTGTCGCAGTCCGTGCGCAGCTCGTCGACCAGGGCCGACAGCGGGATCCCCGGGCGGGCGGCGGCGTGGGCGGCGACGAGGGCCAGGGCCAGCGGCAGCCGGGCGGACCGGGTGGCGATCTCGTCCACCGCCGCCGACTCGGCCGCCAGGCGGTCGGCCCCCAGCCGGTGGGCCAGTAACGCGCGCACGTCCTCGGGCGTGAAGAACTCCAGGGACAGCTGGCTGGCCCCCGTGGCGGCGACCAGCCCGGGCAGCTGGTTCCGGCTGGTGACGACGGTCAGGCAGCCGGGTGCCCCCGGCAGCAGGGGCCGGACCTGTGCCTCGTCGCGGGCGTTGTCCAGCACCAGCAGCACCCGACGGCCGGCCAGCACGCTGCGGAAGAGGGCCGACAGCTCGTCGAGACCGGCGGGCATCCGGGCGGGCGGCACGTGGAACGCCTCCAGCAGGCCGCGCAGCGCCGTCTCCGGCGCGACGGCCGCGTCGGACGGGTCGAAGCCCCTGAGGTTGACGTACAGCTGGCCGTCGGGGAAGCGCGGGGCCGCCTGGTGGGCCCAGTGCACGGCCAGGGTGGTCTTGCCGATCCCGGCCGTGCCGACGATCGCGGTGATCACCGCGGGCCCGGAGGCGCCGCCGCCCTCGTCCGGCATCGCGTCGAGGTGCCGGTCCAGCCGCTCCAGACAGTCCGCTCGACCGGTGAACCCGGCGACGTCCGGCGGCAGCTGCGCCGGGCGGATGGCGGGCCCGTACGACGACCGCGGCTCGGCCGCTTCGGCGCCCTCCGCGGCGGCCGCGTCGGCCTGCTCCGCGTCGGCCGGTCCCGCGTCCGGCCGGTGGTCCAGCGTCGGATCCTGGCGCAGGATCCGCTGGTGCAGGTCGCTCAGCGCCCGTCCCGGCCCCTCGCCGAGCTCCGCCACGAGCAGCCGGCGGGTCCGCGCGTACGCCTCCAGCGCGTCGGACTGCCGGCCCGACCGGTACAGCGCCAGCATCAGCTGTCCGGTCAGCGGCTCCACCAGGGGATGCTCCAGCAGCGCCGTCAGCAGCCCGCCCACCGCGTCCGCGTGCCGCCCCAGGCGCAGCTCGAGGTCGAAGCGGTCGGTGAGCATCGTCACCAGCTCCTGCTCCAGGCTGGCCCGCACCCGCTGGGCCCACTCCCCCTTGAGCCCGGACAGCGGAACGCCGCGCCACAGCTCGGTGGCCTCCCGGAGCAGCTCCGCCGCCGGCTCGGCGCCGCCCGGCCGGTCGCGTAACTCCCGGGCGCTGGCGGCCAACGCGCGGGCCCGGTGCAGGTCCACGTCCTCCGCCCGGACGTCCAGCAGATAGCCGCCGGCCACCCGGCGCACCGAGCCGGCGGCGTCGTCCGCGTCCGGTGCCGCGGCCTCCCGCAGCAGTCGGCGGAGCCGGGAGACGTAGGTGTACAGCACGTCCCGCGCGTTCTCCGGCGGTTGATGGCCCCAGACCCGGTCGATGAGCGCCTCGGCCGTCACCGGACGCCCCGGGACCATCGCCAGGATCGCCAGAACGCTGCGCTGCAGCTGCGGCCCGGCCACGGCGCGGCCGTTGTCGGGGGCACGCACCTCCACGGTGCCCAACAGCCGTATCTCAGGCATGTGTGTCTCGACCCTCCCGATCGTTCCCGCCCGGCAGCGCACGATGCCTCCTGTGCCTCCATTGTCGCCGCCGTCCTCCCTACCGGTTCGGGGTTATCGGCGAACGATGGTCGGCGTCGGCGCGTCCGCCGGGACGTGCCCCGGCATGCCCCGGACGACCGGGTCAGCGGGCTTCAAGATTTCGGAAAGGTCGGTACGACAGGGTCTTCCCAACGCCGGAGGCGCGCGGGGGGTGAGCGCGGCGTCGGCGGTCGGTCCGGCCGCCGACGCCGTCGGCGGCGGCGTCCGACGCCCTCTCAGGCTGTCCTCCCCCGGGACAGCCTGAGGGCTGGTCCTGAAGGCACCGGCGGGCCGACGGCGGTCCCGGGTCCGGAGGGGTGACCCGGGGCCGCGCCCCGGCTTCCCAGGCCCCCTGGGCTCCCTCGTGCCCCGGGGGCCTGGGGCTCCTCCGCTCCCGGCCGCTCCCGGCCGCTCCCGGCGACGCCGTGGGAGGCGCTGGGACGCCGTGGCAGGCCGCCGGTGGGTGACGCTGCTGGAAGGCGACAGGCTTCACACCCGTCAGACCACCGAGGAGTCCTCTTCGGCGAAGTGGCAGGCGACCGGGTGACCCGACCCCCGGTCCACCAGCGCGGGCTCCTCGGTGGCACAGATCTCCTGCGCCTTCCAGCAGCGGGTCCGGAAGCGGCAGCCGCTCGGCGGGTCCAGCGGGCTGGGCACGTCGCCGGTCAGCACCGTCCTCCGGCGCTGCCGCTCCTTCCTGGGGTCGGCGAGCGGGGCGGCCGACAGCAGCGCCTGGGTGTACGGGTGCGCGGGGCGCTCGTACACGTCCTGGCGGGCGCCGGTCTCCACCACCTTGCCGAGGTACATCACGGCGATCCGGTCGGAGATGTGCCGGACCACCGACAGGTCGTGGGCGATGAAGACGTACGCCACGCCCAGCTGGTCCTGCAGGTCCTCCAGCAGGTTGACGACGCCGGCCTGCACGGACACGTCGAGCGCCGAGACCGGCTCGTCGAGCACCAGCAGCTTGGGCGAGAGCGCCAGCGCCCTGGCGATGCCGATGCGCTGCCGCTGGCCGCCGGAGAACTCGTGCGGGTACCGGTTGCCGTGCTCCGGGCTGAGACCGACCAACTCCAGCAGTTCGGCGACCCGCGCCTTGCCGCCGTTGCGCCACGCGCCCTGCACCTTCAACGGCTCCGCGACGATGTCGTTCACCGGCAGCCGCGGGTTCAACGAGGCGTAGGGGTCCTGGAAGACCATGCCGACCTTGCGCTGCACCGCCCGCAGCTGGGCGGACCCCAGACCGGTGATCTCCTGTCCGTCGAAGCGGACCGAGCCGGCGGTGGGCTTGATCAGCTGGAGCACGGCGCGTCCGGTGGTGGACTTGCCGCAACCCGACTCGCCGACCACGCCCAGCGTCTCGCCCGCGCTGACGGAGAACGACACGCCGCTGACCGCCTGCACCTGCCCGACGACCCGGCGGATCAGACCGCCGCCGCGCACCGGGAAGTTGACCACCAGGTCGGTCACCCTGAGCAGCTCGCCGTCCGGGTCGGGTGTCGGCCGCTGGGGGGCCTTGGCCAGCTTCACGTCGGCTGTCATCGCCCCTCCTCGCTTTCGCTGTTGTCGGAACGCTCGGACTCGTCGGAAGCGGCGGCGTCCTCGGCGTCCTCGGTGGCGGAGGCCTGGGCCGGGACGGCCGCCGCCTGGCGGAAGAACTCCGTGGGGTCCTCGACCGCCGCCAGTTGGTCGCTGTGGTGGCAGGCGGCCCGGTGGCTGCCACGGACGCCCTCGTCGGTGTCGGTCAGCTCGGGCTCGGTCTCCCGGCAGACGTCGGTGGCCAGCGGGCAGCGCGGCGAGAACGGGCAGCCGGGCGGCAGCGCGATCAGCGACGGCGGCGCGCCGGCGATCGGCCGCAGCCGCTCGTCCCGTTCGCCCTCCAGGGAGGGGATCGAGCCGAGCAGCCCCGCGGTGTACGGCATCCGCGGGTGGTAGAAGACCTGGTCGGTCTCGGCGATCTCCACCGGCTTGCCGGCGTACATCACCAGCGTCCGGTGGGCCATGCCGGCGATCACCCCGAGGTCGTGGGTGATCATCAGGATCGCCGCGTTGACCTCGTCCTTGACCTCCAGCAGCTTCTCCAGGATCTGCGCCTGCACGGTGACGTCGAGCGCGGTGGTCGGCTCGTCGGCGATGATCACGTCCGGATCGTTGATGATGGCCATGGCGATCATCACGCGCTGCCGCATGCCGCCGGAGAACTCGTGCGGGTAGGCCCGCAGCCGCTTCTCCGCCTGCGGGATGCCGACCAGGTCCAGCATCTCCCTGGCCCGGCCCAGCGCCTGCCGGCGCGGCACCAGATGGTGCGCCAGCACCGCCTCGGCGAGCTGGTCGCCGACCGTGCGGACCGGATTGAGCGAGGTCATCGGGTCCTGGAAGATCATCGCGATCTTCCGGCCGCGCAGCGAGCGCTGCTCCCTGGGCCGGATGCTGAGCAGCTCCTGGCCGCGGTAGCGGACGCTGCCGGTCACCCGGGCGTTCTTCGGCAGCAGGCCCATGATGGCCATCGACGAGACGGACTTGCCGGAGCCCGACTCGCCCACGATGCCCAGCACCTCGCGGGCGTGCAGCGTGTAGTCCACGCCGCGGACGGCCTTGACCAGGCCGTCGTCGGTGGGGAACGACACCGTGAGGTCCCGGACGGAGAGGATCTCCTCGTCGCTGGGAGGCCGCGAGTCCGCCAGGGTCCTGGCGGCGTGCACCTCCTCGGCGCTCTTGGTGACCGCGGCGCCGCCGGGGACCGGCCGCGGCATCTCGGCGTTGAGCTCAGGAGTGATCGACATCAGTCACGCACCCGGGTCTGTCGGGGATCGAAGGCGTCGCGCAGCCCGTCGCCGATGAAGTTCACCGAGAGGGCGATGGCGATGATGAACACGCCCGGCCAGTAGAACAACCAGGGGCGGACACTGAGCGCGGTCCGGTAGTCGGTGATCAGCCGGCCGAGCGAGGTGTCCGGCGGCTGCACCCCGAGGCCGACGAACGACAGCGCGCTCTCGGTCAGCACCGCGGTGGCGATGGCCAGCGTCACCGCGACGATGATGATGCCGACGGTGTTCGGCAGGATGTGCTTGAAGATGATCCGGTGCGCCGGGGTGCCCACCGAGCGGGCGGCCTCGACGAACTCCTTCTCCCGGAGCGACAGCACCTGGCCGCGCACCAGGCGCGCGGTCTGGGTCCACAGCGCCAGGCCGAGGAAGATCGCGAAGAGGACGATGCCCTTGTCCGCGACGATGACGCCGATCAGGCCGGCCAGCAGCAGGGTCGGGATGGCGATGACGACGTCGGTGAGCCGCATCAGCACCGACTCGGTCCAGCCGCGGAAGTAGCCGGCGGCGGCGCCGACCAGGGTGCCCACCAGGGTGGCGAAGATGCCCACGATGACCGCGATGGTCAGCGAGACCTGGGTGCCGCGCATGGTGAGCGCGAAGTAGTCGCGCCCGATGTTGTCCTGGCCGAAGGGGTGCTCACCCAGGTGCATGCCGCCGCCGCCGAGGAACTCGGGCAGCACCGAGAGGCTGGGCTTCCCCTCGCCCACCACCGTGCCCGTGGCGGTGGGGTCCTTGTCCCACCACCCGGGTATCGGCCCGGCGCCGATGGAGGTGACGGCCAGCACCACGACGGCGGCGAAGAGGAACATGCCGGCCAGCGCGCCCTTGTGCCGCAGGAAGCGGCGCAGCACCAGCTGACCCTGGGTGCGGGCGACGACGTTCATGCCCTGGGCGACGGCGGCCTCGGCGGCGCTGGTGCCGCCGCCCGCCCCGGCCCGCGGGTCGGCGGTCGGCCGGTTCGTGCCGGTCGTGTCGGTCGGGCCGGCTGTCTTCGATTCGGTCATGGCGGGCTCCTCCTAAGACAGCCTGATGCGGGGATCGAGGAAGGCGTAGATGATGTCGGCGAGCATGTTGAACACCACGATCGCGCCGCCGGTGACCAGGAAGAAGGCCATGATCGGCATCGGGTCGCCGGTGTCGATGCCGGTCAGCAGCAGCGTGCCCATCGCCCGCCAGCCGAAGACCGTCTCGGTGACCACCGCGCCGCCGAGCACCACGCCGACGTCGTACGCGCCGAGGGTGGTGATCGGGATCAGGCCGTTGCGCAGCACGTGCCGGGTGATGACGGCCCGTTCGCCGAGGCCCTTGGCCCGGGCGGTGCGCACGTAGTCCTGGTTCATGACCTCCAGCATGCTCGCCCGGGTGTAGCGGGTGTACTGCGCGAGCGAGAGCAGCACCAGCGCCAGGGTGGGCAGCGCCAGGTGGCCGAAGGAGTCGAGGCCGCCCTCCCAGAAGGTGCCCTCGTAGTTCGGGGTCTCGGCGCCGATGGTGGAGATCGGGCGGCCGGCCACCGACTCGCTGTAGCCCTCGAAGGAGCTGAGCATCCGGTCGACGAAGATCAGGGCGCCGGCGAACAGGCCGGTGAAGATCGCGGCCGGGATGGCGGACCGCCGGTACAGGTCGCCGCCGAGGTACCAGCCGACGCCGAAGCAGATGCCGGCGGTCAGCAGCGCGAGCAGCGCGATGGTGACCAGCGTCGGGTCCTCCAGCACCTCGCCGAGCGCGAAGTAGGCGACGATGCCGAGGCCGGCGGCGACCAGCGCCGCCTGCAGCGGCGGCTTCCACTCCAGTCCGCTGACCAGCGAGGTGAAGCCGGCGGCGCCGGCCACCGCGGTGAGCGCCACGATGACGAAGCCGAGGCCGGGGTCGGCGAACCACTCGGTGGCGGACAGCACCCGCAGCAGCACCGCGGTCAGCAGCAGGGTGCCGCCGAAGACGGTGAGCCGGGTGCGCCGGTCGCCGACCACGAGCGCGCCGCCGATGAGGCCGGCTATCAGCGCCATGCCGAGGGTGAAGGTCCAGGAGATCTCGGGTTCCGCCAGCCAGTCGTTGAAGTCGATCGCCAGGAAGTCCTTGAGCAGGGTGGCGGTCCAGAAGAGCGGCAGCGAGAAGCAGATGAAGGCGATGAAGGTGGTGCCCTGGTCCAGGGCGCTGTACTGGCGCAGCGCGGCGATCACGCCGATGGTGATGCCGACGACGATGGCCAGCACCATGGCGCCGAGCACGAGCTGCAGGGTGGCGGTGAAGGCTTCCTCGAGCAGGGTGTTGACGCTCTGGCCGGTGATGTTGTTGCCGAGGTCGCCGGTCAGGGCGTCACCGAGCCAGCGGAAGTAGCGCACGAGGAGCGGGTCCCCCAGGTGCAGGCGCTCGGTGATCTCGGCGATCGCGCTCTCTCTGGCCGCGTCCGGCAGCTGTCTGGCCTGGGCGAGCGGGTCCCTGATGTTGGTCGCGAGGAAGAAGATCACGACCGTGGAGGCGAGGAAGACCCAGATTGAGACGAAGAGCCGCCGCGCGATGAACACGAGCATGGCGCTGACTCCTGAGGGATCGAGGGGGGTTGGGCGGGTCGGGGTCGAATGGGCGTTTGTGGCTTTATGGGGGGATTACGCGGGTTGAGCCCTGGGGCGCGGACGCGGGACCGGGGGTGAGGCCCCCGGCCCCGCGCGTCGCTCCATTGTGGATGTCGTGTGGTATGCCCGGCTCACCGGGGTGGTGAGCCGGGCGGGGGTTCAGCGGCGCCTACCCCTTGGTCCACTCCGGCATGTTCCACACCACGCCGGTCTGGGTCGGGTTCGGGACCACGTTCTGCACCGCGGAGTTCCAGGCGGTGATGCCCGGGTGCTGGTACAGCGGGATGGTCACGAGGTCGTCCCAGAGGATGGTCTCGATCTCACCGACGATGCCGATGGCCTCGTCCTGGTCCGAGGTCCGCATGAGCTCGTCCAGCAGCTCGTCCACCTCGGGGTTGGAGTAGCAACCGTTGTTGTTGCCCTTGCCCTCGGGGGTGCACTCGGTGACCGTCTGGTAGGTCGAGTTCCACTCGGAGAACAGCGAGGAGCCGATCCAGGCGAACATCGCCACGTCGAAGGTGTTCTGCGCCAGGCCACCCTCGGTGTCGAAGAAGTCCGCGGCGGACACGAACTCGACGTTGAAGCCGGCCTCGTCACACGCGGCCTTGATCAGCTGACCGGCGTCGTTGCGGCGCTGCAGGTCGAGGGTCTCCAGGCGGATCGTGGTGCCGACCGCGTTCTCGTCCTCCAGGATCTGCCGGGCCCGGTCGATGTCCTGGGTGCCGTACTCGCCCAGCGGCTCGGAGACGGCCTGGTTGACCTCCTCGAAGCCCGGGTCCCAGGGCGCGATGTTGCGGATGTCCTTGGGCTCGGCGTCGGGGACCACGGGGGCGATCAGGTTGTCCACGATCTGCTGCCGGGGCACGCAGAGCGCGAACGCCTCACGGAGCTCCTTGGACTCGGCGAACGGGCCGGAGTTGAAGTTGAAGTCCAGGTGCTCGTAGGTGTACTGGTTGCCCACCTCGGAGGAGATGGTGCTCCCGGTGGCCTGCTCGATCTGCTGGGCCAGGTCCACCGTCGGCTGCGGGTGGATGATGTCCACCTCACCGTTCTGCAGGGCCTGGACCTGCTCCTCCTCCGCGATGGTGCGGATGACGATGTTCTTGGTGGCCGGCTGCTCGCCCCAGTAGTTCTCGTTGGCGGTGAGCGTCACCGACTGGCCCTCGACGAAGTCCGTCAGCATGTACGGGCCGGAGGACGGGATCAGCGCCGGGTCCGGCAGCGCGCCGTTGATCACCCAGCCGGTGTTGAAGAACTCGGCCGCCTGCTGCAGCGCGTCGGCGTCGCCCTCCTGGAGCGCGGTGAGGAACTCCTCGGGGGTCAGGCCGCCCTGCTCCGCCACCACGTGCGCCGGCATCATCGAGGTGTTGCCGTGGCTCGGGCCGTTCGACGACCAGTCCGCGTAGGGCGTGTCGTAGACCAGCTCGAAGGACTTGCCGCCGGCCTCGCAGTCCGGCATCTCGGTGTCCTCGACGCCGTCGGTGCCGATGGCGGAGAAGAGGCCGTCCATGGCGCCGCTCTGCTGGGTCCACCACAGCAGGATGTCGTCGCAGTCGATCGAGTCGCCGTCGGACCAGGCGGCCTCGTCGTTGATCGTGTACTCGACGGTCAGCGGGTCGTCGGAGGTCTTCTCGTAGGTGCCGAACGCCTCGTCCGGCGTCACCTGACCGTCCTCGCCGCCGAACTGCCAGAAACCGCCGTGAACCCAGTTCATGACGGTGCTGTTCATCGACGAGTTGGCGGCAGCCGTGGTGTTGTTGTAGCTCTGGAACGGCTGGGCTTCCGCCAGCGTTACGGTGTCACTGGCGCTGCTGCCGTTCTCTTCGCTCTCCTCGTCGTCGCCGCCACACGCGGAGAGGACAAGGACCCCTCCGAGCATGGCCGCGATGACTTTCGACGATGTGCCGAATCGGGTCATCTCGGGCCTTCCGCGGTGTGTGACTTCGGGTGTGAAGTTGCGGAGAGCTTCCTCACAGAATGCAGCATGAACAAGTGTGCCCGGGTGACCGTTGTGCAGCCGAGATGTGAAGCACTCTGAGCTGTGACCAGCATTTCATCTGATTCTCAACCACAAAGGGACATTTCGACGAGTGGTACACGCGTAAACCGTGCACAGGTGTTCGTAATGCGGTCAACCGGTCGGGGAACACCTGAGCCCCTCAGTCCCCTGGCGGATGGAAACCTGGTGAAGTTGGGTAAAAACGCGGTGGGGGCCACGTGTTCCATGATTCGGTGAACCCGTAGCCGGGTCCCGTGTTCTGGCCAGCCTGTCCGGCCTGACGCCGGGCCGGCGCACGACGCGGATCCGGCGCGGCCGGCTGCCGGACACGCTCCGAAGGTCGGTTCGCACGATCCTCCACTGCGTGCATGCGGGAGCCGTCCCATGCTCACCACGATCCAGACCTCCTTCATCGACACCCGAGCCAACGATCTGGCCTGGGCGCTGGGCAGGGAGCCACTGCCCTCGCTGGCCACGCTCGACCTTCAACTCACCGAGACCACCGTGCAGTTGCGCGTGCTCGGGGCCTCGCACCAGGTGCTGCTGGAGTCCTCGGCCGGCAGCTGCTCGGAGACCGTGGCCTGCATGCCGGGGAGCAACACGCCCCTGCCGCTCGGCGTCTCGAAGCGCCTGGGGAACTTCGAGTACGAGTTCGCCGCCCGGGTGGAGAGCCTGAGCGCCGGCTCGTTCGCGGGGCGGGCGCAGGAGCTGCTCGCACTGGTGGCCGAACATCCGCACGGCCTGGCCGGCGTCTTTCCCGGCGATCCGAACGCGTTCACCGCGCTGCTCGCCCAGCGCCAGGGGCCCCAGGTGCACTGGCGTACGTGGCACGCGTACCCCCAGGAGCGGCGGTTGGTGGCCACCCGCACCCGGCTGGGGCTCGGCGACTCACAGTCGGGCGCCCGGTGACTAGTGGTTCGCCCCGAATCCACCCTTGTGGGTGACAAAATGATCCCTAAGCGTGACGTACCGTTCGGATCATGATCGACACGTCAGAGCCCGCGGCACGGGGATCCGCCCTGGCGGGCACCGGCGAGGCGCCGCTCCCCGCTGCCGTCCCCGGCGCCGTGGAGCTGCCCGTGCGCGCGGCAGTCGGGCGCTTCCTGGTCCTGGTGGCCGTCTTCGTCTGCGCCGCCTGTGGACTGGTGTACGAGCTGGAGCTCATCGCCATGGCCGACTATCTGGTCGGCGACACCGTCACGCACACCTCCGTGGTGCTGTCGCTGATGGTCTTCGCCATGGGCCTGGGGTCCCTGGCCGCCAAGCGGCTGCGGACCCGGGCCTCGCGCAACTTCGGGCTGGTCGAGGCGGTGCTGGCGCTGGTCGGGGGCAGCTCGGCGATATCGCTCTACCTCTGCTTCGTGCTCTTCGGCGAGTCCCGCCCGATGCTGGTGGCCCTCTCGCTCGCCATGGGGGTGCTCATCGGAGCGGAGATGCCGCTGCTGATGACCCTCATCCAGCGGATCAGGGCGCAGGACCCGGGCCGGGCGGTGGCCGACCTGTCCGCCGCCGACTACGTGGGCGCCCTGCTCGGCGGGCTCGCCTTCCCCTTTCTCCTGTTGCCGATACTGGGCCAGCTGACCGCCGCGCTGCTCACCGGCGTGGTGAACGTGCTGGCCGGGGGCGCCGTGGTGCTGTGGCTGTTCCGGCGGGACCTCAGCGTCCGCGCCCGGCGGGTGCTGTTCGCCGTGAACGCGGGGGTGGTGGCCGCGCTGCTGGGCTTCTCCTCGGTGGTCGGGCCGCTGGAGGACGCCGCGGCCCGGGAGCTGGCGGACCGTCGGCAGTCGGAACCCGCCCCGGACGCCGGTCCTGGCTGATGATCGCGGGGCGGCCGGGGCTGTTTGAGACGGATGATGCGTGGGCGGGTTACGTCGTGCTCCTCAGTAGGTAGGCTCCGCGCCATGGAGCACGAGGTCTATGTCCCGTTTTCCGCCTCCACGGTGCGCGGTGCCTTCGACGATCCGGAGCGCGTCGCCGGATGCCTCCCGGGGTTCCAGCCCGGGCAGGAGAGCGCTCTGCGGGACGCCCGGCTGCGGGTCCGCGTCGGGGGATCCACCATCACCTACCGCGGCGACCTACAGGTCTCCGAGCGCGGCGAGGGACTCGTGGTCGAGGCCGAGGCCGCCGAATCGCGCGGTTCCGGCACCGTCCGGCTCACCCTCTCGGTGGTCGCACGCCCCGACCCGACCGGGACCGGGACGACGCTCGTCTTCACCGGCGCCGTCGAGGCCACCGGCCGGCTGGCCGGCGTCGAGCCCGAACAGCGCGACGCCGCGGCGCGCCGCCTGCTCGACCGGTTCTCCGACGCGCTGGCCGAAGGGCTGGCCGAGGAGCTGGGCGCGGCGGAGCCGCCGCCGTCCATGGAGGCGCCTCCCGGGACGCTGGAGCCCGGCGGCGGGATCGGCGCGCCGGACGACAACAAGCCCGCCATTCCCGGGATCCCGGCCCCGGAGACCGGCGCGGAGCCCGGCACCCCGTCGGCCCCGAGCCAGGAGTCCGATTTTCGCCACGGGCATCCGGACCCGGAGATTCCGTCCCCGACCCTGGACCCGCGAGCCGATCTGGAGTCGGAGCTGGACGCCGAGCTGGAGTCCGAATTGGACGGCTCCCCGCTGGAAGGTGAGGCGGCCGAGGACGAACCGTTCGGGGACCAGCTCGCCGACGACCTGACGGGCGATCTGGCCAGGCCCGGGGCGCCGGCGGAGCCGGAGGCGGACGTCGCCAGGCGCACCATGATCGGGCGCAGCGCGGAGGAGGTGGATCACGCCCCGCCGCGCGGCCGGTACGCCCCCCGGCCCGCGCCCGGCCGGGCGCCCGCGACCGCCGCCGTGCTCCGCTGGGCGGCGCCCGTGGCGGCGCTCGCGGTGGCATCCGCCGTGGTGGTGGGACGCCGGGTGCTCCGGCGACGCCGTTGAGCGCCGTCGAGAGCGGCCGAGAGTCTATTAGGATTTACTGACTCTGAATCGTTATCGTCGTGGGGTGACGATCCCACATACGAAAACCGGCGCCCCGGATCGCGATGCCACGGCCCGCGACGACGCGGAGGGCGCCATACGCCTCAGCGCCGGCGGCTGCGACCTCGAGCTCCGACCCGACCAGGGCGGGCGGATCTCCTCGCTGCGGGTGGCCGGCACCGAACTGCTCCGCCAGGGCGACCGGTTCGGCTCCTTCCTGATGGTGCCCTGGTGCGGGCGGATGCGGGACGGACGCTTTCGTGACGGCGGCACGGTGCACCAGGTGCCACGGGACGCCGGTCCCAACGCCATCCACGGCACCGTGCGGCATCTGGAGTGGCGCGTTGTCAGCTCGAACGCCACCTCGGCCGCGCTGGTCTGCGACCTCGGCGAGCCCTGGCCGTACGCGGGGCGGGTGACGCAGCTGGTGGAGCTGGCCGAGGACGGCGGCGGGGTCACCCTGACCCTGGGCGTGGAGACGCTCGGCGCCTCGTTCCCCGCGCAGGCCGGCTGGCACCCGTGGTTCCTGCGCTCGCTGGACCCCGGAGGCCCGGACGTGGAGATCGACTTCGCCCCGGGCTGGCAGGAGGAGCGCGGCGAGGACCACCTGCCGACGGGCCGCCGCATCCCGCCGCGCCCGGGACCGTGGGACGACTGCTTCGGCATGCCGGACGGGGTGCGCGCCACCCTGACCTGGCCGGGCCGCCTGGAGCTGACCGTTTCGAGCCGTGCCGAGTGGGTGGTGGTCTACGACGAGCTGCCCGAGGCGGTGTGCGTCGAACCGCAGACCGGACCGCCCGACGGCCTGAACAGCCATCCGCACCTCGTCACGCCGCTGGAACCGCTGGAGGTCAGCACCACCTGGACGTGGCGGTCGCTCGGGTAGGGCTCGCGTAGGGTCGGCCACATGAGCGACGCGCGCGACGAGCTGCTGCGGCAGCTGACGGAGAAGGCCGTCATCCACGGCCGGGTGACCCTCTCCTCGGGGCTGGAGTCCGACTACTACATCGATCTGCGCCGCGTCACGCTGGACGCCGAGGCCGCGCCGCTGGTCGGCCGGGTGATGCTGGACACCACCGCGGAGCTGGCCTACGACGCGGTCGGCGGGCTCACCCTCGGCGCCGATCCGGTGGCCACGGCGATGCTGCACGCCGCCGCGGCGCGCGGCCGGCGGCTCGACGCCTTCGTCGTGCGCAAGGAGCAGAAGGCGCACGGCATGCAGCGCCGGATCGAGGGCCCCGACATCGCGGGCCGCCGGGTGCTGGTGGTCGAGGACACCTCCACCACCGGCGGCTCCCCGCTGACCGCCGTGGCCGCGGCGCGCGAGGCGGGCGCCGAGGTGGTGGCCGTGGCGGTGGTGGTGGAACGCGGCGCCGCCGGCGCGGTGGCGGAGGCCGGGCTGCCCTACCTCCCGGCGTATCGGCTGGCCGATCTGGGCCTCGGCTGACCGGGGTCTCGCTGGTCTGGGAGTATGGGGCCCGACGATGACGTCCCGACGCCCCGAAGCCCTGTGGACTCCCTAAGGAGTGGAGATGCCCATCGCGACCCCTGAGGTCTACAACGAGATGCTCGACCGGGCGAAGGCGGGCCAGTTCGCCTACCCCGCCATCAACGTCACCTCGACGCAGACCCTGCACGCCGCGCTGCGCGGCTTCAGCGAGGCGGAGAGCGACGGCATCGTGCAGATCTCCACGGGCGGCGCGGAGTTCCTCGGCGGCCAGTACCAGAAGGACATGGTCAGCGGCTCCCGGGCGCTCGCGGAGTTCGCCCATGTGGTGGCCGAGAAGTACCCCGTGAACGTCGCGCTGCACACCGACCACTGCCCGAAGGGCAAGCTCGACGGCTATGTCCGGCCGCTGCTGGCGATCTCCGCCGAGCGGGTGGCCCGGGGCGAGAACCCGCTGTTCCAGTCGCACATGTGGGACGGTTCGGCCGAGACGCTGAAGGACAACCTGGACATCGCCAGCGAGCTGCTGGAGAAGGCCGCCGCGGCCCGGATCATCCTCGAGGTCGAGATCACCCCGACCGGCGGCGAGGAGGACGGCGTCAGCCACGAGATCAACGACAAGCTGTACACCACGGTCGACGACGCGCTGCGCACGGCCGAGGCGCTGGGCCTCGGCGAGCGCGGCCGGTACCTGCTGGCCGCCTCGTTCGGCAACGTGCACGGCGTCTACAAGCCGGGCAACGTGGTGCTGCGGCCCGAGCTGCTGCGGGACCTCCAGGACGGCGTGGGCGAGGCGCACGGCAAGCAGAACCCGTTCGACTTCGTCTTCCACGGCGGTTCCGGCTCGACCCGCGAGGAGATCGGCACCGCGCTGGGCAACGGCGTCGTCAAGATGAACCTGGACACCGACACCCAGTACGCGTTCACCCGGCCGGTCGCCGACCACATGTTCCGGAACTACGACGGCGTGCTGAAGGTGGACGGCGAGGTCGGCGACAAGAAGACGTACGACCCGCGCAGCTGGGGCAAGCTCGCCGAGGCCGGAATGGCCGAGCGGGTCACCCAGGCGTGCGGCGACCTGCGGTCCACCGGCACCCGGCTCAAGTGAGCTGACCCGGACCCTCGTGCGGCCCGCGTGGGCCGTCGTGGGGCAGCGTGGGGACGGCGTGCCGGAGACGGCAGACTGGACCCCATGTCGCAACACGAGAACCTGCTCGGGGGTCCGGCCCCGACCCACCTGCCCGACGACCCGGAGCCGCGCCAGCTGCTCGACGCCGGCACGGCTCCGGCCGAGGTGGCCGCGAAGTACCCGGCCTCCTCGCTGGTCTGGGCGCAGCTGGCGGACGACGCGTTCGCGCAGGGCCGCGCCGTCGAGTCGTACGCCTACGCCCGCACCGGGTACCACCGTGGCCTGGACGCGCTGCGGCGGAACGGCTGGCGCGGACACGGGCCGATCCCGTTCGAGCACCAGCCGAACCGCGGCTTCCTGCGCGCGCTGCACGCCCTGGCCAGGGCCGCCCAGGCCATCGGTGAGCAGGAGGAGTACGAGCGCTGCACCACCTTCCTGCGGGAGAGCTCGCCGACCGCGGCGGAGCAGCTGTCCTAGGAGCCGGACGACCCGGATGCCCCGGACGCCCCGCACGACCTAGGGATGCTCCGGAGGGCCCGTCAGCACGGCGGTGCCGGGCTCGTCGGCCGCGTCGGTCGGGCCGCACAGGCCGACCCACAGGCCCGCGATGCTGGCGACGGCGGCGGCGGCCAGTTCCAGGCGGCGGCTGCGCACCGCGTGCCGCCGCTGCCGGCTCCGGGGCGCGGTGGTGGCCGCGCCGTTGGTCGCCCGGCGGCGCCGGGGGGTGACGGGCACGCCGGCCTCCTCAGAAGTAGCGGTGCTGGGCGCGTCGGCGCCGGGCGAGGAGGAGATAGGCGACGGCGCCGGCCACCGCCACGCCGCCGCCCACGGCCAGCGCCGTCGCCTGGGTGTCGCCGCCCGTGGTGTCGTCGCCGAAGCCGGCCGCGGCGGCGCCTGGTCCTGGGTGGCCCGGGAGGTAGTCGTCCGGGGTGCCGGCGGTGGTGGACAGGGTGGCGCTCAGGGTGACGCCGTCGGCGCACAGCACGGTGACCGGATAGGCCCGGCCGATCTGCAGCCCGCTGGCCCGCAGCCGTCCGACGCCCGACCAGGTCCCGTCGTCGTGCTGCCGGAGCGCGACGTTCTCCTCGAACGCCTCGGAGCGCGCGGGGCCGCTGGGCAGACAGGCCGCCCGCACGGTGACCGCGCTCCCCGCGCCCGCGGCGCTCGGCGAGACGACGAGTGGCGCGGGCGTGTCGTCGGCCGGCACGGCCCGGGCCGCGGTCGCGGGACCGGCGATGCCGAGGGCGAGCAGGGCGGAGGCGGCCGTCAGCCGGCACAGAGATCTTGAGCGCGGGGACTTCTTCATGGGACTGATGACCTCCGGGGCGTCGGCGGCACTCCCCCAGGGCCGCGGGGCCCTGGGGGAGGATCGTCACCCATAACAACAACGCGTCACCGCGCGCGCACCCGGAGTGCGTCCCAGCGGGTGTCTCGCTGGGCCGTTCGGGACGACGACGCCCGGCCGTCCCGTGAGCGAGGCACGAGGCCGGGGACGGCCGGGCGGTCGTGGGCCCGAGGTGCTACTTGGACTCCAGGTCCCGCCTCCGGAAGCCGAGGAGGCCGCACCAGATCGAGCCGGCGGCCAGCACTGTCAGCACCGCGAGCGGCACCAGGTCCAGGTCCGCGGCCGGGAGCTGCGGCACGTGCCCGATGGGGGACAGGTTGGCCAGCCAGTCCGGCATCTCGATGATCTCGCCCAGATAGACCGTCAGGAACGAGTAGGCGGGCACGGCCCAGGCAGCGGCGGCGGCCCGCGGCCACCAGCCGAACAGCAGCACCGCGATGCCGGCGGTGAGCCACAGCGCCGGCGCGTAGGCCAGCGAGGCGCCGGTCAGCTTCCACAACAGGTCGCTCTCGCCGGCCGAGGCCGCCCCCGAGACGCCGAAGGCGAGGCCGCCGAGCAGCATCACCAGGGTGCCACCGACCAGCGCCACGACCACGTGGCTGCCGAGCCAGCGGTCCCGGGAGACGCCGGTGGCGAGCACCGGTTCGGCCCGGCCGCCGGTCTCCTCGGCCCGCGGCCGCAGCGTCGCCATCACCACGTACGAGGCGGCGATGATCGCCAGGATGCTCATCACCACGGAGCCGAAGGACTCGGCGACCGAGGAGCCGCCGAGCTCGGCGATGCTCTTCTGGAGCGAGTCGATGTCCTCGATCATCTCCTCGGCGTCGCCCAGGATCGAGCCGTACATCAGCCCGAACAGCAGCAGCCCGGCGGCGAAGCCGAACAGCACGCCGCGGTGCAGCCGGACCGCGAAGCCCACCGGCCGGGCGAGCGCGTCGGTGGCCGTGGGCCGCCCCGGGCGCGGCGGGCGCAGCCCGGACCCCACGTCCCTGCGGGTGCTCAGCGCGAACCCGGCCGCGGCGGTCAGCAGGGCCAGCGCGAGGTTCAGCAACAGCGGCCACCAGCGGTCGTCGAGGTAGACGTAGGTGCGCTGGATCCAGCCGATCGGCGACAGCCAGGACAGGAAGTCGGCGCCCACGTCGCCGGTGGCGCGCAGCGCGTAGGCGATGCCGATGGCGCCCAGCGCCATGCCGGAGGCGCCCCGGGAGAACGTGGTGATCTGCACGGTGACGGCCGCGATGCCGGCGAAGGTGATGCCGATGGCGGCGTTGGCGGCGCCGTAGAGCAGCGAGCCCGTGCTGTCCATCCCCGCCAGGCCCATGGAGCCGAGGCTGCCCCACAGCAGCAGGCCGAGCAGCAGGTTGGCGCCGCAGACCACGACGAGCGCCGACGCCAGGTGGGAGTGCCGGCCGACCACACCGGCGCGCAGCAGCTCGGCACGGCCGGTCTCCTCCTCGTTCCTGGTGTGCCTGACGAGGGTGAGCACGCTCATCAGGCCGATGAAGATGCCCATGAAGCCGAGCATCTGGTGGCCCGTCATCGCGCCGAAGTCGTATCCGCCGTCGAGGTAGTGCTCGGGTCCGGTCATCGCGAGGCCGGCCGGGCTGTCCATGGTGCGCGCGATGTCCCGGCGGTCCTGGGGGTCGGCGTACGTGGACTCGAAGCTGGAGACCGAGGAGACGGTGGTGAAGACCAGGGCGGCGAGCCAGACGGGCAGCCGGATCCGGTCGCGGCGCAGCGCGAACCGCACGAGGGTGCCGGTGCCGGCGAGCGCGTTGCCGCGCCCGCGGGCGGTGTCGCGGGAGACCGCGACGGGGGTGGCGGTGGCGGTGGTCATCGGGTCGCTCCGGCCGTCTGGTCGACGGGGTGGCCGTTGGCGCTGAGCTCGTCGCCGTAGTGCCGCAGCATCAGCTCCTCCAGCGTGGGCGGGTGGCTGACCAGACTGCGGATGCCGAAGCGGGTGAGGTGGCGCACCGCGCCGTCGAGGTGGTTGCCGTCGACGGTGAAGTGCACGGCGCCGTGCCGCTCGCTGACGTCGTGCACGCCCGGCAGGTCGGCGAGCCCGGTGGCCGGCTCGTTCGTCTCGGCCTCGATGGTGGTGCGGGTGAGGTGGCGCATGTCCTGCAACGTCCCGGACTGCACGACGCGGCCGAGCCGGATGATGCTGATCCGGTCGCAGAGCTTCTCCACCTGGGCCAGGATGTGGCTGGACAGCAGCACCGTCTTGCCGTCCGCCTTCGCCTGGTTGATGACGTCCTGGAAGACGACCTCCATCAGCGGGTCCAGGCCCGCGGTGGGCTCGTCGAGCAGCAGCAGCTCCGCGTCCGAGGCGAGGGCGGCGACGATCGCCACCTTCTGCCGGTTGCCCTTGGAGTAGGTGCGGCCCTTCTTGGACGGGTCGAGGTCGAACCGCTCGATGAGCTCCGCGCGGCGGGCCGGGTCCAGGCCGCCGCGCAGCCGGGCGAGCAGGTCGATGGCCTCGCCGCCGGTGAGGTTGGGCCACAGTTCGACGTCGCCCGGCACGTACGCGAGCCGTCTGTGCAGCCGGACCGCGTCGGCCCAGGGGTCCCCGCCGAGCATCCGCACGCTGCCGGAGTCCGCGCGCTGCAGGCCGAGCAGCACGCGGATGGTGGTGGACTTGCCGGCGCCGTTGGGCCCGAGGAACCCGTGCACCTCGCCGGCCGCCACCTCCAGGTCGAGGCCGTCCAGGGCGCGGGTCTGGCCGAAGGTCTTCACGAGCCCCTGGACGGCGATGGCGTCGTTGGTTGCCTTGGTCATGGCCGCGAGCGTACTGTACTTTCAGAAAAGTGTGAAGTTAAGATAGTGCCAAGAATATGGTCCCGGGGGGAAGTGGGAGGATGGCTCCGTGATCGATCCACGTCCCTCAGCGGAGCCGGCAGGCGAGCTCGGGCCCGAGGTCGCGACCTTCATGGAGCGGCTGGCGTCCGACCTCGTGGAGGCCGGCATGCAGCGGATGGGCGCCCGAGCCTTCGCCTGTCTGATGGTCTCCGAGGAGGACGCGCTCACCGCCGCCGAGCTGGCCCGCCGCCTCCAGGTCTCACCGGCCGCGGTGTCCGGCGCCGTGCGCTACCTCGCGCAGGTCCACCTGCTCAGCCGGGAGCGCCAGCCCGGCTCCCGGCGGGAGCGGTACCGGCTGTACCAGAACGCCTGGTACGAGTCGCTGATGAGCCGCGACGTGATGTTGAAGCGCTGGTCGCAGACCCTCCAGGCGGGCCTCGGTGTGGTGCCCGAGGGCTCCGCCGCGCACCACCGGCTGGCGGAGATGGAGGAGTTCATCGAGTTCCTCGACGGCGAGCTGGCCGGTCTGCTGGACCGCTGGCGCGCGCACCAGGCCGCTACCTCGGAGGAGCGAAGGGCACGGTGAGCCACAGCGCGTCGGGGCTCACGGTCCAGGTGCGGGTGCGGGTCGGGCCCTGGGTCACCGCGTTGGCCCGGTAGTTGAACGCCGGGCCCGAGACGGTGACCGACGTGGCCCGCGCCGTCACGTCGGCGTCGTCCGGGCAGGGCCGCACCACCACCTCGGCCAGCCCGCCCGCCGCGCGCACCGACACCCCGGAGACCGGCCGGTCCACGTCGGCCAGCACCCGGCCGTCGGCCTCCACCCGCAGCCGTCGCCGCGGCCGGTGCACGGTGGGCCACCACATCCGCGCCGGCGGGGCCGGGATGCCGAGCGCGCCGAGCACCACGCCGCCGGTGTCGTCGGTCAGCAGGTCGAGGCGTTGGTCGGTGCCGGTCAGCACCGCGCGCGAGGCGGCCACCGCGTCGGTCGGCACCCCCAGCGCGCTGGCCACCGCCACCGAGGGCCCAGGACCCACCGGCACCACCGCCAGCGGGCTCGCGGCGAGCCGGCCGTGCAGATGCAGCACCCGGACCGCGCGCAGCAGCGCCCGGTCGTCCCCGACGATCACCACGCGCCGGCCGCGCCCGACCCGGCGACGCAGCGCCTGGGCCAGCGCCTGGGGCCGGTCGAGTAGGCACACCGTGGCATCGGTCGCACCCGCGCACAGTACGTCTCTGGCGATCCGAACCGACTCACCGTCCGTGCGCCGGGCCGTCGGGTCGATCACGATGAGCACCTGTTCGCCTCCCGGCTGCGTGTCCCGTAAGCTCTCTGTGCAAGAGCCCCTGTCGCGATTGCGCCAGGGGTTTCGTCGATCCGGGGCAGCACTCACGTAGCTTCCCCGCTCGAAAGGGGTGTACGCCTGTGCCCGCACTTGTGCTGCTCGGCGCCCAGTGGGGTGACGAGGGCAAGGGCAAGGCCACCGATCTGCTGGGCGGTTCGGTGGACTACGTGGTGCGCTACCAGGGTGGCAACAACGCGGGCCACACCGTGGTCGTCGGCGACCAGAAGTACGCGCTGCACCTCTTGCCTTCCGGAATACTCTCCCCGACCTGCACGCCGGTCATCGGCAACGGCGTGGTGGTCGACCTGTCCGTGCTGTTCGCCGAGCTGGACGGCCTGCAGGCGCGCGGCGTCGACACCTCCCGGCTGCTGATCAGCGGTAACGCCCATCTCATCACGTCCTACCACCAGACCCTGGACAAGGTCTCGGAGCGGTTCCTCGGCAAGCGGCGCATCGGCACCACGGGCCGGGGCATCGGGCCCGCCTACGCGGACAAGGTGAACCGGCAGGGCATCAGGGTGCAGGACCTCTTCGACGAGTCGATCCTGCGGCAGAAGGTCGACGCGGCCCTCGACCTCAAGAACCAGCTGCTGGCCAAGCTCTACAACCGGCGGGCCATCGCCGCCGAGGCCGTCGTCGAGGAGCTGCTCGGCTTCGCGGACCGGCTGGCGCCGTTCGTCTGCGACACCGCGCTGGTGCTCAACCAGGCCATCGACGAGGAGAAGGTGGTGGTCTTCGAGGGCGGCCAGGGCACGCTGCTCGACGTGGACCACGGCAGCTATCCGTTCGTCACCTCGTCCAACCCGACCGCCGGCGGCGCCTGCACCGGCTCGGGCGTCGGGCCGACCCGGATCAGCCGGGTGATCGGCATCCTCAAGGCGTACACCACCCGGGTCGGCGCGGGACCCTTCCCGACCGAGCTGCACGACGCCGACGGCCAGCGCCTGCGCACGGTGGGCGGCGAGGTGGGCGTCACCACCGGCCGGGACCGCCGCTGCGGCTGGTTCGACGCGGTGATCGCCCGCTACGCGACCCGGATCAACGGGCTGACCGACTTCTTCCTCACCAAGCTGGACGTGCTGACCGGCTTCGAACGCGTCCCGGTCTGCGTGGCCTATTCGGTCGAGGGCCGGCAGATGACCGAGATGCCGTACAGCCAGAGCGACTTCCACCACGCCGAGCCGGTCTACGAGTACCTGCCGGGCTGGAGCGAGGACATCTCCAAGGCCCGCCGCTTCGAGGACCTGCCGGCCAACGCCCAGGCGTACGTCCGCGCCGTCGAGGACCTCTCCGGCGCCCCGGTCTCCGCCATCGGCGTGGGCCCGGGCCGCGAGGAGACCATCCAGGTCAGGCCGTTCCTGTGACCCGTCCGCCGACCCGTCGGGCGTGACGGGCGGCCGGGCCGCCCGTCACGCTCCGCGGATCAGTCGGTGGTGAACGACGGGGTGTCCTCGTCGAGCCGGGTGAAGTCCAGCCGCTCGGTGTAGTCGTCGTCGTAGTAGTTCCGCACCTCGTAGGCCGGCAGCGGATCGCAGCTGCCAACGGTCACCTCGCCGGGACTGGCGATGAACCGGTCGCCGGCCACGTCACCGGTGACCATCTCGGCCTCCCACGTGCAGCCGGACGCCGAGTCCGTGTAGGTGACGGCCAACTCGCCTACGGCCGCGATGGTCTCGACCACGATGTCCAGGGCGACGCCGTCCGCGGTGGTGGCGGTGTACTCGCCGAACCCGTAGGGCATGGCGTCCGAGCCCGGCTGGGCGGGCGACGACGCCAGCAGGGCCGAGTCGCCGTCGGCGTTGCTCCACTGCACCGAACCGCCGCTCAGCGTCAGGGTCTGCTCGCCGTAGGCCTCGCACGAGTCGCTGGACGGCACGGTCCTGGTGATCTCGCTGCTGATGGTGATGGTCGTCGAGCCGTCGGAGGTCAGCAGGTTACCGGCGCCGACGCACATCGCGTCGGGATACACGTTCCAGGTCGTGGCGACCGGCTGGCCCCCGGAGCCCTCGGTGATCTCCATCCGGCGGAATATCGCGTTGCCCTCGCTGTCGGTGAACTCGGCCTCCCAGGCCCCGACCAGCTCGTACGGCACCGAGGCGTTCGGGTCCGCCGTCGGCAGCGGCTCGTCGGTGGGCTCGTCCGTCGGCTCGTCGGTGGGCTCGCCGGAGGATCCGGTGCCGCCACTGCCGGCCTCCGGGTCGTCCTCCTCGTCCCCGCCGCCCAGGGCGACGACCAGGCCGACGATCAGCGCGACCGCGACCACCGCGGCGGCGGCCACGATGTAGATGGTCTTCTTCTGGTTGTTGCCCGGGGCGCCGTGACCGGGGCCGCCGGGGCCGACCGGGGCGTGCATCTGGTACGGCGTGTTCACCGCGTGGCCGTGCGGCGTGCTGGGCGCGCCGTAGCCGGGCGTCGGGGTCCCGGGCGCGCCCTGCTGCGGGTAGCCGTAGCCGCCCTGCGGCGTGCCCTGCGGGTAGCCGTAACCGGCCGGCGGCGGCGTGCCGTACCCGGGCGGCGGCGACGCGGAGGTCATGGTCTGCGCGTAGTCGACGCCGGAGTTCCCGGGCGGCGCCGGACTGGGCGGCGGGGTGCCGTGGGCGCCCGGCGGGGGCGTGCTGGGCGCGAACTGCGTCGCCTGGTAGTTCGGCGCGCTCGGCGGCGGGCTCGCGGCACCCGGCAGCGGGGTGACCGGCGGCGGGGTCGCGGGCATCGCCGGCGGCGGCTGCGACGACGGCAACGGCGGCGCCTGCAGCGGGTCCTCGGAGTCGAGCAGCTCGATGGCGTGCCGGCCCAGGGTGGCGATCAGCGCGCCGGGCAGCCACGGCTCGGAGGCGTCGTCGTCCATCGGCGCCTCGGTCCAGCGCAGCAGCTGGTCCAACGAGGGCCGGTGCGCCGGGTCCTGTGCCAGGCAGCTCTCCACCAGGCCGCGCAGGTTCTCCGGCACCCCGGACAGATCCTGCTCGCCCTGCACGATGGCCAGCATCAGCGCGGTCATCGGGCTGTTGGCGTCCCCGAACGGGGTGCGCCCGGTGGCCGCGAAGGTGATCACCGAGCCGAGGCAGAAGATGTCGCTGGCGGCCGTCACGGTCTCGCCGCGGCACTGCTCGGGCGACATGAACCCGGGGGAGCCGACGGCCGCGCCGGTCCGGGTCAGGCCCTCGCCGGCGGTCGCCTCCAGGGCGCGGGCGATGCCGAAGTCGATGACCTTCGGGCCGTCGATGGTGATCAGCACGTTGGACGGCTTGAGGTCGCGGTGCACCACGCCGGCGCCGTGGATGTCGCGCAGCGCCTTGACCAGACCGTTGGCCAGGATCCGCAACGTCCGTGCCGGCAGGTTGCCGTAGGTGGTGGTGACGACCTCGTGCAGCGAGGGTCCGGCCACGTACCCGGTGGCCACCCACGGCGTCTCGGCCTCGGTGTCGCCGCCCAGCACCGGGGCGGTGAACTCACCGCCGATCCGGCGCGCGGCGTCGACCTCCTGCTGGAAGCGACGCCGGAACTCCGGTTGGCGAGCGAGCTCCGGCTGGACGAGCTTCACTGCGACGGTGCGCCCGCGGTCGGAGCGCGCGAGATACACGCTGCCCATCCCGCCGGCACCAAGTTTCCCCAGCAGCCGGTATTGGCCCACGCGTTGGGGATCCGTCGGCCCGAGCGGTTTCATGCTGTGTTACTCCTCTTCGCTCCGGTAAGCCTCATGAGAATACGGGCGCCCGTAGACACTCGGGAGGACAGAGGCCGAACCGTAATCGGTTCCCGCCAGGGCCTTCGGGTTGACCGCCGTGCGAAGTCGTGACGCGGCCAACACCGAATCGTTAGGGACCCTCAGTGGGCGCCGAGGTCGTCGAAGACCAGGTACGGATCGTCGTCCAGGTTGTTCGTCCACTGGAAGTTCAGCGTGGTGTCGCCGGCCTGGGTCTCCGTCCACACCCACACGCTGCTCTGCGCGACGCAGGACGGGTCGCTCTCGTCCGCGACCAGGATGTCGGGGGAGAGCAGGATCCGGTCCCCGTCCACCCCGGCCAACTCGTTCTCCGTGACGCAGGTGATCTGCGGGTCGTCGCCGACCGGATCGCTCGTCCACGACCAGCGGAGCACGTGCTCGCCGACCGCAGCCTGCTCCACGGTGACCTCGTCGAGCCCGTACTCGACCTCGCCATCGATCGTGTACTCGTCGTACCAGTCGCCGACGAGCGTCTCGGGCACCACGTCCTGGCCGGAGTCGCCGGCCGCCTGCAGCGTCGCCTGCTGGCCGTCGCCGCTCCACTGCATCGCGCCGTTCTCCTGGAGCTTGAGCGACTGGACGGTGGTGTTGTCCCGGCAGGTCTCCTGAGCCTCGTTCTCCGGGATGCTGTGGTCGGCGACCTGGGTGAAGTTCAGCTTGTTCTCGAAGGAGTCGAGCTGCACGTCGTACACGCACATCGCGTCGTGGTAGGTGACGGTGGCGGTGCCGACGGACTCGCCCTCCTGGCCCTGCCGGACCTCGAACCACAGGGCCTTCCAGCCGTCCTCGCCCGCGGTCCCGTACTCGCCCCACCAGGTGCCGAGATAGCCGTCGTCGATCGGGGTGTCGTCGGCCACCGGAGTCGTGTTGTCGTCGGACGGCTTGTCGTCGTCACCGCCGCCGGACAGCGCCACCACGGCGATCACGCCGATGACGGCGAGCACCGCGACGATCGCGAGCCCGATGTACATCGGCTGCTTGCTGTTGGGCCGCTGGCCGCCCGGGGGCGGCGTGCCGTAGGGCCCGCTCCCGTACGGCGTGGGCTGCTGGGGCGCGCCGCCGTACGGCGACGGCGAGCCGAATCCCGGCGGGGCCGGGGTGTGCATCGCCTGCTGCGGCTGGGGCTGCGGCTGCGGGGTCTGGTACGACGCCGTCGGCGGCTGGTTGTACGGGGAGGGCGCGGGGGTGGGCGGCGAGGTGTGGCTCGGCTGGTTCGGGTAGGACGGCGGGGCCTGCACCGCCGGGGTGTCGGTGCGGCTCTCCGGGCTCTCCGAGTCGAGCAGCGAGACGGCCTCCCGGCCCAGCTGGGCCACCAGCCCGCCGGGCAGCCAGGGCTCGCCGGCGCCGCCGCTCGGCGCGGGGAACTGCAACAGCTGCTCGACCGTGGGCCGCTGCGTCGGTTCCTTGGCCAGGCAGCTGGATATGAGCTGCTGCAAACCCTCGGGGACCCCCGCCAGGTCGGGCAGCTCCTCGGCTATGCGGAACATCAGCACGTGCACGCCCGAGTCGAGGGCGCCGAACGGTGTCCGGCCGGTGGCCGCGAAGGCCAGCAGCGAGCCCAGACAGAAGACGTCGCTGGCCGGGGTCAGCCGCTGGCCGCGCACCTGCTCGGGCGACATGAAACCGGGGGAGCCGACGGTGGCACCGGTGCGGGTCAGGCCCTCGCCCGGATTGGCCTCCAGGGCGCGGGCGATGCCGAAGTCGATGACCTTCGGGCCGTCGATGGTGATCAGCACGTTGGACGGCTTGAGGTCGCGGTGCACCAGGCCGGCGCCGTGGATCGCCTTCAGCGCCTGGGCCAGGCCGCCGGCCAGCAGCAGCACGCTGCGCTCGGGCAGCGGGCCGTGGTCGTGCGACACCACCTGGTGCAGCGAGGGACCCGCGATGTAACCGGTGGCGACCCAGGGCGTGGCCGCCTGGGTGTCCGCGTCGAGCACCGGGGCGGTCCACTCGCCACCGACCCGCTGCGCGGCGGTGATCTCCTGCGCGAAGCGCCGCCGGAAGTCGGGCTCGCTGGCCAGCGTGCCGATGATGGTCTTGACGGCGACGGTGCGCCCACGGTCCGAACGGGCCAGGTAGACGGTGCCCATGCCGCCCTCACCGAGTCTGGCCAGCAGCCGGTACGGGCCGATCCGGTGCGGGTCATGCGGTGCTAGCGGTTCCATGTGGGACTGACTCCCCCGTTCGAACGTTGTTTGCGTGACCGAGGATAGGGGTCGCGTCCCACAGTGGACCACGCGAGTCCGTTGCCGGTCTCTCCTCTGTCACGATCCTGTACCTCCGTCTGCCGCACCGGCACAGGAAGTTGACCGTTCAAACGTCATGCGTCCGAGGCGCCGTCACCGGCGCCGTCACCGGTCGTGGAAGATCTCGTACGGGTCCTCGTACGGCTCGTCGGTCCACTGGATGTACAGCACGCCCTGCGAGTCGGTCCACGCCCAGGCGGTGCTCCACCCGAAGCAGTCCTCGTCGCTCTCCGCCGGGTCCAGTTCGCCGGGCGCCAGCAGGATGCGGTCCCCGTCCACCTGGGCCAGCCGGGCCTCGGTCAGGCAGCTCATCTCGTCCTCGACCCAGTCCCACCGCAGCACCGTGTCGCCGACCGCGCCCTGGGCGATGGTGACGTCGTCGATGCCGTTCTCCACCTCGTCGGTGGAGAATTCGTCGTACCAGGAGTCCACCAGCGACTCGGGGACCACGTCCTGGCCGCCCTCGCCGGCCGGCTGGAGCACCGCCTGCTGGTCGGCGCTGGTCCACAGGAGGTCGCCGTCGTCCTGCAGCATGAGGGACTGGACGGTGCCGCCGCCGCGGCAGAGCTCCTGGATCTCGGCCTCCGGCACGCTGTAGTCGGCGACCTCGGTGAAGCGCAGCCCTTCGTCGAAGGACTGCATCGTCAGGTCGTACACGCACGTCGCGTCCATGTAGCTGACGACGGCCGTGCCCACGCTCCCGCCCTGCTCGCCCTGGCGGATCTCGAACCACAGGGCCTTCCAGCCGGTCTCGCCCTGGGAGCCGTACTCGCCCTGCCAGGCGCCGAGATAGCCGTCGGCTACCGCGGCGCCGTCCGCCGCCGAGTCGCCGGCGGACTGCCCGCCGTTCGCGGAGTCGCCGGACTCCTCCTCGTCGCCGCCGGTGAGCGCCACCGCCCCGACGACGCCCAGCACCGCGAGCGCCACCCCGGCCGCCAGCCCCAGCAGCAGGCGGCGGGACCGGGCAGGACGGGACACGTACGGCGTGTGGAACGGGAGCTCCTCCTTCGGGACGGGAACCCTGGGCGGCGTCCCCATCCCCGAACCGCCGCCGGACGCCGCCGGCGGGGTCGGCGCGTGCGTGGGCGCGCCGGGCGTGGGCGCGGCCGCGAACGGAGACGGCGACGGGGGTGGCGCGGGCAGCGCCGGCACCCCACCGGCCGGGGACGCTCCCCCGGGCGCCGGCGGTCCGGGTTCCTGGCCGCCCGCGGGCTCCCGCCGCGCCGGCGCGGCCGCCAGGGTCCGCGGGTTCTCGGAGTCCAGCAGCGAGGCGGCGTCCCGGCCCAGCCGGGCCAGCACCTCGGCGGGCAGCCAGGGTCCGGTGCCCGGGCCCGGCGGCGGGTACGCCAGCAGCCGCTCCAGCGGCGGGCGCTGCGCGGCGCTCCTGGCCATGCAGTCGGAGATCAGCGTGCGCAGCCCCTCGGGCACCCCGGTCAGGTCGGGCGGCTCCTCGACGGTGCGGTACGACAGCAGGTGCGGGGAGGTGTCGAGCTTGCCGTAGGGGGTGCGCCCGGTGGCCGCGTAGGCGAGCAGCGAGCCGAGGCCGAAGACGTCGCTGGCCGGGGTCAGCCGCTGGCCGCGCACCTGTTCGGGGGACATGAAGCCCGGCGAGCCCAGCGCGGCGCCGGCCCGGGTGATGCCCTCGCCGGCGGCGGCCTCCAGGGCGCGGGCGATGCCGAAGTCGATGACCCGCGGGCCGTCCACGGTGATCAGCACGTTGGACGGTTTGAGGTCGCGGTGCACCAGCCCCGCGTCGTGGATCGCCTTCAGCGCCTGGGCCATACCGGCGGCCAGCAGCAGCACGCTGCGCTCCGGCAGCGGGCCGTGGTCGTGCGACACCACCTGGTAGAGCGAGGGCCCCGCGATGTAGCCGGTGGCGACCCAGGGGGTCTCGGCCTCGGTGTCGGCGTCCAGCACCGGCGCGGTCCACCGCCCGCCGACCCGCCGCGCCGCGATGATCTCCCGGGAGAAGCGCCGCCGGAAGTCGGGGGCGCTGGCCAGCTCCGGCTTGATGGTCTTCACGGCGACCGTACGGGCCCGGGTGGAACGGGCCAGGTAGACGGTCCCCATGCCGCCCTCGCCGAGCCTGGCCAGCAGCCGGTACGGGCCGATCCGGTGCGGGTCCTGTGGCCTCAGGGCTTCCATGTGCGCGAACTCCCGTGCGTTGCGAGTGGTGCGGACCGGACGGTGCCCCGTCAGTCGACCACGGCAGGCCGGGGAGGGGTCCCGGCCCCGCCGCCGGCGGCGGCCAGCGCCGCGCGTTGCAACACGGTGATCCGGCGCACGAAGACGATGCCGGTGATCGCGGCAGCCAGGAGCGGCAGGTGCAGCGCGGCGCCGGCCACGGTGACCATGCGGGCCTCCCGCAGCGAGTCCGTCGTGTCCCAGTACTCCCAGCAGACGAAGAGGGGCACCAGACAGACGAGATGCGTCAGCCAGCACCACCACCAGGCGTTCAACGCGTGCCGCGGCGGCTCCGGCGTGCCACCCGAGGCGCGCCAGACGTCGTTGGCCATCTGCTTGGGCAGGAACAGCAGGCCGACCGGGATGAACCAGCACGCGGCACCCATGCCGGCGCCGTACCTGATGCGTCCCGGGGCGAGCCGCTCGGCGTTCTGGCACAGCCGCCAGAACCACACCGCCCACACCGGGGCGCTGACCAGGAGCAGCAGGTTGTAGGAGGTGGCCAGGGAGGAGGTGGTGTTCTCCCAGTCGGCCACCTCCCCCGTTCCGTCGGCCCATTCGCCCGTCCCCCGCCAGTTGCCGAGCTGGACGTAGAGGTCGGCGATCCTGTCCAGACTGATCATGGCGAACAGCAGGGCGGCGCCCAGCAGCAGGCAGGCCGCGATCGACAGCCCGTTCAGCCCACGGGCGGGCGTCGTCCCGAGGGAGGCCCCGGAACGCGGCCGGAGGCTGGCCGTCGCCCTGTCCCCGGTGGCGGCGCCGGGTGCTCCGGCCGCCCGCGTGGGCTGCCGCGCCACCTCGGTGGGGGACGCCGCGCCCCGGTCCTCCGGGCCCGGGCCGTGTGGCGCCGCCGGCACGGCACCCGCGTGCTGCCGGCCGCCAACGGCCGGCGCGGTCGCGGCGTACCGCGAGTCCCGTTCGCCCGAGGAGGCGTCGGCCCGCCCGCCACCCGAGGCGGCTGCCCCGGCCGGCGCGTCCCGTTCGTCCGCCGGCGACGCCCCCGCCCGCCGCGGGTCCTGCGCGGGCGACGCGGACCGCGCCGTCGGCGGGTACCCGGCCGACACGGAATCCGCCTCCGCCTCTGCCTCCATGTCCTCGCTGTCCAGCAGGGCGATGGCCTGCTGTCCCAGCTGGGCCAGCACCTCGGCGGGCAGCCAGGGCCCGGCGGGCGTCGCGTCCTCGGACGTTCGTTGGAGCAGTTCCGCGACGGTGGGTCGGTCCTCCGGCGCCTTGCGCAGGCAGTCGGCGATCAGCTCGCGCAGCCCCGCGGGCACCACGTCGAGCTCGGGGTCCTTCTCCACGATGTGGAACATCACCGCGTGCGCGCCGCTCCCGCCGGGGGCGAACGGCAGCTGCCCGGTGGCGGCGTAGGCCAGCACCGAGCCGAGGCAGAAGACGTCGCCCGCCTGCGTGACCCGCTGCCCGAGCACCTGCTCGGGGGACATGAAGCCGGGCGAGCCGATCACCGCCCCGGTGCGGGTGAGCCCGCCGCCCGTGACCACGTCCAGGGCGCGGGCGATGCCGAAGTCGATGACCCGCGGGCCGTCGATGGTGATCATGACGTTGCCCGGTTTGAGGTCGCGGTGCACCAGCCCGGTCCGGTGGATGTCGCGCAGCGCCTGCACCAACCCCGCGGCCAGGAAGCGGACCGAGGACTCGGGCAGCGGCCCGTAGTCCTCCGCCACCACGCGGTGCAGCGTGGGCCCCGCGATGTAGCCGGTGGCCACCCAGGGCGCCTCGGCCTCGGTGTCGGCGTCCAGCACCGGCGCGGTCCACCGGCCGCCGACCCGCCGCGCGACGGCGATCTCCTGGGCGAAACGGGTGCGGAACTCGGGCTCGCGGGCCAGCGCGGGCTGGACCCGCTTCACGGCGACCGTGCGCCCGCGGGCCGAACGGGCCGCGTACACCTGACCCATCCCGCCCTCGCCGAGTCTGCCGAGCAGCCGGTACGAGCCGATCGTCCGCGGGTCCTCCGGCCTGAGCGGGTCCATCTGCGGTCGTCCTCCCGGATACGTGGCGCGCACTGGCAGGCGAGAATAACGCCGCCGCGCGCGCAGACTCAGCCCGGTGGTGTCCCAGACGGATCACAACTCGGCCGAGGACACTGCCCGATCGGGCACCTCCAGCCGCTCCAGGGCCTCGGAGAGCCGGGTCAGCGCGGCCAGCGCGGCCGCGAACTCCCGCTCCCCACCCAGCTCCTTCGCGAGCCGCTCGGCGACCTCCCGGTGGCCGGGATCGATGCGCGCGACCGCCGCCCGGCCGGCCGCGGTCGGCCCCAGCAGCTTCGCCCTGCGGTGCGCCGGATTCGGCTGGTACGCCGCGAGGTCGCGCTCCACCAGCAGGTCCGCGATGCGCTGCACGCTCTGCCGGGTGATGCCCATGGCGCGCGCGATCCCGGACACCGGCAGGGGCGCGGGCAGCACGGCGCCGAGCACCTGCCACCAGGCCGCGGTCAGCCCGGCCGGCGCGGCGAGCCGGTCGGCCACGGCGAGGAGCTGCCCGTTGAGGCGGAACACGGTCAGCGCGGACCCGGACAGCAGGCCCTGGGCGCCTCGCTCGCTCACCTGGCGGCCTCCGTGACCTCCGCGGCGGCCGCCACGACCGGGTAGGCGGTCGCGTCGGAGTGCGCGTAGAGGCGGAACCAGGCGTCGAGCACCTCCGGCTCGTACGCGCCGAGGCGGGCGAGGATCTCCCGGGCGAACGCCTCGGGGTCGGTGGGGCCGGCGGTGATCAGGTCGCCGTCGGTGACCGCGTCGGTCTCCCGGTAGTGCGCGGCACCCGCGTATCCGGTCATGGCCAGCACCTCCGGCGCGGCGCTGGTGTGCGCCCGGTCGTCCAGCAGCCCCTCCTTGGCAAGCCCCGCGGTCGCGCCGCAGATCGCCGCCACCGGCACGCCGGCGGCCAGGAAGGCGCGGGCGGCGCGGCCGAACGGCGCCAGCCCCTCGCCGGTCAGCCACAGGTCGGCGCCGGGGAGGATCAGCAGCGCGCTGTCGGCCGGGCGCAGCGCGTCGAGCGCCAGATCGGGCAGCAACCGCAGGCCGCCCCTGGTGGTGACCGGCGTCAGGTCGGCCCCGACGGTCAGCACCCGGTACCCGCGGTCGCGCAGGGTCGCGACGGCGTGCCCGGGCTCCCAGTCGGCCAGCCCGTCGTAGACGCCGAGGTGCACGGTCTTCCGGTCGGTGCCCGTGGTGGAGGTCGTGTCGCTGGCCATGGTGCTCTCCTTCGCTTATGACAACATCCTGTCATGTAGACAACATGCTGTCAATTGAGCCGGCACTCTGTAGGCTGACCGCCGTGATTCAACGCAGCACCCTGCGGGAACAACTCGCCGACGCCCTCCGGGAGGAGATCCTGGCCGGACGGCTCGCGCCCGGCGGTGAGTTCACCGTCCGGGAGATCGCCGAGCAGTACGGCGTCTCGGCGACGCCGGTGCGCGAGGCCCTGGTCGACCTCTCGGCCCAGGGGCTGCTGGAGATAGAGCAGCATCGCGGCTTCCGGATCCGGCACTACACGTTCGCCGACTTCCGGGACCTGGTCGAGGCCCAGACCCTGGTGACGAAGGGGATACTCCACCACGAGCCGGCGCGCGCCCTGCCGGCCGCGGCGCCCGAGGCGTTCACCTCCATCCGCCGCCGCGCCGCCGCCGCCCGGCAGTCCGCCCTGGCCGGCGACCTGGACGTGCTCATCGCCTACGACCTGCGCTTCTGGCGGGAGCTCGACGCGCTGCTCGGCAATCCGCACATCAGCGAGTTCCTGGACCGGCTGCGGGTGCGCTGCTGGGCGTTCGCCGTGCCGCGGCTGCGTCGGCTGACCAGGGAGGGCGGCGAGCGCGACCTGGCCGGGCGGCTGTGGGCCGCCCACCCGGAGCTGGCCGACGCGGTGGAGCGCCGGGACGTTCCGGAGACCGAGCGGCTGCTGCGCGGCCACCGGGCGCACGCGCTGAGCATGGCCGAGGAGCTGACCGCGGCCTGGCCGGAGCCCTGAGCCGGCGGCCCGGGACGCGTCAGCGGGGGGCCGCGCCGGCTCGTGGACCTCTACGCTGTCCCTGAACCCGCGACGGCGCGCGCGGCGCGTGTGTCTCCCGCGTGCATCGTCCCGCCGCCGCACGCCCCTCCCCCGTCCCAGCTCCGCCGGACCGAGAGTGAGCCCGTACGTGGCCTGTGACCTGTGGCTCGTGCCGCTCGTCGACGTGCTCTGCCACAGCCCCGACAACCCCTTCGCCGAGGAACTCGCCGAGTACGACAGGGCACTGGCCGAGGCGGGGCTGCCGCCGGTGCCGGTGCACGGCTACGTGCCCGGCACCTCGGGGGAGGTCGCGCCGGTGGCCGGCTTCGACTACGCCGCGTTGCACCTGCTGCGCCGCGCGTACCTGCTGCAGCTCAGCGGCCTGCCGGTGACCCCGGCCGACCGGTTGGACGGCGACTACCAGCAGCTGCTGGAGATGTTCGAGACGGCCGCGCAGCAGGCCCATCTGGTCTGGCACTTCGACCACGCGGGCTGCTACGTCCCGCTCGACTTCCCGCATCCGCTGGTCAACGACTCGCTGCTGGCCGGCGGCGGCCCGCTCGGCTCCAGCCACGGCCTGCTGCGCGAGCTGGAGGCGGTGGCGCCGGTGCTCGACATCGACCCGAAGAATCCGCCGCCCGCTCCCGAGCCGCCGTCCCGCCCCACGCGCCTGGACGAGCCGGCCGCGCGCCCCGCGTACGGCGACGGGCCGTTCGCCCGCGAGCGCCACGTCTGGCTCGGCCTGCACGCCGCGGCGACCCGGAGCCTCGCCCAGGGCGCCATGATCGTCTTCAGCTAGCGGGCCACCAGGGCCTACGCTGCCGGTGTGCGAATCCTTGTCATCGGCGGCGGAGCCCGCGAACACGCCCTGTGCCACGCCCTCGCCCGCGACCCCGAGGTCACCGCGCTGCACTGCGCGCCGGGGAACGCCGGCATCGCCGGGGTGGCGGAGGTTCACCCGGTCGACGCGGGGGACGGCGCGGCGGTGGCCGCGCTGGCCACCAGGATCGACGCCGGCCTGGTGGTGATCGGCCCCGAGGTACCCCTGGTGGCCGGCGTCGCCGACGTGGTGCGCGAGGCCGGCGTCCCGGTCTTCGGCCCGTCCGCCGCCGCCGCCCGACTGGAGGGCAGCAAGGCGTTCGCCAAGGAGATCATGGCGGCCGCCGGCGTGCCGACCGCCCGTTCCTACGTCTGCGTCACCGCCGAGGAGGCCGATGACGCGCTCGACGCCTTCGGGCCGCCGTACGTCGTGAAGGACGACGGGCTCGCCGCCGGCAAGGGCGTCGTGGTCACCGACGAGCTGGAGCGCGCCCGCGCGCACGCCCGCTCGTGCCTGGCGTCCGCTCCCGCGGGCGCCCGGGGGAACGAGGGAGGCGACCAGCGAGGCCGGGTGGTCATCGAGGAGTTCCTCGACGGGCCCGAGGTCTCGCTCTTCGCGGTCACCGACGGGCAGGCGGTGGTGCCGCTCCAGCCGGCGCAGGACTTCAAGCGCGCCTACGACGCCGACCGCGGCCCGAACACCGGGGGCATGGGCGCGTACTCGCCGCTGCCGTGGGCGGAGCCCAAGCTCGTCGACGAGGTGGTGGAGACGGTGATCCGGCCCACCGTCGACGAGTTGCGGCGGCGCGGTACTCCGTTCTCCGGGCTGGTCTACGCCGGGCTCGCGATCACCAGCCGGGGCGTGCGGGTGGTGGAGTTCAACGCCAGGTTCGGGGACCCGGAGACGCAGGCGGTGCTGGCCCGGCTGCGCACCCCGCTCGGCGGGCTGCTGCACGCCGCGGCCACCGGCGAGTTGGCCGGCTTCCCGTCGCTGCGCTGGAGCGAGGGCGCGGCCGTCACGGTGGTGGTCGCCGCCCAGGGGTACCCGAGCGAGCCGCGCACCGGCGATCCGGTGGCGGGGCTCGACGAGGTCGCGGCCGAGGACGGCCCCGACGCCTACGTGCTGCACGCGGGCACCCGGCGCGGACCGGACGGCGAGGTGGTGAGCGCCGGCGGGCGGGTGCTGTCGGTGACCGCGACCGGAACCGACCTGACCGCCGCCCGGGAGCTGGCGTACCGCGCGGTGGCGCGGATCCGTCTTGACGGCTCGCACCACCGCACGGACATCGCCGAACGGGCCGCGCGCGAGGCGCGGGAGACCCGCGAGGCGTCCGGGTCAGGGGCGGATTCGGCGCCGGATTCGGCGGATTCCCGCCAGCTGGCCGAATAGCGCCGAAGAACGGCGCCAAGCTTTCCCCATAGCCCCTCCATCGGGTGATCGATGGGCCGAGTTACTGACGGGTCCCGCGGGCCCAACTATGGTGCGGCGCAGCGTCTTCCGCCTCGCCGCTACGGCGAACGGCCCAGCGCGACGTTGCGCTGTCATTGGCCGGTGTCACAGTGGTGAGCAGTGGTTGAGCTGTGATCGCGGACACCAGGAGTCATCGGCATCGGCACGGCGGAGGGCAGGGGCATGGCGCAGCGCAACGGCACGTACTCCGCGCGGGATCACGCGCTCGCCGTGCTCCGCGTGCGCAACGGAGCCCTGGCGCTCATGCTGCTGCCCGCCGCCGTCGCGGTGGTGCTCGTCGCGGCCGGGGCGCCGCCCGCGCTGTGCTGGGCGGTGGTCGCGTTCGCCGCGCTCACGCTGGCGCTCGCCGTCGCCGTCGGCGCGGTCGTCACGGGCGCCCGCCCCCCGGTGACGCCCACCATCGAGGTGCCGGAGCGCGCCGCCCCCGCCCTGCACGGGTTGATACGGGAGCTGGCGGACCGGCTCGACGTACCGCCGCCCGGCGGCGTCGCGCTCACCCCCGACTGCGACAGCTGGCTGGAGGAGCCGGCCGGCCGGCCGCGGGGGCGCCGGCACCGGTTCCTCTTCGGCTTCCGGCCGCGGAGCGGCCCCGGTGGCGCCGGCTCCGGCGGGCCGGTGCTGGTGATCGGCTCCCCGTTCCTGTGGTGGATGCGGGTGGCCGAGCTCCGCGCCCTGCTCGCGCCCGTGGTGGCCGGCACCGGCCCCTCGGCTCACCCCGACATCGCCGCCGCCCGCCGCTGCGTCCGCGCCTGGGACGCCACCATCGCGCTGGCCACCGACGCCTCGCCGGCCCGGCGCCCGCTGCTCCGCTCGGCCGGCTCGATCTGCCGGGTGCTGCTGCGCGGGGCCGCGGAGCATTCGGCGGAGATGGAGCGCGGCGTGGCCGCGGCCGCGGCGGCCCGCGCCCGGACCGTGGACCACGGGCTGCGGATCGTCGCCCAGGAGCAGGTGGGCCTGGCGTACGCCGGCTGGGACCGGCTGCTGACCCGGGTGGCGCTGCCCGCCTGGCGCACCGGCCGCTGGCCGCGCCGGCTGGACGCCGGGGTGGTGTCCGCACTGACCGAGCTGTCCCGCAGGGACCGGCTCGCCGAGGGCTTCGCCTCCCGGCTGGGCGAGCGGCCGGCCTGCGACCTGCTGGAGGAGCCGGGCGCGGTGGACGAGGAGATCTCGCTGTTGGCCGCCCGGCTGTTCCACGGGATACCGGAGTCGCCGCCGGCCGAATGGGCGCCGGTGGACTGGCCGGCCTATCCCGACGAGGTGGTGGACCGGATCTGGCGGGACCAGGCGGCCCGGCTGTTCGCCGCGCTGGACGCGCAGGAGACGCCGACCCTGGCGTATGCCGTGCAGCGGCTCGCGGAGGCGGCCGGCGAGGGCACCGGACGGCTCGCCGCCCGGGTCAGCGCCGAGGCGGCGCGGGCGCAGGCCGCGCACGCCGCCCGGCCCGGGGGCGCGACCCCCCAGCCGGAGGCCGGGACGGGCGCGGCGGGCTGGCCCACCAGGCCCGAGACCGGGGGAGGGGCGCTGCCCCTGGCGTTCCCGCTGCAACCGCCGTGCACCGAGCAGGAGCTGCTGATCGAACACGTGTCGGCCGCCGTCTGCTGCGCCGCCTCCGACACCACGGCCGCGGCCCCGGGCCTGGACTGGCTGGACGGCCCGGTGCTGCTCTCCGGCGGTCGCCGGCGGAACGATCTGGCGGGTCCGGTGCACAGCCTGGTGGAGGACGGCGATCCGGAGCCGCTGCGCGCCTGGCTGGCCGAGGCCGGGGTGCGTTCGGACAAGCCGGTGCGGCTGGTCTAGGCGCTGTCCGGGCGAGGTCGGGGCAAGGTCGGGGCAAGTGGAGCCGCGGTCAAGGGGCAAACATCTCCAGCCATTTCACGACGAACGGTGACAGTTCACGTGCGAGATGTGATGTCCTGGATGCGGCAACGCGATCGCGTGCCTCGGGCGGCCGGACAGCGCCAACCGTGGGTGGGACTGGACGGGGGTCGGAGTGAGCACGGAGCACAGCGGGCGAACGGAGTGCCCCGACCTCTCGGAGCAGGGGCCCGCGGACCGCGCCTCGGACGAGCCCGGCGCGCCGGGCGGGTCCGGTGAGTTTCCCGAGCCCTCCGAGCCCTCCGAGCCCTCCGAGCCCTCTGAGCCCTCTGAGCCCTCTGAGCCCTCTGAGCCCTCCGAGCCCTCCGAGCCCTCCGAGCCCTCCGAGCCCTCCGAGCTTCGCGAGTTTCCCGGGCCCCGGGACGCCGACGGGGTGCCGGAGGCCGCGCCGGGCCGCGGCAGCGTCGACCGTTGGGAGTCGGGTTCCGCCACCGACGCCGTGTCCGATCCGCGCGCCCAGGGCCCGTTGCCCTGGCTGCGCGGCAGCGAGCACTACTTCTGCCAGGTGGGGCTCGGCCCCGTGCGTCCGGCCGTCCCGGCGGCCAGCGCCGCGCTGCCCGCCCCCCGCCCGGCCCGGCGCGGCACGCGGCGCGCCGTCGGCCCCCGGATAGCCGACGACGTGGCCTGTCAGATCAAGGGATTCACACCGCAGGGGTCGGTCGCGCCCGGCGAGTCCATCGACTTCCGGGTCACGGTCACGCCGCCGCAGGAGTTCACCATCGACGTCTACCGGATCGGGTATTTCGCCGGCGACGGCGCCCGGCTGCTGGTCCGCAGCCCGAAGCTGATGGGCATCCGCCAGCCGGATCCGATGGTCGTCGAGCGCACCGTCTCCTGCCACCACTGGTGGCTCTCCTGGCGCCTGCAGATCCCCGAGGACTGGCGTCCCGGCGCCCATGTCGCGGTGCTCACCACGGCGGACGGCGGCTTCCGCTCGCACGTGCCGTTCACCGTCCGCGACCACCGGCCGGCCGACCTGCTGCTGTGCCTGCCCGACATCACCTGGCAGGCGTACAACCTCTTCCCCGAGGACGGCCGCGGCGGCGCCAGCCTCTACCACGCCTGGGACGGGGAGGGACGGCTGCTGGACGAGGCCGAGGCGTCCTGCGCGCTGAGCTTCGACCGCCCCTACGCCGGCGCGGGCCTGCCGCTGCACGCCGGGCACGCCTACGACTTCATCCGCTGGGCCGAGCGCTACGGCTACGACCTCGCCTACGCCACCGCCCGGGACCTGCAGGCGGGTCGGGTGAAGCCGTCGCGCTACCGCGGGTTCGTCTTCCCCGGCCACGACGAGTACTGGTCGGTGCCGATGCGCCGGGCCGTCGAACGGGCGCGCGACAGCGGCACCTCGCTGGTCTTCCTCTCCGCCAACACCATGTACTGGCAGGTGTCGCTGGCCCCGCTGCCCGCGGGCGACCCCGACCGTCTCCTGTTGTGCCGGAAGCGGCAGGGCCCCGGCCGGCCGTTGCTCTGGCGCGAGCAGGGCGATCCCGAGCAGACGCTGCTCGGCGTCCAGTACGCCGGACGCGTCCCGCACCCCCATCCCCTGGTGGTGCGCAACGCCGACCACTGGCTGTGGGAGGCGACCAGCGCCAGGGAGGGCGACGAACTGGCGGGGCTGGTGGCCGGCGAGGCCGACCGGTACTTCCCGCGCACCCAGCTTCCGGACTACGACAGCCGCATCCTGCTCGCCCACTCCCCCTACCGGGACGCGTTCGGCGCCCGCCGCCACCAGGAGACGTCGCTCTATCAGGCGCCCAGCGGTGCCTGGGTCTTCGCCGCCGGCACGTTCGCCTGGTCGCCGGCGCTGGCCCGCCCCGGCCACACCGACCCGCGGATCCAACGCGCCACCGCGAACCTGCTCGACCGCATCTGCAAACGGGACTGAGCCGCCCGCTGCCGGTCCCCTGCCCCACGCGGCCGCCCGCTGCGGGGATTGCCCGCCCTTGGGGGACAATGGTCACCGCGTGGGCCGCCCTCGCCCCGCACCACGCCCCCGGGAGGCACCGTGCCAGGATTCGTCGACAAGCCCGAGCCCGCGCAGGTACCGGGACTTGTACACCTGCACACCGGCAAGGTGCGCGATCTCTACCGGAACGAGGCCGGCGAGCTGGTGATGGTGGCCAGCGACCGGGTCTCCGCCTACGACTGGGTGCTGCCCACCGAGATCCCCGACAAGGGCCGGATCCTGACCCGGCTCTCGCTCTGGTGGTTCGACCAACTCGCCGATCTGGTGGACAACCACCTGCTGTCCACCGACCCGCCGGCGGGCGCCCCCGACGACTGGGCCGGACGGGTCGTCACGGTCCAGCCGCTGCGGATGGTCCCGGTCGAGGCCGTGGCCCGCGGCTACCTCACGGGCTCCGGACTCGCCGAGTACCGCAGGCACCGCACCGTCTGCGGCCTCGCGCTGCCCGAGGGTCTGGAGGACGGCTCGGAACTGCCCGCGGCCATCTTCACCCCCACCACCAAGGCGGCGGTCGGCGACCACGACCAGGCCATCAGCTACGAGGACGTGGCCCGCGAGGTCGGTCCCGAGACCGCGGCCCAACTGCGCCAGACCACCCTCGCCGCGTACAACCGGGCCCGGGAGATCGCCCGGGACCGGGGCATCGTGCTGGCGGACACGAAGTTCGAGTTCGGCCGGGCGGAGAACCCCGACGGGACTCCCGGCCCGCTGGTCCTGGCCGACGAGGTGCTCACCCCCGACTCCTCGCGGTTCTGGCGGAAGAGCGAGTGGCAGCCGGGCCGGCCGCAGAAGCCCTACGACAAGCAGATCATCCGCGACTGGCTGGCCTCGCCGGCCTCTGACTGGGACCACACGGGCGAGACCCCGCCGCCCCCGCTGCCCGACGAGGTCGTGCGGCACACCCGGGCGCGCTACGCCGAGGTCTACCGGCTGCTGACCGGGCTGCCCTGGGACTGACGGCCGGGCCGGCGCGGACGTCTCATCGGCGGCGCCGGCCGCCCCACTCGCGCCAGGCGAGCCAGGCGACGATGGCGATGGCGATGACGGCGATCACCCACTGCGGGCTCATGAGATCGTCCTCCCTGCTGTGCTCGTTCTCGGTTACAACCAGCCGTGTTCCCGGGCGATGCGCACCGCCGCGTGGCGGTTCTCCGCGCCGAGCTTGGCCGCGGCCGCCGACAGGTAGTTGCGGACCGTGCCCTGGGCCAGCGCGGCGCGTTCGGCGATCTCCGCGACGGGCGCGCCGTCCGCCGCCAGCTCCAGCAGCTCCGCCTCCCTGGCGGTCAGCGGGGAGTCGCCCGCGCTGATCGCGTCCGCTGCCAGGTCGGGGTCCACGTAGCGGTTCCCGGCGTGCACGGACCTGATGATCTCGGCCAGCCGCTGCGCCGACACGGTCTTCGGCAGGAAGCCCCGCACCCCCGCCGCCAGGGCGCCCTTCAGATGCCCCGGCCGCCCGTGTCCGGTGACGATCATCGTGGTGCACTCGGGCAGCTCGGCCCGCAACGCGCGGGCCACCGCCACGCCGTCGGCCCCCGGCATCTGCAGGTCGAGCACGGCCACGTCGGGCCGGTGGGCCCGCGCCATGGCCAACGCCTCGGGTCCCGACGCCGCCTCGCAGACGACCAGCAGGTCCTCCTCCAGCGCCAGCAGCGCCGCCAACGCCCCGCGGATCAGGTGCTCGTCGTCGGCCAACAGCACCCGAATCTCGTCACTCACGCCCCGCCCCCCCACGCCCCGCCCCCGCCGCCCCGGGCCCGTCCGTCCTCTCCACCTGATCCAACCCGCCCATCCTGCCCATCCCGTCCGTGCTGCCCGTCCCGTCCGGCCCCGCCGCCCCGGGCCCCTCCCCGGTCTCGTCCGCCTCGTCCGGCCCCGCCGTTCCGGGTTCCTGTCCACCGGCTGTCCTGGCGGTCTCGTCTGTCGCGTCCGTGCTGGCCGTCTGGTCCGCTCCGGCCGCCGCGTCTGGCTCCGCCATTCCTGGCCCCTGTCCGGTCTCGGCCGTCTCGTCCGGCTCCGCCGTTCCGGGCATCCGTCTCCTGCCGGCGGTCCTGCTCGTCCCGTCAGTCCCGGCCACCGTGGTTCGGCCACCTGACGCCGGCAAGGCGGCCCGGAGGCGGAACGTGTCGCCGGGGCCCCGTTCCACCGTCAACGAACCGCCCAGCGCGGTCACCCGTTCGCGCAGTCCGGCCAGCCCGCTGCCCTCTCCTGGCCCCGCCGCGGCAAGCGGCCCTGCGGCAAGCGGCGGCGCGCCGTCGTTCTCCATGTCGAGCACCACCAGACCGCCGGGCGCCCGGCGCAACCGCACCGTGCAGTGGTTCGGCTGCGCGTGCCGGAGCATGTTGGTGGTGCCCTCGCGCACCACCCAGCCGAGCGCCGACTGCACCGGCTCGGGCAGCGCCGCGCTGTCCCCGTCCTCGATGCGGCACCGGATGCCCGCCGCCTCCAGCACGCCGCGCGCCCCGGCCAGCTCGCCGTGCAGCTGGGCCCGCCGGTAGCCGCGCACCACCTCCCGCATCTCCCGCTGCGACTCCCGGGCGATGCGCTGCACCTCCACCATCTGGTCCACCGCCGCCGGCGAGCCGCGCTGCGCGAGCTGCCCGGCCAGCTCGCTCTTCAGCGCGATGACCGACAGGTTGCGGCCCAGCACGTCGTGCAGGTCCCGGCCGAACCGCAGCCGTTCCTCCGCGACCGCCAGCCGCGCCTCGGTCTCGCGCGCCGCGTCCAGCTTGTCGATGACCCGCAGCGTCCACGCGGACAGCCGGCACGCGGCGCCCAGCAGCAGGCTGGCCCCGACGCCGACGGCCAGCGTCGCCCCCAGCCTGACGGCCGGCACTCCGGCGAGCGCCGCGCCGGCGAGCCCCGCCGCGGTCGGGAGCGCGAGCAGCCCCGCGGTCTGCCGGGCCGTGGCGACCAACGGCAGCGTTCCCGTGGAGTACACCACCAGGTAGCTGCCCACCACCATGGTGTCGTCGGGCAGCCGCCCGCCGCCGGCCAGGGCGACGACGGCGACGACGCCGGCCAGCGTCGTGCCGGTCAGCGCCGCGATCAGCCGGTCGGGCCGGTCGGCCGCCGTTCCGACGGCACCTCCCCGACGGCCGAGGACCGGGGGGAACTCGTCGTCGTCCCTGCCGGCCGCCAGGTAGTAGCGCAGCCCCACCTGGGTCAGCCACAGGTTCAGCGCCACGTGGGCGGCGCAGGTCGCGCCGACCACGGCGAGCGCCCAGCCGGTGCTCTCGGAGGCGGTGTTGCCCAGCACCATGGCGATCACGAGCGCCTCGATCAACGTGAAGCTGTAGATCGCCCACCGGGTGCAGAGTTCGACCCGGGCCCGCTGGCTGACGTGGCGGAACCGCACCAGTCGACCCAGCCCACGCATCTCGCTCACTCCCTCACTGCCGCGGGTCCCAGCGGAACCACTTCCGCACAGCAAACACCGCGTACCCCGTCCAGAGCACGGCCAGCCCCAGCGCGACCGCCGTCTCCCGGCCGTCCATGCCCCCGAGCCAGCCGGCCTTGACCAGGTCGACCACGGGTGACAGGGGCAGCACCGCGAACGCCCGCGCCAGCCCGTCCGGCAGCACCTCGGACGGCACGAAGAGGCCCGAACCCATCACCGACACCATGAAAAGCGGCATGCCGGTGATCTGCGCGCTCTCCACCGTCCTGGTCAGCGCCGAGGTCACCGCCGCCAGCGCGGCCAGCAGCACAACGCCCAGCAGCAGCCCCGCCAGCAGCAGGTCGGGCCGCCGCGGCGCCCCGATGTCCAGCACCACCGCCCCGGTCACCACCAGCACCGCGCACTGCGCCACGCCGAGCACGGCCGAGGGCAGCGCGGCGCCGACCAGGATCTCGCCGTCCGTGAGCTCGCCCGTGCGCAGCCGCTTGAGCACCCGCTCCTCGCGCCGCGCCACGTAGGTGGGCACGAGGTTCAGGTAGACGGCGAGCATCAGCACCATGCCGATGCCGCCGGACAGCACCGCCTCGTGCCGGCTGAGGCCGGTGCCCGCCAGGTCCAGCTGGCGGGAGGAGGAGTAGGACAGCAGCACCATGGAGACCGGCATCAGCAGCGAGACGAACAGCGCCGTGCGGTTCCGCAGCAGCAGCGTCAGCTCCGTGCGGCCCAACGTCCGCAGCCGGCGGCGGGCGTCAGGACCCGGCGGGCGGACCCACCGGGCGGGGGAACGCGCGTCGTCTCGTACGTGGTCTCGTGCGTCCAGGGAGCTCATCGCGCCACCTGCTTCGGGTCCCACGGGGCCTCCCCCTCGTCGTGCTCGACGTCGTCGTGTCCGTATCCGGGACCGTGTTCGTGTTCGTGTCCGAGCGCGTCGGGCGCCTGGGCGATCCGCAGGAAGACCTCCTCCAGCGTGGCGGCCCGCGCGTCCAGGCCGTCGAGCACCACGTCCCGCTCCCGCGCCCACAGCAGCAGCTCGGTGAGGTCGCGCTGCAGCGCCCGGGTCCGCACCTCCACCCGGCCGCCGTACGCCGTGGAGGCCGCCTCCGCCACGATGGACGCCGGCAGCCGCTCCGCCAGCGACGGGTCGGACAGCGTGAAACGGATGCGGGACGGCTGCTCCGCCATCACCTCCTCGGGGGTGCCCGCGACCACCACCCGGCCGGCGCGCATGATGGCCAGCCGGTCCGCCAGCGCCTCGGCCTCCTCCAGGTAGTGCGTGGTCAGCACCACCGTGGTGCCCGCGTCGCGCAGCTCCCGCACCAGCCGCCAGGTGGTGCTCCTGGCCTGGGGGTCCAGGCCGGTCGTCGGCTCGTCGAGGAACAGCAGCTCGGGCCGGCCGAGCAGGGCCATGGCCAGGTCGAGCCGGCGCCGTTCACCGCCGGACAGCTGCTTCACCCGGACGCCGGCCCGCTCGGTCAGGCCGACCAGGTCGAGCGCCTCGCCGGCCGCGCCCGCGGTGTCGTCCGCGGTCGCGGCCCGGCTGCCCGCCCACATCCGGGCGGTCTCCAGCGCCGTCAGCTCGGCCGGGAAGCCGCCCTCCTGGAGCATGATCCCGATGCGCGGGCGCACCGCCGCGCGCTCCCGGAAGGGGTCGTGGCCCAGCACCCGGACCCGGCCGTCGCTCGGCGCGGCCAGCCCTTCGAGCAGCTCCACCGTCGAGGTCTTGCCCGCCCCGTTGGTGCCGAGCAGCCCGAAGACCTCGCCGCGCCGCACCGTGAAGTTCATGCCCCGCACGGCGTCGAAGCCGCCGGGGCCCGCGGGTCCGTAACGCCGCCGGAGTCCGGCGGCCTCGATCACCGTCTCTGTCGCCCTTGCCGAAGTCATGCCTCCAGCGTTCCGGCCGGGAAGGGCCGGGGGCAGTGCCGGCTGTCACCGGTCCGGATGACAAATGTCAGCGATCCGTCGGGAGGCTATGGGGGACACACCGCACACAACGCGAAGGGCCCGATCCCTGAGAGATCGGGCCCTTCCTCACGAGCGGACGACGAGATTCGAACTCGCGACCCTCACCTTGGCAAGGTGATGCTCTACCAACTGAGCCACGTCCGCACGACGCTCACTGTACCGCACCTGGTGCAGTGATCTGGAGCGGGTGACAGGAATCGCACACTGCGCCTCCCTCTTGGAAAGAGGGTGTTCTGCTACTGAACTACACCCGCGCGGCTACCGGGACTCGAACCTTCCGGCCGAGGCCCCGTGGCGCGCTCCAGACTCTAGCCGATCGACCGGGGTTGCTGGCAAGTCGGCTCAACGGGCGGTGGGGTGGGCCTCGTTGAACGCGTCGTAGACCTTCTTCGGGATCCGGCCGCGGGTCGGCACCCCGAACCCGTTGGACTCCGCCCAGGCGCGCACCGCCCGCGGATCGGGGGCGACCTCCGTGTGGTGGAAGGTCCGGCCGGACCTCGCCCGCTTACGACCGGCCTGGACGAACGGCGCGAGCGCGGTCCGCAGCTTCTCCGCGTTGTCCGTGCTGAGATCGATCTCGTACGTCTTCCCGTCGAGTCCGAAGGCAATCGTTTCCGCCGCTTCGCCGCCGTCGATGTCGTCGGAGAGGGTTACCACTACACGCTGTGCCACGGATATCGGTCCTTTCGGGAGGATCGCTGCCGTACGGCTCCGCAATCAGCGGGTTGACGTGCTGCGATGCCTGTTTCTCTAAACTATATGGCAGGTGTTTGTGCCGCGAGTGGCTCGCGAATGCGTAGCAAAGTCTCTGCTCCCCTACCCGTGACTTTACTTTTATCTCCTCGATTCTTGGAGGGGTTTTCGGCGCCGAGACCTGAACGTGACCGAGTACCCGGCCGGGTACGCTGGCCGTGTCGCGTCCCGCGGCGCCCACCAGCACCCAGCACCAGCACCAGAACTAGCAGGAGTACCTGTGGCTCGCGTCGTCGTCGAGGTCATGCTGAAGCCGGAGATCCTCGACCCCCAAGGCCAGGCGGTGCAGCGTGCACTGCCGAGGCTCGGCTTCGAGGGGGTGAGGGGCGTCCGTCAGGGCAAGCGTTTCGAGCTCGACCTCCAGGGCCCGGTCGATGCCGCCACCCTCGCCCGTATCGAGGAACTGGCCGGCACCTTCCTGGCGAACACCGTGATCGAGGACTACCGGGTCGTCGTCGAGGACGCCGCGGAGGAGACCGCCGAAGGGGCGGGAGCTCGGTGAGCACCCGCGTCGGAGTCGTCACCTTCCCCGGATCGCTCGACGACCGGGACGCCCTGCGCGCCGTCCGGTTGGCCGGCGCCGAGCCGGTCCCGCTGTGGCACGGCGACCGCGACCTGCGCCAGGTCGACGCGGTGGTGCTGCCCGGCGGCTTCTCCTACGGCGACTATCTGCGCTGCGGCGCGATCGCCCGGTTCTCGCCGGTGATGGAGACCCTCATCGACCAGGCCAGGGCCGGCCTGCCCGTGCTCGGCATCTGCAACGGCTTCCAGGTGCTGTGCGAGTCCCATCTGCTGCCCGGCGCCCTCACCCGCAACGACCACCTGCACTTCGTCTGCCGCGACCAGCGGCTGCGGGTGGAGAGCACGGCCACCGCCTGGACCGGCGACTTCACCGCGGGCCAGGAGATCACCGTCCCGTTGAAGAACGGCGAGGGCGGGTACGTCGCGGACGAGCGCACCCTGGACGAGCTGGAGGCCACCGGACGGGTGATCTTCCGCTACCTGGACCTGAATCCCAACGGCTCCCGCCGCGACATAGCCGGCATCAGCAACGAGGCGGGCAACGTCGTCGGCCTGATGCCGCACCCGGAGCACGCCGTCGAGCCGCTTACCGGACCGACCACCGACGGCCTCGGCTTCTTCACCTCGGTCATCTCGGCACTCACGAAGCTGGTCGCCTGATGCGTTCCCCCGCCCCGCGCCCCCGCGTCGCTGACACCGTCAAGCACGCCACCGACACCCCGGACGCCGCCCAGCCCTGGGCCGAGCTGGGCCTGAAGCCCGACGAGTACCAGCGGATCCGGGACATCCTCGGCCGCCGTCCGACCGGTGCCGAGCTGGCCATGTACTCGGTGATGTGGTCCGAGCACTGCTCGTACAAGTCGAGCAAGGTGCATCTGCGGCAGTTCGGCGAGAAGGCGCCGGCCAGCGACGCGCTGCTGGTCGGCATCGGCGAGAACGCCGGCGTGGTGGACGTCGGCCAGGGCTACGCCGTCACCTTCAAGGTCGAGTCGCACAACCACCCCTCGTACGTCGAGCCCTATCAGGGCGCGGCCACCGGCGTCGGCGGCATCGTCCGCGACATCCTCGCCATGGGCGCCCGCCCCGTCGCCGTGCTCGACCCGCTGCGCTTCGGCGCCGCCGACCACCCCGACACCCGCCGGGTGCTGCCCGGCGTGGTCGCCGGCATCGGCGGCTACGGGAACTGCCTGGGCCTGCCGACCATCGGCGGCGAGGTCGTCTTCGACCCCTGCTACCAGGGGAACCCGCTGGTCAACGCGCTGTGCGTGGGCGTGATGCGGCACGAGGACATCCACCTGGCCAAGGCCTCGGGCACGGGGAACAAGGTGATCCTCTACGGCGCCCGCACCGGCGGCGACGGCATCGGCGGCGTCTCCGTGCTCGCCTCGGAGACGTTCGAGGACACCGGGCCCGCCAAGCGCCCCGCGGTGCAGGTCGGCGACCCGTTCCAGGAGAAGCTGCTCATCGAGTGCACCCTGGAGGTCTTCGCCGAGAAGCTGGTCACCGGCATCCAGGACCTCGGCGGCGCGGGCCTGTCCTGCGCCACCTCGGAGCTGGCCTCGGCCGGCTCCGGCGGCATGCGGATCGAGCTCGACACGGTGCCGCTGCGGGACTCCTCGCTCACCCCGGAGGAGATCCTGATGAGCGAGTCCCAGGAGCGGATGTGCGCGGTCGTCTCCCCGGAGAACGTCGACCGCTTCCTGGAGATCTGCGCGAAATGGGACGTGATCGCCACCGTGATCGGTGAGGTCACCGACGGCGACCGGCTGGAGATCTACTGGCACGGCGAGCAGATCGTGGACGTGCCGCCGCGCACCGTGGCCCACGAGGGCCCGGTCTACGAGCGGCCGTACGCCCGACCCGACTGGCAGGACGCGCTGCAGGCCGACGATCCGGCCGGGCTGCCGCGCCCGGCGACCGACGCGGAACTGCGCGCCCAGGTGCTGGCCCTGGTCTCCTCGCCGAACCAGGCCGCCAAGTCCTGGGTGACCGACCAGTACGACAGGTACGTGCTGGGCAACACGGTGCTGGCCCAGCCGGAGGACGGCGGCGTCATCCGGGTCGACGAGGAGACGGGCCTCGGCGTCGCCGTCGCCACCGACGGCAACGGCCGGTACGCCAAGCTCGACCCGTACGCCGGCGCGCAGCTGGCGCTGGCCGAGGCGTACCGGAACGTCGCCGCGACCGGCGCGCGCCCGCTGGCCGTCACCGACTGCCTGAACTTCGGCTCGCCCGAGGACCCGGCCGTGATGTGGCAGTTCGCCGAGGCCACCCGCGGCCTCGCCGACGCCTGCCGGACGCTGGGCACCCCGGTCACCGGGGGGAACGTCTCGCTGTACAACCAGACGGGCGAGGCCGCCATCCACCCCACCCCCGTGGTGGGCGTGCTCGGCGTCATCGAGGACGTCACCCGGCGCACCCCGATGGCGTTCCGGGAGGCCGGGCACGCGGTGTACCTGCTCGGCGAGACCGCGGACGAGCTGGGCGGCTCCGCCTGGTCCCAGGTGGTGCACGGCCACCTCGGCGGGCTGCCGCCGCGGCTGGACCTGGAGCGGGAACGCGCCCTGGCCGAGGTCCTCGTCGCCGCCTCCCGGGACGGCCTGGTCGCCGCGGCCCACGACCTCTCGGACGGCGGCCTGGTGCAGGCCGTCGTGGAGTCCAGCCTGCGTGGCGGCACCGGGGTCAGCCTGCGGACGCCGGACGGGCTGACCGCGTTCACCTTCCTGTTCTCCGAATCGGCGGGGCGCGCGGTGGTCGCCGTGCCGCCGGCCACGGAGGCGGCGTTCGCCGAGCTCTGCGCGGCGCACGGCCTGCCGGCCAGCCGGATCGGCACGGTGGGCGGCGACGCGGTCGAGGTCGCGGACGTCCTCACGCTGCCGCTCGCGGAGCTCCGCGAGGCCCACGAGCGGACGCTGCCGGAGCTCTTCGGCTGACAGCCCGATCGGCACGACGGGCGGGGCCGCGGACGTCCTCACGCTGCCGGAGCTCTTCGGCTGACAGCCCGATCGGCACGACGGGCGGGGCCGCGGACGTCCTCACCCTGCCCGAGCTCTTCGGCTGACGGACCGATCGGCACGACGGGCGGGGCCGCGCCGGTCAGGCGCGGTCCCGCGGCGTGATGACGCCCGTCTCGTAGGCGATGATCACCAGCTGCACCCGGTCGCGGGCGCCCAGCTTGTCGAGCAGCCGGCCGAGGTGCGTCTTCACCGTGGCCGTGCCGATGCCCAGGCGCTGCGCGATCTCCGCGTTCGCCAGACCGCGGGCGACCAGCACCAGCACCTCCCGCTCCCGCGCGGTCAGCCCGTCCAGCTCCGGCGGCGACACCGCGGGGCCCTCGGGCTGCCGGCAGAACTCCGTGATCAGCCGGCCGGTCACCGCGGGCGCGAGCAGGCTCTCGCCGGCGGCCACCACCCGGATGCCGTGCAGCAGTTCGGCCGGCGAGACGTCCTTCAGCAGGAACCCGCTGGCGCCGGCCCGCAGCGCGGCGAAGACGTAGGCGTCGAGGTTGAACATCGTCAGCATCAGCACCCGGACGCCCGCGCCGCCGGGCGCACCGCAGATGTGCCGGGTGGCCTCGATGCCGTCCATCTCTGGCATCCGCACGTCCATCAGCACCACGTCGGGGCGCAGACGCAGCGCCAGCTCCACCGCCTCCACGCCGTTCGCCGCCGTGCCGACGGCGGTCAGCCCGGGCTCGGCCTCCACCAGCACCCGGAAGCTGCCGAGCAGCAGCGCCTGATCATCGGCGATCAGCACGCGGATCGCCGACTCACTCACGCGCCCCCTCCTCCGCGCCGCCCCGCCCCCGCAAGGCACCTCCGCCACACACGCGCCCCCCGCCCCGCACCACCTGTTCCGCGCGCGGCCCCGCGCCCGGCTCCGCGCCGCCGCCGGCCGGTGGCTCTGGTGGCTGTGCTGCCCTCCGCCTGTCCTCCGTCGGTTCGCCCTTGCGCGGCTGCGCGCGTCGGGCTTCGGGTGCGGGTTCCGGGTTCGCCGGGTGCGAGTGCGGCAGGCGGGCTCGGACCGTGAAGCCGCCCTGTGGGCGGCGGCCGGTCCAGAGTTCACCGCCCAGCCGGGCCACGCGCTCCCGCATTCCCACCAGGCCGTGCCCCCCGCTCCCACCGGGCGCGTCCGAGCCGGGGTCCCCGCCCGGGGCCGGGTCACCCGCGCCGCGGGGCCCGGCGGAGGGGTCCGTACCGCCGTCCCGGCCCGCGCCGCCAGGCGCTCCCTCGTCCGTCACCTCGATCGTCAGACCGTCGTCGGCCGTCTCCAGGACGACCGTGCAGCGCGTCGGCGCGGCGTGCTTGATCACGTTCGTCACCGCCTCCTGCACGATCCGGTACGCCGCGCGCTCCACGGGCCCGCTCAGGCCGGCAAGGCCACCGCGGAGTGAGACCGCCACCCCCGCCGCGGCCGCGTGCTCCACCAGCCCGGACAGCCGGGCCAGGCTCGCCGGCTCCGCCGGCTCCGCGCGCAGCACCCCGAGCAGCTGGCGCATCTCGGCCAGCGCGCCCCGGCTCGCCGTCTCGATCACCCGCAGCGCGTCGCCGGCCTCCTCGGGCCGCACCGGCAGCACATGGTTGGCCACCCCCGCCTTCACCGCGATCACCCCGATGTGGTGCGCCACGACGTCGTGCAGTTCGCGGGCGATCCGGAGCCGTTCCTCCGCCACCGCGCGGGTCGCGAGCTGCCGGGCGGAACGCGCCGCGTAGGCCCGCCGCTCCCGCACCGCCCGGCCGGCGGTCCACGCCGTCCCGGCCAGCGCCACGCCCAGCACGTACACCGGCAGCTGCTGCTGCGCCGGGGTCGGCGTGCCGGCGACCAGCGCGCCGACCACCAGCGCGACGCTGGCCGCCCCGACCACCCGGGTGGGCAGCCAGCGCACCTCCGCGCTGGTCACCGCGACCCAGTAGAGCGCGTAGCCGACGGCCAGGAACGGCTCGGCGAGCACGCCGAGCAGCGCCGCCGCCACGGACGCGACGGTCACCGCGCCCAGCACGGGCACCGGCCACCTGCGGCGGGCCGCCACGGGCAGCCCCATGGCCGCCGCCAGCCCGAGCGCGACCGGCGCCGGCACGCGTTCCGGACCCTGGACCGGCGCGAGGGAGAGGAACAGCAGGGTCAGCGCGACGCCGGCGAGCGCGTCGAGCGCCAGCAGTTCGCCGCGCCCCAGCCGCCGTGGTTCCGCGCCGGGGCCCGCGTCCCGCCCCGCGCCACCCGGCGCCCGTTCGCTTCCCGCCACGTCGCCACGCTAGCCCCCGGGTCGCCCGGGGACATCCACCCCCGGGAGGTCCACCCACGGGTGGACGGAGGGCCCGGCGGGGCCGCCGGCTCGGCTCCCGGGCGGACCCGGCATCTCGTCGTCCGGGCCGATGGGCGGAGGCCGTTCGGCGAGGAGAGTCGAGACATGATCGAAGTACGCGAACTGAGCAAGCGGTACGGCGCCACGCTCGCGGTCGACGAGCTGGACTTCGCCGTGCGCCCCGGCCGGGTGACCGGATTCCTCGGCCCGAACGGCGCCGGCAAGTCCACCACCCTGCGGCTGCTGCTCGGCCTCGACCGCCCCGACCGCGGCCGGGCGCTGATCGACGGCCGCCCGTACGCCGAGCTGCGCGAGCCGCTGCGGCACGTCGGCGCGCTGCTGGAGTCCGGCGGACTGCAACGCGGCCGCACCGCGCGCCACCACCTCGGCTGGCTGGCCCGCAGCAACCGCCTGGGGCGCCGCCGGGTCGACGAGGTGCTGGCGCTCGTCGGCCTCGACGCGGCGGCGGACCGCCGGGCCCGCGGCTACTCGCTGGGCATGTGCCAGCGGCTCGGCATCGCCGCCGCGCTGCTCGGCGACCCGGCCACGCTGCTGCTCGACGAGCCGGTCAACGGGCTCGACCCGGAGGGCGTGCGGTGGATCCGCACGCTGCTGCGCGAGCTGGCCGCCGAGGGCCGCACCGTGCTGCTCTCCAGCCATCTGATGAACGAGATGGCGATCACCGCGGACCATCTGGTCGTCATCGGCCGGGGCCGGCTGCTCGCCGACACCAGCATGGCCGACTTCATCGCCCGCCACTGCGCCCCGACCGTGCGGGTCCGCACGCCCGAGCCCGAGCGGCTCGCCGCGCTGCTGGCGGCGGCCGGCACCCCGGCCGAACGGCTGCCGGACGGCGGCCTGAGCGTGCCGGGGGAGTCGGTCTCCGCCTCGGAGGTCGGCCGGCTCGCGGCCGAGCACGGCATCACCCTGGACGAACTGGCCGCCGAGAAGGACTCGCTGGAGGACGCGTTCCTCCGCATCACCGCCGACGCCGCCCAGCACCGCACCGCCCCCCGCACGGAGTCCCGTACGGCCGTCGAGCACCGCGACGGCGCCGCCGCCGGGACGGAGGTGGCCCGCGATGGCGAGTAACGCGACCGCGGCGGTCCTCGCCGCCGAGTGGACCAAGATCCGCACCCTGCGCAGCACCCTGCTCACCCCCGTGTTCGCCGTGCTGGTGACCGTCGGCCTCACCGTGGTCAGCTGCGCCAGCGTCCGGGCGGAGCTGGACGACGGCGGCGACCGGCTCAGCGACGACTTCCACCCGGTGGACTCCGGCTTCGTCGGCCTGCAGATCGGCCTTCTCGCGCTGGTGGCGTTCGCGGCCCTGCTGGTCACGGGCGAGTACGGCAGCGGCATGATCCGCACCTCGTTCGCCGCGGTGCCCGACCGTCGCCTCTTCTACGCCGGGAAGCTGCTCGCCGTCACCGCCGTCGTGCTGCCGGCGTCGCTGCTCAGCGTCGGCGTCTCCTATCCCGTGTCGCAGGCGATACTCGGCCCGCACGGGGTCCCGCTCGGCGAGGGCGCGTCCTGGCGCGCGGTGCTCGGCGCTCCCCTCTACGTCACCCTGCTGTGCCTCCTCGCCGTCGGCGTCGCGGCCCTGCTGCGCACCACGGCGCGCACGTTGAGCCTGCTCCTCGGCGCGCTTTTCGCGCTCTCCCCGCTTGCCAACGCGCTCCCCGGCGTGCGCGAGGTGGCGCGTTTCCTGCCCGATCACGCCGGCGCGCAGGTGATGACGGTCGGCCGGGCCGACGAGGTCATCGGCCCCTGGTACGGGCTGGGGATACTCGCCGCGTGGACCGTCGCCCTCGTGCTGGGCGGCCTCCTGGCGGTCCGCCGCCGCGACTGCTGACGTCGGCCGCGCGCTCGTCGGGCGGCGGTTCGTCGTAAGCTCCCTCACATGTCTGGTGCCGTCCGGCGCAAGCTTCGCGCCTACCACCCCGAGCGGGTCAGGGACGCCCTGTTGGCCCAGGTGGAGAACGTGCGGCTGGCGGCGGCGGCGCTCACCGCGGAGCAGCAGGCGAGGCCCTCGGGGCTGCCCGGCTGGGACGTGCGCACCCTGCTGGCGCACATCGCCCGGCAGATGGAGGCGCTGCCCCGGCTGCTGGCCGAACCGGCGCCGATCGCCAGCCGGCCGGAGACCGATCTGAACCGCTGGGCGCTGGCCAACGAGACCCTCGCGGACCGGCTGGACGAGTCCGCGCGGCGGGACGCGGCGGCGCGCCCCGACCAGGTGGCGGCGATCGACGCGGCCGCCGAGGAGCTGGACTCCGTGCTGGAGACCGCGATCCGCGAGGATCTGCTGCTGCCGCACGCGCTCGGCGCCATGCGGGCGTTGGACTTCACGGTGACCCGGGTCGTCGAGCTGGTGGTGCACGGCGACGACCTGGCCCGCGCGGTCGGCGCCCAGGTGCGCCTGGACCGGCAGGCGCTGGCCATCACGGTCCGGGTGCTGGCGGACGCGCTCGCCGCCAAGGCGCCGGGCGCGTCGACCGAGGTGCGGGTGCCGCCGTTCGCCGCGGTGCAGTGCCTGCCGGGCCCGCGGCACACCCGCGGCACCCCGCCGAGCGTCGTCGAGACCGATCCGGTCACCTGGGTGCGGCTGGCCACCGGCCGCACCACCTGGGCGGCGGTCACCGGCACCGGGCGGTTGCGGGCCAGCGGAGAACGGGCTTCGGCGCTCGCCGAGCAGCTGCCGGTGCTCGCCTGACGGGCCGTGAGCCGGCTCGGAAGGGCTCGGGAAGGGCTCGGGAAGGGCAGGGTGGGGTCCGTCACAACCCCGGGGGTTCCCGTCGGACGGGTCTCCTGACCTAGACTCGTGGTTGTGCGACGTGGTGATGGACGACTCAGCCACGACCTCGACCCCGGCTCCTCCCCCAGAGAGCAAGGGCCGCGGGACGCCTGCGGCGTCTTCGGCGTCTGGGCCCCGGGCGAGGAGGTCGCCAAGCTCACCTACTTCGGGCTCTACGCCCTGCAGCACCGCGGGCAGGAGTCCGCGGGCATCGCCGTCAGCGACGGCGCCAAGATCCTCGTCTTCAAGGACATGGGTCTGGTCTCGCAGGTCTTCGACGAGACCTCGCTCAGCTCGCTCGTCGGGCATCTCGCCGTCGGGCACACCCGGTACTCCACGACCGGCGCGCCCACCTGGGAGAACGCCCAGCCCACCTTCCGCGCCACCGGGCACGGTTCGATCGCGCTGGGCCACAACGGGAACCTGGTCAACACGGCCGAGCTGGCCGAGCTGGCCGCCGCGCTCCCCGGGCGCGGCGCCCAGCGCCGCGGCGGCGGCGCCGCGGTGACCAACGACACCGACCTGGTCACCACGCTGCTCGCCGGCCAGGTGGACGAGGAGACCGGCGCGCCGCTGACCGTCGAGGAGGCCGCGCCCCGGGTGCTGCCGCAGGTGCGGGGCGCGTTCTGCTTCGTCTTCATGGACGAGCAGACGCTCTACGCCGCGCGCGACCCACAGGGCATCCGTCCGCTGGTGCTCGGCCGGCTGGAGCGCGGCTGGGTGGTGGCCTCGGAGACCGCGGCGCTGGACATCGTCGGCGCCTCCGTGGTCCGCGAGGTGGAGCCCGGCGAGATGATCGCGGTCGACGAGCACGGGCTGCGGTCCACACGCTTCGCCGAAGCAAAGCCGAAGGGCTGCGCGTTCGAGTACGTCTACCTCGCCCGGCCGGACACCCACATCGCCGGCCGCAGCGTGTACCTCTCCCGGGTGGAGATGGGCCGCCGGCTGGCCGCCGAGGCCCCGGCCGAGGCCGACCTCGTGATACCGACGCCCGAGTCCGGGACCCCCGCGGCCATCGGATACGCGGAGGCCAGCGGCATCCCCTACGGCTCGGGACTGGTGAAGAACTCCTACGTCGGCCGCACGTTCATCCAGCCGAGTCAGACCATCAGACAGCTCGGCATCCGGTTGAAGCTCAATCCGCTCAAGGAGGTCATCCGCGGCAAGCGGCTGATCGTCGTCGACGACTCCATCGTCCGCGGGAACACCCAGCGGGCCCTGGTCCGCATGCTCCGCGAGGCCGGCGCCGCCGAGGTGCACGTGCGGATCAGCTCCCCGCCGATCAAGTGGCCCTGCTTCTTCGGCATCGACTTCGCCACCCGGGCCGAGCTGATCGCCAACGGGCTGTCCGTGGACGAGATCGGCGCCTCGCTGGGCGCCGACTCGCTCGCCTACATCTCGCTGGACGCGATGGTCGAGGCGACCACGATCGCGAAGCCGAACCTGTGCCGCGCCTGCTTCGACGGCGAGTACCCGATGGAGCTGCCCGACCCCGCCCGGCTCGGCAAGGACGTCCTGGAGCAGCTCCCGCTGCTCGCCACGGGGCCGGGGGCCGCGGACGCGCTGCGCCGTCCGTAGCTCCGCACCGCCCGCCGGGTCCACACCGGCGGGCCACGGGCGGGACCCCGAACCAGCGCCGATCCAGCACCCGTGAGCCGAGACGACGGCCAACGACGACCGAGCCATGACGACCGGACCACGACGACCGGACCACGACGACCGGACCACGACGACCGGACCACGACGACCCGAGAGAGCACCGATGACCAACGAGGTCCCCCGCGCCGACCTGGGCGCGGCGCCCGGCGGCAGCCCTGCCGCGCCCGGCGCCAGCTACGCCGCGGCCGGCGTGGACATCGCCGCCGGCGAGACGGCCGTCGAGCTGATGCGGAAGTGGGTGGCAACCGCCCAGCGGCCGGAGAGCGTGGGCGGCCTCGGCGGCTTCGCCGGCCTCTTCGACGCCTCCGCGCTGAAGGGGTACCGCCGTCCGCTGCTCGCCTCCGCCACCGACGGCGTCGGCACCAAGGTGGCCGTGGCCCAGCGCCTCGACGTGCACGACACCATCGGCCGGGACCTGGTCGCGATGGTCGTCGACGATCTGGTGGTGTGCGGCGCCGAGCCGCTCTTCATGACCGACTACCTCTGCGTCGGGAAGGTGCACCCCGAGCGGGTCGCCGCCCTCGTCAGGGGCATCGCGGAGGGCTGCGTGCTGGCCGGCTGCGCCCTGGTCGGCGGCGAGACGGCCGAGCACCCGGGGCTGCTCGGCGAGGACGAGTACGACGTGGCCGGCGCCGCCACGGGCGTGGTGGAGGCCGACGAGCTGCTCGGCCCGGAGCGGGTGCGGGCGGGCGACGTGGTGCTCGCGCTCGGCTCCTCGGGCCTGCACTCCAACGGGTACTCGCTGGCCCGGCACGTCTTCCTGGAGCGGGCCGGATGGCGGCTGGAGCGGCACGTGCCGGAGTTCGGCCGGACCCTGGGCGAGGAGCTGCTGGAGCCCACCCGGATCTACGCCCTGGACTGCCTGGCGCTGCGGGACGCGGTCGCGGTGCACGCCTTCGCACACGTCACCGGCGGCGGGCTGGCCAACAACCTGGCCCGGGTGCTGCCGGCCGGCCTGCGGGCCGGGATCGACCGGGGAACCTGGGCGCCGGCGCCGGTCTTCGGGCTGCTCGGCGAGCTGGGCGGGGTCGAACGGGCCGAGCTCGAACGAACGTTCAATATGGGGGTGGGGATGGTCGCGGTGCTGCCGCCCGCGTCCGTGGCGCCGGCCCTGGAACTGCTGGCCGGACGCGGCGTCCCGGCCTGGGTGATGGGTGAGATCGCGGAGGCCGACGGCCCGCCCGCGGCAGGGCCCGCGGCGGGAGGAAGCGTCACGCTGCGTGGCGACTACCAGGGCTGACGCACCGGGGCGCGCGCCGGCGTGCGCGGCGGCGCACGGGACGGAAGGGAGCGCGGACGCCGCGTGACGGCGTCACGACAGCACAGAGCCCGGCCCGGCGATGCCGGACCGGGTCAGCCGCGCACAGCGATGCCGGAGGAAGCCGAAGCAGCGGCCTCAGGCGTCAGGCGCCACGCCGTTTCGGAGACGACGACGCGTCGGAGGAGCCGTCGTCCTCGTCCTCGTCCTCCTCGTCGTACATCTCCGCGTACCGTGCGTACAGGTCGTCGTCCAGCTCATCGTCTTCCTCGACCCGCTCACCGTTCGACGGCCGGTCCGGCGTCGATGATGCACCCAGCTCTTCGGCCAGACGGGACAGATCCGTCCTGCCGCTGTTGTACTTCAGCTGGCGGGCGACCTTCGTCTGCTTGGCCTTGGCCCGGCCGCGCCCCATTGGCTCGACCCCCTCAACGACGGGGCGCAACGGCCCCGGAGTGTTGACATCCGTTCATGATTGAGAGCGGGCCCTCCGACGAGCGCCCGGTCCATCGGGCTTCAACCGTACCTGCTTCCGGGGGCCTGCGGTACGCCGTCCACAGGACCCGGGCCCTTCGCCGGCCGCCCGATGGCCCTCTCCATGCTGGTCAGGGCCGATTTTACCGTCTTTTGTCACCCGACTCGCCCCGAGGGTCCGTCCGGAGGAGCCTCGGCCGATATGGGGAGTGACGCGTGTTACACGCGCGGCGTCCGGGGCGACGCGGTGCGTGGTCGTCGGCCTGGTCATCGGTGTGGTCATCGGCCGGCCGCCGCGGCCATCCGCTGCTCCGCGAGCCGGTCGGCGGCCACCGCCGGGGGCACGCCGTCGGCGCTCGCGCGTTCGAAGATCTCCAGGGTGGTGTCGTAGATGTGGCCGGCCTTTTCCTTCGCACGAGCGAAGTCGAAACCGTTGATCTCGTCCGCCACCTGGATCACCCCGCCGGAGTTCACCACGTAGTCCGGCGCGTAGAGGATCTCCCGGTCGGCCAGGTCCTTCTCCACCCCCGGGTGGTCCAGCTGGTTGTTGGCGGCGCCGCAGACCACGCCCGCGGTCAGCACCGGGACCGTGCGGTCGCTCAGCGCGCCGCCCAGCGCACAGGGCGCGTAGACGTCCAGGCCCGGGACCCGGATCAGCTCCTCGGTGTCCGCGACGGCCGAGACCTCGCCGCCGGGGTGCGCGGCGAGCACCCGGCGCACGGCCTCGGGGCGCACGTCGGTGATCACCGCCCGGGCGCCGGCCTCCACCAGATGGTCGACCAGCAGGTGGCCGACCTTGCCGACGCCGGCCACGCCCACGGTGCGCCCGGCCAGGTCCGCGGAGCCCCAGCGGTGCCGCGCGCTGGCGCGCATGCCCTGGAAGACGCCGTAGGCGGTGAGCACCGAGGAGTCGCCGGCGCCGCCGTTCTCGGGTGAGCGGCCCGTGGTCCACGGGCACACCCGGGAGATGACGTCCATGTCGGGGACGTAGGTGCCGACGTCGCACGCGGTGACGTAGCGGCCGCCCAGCGAGGCGACGAACCGGCCGTAGGCGAGGAGCAGCTCCTCGGACTTGTCGTGCTCGGGATGGCCGAGGATCACGGCCTTGCCGCCGCCGTGCGGCAGGCCGGCGAGCGCGTTCTTGTAGCTCATGCCGCGCGCCAGGTTGAGCGCGTCGCGCAGCGCGGCCTCCTCGGGGCGGGCGCCGCCGGACTCGGACGCGGGGTAGGGGTGGAAGCGGGTGCCGCCCAGCGCGGGGCCGAGTGCCGTGGAGTGGATGGCGATCACGGCGCGCAGCCCGGTGGGCCGGTCCTGGCACAGTACGACCTGTTCGTGGCCGCCCTGGTCGGAGCGGTACAGCAGGTCGAGCACGCCGGCCTCGGCCGGGCTCACGGAGCCGGCGGCGGGACGTACGTCAGTCACGGTGGTGACTCCTGTAGGTCGAGGCGGTGCCCTCCGGATGGGTGTGGAGAGCGTCGGTGGGATGAGCCTACGGCGACGCGCGCGCCAAGGAGCCCTCGGGATGGTCACACTGCCCCCATCGGCGGGAGGATCAGGGCAGAGCCTCACCTCCTCTACGTGGTGGTGCGGGTAGCGAGGGAGCAAGGGAGGGTGGTGTGCCGAAGGTTCCCTACGCGGCGTTCCTGAGGGTCTACGAGCCGCTGGCGGCCTTTCCCGAACCGGAGAGGTCCTACTGGGCGGAGTACGCCGCCCGGGAGCGGCTGCCGGGCGTGCAGGACGAGCTGCGTGAGGCGATGACCGAACTGCTGGCGATGCCGCCCCGGGCGGCGCCGGTGCGCGAGAGCGGGGACGCCTACGTCGCCCGGGTGGACGGCGTGGTCTGCGTCTGCCCGTGGCGCACCCGGCTGCGCGCCTGGCAGGCGATGGCCGAGGTGGGTCACTGGCTGATGCCCCAGCCGGTGGTCGACGCGGTGCTGCCGCCGGCGCAGCGCGACCGGGCCACCGAGGAGTACGACCGCTGGCGGGAGCGGAACCCGGACGCCAGGCCGTGGATCAGGTCGGCGCTGTGGCATGTGCCGGTGCGGTGGTTCGCGCTCTTCACCGAGGAGGAGCGGATCTTCCGCAAGGCGGGCGAGCCGGACCGGGAGGACGAGGGCCCGGCCGGGGGAGCCGGCGCGGACGCCGCGGGTGAGCCAGGCGGCGAGCCAAACAGCGAGCCAGGTAGCGAGCCCGGGGGAGAGCCCGGGACAGAACCCACGGAGGAGCCCACGGAGGAGCCCACGGAGGGAGCGGGCGGGGAGCGCCGGAGCGCGGGGCGCGCGGAGGGCGGTGGGCGGCGCAGGGGGGAGGCCGTGGACCCCTCCGTGCCGAGCCTGCGCTACCGCACGCCGATGGTGGAGGCGAGGCGCCGGGTGGCGCGCGGGTTGCGCACGGTGCGCCGGGCGATGCCGCAGGGGCCGCTGGGCGAGGCGCTCACCGATGTGGGTCGGTGGCTGGAGGAGTTTCACCCCAGATCACTGGTCGAACTGGACTACGGCGGACTGGTCTATACGATTCCCGAGGAGGATCTGGCGGCGGACCGTTCGGTCTCCGAGGTGGCCGAGGGCCTGGCGGCGCTGGCTCGGGGAGACCTGGACGACGCCAGCCGGCGGTACGAGGAGCTCACCGATCGCTGGATGGCGGTGCGCGAGCGCCAGTTCGCCAACTGATCCCGGCAAGGGACTAAAGTCCCCCAAGGACCCCCAAGCGTGACGGATGGCACTCTACGGAAGTCTTGCCTTCAAGCGCTCTCCTCGTGTCAAAATAGGACAAGGAGTCCACCCGGGCTCCTGCTATCCGCCCCCACCTCGGCGGATAGATCGGTATTTCGCTCCTTGGTGGAACTGGTGACGACTCATCACGATGTGACTGATCGTTACGGTCGAGTGACTGTCCGCTATGGCATGGTCCATCGGCTTCCGCCGAGGTTGAACACCTGAGAGGGCAATTCCATCGGTTTGGCCGACCCGGCTGGACGGATGGTGTAGTTGTAGTGCCGAGGACAAGCCGTTCGTCCTATAACCGACTCGGCCCGCGTCCGCCATTTCGGGCAACGTGGGTCAAGGTGCAGAATTTAGAGGAAAGAACCGTGATGGTTCGGTTCTCCCGAGGAGGCCGCTCATGACCGCTCGCACCCCTGATGCCGAGCCGCTGCTGACCCCGGCTGAGGTTGCCACGATGTTCCGCGTTGACCCGAAAACGGTCACACGCTGGGCAAAGGCGGGCAAGCTCACGTCTATCCGCACGCTCGGAGGGCATCGCCGCTATCGCGAGGCGGAGGTGCGCGCGCTGCTCGCGGGCATCCCGCAGCAGCGTGGCGAGAGCTGAGCAACACCCGTAATACCAGGCTCCGGAGCCCCCACTCCGGCCCGCTTGGCTCACTGATCGCGCCGGACTCCGCCGAGTCCGGCGCGATCTGCGTCTGCTCCCGGGCGCCCCCCGGCCCCTCCCGGACGGCCCTCGCGGCCCGCTCCGAGCGCCGTGCAATTGCACATATTAAATTGGCACGTGTCTCTACGGGGTCAGATGAGCTCGCCCCGCAATCGGATTGCGTGACTCCCGTCACAGCTCGCGCGCCTTGCCCCTCGCACCAGCGCTGAGGTAGTGAAACACCCGCCCGTCGATGGAGCGCGGAGCCCACCTCCGTGCCGCCCGGGCAGCGCCCGGACGGGGCCCCACGAGACCCCGCGCGATGGATGCCTACCCCATACAAGAAGCCCGGACCCCTGTAGCGGGATCCGGGCGAACATCGTCTCTTCGTGTGCGGTCCTGACGGGATTTGAACCCGCGGCCTCCACCTTGACAGGGTGGCGAGCACTCCAAACTGCTCCACAGGACCAGGTCGCGCGAAGCGACTTGGGGACCTTACCGCAGCGCCTCCGTCTCCCGCGAATCGCCCCCCGGGCCGGTCCCGCGCGGCCCGCGCGCGGGCGCGAAGCGGGCACGCGTGGGGCGGGAAACGGGCGTCGGGGTCACCTGGCGCGCGCCGGGGTCTGCGCGTCGACGGCCTTCAGGATCCGCTTGTCGGAGACCGGGTACGCGGTGCCCAACGCGTGCGCGAAGTAGCTCACCCGCAGCTCCTCGATCATCCAGCGAATCGCGCCGACCCCTTCGGGCAGCGGCTGCCCGGGTGGGAACTGCTCGATCAGCCAGTCCAGTTCGTCCCGCATCTGCCGCACCTTCGCCATCCGGGCGGCGTCCCGCTCCGCGTGCTGCGGGAGTTGCTGCAGCCGCCGGTCCACGGCGGTCAGATACCGCAGCAGGTCGGGCAGCCTCGCGGCGCCGTGCTCGGTCACGAACCCCGGGTGCACCAGCGCCGCGATCTGCTCCCGCGCGTCCGCCACCGAGGGCCGCAGCACCGGGCTGGTCAGCGTGGTCAGCCGGCGCTCGCACGCCTGCCAGGCGCTCAGCACCTCCCGGGCCTGCCGCACGACCCGCAGCGTCACGTCGACGATGTCGGCGCGCACCCCGTCGAGCAGCTTGCCGAAGGACTCCTCGTCCCAGACCGGCCCGCCGCGGGCCGCGACCAGCTGGTCGGCGGCGGCCGCCACACAGTCGTCGAAGAGCTCCCGCACGCTCGCGTGCGGGCCGCTGGCCAGCGCCAGCTTCGCCACGTTGTCCAGCCGGTCCAGGGCGAACTTCGCGGGATCCGAGGGCAGGTTGAGCAGCACCAGCCGGCGGGTGCCGGCGCGCATGGCCACGGCCTGCTCGGCCGCGCTGTCGAAAAGCCGCACCGCCACCGTCGCGCCCTCGTCCACCAGCGCGGGGAACGCCTTCACCGGCTGCCCGCCGCGCCGGGTCTCCACGGTGCGCGGCAGCGCGCCGACGGTCCAGCGGGTCAGCCCCTCGCCCCGCCAGGCCGGCGGGCCCGCAGGCTCGGTCGTGGCGGCCTCTCCCGCGCCGTCGCCGCGTGGGCCCCCCTCGGCCCCTCGACCCCCCTCACGGCCCCCGCCGCGGCCGCCGCGGCGCCCGTCGGCGGGCGGGCCGGCGAACGCCCGGTCCACGGCCGCCTGGGCGTCCCGCCGCAACCGCTGCTTCAGCGTGGTCAGGTCCTTGTCCTCGGCGAGCCGGCGGCGCCGCTCGTCCACCACCCGGAAGGTGATCGTCAGGTGGTCGGGCACCCGGTCGACGTCGAAGTCCTCGGGTTCGATCCGCTGTCCGGTCCTCCGGGTCAGCGCCCGGGCCAGCGCGGTCCGCAGCCCCTCGCCGTCCGTCGGCTCCGCCGTCTCGGCCAGGAACCGCCGGGCCACGTCGGGCGCCGGAACGCAGTGCCGCCTGATCGGCTTCGGCAGCGACCTGATCAGCTCCGTGACCAACTGCTCCCGCAAACCCGGGATCTGCCAGTCGAACCCCTCGGGCGTCACCTGGTTGAGCACCTGCACCGGAACGTGCACGGTCACGCCGTCCGCGTCCGCGCCCGGCTCGAACTGGTACGTGATCCGCAGCCGGAGCGGTCCCTGCCGCCAGACGTCCGGATAGTCGGCCTTGGTGATGCCGGCCGCCCGCTCGTTGATCAGCATCGACTTCTCGAAGCTCAGCAGGTCCGGGTCGTCCCGGCGGGCCCGTTTCCACCAGGCGTCGAAATGCGCGCCCGAGACGACGTCCTCGGGGATCCGCTGGTCGTAGAAGTCGTACAGCGTCTCGTCGTCCACCAGGATGTCGCGGCGCCTGGCGCGGTGCTCCAGCTCCTCGACCTCGGCGAGCAGCTTGCGGTTGTCGTGGAAGAACCGGTGCTGGGTGCGCCAGTCGCCCTCCACCAGGGCGTGCCGGAGGAACAGCTCGCGGCAGGTCTCCGGGTCGATCCGGCCGTAGTTGACCTTCCGGTCCGCGACGACGGGGATGCCGTACAGCGTGACCCGCTCGTACGCCATGACCGCCGCCTGCTTCTGCTCCCAGTGCGGCTCGCTGTAGTTGCGCTTCACCAGGTGGCCGGCGAGCGGCTCGATCCACTCCGGCTCGATCCGCGCGTTGATCCGGGCCCACAGCCGCGAGGTCTCGACCAGTTCGGCCGACATCACCCAGCGTGGCGGCTTCTTGAACAGCGCGGAGCCGGGGAACACCGCGAACTTCGCGCCGCGCGCGCCCAGGTACTCGTGCTTGTCGGTGTCCTTCAGACCGACGTGCGACAGCAGCCCGGCCAGCAGCGACTGGTGCACGCTGTCCCAGCCTCCGGGCGGGGGCGTGCCCAGGATCTCGTCGGCCTCCCGCGCGGCGGGCGCGGAGGGGCGCGCCGCCTCGACGCCGACCTGTCTGGCCACGGTGCGCAGCTGCGCGTGGATGTCCTGCCACTCGCGTATCCGCAGGTAGTTGAGGAACTCCGCCCGGCACATCCGGCGGAACGCCGAGGAGGACAGCTCCCGTTGCCGTTCCCTGACGTACTCCCACAGCGCGAGGTAGGCCAGGAAGTCGGAGTGCTCGCCAGGCCCCTGGCGGAACCTGCGGTGCCTCTCGTCCGCCTGCTGCTGCTTGTCGGCGGGCCGTTCGCGCGGGTCCTGGATGGACAGGCCCGCGACGATGACCATCACCTCGTGCGCGCAGCCGTTGCGGTTGGCCTCCAGCACCATCCGGGCCAGCCGCGGGTCCACCGGCAGCTGGGCGAGCCGCCGGCCGGACTCCGTCAGCCGGGCGCCGTCCAGCGCGCCCAGCTCCTCCAGCAGCTGCACGCCGGCCTTGATGCTGCGCCGGTCCGGCGGGTCGATGAACGGGAACTTCTCCACCTCGCCGAGCCGCGCCGCGTGCATCTGCAGGATGACGGAGGCGAGGTTGGTGCGGAGGATCTCCGCGTCGGTGAACTCGGGGCGGGAGAGGAAGTCCTCCTCCGAGTACAGCCGGATGCAGATGCCGTCGCTGGTCCGGCCGCAGCGGCCCTTGCGCTGGTTCGCGCTGGCCTGCGAGATGGGCTCGATGGGCAGCCGCTGCACCTTGGTGCGGTGGCTGTAGCGCGAGATGCGGGCGGTGCCCGGATCGACGACGTACTTGATGCCGGGCACGGTCAGCGAGGTCTCGGCCACGTTGGTGGCCAGCACGATCCGCCGGCCCGTGTGCCGCTGGAAGACCCGCTGCTGCTCGGCGTGCGACAGCCGGGCGTACAGCGGCAGCACCTCGGCGGCGCCGTGTCGTTTCCCCTTCTCGATCCGCTCCAGGGCGTCCGCGGTGTCCCTGATCTCCCGCTCGCCGGAGAGGAAGACCAGCACGTCGCCCGGGCCCTCCGCCTCCAGTTCGGCCACCGCCTCGCAGATCGCGGTCACCTGGTCGACGTCGCCGTCGCCGCTCTCGGCCGCGTAATCCTCGGGAGGCCGGTAGCGCACCTCGACCGGATACGTGCGTCCGGAGACCTCGATCACCGGCGCATGGCGCTCCTCGGACGGCGCGAAGTGCCGGGCGAAGCGCTCCGGGTCGATCGTCGCCGAGGTGATGACCACCTTCAGGTCCGGGCGCCTGGGCAGCAGCTGGGCCAGGTAGCCCAGCAGGAAGTCGATGTTCAGGCTGCGCTCGTGCGCCTCGTCGATGATGATCGTGTCGTACTGGGACAGCTCGCGGTCGTGCTGGATCTCGGCCAGCAGGATGCCGTCCGTCATCAGCTTGACCAACGTTCCGTCGCTGGCCTGGTCGGTGAAGCGCACCTTGTACCCGACCGCCTCGCCGAGCGGTGTCCGCAGCTCGTCGGCGACCCGCTGCGCCACCGTGCGGGCGGCGATCCGGCGCGGCTGGGTGTGGCCGATGAGCCCGCGCACGCCGCGGCCGAGCTCCAGGCAGATCTTCGGGATCTGGGTGGTCTTCCCCGAACCGGTCTCGCCGGCCACGATCACCACCTGGTGGTCGCGGATCGCCTCCAGGATCGCGTCCCTGCGCTGGCTGACCGGCAGCTCCTCCGGATAGCTGATCGCCGGAACGGCCGCCCGGCGGTGCTCCACCCGGCGTTCGGCGGTGGCCATCGCGTCGGCGATCTCGGCCAGCACCGGACGGCGCGCGGACTCCTTGCGGATGCGCCGCACGCCTTCGAGGCGTCGGCCGAGCCGCCGCTGGTCGCGCAGCATCAGTCCGGGCAGTCGCTCGGCGAGCGCGGACAGCGTGGGCTCGGCGGAAAGCTGGGGGGAGGGGTCGCTAGACATACGCGCCCAAGCGTCTCACCTAGCCGTGACGGGCCGCGAGCGATTACCCGAGGCAGGGGGCGTTTCGCGGTTTTCCTGCGATTTCATCCGATTCGCCGGCCGGTTCCGCTTAGGGTGTCGGCGTGCCCGACGCGACCCCGCACCACCGCTGGCGGGCGTTTCGCGCGTCGCGGTTCTTCCCAGCCGCCGTGATGTCGCTGATCCTCGCCGCCTCGGCCGCGCTCTTCGCCGGCTCCTACACCTACGCCATCGCGGACCCGACACCACACCGGCTGCCGGTGGCGGTCGTGGCCGGGGCGGAGAACGATCGGAGCCGCGCCTTCCTGGCCAGGCTCGAGCATCTGCTCGACACCTCGCTGGAGCCCGAGCGGTACGCCTCCTATCCACAGGCTGTGGACGGCATCGAGGCGCAGCACGTGTTCGCGGTGGTGCGCACCGAGCGCGGCGCCGTCCGTCTCGACATCGCCAGCGCCGCCGGCGCCTCGGTCGCCGAACTGCTCACCCAGCAGGCGCCGAAGGCCGCGAAGTCGGCCGGGGTCGAGCTCCGCGTCCACGACCTCAAGCCGCTCAGCACCGGCGACCCGCGCGGCCTCGCGATCTTCTACATCTCGCTCGCCGCGGTGATCATCGGATTCCTCGGCGCGGTGCAGCTCAGCATCCACGCCAGGGCGCTGCGCCCCGCGGAACGGGCGGCCGTCATCGCCGGCTACTCGGTGCTCGGCGGCCTCGCCATCGTGCTGGTGGTGGGCGAGACGTGGCTGGACGCGGTGCCGCTGCCGTTCCTCACCTCCTGGGGCATCCTCACGCTGACGATGTTCACGGCCGGGATGGTCTTCACGATGTTCAACACCCTGATCGGCCGGTGGGCGATCCTGCCGACCTGGACCCTGATGGTGATGATCGGCAGCCCCTCGTCCGGCGGCGCGGTCTCCTGGCCGCTGCTGCCCTCCCCGTTCGGCGTCGTCGGCCGCTACCTGCCGCCCGGCGCCTCGGTCAACGCCCAGCACACCGCCATCTACTTCCGCGGCGACCAACATCCCCAGCCCTACCTGATCCTCGCCACCTGGGCCCTGGTCTCCTGCGCCGTCTTCTTCACCTGGCGCCACCGCCACCCGGGCGGCGACTGAACGGGCCTCCCGACCGGATCGTGGCGGGGCCGTCAGAGCCGTCAGAGCCGTCAGAAGGGCCGGATCAGCGGGCCAGGCCGTGGACGTCCCGCGCGAGCGCGGCGAGCCAGCGCGGGGCCCGGGGGTCGCGGACCAGCGCGGCGCAGGTCCGGCGCAGGCGCCGGTGGTTACGGCGCGAGGGTACGTCGCGGAGCAGCGGGGCGACGCGGTGCAGCACCGCCTCGGCGTCGCGCCACGCCCCGACCCGGACGTGGGCGGCCAGCAGCGCCACCTCGTAGTAGAGGACGTTCCGCCCCGACACCTCGGCCAGCGCCGCCCGGGCCGCGTCCGCCGCGGCCTCGGGCCGGCCCAGCGCCAGCAGCGCGTCCCCCTCCTGGCCGCGCAGCTCCGGCGCGCGCACCCACCACGTCCACGCGGGATCGCGGGCGGTCAGCGACTCGCCGGTGGCGGACCGCGCGGCCCGCAGGTCCACGAGCGCCCGGCCCGCCTCCCCGGCCAGCGCCAGCGCCCGACCCCGCCGGGCCCGCGCCAGCAGCGCGACGCGCGGCGGCACCCGGAGCCCGGTCAGCACCTCGTCGGCGATCCGCAGCGCCTCCTGGGGACGGCCCAACTCCACGTCCTGCAGCGCCAGGTTGGTCAGCGCGAACCACTCCATCGGGCGGTCGCCCACCGCCCTGGCCAGCGCCAGCGACGCCAGCGAGGCCCGGCGCGAGGCCGCCTGCCGGTCCGCGTCGAACAGCAGCCACCCCGCCACCTCGGCCGCCTCCGCCACGACCGCCCCGTACTCGCGCCGCGCCCGGGCCGGCACCGCCGCCAGCCGCCGCTCGCCGGCCCGCCACACCCGCACGGCCTCCGCGACGACCGCCCCGGACCCGTACCGCCCGTCATGCGCCACCCCCCGAGCGATCGCCTCCCGCACCCCCACGAGCTCCCGCTCCACATCCGGCACGTCCCGCGCCTCCCGCAGGCCCTTCACCTCCGGCACGTGCCGCACGTCCGGCACGTCCCCCGCCTCCGGCACGTCCGGCACGTCCCCCGCCTCCCGCACTTCCCCGACCTCCGGCGCGTCCCAGACCTCCCGCAGGCCCTTCACCTCCGGCACGTGCCTCACCTCCCGCACGCCCCCCGTTGCCACGTCCCGCACATCCCGGTGCCTTCCCGCGTCCCGCTCTCCCCGCATCCGCCGCTGCCGCGCCCGATGTCCCCCCACGTCTCTTCGTCCCCTGTCTCTTCATCCCAGCTTGCCGCAGCAGCCCGCACGTCCCCCGACGCTCAGCCGCCGTCCGCCCGCTCCCCCTGCTCCGCCCGAAGGGCCGGTGCGCGCCAGCCGCCGAAGGACGCCAGCGTGCGCGCCCGCGCCTCCACCACCGCCATGCGCGCCTCCCGCTCACCCTCGTGCGCGTGCGCCGGCTGCGACGTCGCCTGCCCCGGCCACTTCCGGTACATCAGGCCCACCTCGGGCGTGAACCACCCCGGGCTCACCGCGTCCAGCGCCAGCAGCAGCCCGGTGTCCTCCGACGCCGGCAGCGCCATCCACCCGCCCAGCGCCAGCAGCACGTCGCGCCGCACGGCCAGCGTCGCCGGATGCACCTGCGCCCGGAAGTCGTGCGCCCGCCAGTACTCCAGCACCGTCCCGCGCTCCAGCCGCCCGCCCGGCGGGTCGCTGTCGAAGCCGACCGTCGAACCGTCCTCGCGCAGGTCGAGCGCGCGCGACGTGGTCCAGCCGATCCCCGGCTGCTCCGCGAACACCCGCAGGTCCCGGGCCAGCGCGCCGGGCGTCAACAGGTCGTCCGCGTCCAGCACCCGCACCACCCGGCCCTCGGCCCTGGCCAGCGCCAGCGTCCGCGCCACGCCGGGCCCGCCGGCGCGCCCCTGCCCGAAGCCGACCCGCGGATCGTCCGGCACCAGCCCCGCCACGGCGTCGGTCTCGCCGTCCTCCTGGATCAGCCACTGCCACGTCCAGCCGTCCGGCAACTCCTGCCCGCACAACGACTCGTAGGCGTCGGGCAGGAACCGCGTGCCCGGCGCGTGCACCGCCGTGACGACGGAGATGATCCCGGTCACCTGCCGGGCCACCGGTCCAGGGGCGTCACGAACGTCAACTCCGTCCGATCCCCCGGCAGCAACACGTCCGCCACCTCCACCACCCGCCCCGTCGTGTCGATGGACGTCTTCCGCAGCAGCAACACCGCCATGCCGCGCGACATGCCCAGCGCCTCCGCCTCCTCCAGACTGGGCGGCCGCGCCGCGGTGATCCGCTCCTCCACCCGGTCGATCTCGATGCCCGCCACCAGCAGCTGGCTGTGCGTGCCGCCGGGCCACGGCTCGTTCTCCGGATCGAACAGCTCGGGGTGGCCGGCCAGATGCTCGCACACCAGTCGGGACCTGGAGACGTTGAACGGCGCGCTCTCCTTCGCGTACCTCGTCCGGTACACCCGCTCCAGCAACGCCGTGCCGACCGGCACCCCGAACGCCTCCGCCAGGTCCTCGTCGGCGGCCAGTTCGCCGTACTCCGAGCTGAACACCAGGTCGTTCATCTCCAGCCCGGTGTCGTGCTCGGTCGCGCCGGTCCCCGCCCGCACGCCCAGCGGCTGCCGCGCCCGGCTCTTCTCCCACTGGTGCCGCTCGTTCGACCGGTTCGCCCGCCGCCGCGGGACGCGGACGAACGAACCGCGCCCGTGCCGCTTGTCGATCAGCCCCTCGGCCAGCAACACGTCGAGCGCCTGCCGGATGGTCGGCCCGCCCTTCCCGTACGCGCGCTTCAGCTCCTCCTCCGAGGGCAGCCGATCTCCCGGCTTCAACTCCCCCGACCGCATCCGCCCCCGCAACTCCGCGGCGATCTGCTCATATGCCCTGGCCATATCCCCACCCTAGGTCCTCTTAAGGACCCCCGCCCGTCGCGCGCGCCACAGCCCAGGAACGCGGCCTCCGCACCCTCTCCCCAGGCGGGCCGCTCTGCCGCGACAGCCTCACCGCGCCGGGCGGCTCACCTCGCGGGCGGCTCAGCGCCGGGCGGCTCAGCGCGGGGCGCGCATCTGTGCCGCCCAGGCATCGACGCCCTGGAAGTGGTCCGCCATGGCCTGCCTGGCCGCCTCCGGGTCGCGGGCACGCAGGGCCGTGACGATGTCCCGGTGCCGGTGGGCGGTGACCGCGGGCGAGGCGCCGTCGATCCACCCGCGCGCGTCGGCGACCCGGTGGCACACGTCCCAGAAGACCCCGAGGAGCTGGGTCACGAGCGCGTTGTCCAGCGACCGGTAGAGCGTCTCGTGGAAGATCCGGTCAGGTCCGGGGAAGCCCTGGCCCGCTCGTCCGGACTCCTCCATCCGGGCGATGATCTCGTCCAGCGCGTCGAGCTCCTCGTCGGTGACCGCGGCGGCCACCTGCACCATCAGGCCCTCCTCCAGTACCCTCCTGACCTGCAGGATCTCGGCCAGCGCCCGAACGTCGTCCTCCTGCTGGGCCAGCGTGCGGAAGGTGAGACCGTCCACGAGCGGAGTGAGGGAGGCCCGGCCGACATAGGTGCCGTAGCCGTGCCTGATCTCCACGATGTCCAGTGCCTGGAGGGCCTTGAGCGCCTCGCGCACGGAGTTGCGGCTGACGCCCAGCTGCTCCATCAGGCTGGTCTCCGTGGGCATCGCCGCACCGGGCCGCAGGCCCCGGTCGAGGATGAGCTGGGTGACCTCCCGCTGCACCTGGCTGCTGGTACGCACCCGCCGGGACGTCCCCACCCCGCCGTCCCTCAGCTCCTCAGCCATGCGCCACATCGTATGCCCGCCGGCCCCTCACCCACCCCAACGGCGGCCCGACCGTCCCGGACGACCACGGCCGCCCGCCGGACTTCGTGCGCGGGACGTCCCGTTTCTCGGGACACCACGCGCACGGTCTCCACCGCGCCCCGGCCGGGCCAGCCGGGGCGGCTAGCTGGTTCCCGCCAGGGGATGGTCGTAGCGGACGAAGCCGTTGAAGCGGGCCACCTTGTCGTACAGGGCGCGGGCGGGGGCGTTGTCCTCCCTGGTCGTCCAGTACAGGCGGGCCGCGCCACGGCTCCGCGCCTCCTGGGCCACCCGCTCGATCAGCGCCCGTGCCACGCCGTGGCCGCGCGCCGCCTCGGAGACGAAGAGGTCCTGCAGGTAGCAGGACTCGGCCATCCAGAAGGTGGCGTGGAAGAGATGGTGCGCGATGCCGACCAGCCGCCCGTCCAACCAGGCGCCCAGCCCGTGCAACTCCTCGCCGCTCAGCAGCCGCCGCCAGGTCTCCTCGTACACCTCGTCGGCCAGCGGCGTCTCGTAGAACGCCTTGTACCCACGCGCCAGCACCTCCCACCCGGCCCGGTCCCCGGGACGCAGGGGCACGATGTCGATCGCGTTCCTGAGGACGTCGTAGCCGGCGAAGGAGAACAGGCGCACGCCCTCCCGCAACGGCCGCGGCTCGTCGCGGAAGCGGTGCACGCCGACGCCGAAGCCGGCCTCCGGCGCGGACAGCCACCGGCGTTCGAAGCCCAACTCCTCGAACCAGTCGCAGATCACCGGCACCCGGTCGGGAGCGCCTCGGTGCCGGGTCCAGATCACGGCGCCGCCGCTCGCGCACAACTGGTTCAGCGCGCCGACCGTGCGGCGGATGTCCTCGTCGACGATGTTGCCGAAGAGCCCGCACACCAGCACCAGATCGGCAGGCGCCAGGCCGCGGTAGTGGTCGGTGAGCGCCGCGTCGCCGGTCACCACCTCGACGCCCTCCAACCCGGCCGCCGCGACGGCCTCACGCGCCAGCGCGGCGTTCCGCGGATCCCGCTCCACCAGCAGCGCCCGGATCTCGCCCCGGCGCCGGTGGCCGTCCAGCACCTCCAGCAGGTCCCGGCCCTGCCCGGCGCACAGGCTGATCACCCGCAGCGGCCCGGGAGGAGCCTCGTCCAGCACCGCCCCGATCCGCTCCTGCACCACCCGCAGCCGCCGGGCCAGCTGCGACCCGGGAGCGTCGTAGTGGTCATGCCACCCCTGCCAGTCCACACCGGCACCCTACGACCCCGCCGTCGAACGGGGTCATGAACGCCCACGTGTGCGTGGTGTCCCGTTCTCCGGGACACCACGCGCACGATCTCGTCGTTCCTCGCCAGCCCCGGACCGTGACCGGTGGGCCGGGCGCGAACGCCGCGCCGGACGTGCCGAGCCCGGTCCGGTCGCGGCGTGTCTCCGACGCCGGTCGCGTCACCCCGGTGTCATGGCGCGCTGCCCCCGGGGCCGTAGCGCCACCCCGTGGCGGCGAGTGCGCGGGCGCGCGCCTCGATGACGGCCATGCGCGCGTCCCACTCGACGGGCAGCGTGTGGGCGGGCAGCTGCGTGCTCTGCCCCTGCCACTTCCGGTAGTGCAGTCCCACCTCGGCCGTGAACCAGCCTCGGCTGACGGCGTCCAGCGCGATGAGCAACCCCGTGTCCTCGGAGGCCGGCAGGGCCATCCATCCCCCGGCCGCGAGCACCAGTTCGCGGCGCGCACAGAGCGTTCCCGGCACGACGGGCGCGCGGTAGTTGTGCGCCCGCCAGTGCCGAAGCACCGCGCCGGGTTGGAGGGGACCGTCCGGCGGGTCACGGTCGAAGCCGACCAGCGAGCCGTCCGGCAGGAGATCGAGGACCCGGCACGTGGTCCAGCCGATGTCGGCGTTCCGTTCCAGGACCTCGATGTCGCGCGCGAGCGTGCCCGGTGTGAGCATGTCGTCGGCGTCGAGGACCTTGACGTACGCACCCTCCGCCCGGGCGAGGGAGAGCGTCCGGGTGACACCGGCGCCGCCCCTCCGGCCCTGCCCGAAGCTCACCCGCGGATCGTCCGGAACCGCCCCGGCGACGGCCGCCGACTCGCCGTCCTCCTGGATCACCCACTGCCAGTCCCACCCGGTGGGCAGCACCTGTGCGCGTAACGACCGGTAGGCGTCGGCCAGGTGGTGCGCGGCGGGCGCGTGCACCGAGGTGATGACGGAAACGACGCCCACGGTCACCACCGCCCCAACCGAGTCACGTGCTGCGCCAGCTCTCTCCGGTCACCGGAAAGCACGACGTGGGCCACCTCCCCCTGCGGCCTTGGACTCCCGTTCGGAAGCGGTTCACCCGTTCCAAGATCTACGGTACCGCCACGATATCCCTCTGCGTGACCGTGGGGTGACTCTCACACCATGATGAAGATCTCCACGCACGGCGACCACGAGGTCACCACGCGGATGCGCGCCCACGCGCCGCCGCAGCGGAAACGCCCCGGACCGCCTGAGCCAACGTGTCGGCCTCCGTGGCCGGCCCCAGCCGCGAGGTCTGGCTGAGCGAGGGGGAACGACCATCACTCGTGAGTCCCCGAGCACGGGCCGGATCAGGGCCCGGATCACCCGGTCGGCAGCCGACACCCTGCCGCTGGGGCACACTCAACTCCCGCCGGACGTGATCCGGTTCAGACGCGTGAGCCTTGAGTCTGCCCCGAGGGCACGCTTCGTAATGGTCCTGCTGGCGCCTTCGCCCGGCCGACGACGGCCGGTAGGAGGACCGCGCCGGCGCGTGGCCGCACCGCTGTCTTGCCGCTCCGATGGCGAACGACCGCGTCACGCGAGTTCGAACTCCGGCAAACAAGCGAGAGGAACGAAGATGAGCAGGATCACGACCAGGATCGCGGTGACCGCGGCCAGTGTGGCCGTGCTGGCTGGTGTCTCGGTTGCCGCGACGGGGTCCGTCGCCGCGGCAGAAACGGGACGCCAGGGTGTCTCTGAGAACGCCGTCGTCGGCATCCCGCGGGGAGAGACTACGGCGAGCACCATGGAATCGCCGACGGGATGGAGGGTCTACTCGACCTTGAGGAGCTGCATGACAGCGGGAAACACGCTCGCGCAGCAGGGGAAGCTGACCGGCTACCGGTGCGAGCCGAGGGCCGCGGGGGGCTTCTACCTGATCCACTGGTAGCAGGTGGCCGGCGCGGTGATGACGACTTCGTCATGCCGTCGAACGTCGGTTGAAGCCCTCCGAGCCACTGCGGTCAGCGGAAGATGCCACGTCGCTGAAGAAGCCCCTACCGGACGATTCCGGCAGGGGCTTTTCGCTGGTCAAGAAGGTGGCTGGGGCCGGGGTCGAACCGGCGACCTTCCGCTTTTCAGGCGGACGCTCGTACCAACTGAGCTACCCAGCCGGAGCGGTCCTGACGGGATTTGAACCCGCGGCCTCCACCTTGACAGGGTGGCGAGCACTCCTAACTGCTCCACAGGACCTGGCGTGTGTGCGAAACCTAGTCTCGCACAGGATCTTGCATGCCCCCAACGGGATTCTGGCCCCGCTCTGAGCCGACCATAACGGCAGCTGACAGCGCCGAAGTCGCTCAAGCAGCCTATCACGGGCCAGGGGTCCGACCGCGCGCCCTTCGGGCCCGCCAGAGGGCGGCCGGAGCGCGGCCGGCGAGCGGCCGGAGCGCGGCAAGGGAACGGTCGGAGCGGAGTCCGGGAGCGGGCCGGCAGGGGGAGGCGCGGCCGGGCGCGGGGGGCGGGAGGCTGTAGCATGAATGCGCTTTCAGAGACGGTGCGGGGGAGGGGGTCCCGGATGAGCACTCCGACGGTGTACGACGTCGCGCAGCGGGCCGGCGTCTCCATCGCCACCGTCTCCCGGGTCTACCGCAGCCCCGACTCGGTGCGGGCCGGCACCCGGGAGCGGGTGCTGTCCGCGGCCCGGGAGCTCGGCTACGTGCCCAGCGGCAGCGCCCGCGGCCTGGCCAGCCGGATGACCGGCGTGCTCGGCCTGTGCTTCCCCGACTTCCACGACGACGAGGCCGAGGACGCCCCGGACGCCGACGACGCCGAGCTGATGCTGTACGCCGACGAGGTCATCCGCGGCATGGAGCGTGCCGCCAGGCGCCACGGGTACGCGCTGCTCATCGCCGCGTCCGGCGGAGACGCCGCACGGCCCGACCGCCCGCGGGAGCCGGCGCCGCCGGACTCCACCGCGCCGCCCGTCACCCAGGTCGTGGCCGAGATCGCCGGCCGGGTGGACGGCCTGGCGCTGCTCGCGCAGGACGTGCCGGAGGAGGACCTGGACGTCGTCTCCCGGCGGCTGCCCGTGGTGCTGCTGGCCGCCCCGCGCGACGGGCGGAACGACCATGTCGAGGTGGCGAACTTCGACGGCCAGCTGGCGCTCACCCGGCATCTGATCGTGGAGCACGGCCTGCGCCGGCTGGCGTTCGTCGGCGGGCCCTCCGACTCCCCGGACGGCGAGGCCAGGCTGCGCGGCTACCAGGCCGCCCACCTGGCCACGGGACTGCCGCTGCCGGCGCACCCCGACATCCGGGCCGACCTGACCCAGGCGGGCGGCCGGGCCGCCGTCGCCGAGCTGCTCGGGCGCGGCGCCGACCGTCCCGAGGCGCTGGTCTTCGCCAACGACCAGATGGCGGTGGGCGGCCTGCACGCCCTGGCGGAACTGGGGCTGCGGGTCCCCGAGGAGATGGTGGTCACCGGGTTCGACGGCATCCCGCTCGGCCGGCTGGTGCGCCCCACGCTGACCACCGTGCGGCAGCCGATGGGGCGGCTCGGCGAGCAGGCCGTCGAGCTGCTGGTGGCCCGGCTCGCCGACCGGGACCGCCCGCCGGAGGCCCGGGTGCTCCCCACCACCCTCACCCGCCGCGCCAGCTGCGGCTGCGACCCCGTGTCCTGATCAGGCCGCGGCACGCTCCGCCCGGCGGCCGCGGGGCGCCGGGGCGCCGAACGCGCCGCCGCCGTTATCAAAGGGTTATCTTCGCGCCTCTTGAGGGCGGCAAGCCCTCTGCCGCAGGCTGATGTATGCGCTTACAAAGACGAGGAGCGCATCCATGACGCTGAGGAGGCGCTCATGAAGCCCAGCCGCAGACCCCCCGCCGGATCGCGTGCCCGACGCGCCGGCGTGCTCGCCGCCGTGCTCGCCGGGGCCCTGACGTTGCCGGCCTGCGGCAGTGACGCCGGTGCCCAGGTCGGCGCCGACGAGGAGCAGACCCTGACCGTCTGGGCCATGGGCGAGGAGGGGCAGCGGCTGACGGAGTTCACCGACGCCTACGCGGCGGAGCGCGACCACCTCAGCATCGAGGTCACACCCGTGAGCTGGGAGAACGCCCACCAGAAGCTGGTCTCCGCGGCCGCCGCCGGCGAGCTGCCCGACGTGATGCAGATGGGCACCTCCTACATGGGCGAGTTCGTCGAGCTCGGCGTGCTGGAGCCGGTGGACACCTCGGTCTTCGCCGAGGACGACTTCTTCCCGGCCGCCTGGGACACCGGCGTGGTGGACGAGCAGGCCTACGGCGTGCCCTGGTACGTGGACACCCGGGTGCTGTACTACCGCACCGACCTGGCCGAGCAGGCCGGCGTCGACGAGCCGCCGGCCACCTGGCAGGACATGCGGGAACTGGCCACCGCCCTGCAGGACAACGGCTCCCGCTGGGGCGTCTCGCTCCAGCCCGGCGGCACCGGCGCCTGGCAGACCCTCGCCCCGTTCGTCTTCTCCGCCGGCGGCCAGTTCACCGACGCCGAGGGCAACCCCACGATGGACACCCCGGAGATGGTCAGGGCGTTGACCGAGTACCAGGCGTACTTCGAGGAGGGGCTGGCCAGCGACCGCAGCCAGATCGGGTACGACGTGATCCCGGACTTCGGCGAGGGCGTGGCCCCGATGTTCGTCTCCGGTCCCTGGATGGTCGCCAACATCCGCGACCAGCTGCCGGACCTGGGCGCCGACGCCTGGGACGTGGCGCTGCTGCCCGCGGACGAGTCGTCCATCTCCTTCATCGGCGGCTCCAACCTGGTGATCTCGGCGGACAGCGAGCACAAGGCCGCGGCCCAGGAGCTGATCGCCCACTTCGCCGAGCCCGAACAGCAACGCGCCTGGTACGAGGCGGTGGGCGGGCTGCCCGCGGTGGAGGCGGCCTGGGAGGGCGGCGAGCTTGCCGACAGCCCGGAGCTGCAGGTGATGGAGGAGCAGCTGGCGACCGCGGCGGCGGTGCCGGTGATCCCCGAATGGGAGGAGCTGGCCGACGCGATCTCCACCGCGATGGAGGGCGTCACCACCGGCAACACCAGCCCGGAGGAGGCCGCCGAATCGCTCCAGTCGGAGGCCGAGGGCATCGTCAGGTGAGGCCGGCGTGACCGACGCGACGAAGGCCTCCTCCGACCACCCGGACCGCCCCGGCGCCTCGGCTGGGAGCGAGGCGTCGGGGCGGTCCGGCTCGCGCGCCCCCCGCGCCCTCGGCGCCGCCCGCGCCGCGGCCGGGGTGGCGAAGCCCGTCGTCAGCGCCAGCGCCAACGCCAACGCCTGCCGCGCCGGGCCGCGCCAAAGCTCACGCCCCCGCAGCCCACGCCGCCGGGCCCGGCTCGGCACCCAGCACCTGGCCGGCTGGCTGTTCTCCTCCCCCTTCCTGGTCGTCTTCGGCGTCTTCATGGCGATGCCCGTGGTGGCCACGCTGCTGATGAGCTTCACGGACTTCGGGCTGCGCAACGTCACCGACCCGATGTCCGCGAACTTCGTCGGCCTGGACAACTACACCGAGCTGTTCGGCGACGAGAAGTTCCGCACCGCGCTGGCCAACACCCTCTACTTCGTCGGCCTCGGCGTCCCGCTCACCATCCTGGCCGGCCTGGTCGCCGCCGTGCTGCTGGACCGCGGCGTCGGCCGGCTGCGCACCGTGTTCCGGGTCGGCTACTACGCCCCCGTGGTGACCACGATCGTCGCCGCGGCGGTGGTCTGGCGGTTCGTGCTCGACCCGTTCGACGGGCTGGTCGCGGGACTGTTCGCCGAGGTCGGCGTGACCTCGCCGGACTGGCTCGGCTCCGAGGCGTGGGCGCTGCCCTCGCTGATCGCGATGGCGATCTGGCGCAACCTCGGCATGGGCATGGTGCTGTTCCTGGCCGGCCTCCAGTCGATCCCGAACGACGTGCGGGAGGCGGCCAGGATCGACGGCGCCGGCCCGTTCCAGGAGTTCCGCCGGATCACCGTGCCGCTGCTGTTCCCCACCCTCCTCTACGTCGCCGTGATCACCACCATCGGCTATCTCAACGTCTTCGAGGAGCCGTTCGTGATGACCGACGGCGGTCCCGACGACAGCACCCTCACCGTGTCGCTGCTGATCTACCAGGAGGGCTTCAACTTCTTCCACATGGGCTACGCCAGCGCGATGGCGTATGTCCTGCTGCTGGTGATCATGGCCGTCACGCTGCTCCAGCTCCGACTGCTTCAGGACCGGACCCGATGACCTCGACGACTCCCGCGCGGCCCGCCCCGCCACCGACGAAACGGACCGTCGCCGCACCCCGGCCACCGCGTTCCGGCCCGCGCCGCCTGGTGACGTACCTGCTGCTGTCCGCCGGCCTGCTGGTGATGGTCGCGCCCTTCGTCTGGATGGCGCTGTCCGCGTTCAAGACCACCGAGGGCCTGAGCGCCAGCCCGCCGGCGTGGCTGCCGGCCGACTGGACGTTCGAGCACTTCCGCCGGCTCTTCGACACCCTCGACCTGCCGCGCTACTTCCTCAACTCCACGGTGGTCGCCACCCTGGTCACCGCCGGGAACCTGGTGTTCTGCTCGATGTGCGGCTACGCCCTGGCGAAGCTCAACTACCTCGGCCGCCGCCCGGTCTTCGCGGTGGTGCTGACCGCCCTGATGGTGCCGGGCAACCTGCTGTTGCTGCCGCAGTTCGTGCTGGTCAGCGAGCTGGGCATGCTCAACTCCTACGCCGGCCTGACGCTGCCGTTCCTGGCGGGGGCGTTCGGGGTGTTCCTGATGCGGCAGTTCATGGTCACCATCCCCGACGAGCTGCTGGAGGCGGCCAGGATCGACGGCGCGGGCGAGTGGTACATCTTCTGGCGCGTCGTCATGCCGCTGGTCAAGCCGGCGCTCGCCACCCTGGCGATCTTCACGTTCCTCGGCTCCTGGAACAACTTCCTGTGGCCGCTGGTGATCACCAACGACCCCGACAAGTACACGCTGCCGGTGGCCATCGCGACGTTCGCCATCGATCCGACGGCGTCGTCCAGCTCCAACGGGATGCTGATGGCCGGCGCGTTCGTGGCCGTGCTGCCGGTGCTGGTGGTGTTCGTCGCGCTGCAGCGCTACTTCACCCAGGGCATCGCCACCACCGGGCTCAAGTAGCCCCGTCCGCATCCGAGTCCACGCGAGCCACGCGAGCCACCCGAGCCACCCGAGCCACCCGAGCCGTCCGAACACCGACCCCACCGCACCCGTCCGCCCCTTATGTAAGCGCATCCACTGAGAGGTCCCCCCATGACCACGACCGAGGACAACTCCGCACGCCGCGACTGGGAGGAGCGCGTCGGGCGGCCCAGCGACGCGCTCTCCGGGGCCGGCGGCGGGCTGCCGGCGCCGGCCGGGCTGCGGGCCGCGGACGGCACGGGGCACGTGCTGCTCGACTGGGAGCCGGTCGCGGGCGCGTTGGGCTACCTGGTGCACCGCGCCGACGCCCCCGAGGGCCCGTTCGAGCCGCTGGACCACCGCGGCGAGGACGTGCTCGCGGTGCCCCACCCGCCGTACGCCGACACGCTCGCCGAGCCCGGCCGCCGCCACTGGTACCGGGTGGCCTCGGTCGACGACGCGGGCCCGGGGCCGCTCGGCCCGGCGGCCCCGGTGGACGGCGTGCCTCTGGCCCGGCGGGCCGGCGCCGCGCCCGCCGGGGTGCGGATCGCCGTGGACGCGGCCGGCGAACCGGCCCGACTGCCCGGCGTGTGGCGGCGGATGATCGGCGCCGAGCACCTCTCGCTGCTGACGTTCGACCCGGCCCGGCAGCCGGTGCCGGGACACGACGTGGCCGCGGACTACGACCGCGCGTTGCGCATCGTCCGCGAGGAGATCGGCGTGCGCACGGTCCGCGCGCACGGCACGTTCCTGCCGGAGAACGTCACCGTGCGCCCCGACGGCGGGTTCGACTTCGCCGGCCTCGACGACGTCTACGACCGGCTGCTGGCCACCGGGCTCCGGCCGGTGGTCGAACTCTCCTTCATGCCGCGGGAGCTGGCCGCCGACCCCGACGCCACGGTCTTCCAGTTCCTGGCCGGCATCTCGCCGCCCGCCGACTGGGACCGCTGGGGCGAGCTGTGCCGGGCCCTCACCGTCCACCTCCGCGACCGGTACGGCGTCGACGAGGTCGCCACCTGGGAGTTCGAGGTGTGGAACGAGGCCAACCTGGAGGTCTTCTGGACCGGCAGCCAGCACGACTACCACCGGCTCTACGAGGTCGCCGCCCGCGCCGTGAAGGACGTGGACCCGCGGATCCGGGTCGGCGGCCCCTCCTCGGCCGCGGCCGCCTGGGTCGGCCCGCTGCTCGACCACTGCCGCGCGCACGACGTGCCCGTGGACTTCGTGTCCACCCACACCTACGGCAACGCGCCCCTCGACTTCCGCCCGCTCACCCGCGCCTTCGCCGAGGCCACCGGGCGTCCCGAGCCCGAGGTCCTGTGGACCGAATGGGGCACCACCCCGACCCACTTCCACCCGCGCGGCGTGCCCGACACGGCGTTCGCCGCGCCGTTCGTGCTGCGCGGCGTGACGGCGGCGCTCGACTCGGCGGACGCGCTGGCGTACTGGGTGGCCAGCGACTACTTCGAGGAGCTGGGCTGGCCGCCCCGGCTGTGCCACGGCGGTTTCGGCCTGCTGACCGTCGGGAACCTGCGCAAACCGGCGTTCTGGGCGTTCCACCTGCTCACCCGCCTCGCCGCGACCGGCCCCCGGGTGCCGGCCCAGGTGACCGGCGACGGCGCCGGCGGGCTGGTGCAGGCGCTGGCCACCCGCGCCGCGGACGGCGGAACGGTGGAACTGCTGGCCTGGAACGGCACGCTCGACCAGACGAAGACCGACGGCGACCCGGCGCTGGACCGCACCGTCGAGGTCACCGTGTCGGGACTGGCGCCGGGCGCCGGCTACGCCGTCACCTCGCGCCGGGTGGACCGCGGCCACGGCGACATCAGGGCCGTCTGGCACGGGCTGGGCGGGGCGGACCAGGACTGGCCGGACGAGCGGCAGTGGGAGAAGCTGCGCGCCGCCGACCAGTTGCCCGCGGAGCCGCTGCCCCGGGTGACCGCGGACCCGGACGGCACCGCCACGGTGACCTTCGACCTGCCGATGCCGGGCGTCCGCTCGCTGCGCCTCGGCCGGGTGCCGAGCAGCACGTCAGAACAGAGGAGCTGAGTCGCACCGATGAGACCGATCAAACGCCGTACCCTGCTCGCCGCCTCGACCGGCGCCGCCGGCGCCGCCGCGCTGGGCGGCCTCCCGGACACCGCGTGCGCCGCCCTCGGCGCCGCCGACGAGGGCCTGTTGAGGCGCTGGTTCGCCGACACCTACCGCTCGTTGACCGCCATGGTCACCGAGAGCGGCCTGCCGGCCGACACCATCGCGCTGACCGGCGACGGGCCGCCGGTCCGGTCGGCCAACACCTCGACCACCAACATCGGTTGCTGGCTGTGGTCCACGGTCGCCGCCGCCGGCCTCGGCGTGATCACCGAGCGCGAGCTGCACCGCCGGCTGGACGCCGCGCTGACCATGGTCGAACGGATGGAACGGATCCACGGCTTCTGGTTCAACTGGTACGACCCGGTCACCGGCGCCGTGCTCGACGAGTGGCCGGACAGCGGCGACCCGATCGAGCACCTGCTGTCCACCGTGGACAACGGCTGGCTGGACGTCGGGCTGCGGATCGCCGAGCACGCCGACCCGCTGCTGGCCGACCGGGTCCGCCGGCTGCGCGCCGACATGGACTGGTCCTTCTTCTACGAGCCGTTCGACCCGGCCGATCCGCAGGCGCACCCGGGCCAGATGCACGGCGGCTACCTGGTGGCGGACGGCGCCCTCACCCCGTTCTTCTACGGCGCGCTGAACTCCGAGACACGCATCGCCAGTTACCTCGGCATCGGCGACGGCACCGTGCCGCCCGAGCACTACTGGCACATGCTGCGCACCCAACCGCCCGGTGTCGAGCAGGAGATGCCGCCCGGCGGCGAATGGGTCACGGTGGACGGGGTGCGGATGTTCCGCGGCCACTACGTGTACCGCGACCGGCGGATCGTGCCGAGTTGGGGTGGCTCGATGTTCGAGGCGTTGCTGCCGCCGCTCTTCGTGCCCGAGGCCGACTGGTCGCCCCGCTCCTGGCGGGTCAACCACCGGCGCTTCCCGCTCTCCCACCGCGACCACGGGCTGCTGGACGCGGAGTACGGCTACTGGGGCTTCTCGCCGTGCAACATCCCCGAGGGCGGCTACCAGGAGTACGGCGTGCAGTGGCTCGGCATCTCCGCCACCGGGTACTGCTCCAACACCGACCGCACCTACGTCCCGCACGGCGCGCCGATGCCCGACCCGTCCGCGTACACCAACGGCGTGGTCACCCCGCACGCCTCGTTCCTCGCGCTGCCGCACACGCCCGGCATCGCCGTCGAGAACCTGCGCCGGATCGCCCGCGACTTCGACGCGTACGAGGACGGCATGGGCTTCTACGACTCCGTCAACGTCCGCACCGGGCACGTCAGCGACCGGATGCTCGCCCTCGACCAGGGCATGGTGGCCGCCGCGCTGGCCCAGGTGCTCCGTCCCGGGCTGCTGCAACGCCCGTTCCGCGAGGGCGGCTTCGCCCGTACCCTCCGCCCGCTGATCGCCCGGGAGGACTTCGGCGTTGCCTGACCCCGATCCGACGGCCCGGTGCCCACGATGCACGTGTACACCGCCGAGCCGCTCACTGAGCTCCCGACCGCGAGCGCCGGGCCGCACGCCGTAGACACCCGTGTCGAGTCGCGTTCCCCCACCGCGTCCCCCACCGCCGAAACGGATCATCGCGCATGACTTCGCGTCCGATCGCGTCCCCCGCGCTCCCCGTCTCGTTCCGGCTGCTGCACGCGTTCAACGTCACCCACTACCCCGAGTCGGCCACCGTGCGGGAGAACGGCCGGCCGCTGTTCGGCGGCGAGACGCTGCGGCTGCCGGTCCGCGGCGCCGCGACGCTGCCTCCCCCGGGCCTCGGGGCCCGGGAGGTACCACCATGGCCTGACCGTCGGCGGCCTCACCGTGGCCTACGCGACGGCGGAGATCGCCGCCGTCGGCGACGGCGAGGTGACGTTCCGGGCGCTGCCCGCCGTTCCCGGCGTGCCGGGCGGCGGCGCCGAGTCCGTGGTCGTCGTGGAGGGACCGGCCCGCTGTGCGGACACGCCTCGCCACGTCCGACGGCCGCACCACGATCCGCGCCGACCGGGCCGAGTTCACGGTTTGCCGGGGCTGAGCGGCGGCGCGCGCCGCGCCCACGGGTGGTCGCGCCCGCCCTCCGCTGTCACGCTGGAACGATGAACGCCAAGCGTGACCAGGACGGCGACCGCGACGACCGGGACCGGACGCTGGCGGAGTACCACCGCAGGCGCGACTTCTCCCGGACGGCGGAGCCCCGCGGCAGCGCCGGTGACCGCGGGCCGGAACCGCGGTTCGTGGTGCAGATCCACGACGCCACCCGGATGCACTTCGACTTCCGGCTGGAGGCGGACGGGGTGCTGAAGTCGTGGGCCGTGCCCAGGGGCCCGTCCACGGATCCGAACGACAAGCGGCTCGCCATGCCGACCGAGGACCACCCGTTGGAGTACCGGGAGTTCGAGGGCGTCATCGCGCCGGGCGAGTACGGCGCGGGCCCGGTGATCATCTGGGACGAGGGCACGTGGCGGCCGGAGCGCGACCGGCCGGTGGCGGAGTCGTTGCGCCGCGGGCACCTCTCGTTCCGGCTGAGAGGGAGGAAGCTGCGCGGCGGCTTCGCGCTGACCCGGTTCCGCGGCGACTCGCCGGGCGAGGAGGAGGCGTGGCTGCTGGTGAAGCGCTCCGACGCCGGCGCCTCCCACGAGGGCGCCGGCACCCCCGACCCGAACCGCGCCCGGTCCGCCCGCACCGGCCGCACCCTGCGCCAGGTCGCGGCCGAGGAGGACGAGAGCCACCCGGCCTAGCTTGGCGGGCACGTCGGGCACGTCGGGCACGTCGGGCACGTCGGGCACGTCGGCTCCGGAGCGAGTCCGGGCCTCACCCGAACGGCGGCCGCCCGAGTGCCGCGTCGTGCCCCCGGCCGCACACTCCCGGTGAGGCTCCACACCCGAGAGCACCGGCGAGGAGGCGGAGGAGGCGACGCGCAGATGAGCAGGCCGCGCCCACCCCGGCTGCCGCGCCGGAGCCCGTTCCGGCGCGGACCAGCGCCCGCGACCGATCCGGCGAGCGGGGTGAGTTCCCGGGGCTGGTGGCGGGGCCGGCCGCATTCCCACCGGCAGCTCGCGCTGGTGGTCGCCGGCTGCGCGCTCTACCTCGCCATCTTCGTCGTCGCCGTGGTCGGTCTGCTGGACTCCGACGTCCGGTGGTTGTTCGACTACGGCGGCGGGGCCGGAGACACCGTGCGGAGCGTCCTGATGTGGCCGCTCACCCTCGCGGTGGTGGCCGGCCTGTTCCTGCTCTGGCGCTACCACCGGGTCTGGGGCCCGTACCGCGCCGCCGCCCAGCGCGCGCCCCGCGACCTGGTCGCCACCGCCGGCAGTGTCAGCGGTGAGGTCGTGGGGCGCGACGAGCTGTGCGAGGCGCTGATCCGGGACCTGGACGTGGTGGGGTGCGCCAGCCGCACGCATGTGGTGGTGGGCCGCATGGGGTCGGGCAAGACCGCGTTGCTGGTGCTGATGACCCAGCGGCTGGCCGAGCTGCACGCGGTGCCCGTGCCGGTGCGGCTGCGCGACGCCCGGGACCGGCTGGACTTCTGCGAGCTGGGCTTCGAGCGTTTCCTGGAGGAGGTCAGTGCCTCCGTCGCCTCCCGGGTGGAGGCGGAGAAGGTGTGGCGCCGGCTGCTCCAGGAGCGTCGGGTGGTGATCCTCGCCGACGGTCTGGAGGAGGCGCTGCTGGGCGAGGACCGCGCCTCGGAGCGGGACAATCTCATCCGGCGCGCCATCCGCACCGCCAACCAGCAGGATCTGCCGCTGGTCATCGCGTCCCGCCCGCACGATCCGCTGCGCGGGATGGAGGCCACCGTCAGCGAGCTGGAGCCGCTCAGCGAGGAGGCGGCGCTCCGGTACGTGTCCAGCGGCGGCGGATGGAGCGCCAACAAGGGCACCGTCGACTGGATCGTGCAGACCGCCGACTTCCCCGAGGCTCCGCTGTACCTCCAGCTCGCCCGGCAGTTGCACGGCGCCGAGCTGCTGGAGCACTCCTCGGCGCAGCAGGCGGGGGAGTTGCCCGACGTCCGCGGCCTGGACCGGGCCGGGCTGCGGCTGCACCTCTTCGACACGTGGGCGGAGAGCCTCGTCAACGGCCACCTCTACCCGTGGGTCTCGCTGGGCGCGGCGGAACGGGGCGCCACCCTCGACTACCTGTCGGCGCTGGCGCTGGTGGGCCTGGGCTGCAACTCCGTCGAGGTGGCCTTCACCGACCTGCTGGGCACGCCGGACGGCGGCGCCCCGCCGCACCCGGAGGTCGTCGAGGAGCTGGCCCGGCGGATGGCGCTGTACCGGCGCAGCGCCTACTGCGACGGGTACATGGCGGCCACCTGGGGGCAGCAGCTCGGCATCGTCGAGGCGTACGGCGACCGGGTGCGCTTCCGGCACAGTCTGATGCAGTCCTACCTGGGCTCCCGCCTGCTGCCCACCGTTCTGACCGAGGACGGGGACGGTGCGGGCTTCCTCGCCGCGGCGCTGCGTGAGCCGGGCCGGGAGATGCTCTCGGCCCTGGTGCTGTACTCCCGGTCGCGCGCCGGCCGATGTACCCACACCGGGACGGGCGACGCGGAGTCCTGGTGTCCGGTGCGGCTCTCGCGGGACCTGTTGCTGGCGGCCGTGGACGATTCCGCGCACGGCCCGCCGCCCGCCGCCAGGAACCGCCGGCCCACGTTCAAGGACGCGGAGGCGCGGGCCCTGGCGTTGCCCCGGGCCGGCGCGGAGGTGCTCGACCTCTACGCGGCGGCCATCGAGGTGGACGCGGCCGCGCGGGAGGTGGCGCTGGACCGGATGGCCGGGAACCTCGCGGACCTGTGGGGACACCTGCGCGACCGTGACCCGGAGGCGCTGGACGAGGCGAAGATCTCGCTGGTGCGAACGCTGGGCGCCGCCGTCAGGGAGCTGGCCCGGAGGAACGACCTGGGCCGCGACCAGGGCCGGCGGCTCGCCGCCCCCAGCTGCGGGATCCGGACGCTGGAACGGGTCTACCGGGCGCTTTTCCGGATGGCCGTCGAGGAGCCGTCGTACGAGGTCAGGCTCGCGTTGGCGCTGCAGATCGGCATCGGCGGGGACGCCGCCTTCGCGGCGCTGCGCAAGCGCCTCGCCGATCCGACGTCCCCGCCGGCGAACGACACCGCCGGCTCGTACGGCACGGATGGCGAGGCCGACGCGGAGCGGGTCTGGCGGGAGCGGACGCTGTGCGCGTGGCTGCTGCCGCTGCTGGCCGGCTCCGCCACCGGCCGGGACGGCGGCGAGTCCCCGCTGGGCTGCCTGCACCACTGGCTGACGGCCGTCGGCGAGGAGCGGCCGCCGGACACGGCGCCGCTGAGCCTGCCCGTGGAGATGGCGCTGGCCCAGGGCTTCAAACTGGCCGCCAACCGGCGGCACCGGCATCCGTGCGCCCGGGGGCCGCGCACGGCGCTGGCCGACCACGCGTGGGAGATGATGCGCCGAACCCGGTTCTGGTACAGCCGGCTGACGCTGCTGCACGCCCGCACGCTGTGGGAGCTGCCCGACGACGTCTCCCGGCCGTCCACCTCGGCCGCCGGCGATCCGGACGAACTCGTCCGGCAGTGGTTGACCTCGCCAGGCGGCGAGCCGGAGCGGCACCCCTTCCTGCTCGCCGGCGCCCGGCTGGCCGCCGAGGCGCTGCGCACCCGGCGGCCCGAACGGTATCTGTGGACCGACGAGAGCCTGGTGGTCGCGCAGATCGGCTCCCGGGACACCGCGCAGGGCGAGCCGCGCAAGCACAACCAGTGGATCCCGTACTCGATCGGCTGGAGCGCGCTGGTGCCCGCCGCGCAGCAACTGATCGCCGACGTCCTGCTGCTGCTGAACCTCGCGGAGCAGAGCGGCCACGTCGCCGACCGGGTGCAGCACCTCGGGCGCACCGACCGGCCGCGGTCGCCCTACCTGCCGCCCTGCTTCACCGAGGACCGGTCCCCGCTGCGCCCGGAGCTGACCGGGGCCGACGACGCCCGGGCCGCCGGCGGGAGCGCCAGCTGCGGCTGTCCCTTCGAGCTGTGCCCGTACCCGCCGCGGACCCGGACCAGCGTCCGGGCGGACTTCAGCGAGATGTTCTGTCGCCGGCAGATGAGCCTGCTGCGCCCGACGGGCAGGTTCCGGCGGAAGCGGCAGGCGCCCTGGCAGCGTGACATCGACGCGGAGCGGCTCGCCGGCTTCTGGGAGCGCATGGGCGACCGCTCCCGGCAGGGCAGCGCGGACGACCCGCCGCCCGGTCGGCGTTGACCGAGTCCGTGACGGAGCGGGGGACCGCGGGCCCGTGACAGGCCGACGGGCCGGTGCGCTCCGCCTTACCGCACCGACCCGTCGGCTCGCTCGCCACCGGCGTTCTCCCGGCGACGCCGTGGGATGGGAGACCGGCGGGCCTTTCCGCGTCACCGCGCCCCGCTCGGCGCCGTGACGGTCGGGCCCCCTGCGGCCGGCCCGCCGCCGGCGAGGCATGTGGTGCTGTCCCGCCGGCCCCCGGGCCCCTCGGGCCCGGGGGGTGTCCCCTCCCGCGGCGTCGCTCCCCTGGTTACGCCGTGGGAGCGGTCTCGCGGTGCCGTTCGCCCTCGTCGTCGTCGTTTCCGGCGACGGCCACGGAGCCGGACCCGGCACCCTTCGCGGCGCCCGTGGCGGCGAGCTCCTCCGCCACCGGTTCCGCCTGCGCCGCCCGGGTGAGCCGCAGGTGCTCGCGGATGCTGTAGGCGAGCGCGGCGCCCCACAGCAGGTACAGCAGCACGTAGACGATCCAGCAGGTGGTGTCGCTCGCGTCGATCCAGTCGCCGCGCAGCAGCGTCCGCGCGTTGGTGATGATGATGATCCCGCCCACCGCCGAGCCCAGCACGCGGGGCGGCACGTGGCGCACCAGCCAGGCCGCGATGGGCGCGGCGATCATGCCACCGATGAGCAGCGCGACGACCCAGCTGGCCTTGATGCCCTCGTCGCTCAGGCCCCACAGGAAGCCGAGGCTGGCGGCGACCGCCACCAGGAACTCGCTGGTGTCGACCGAGCCGATCACCCGGCGCGGCTCCATCCGGCCGCTGGCCAGGATCGCCGGCGTGCCGACCGGCCCCCAGCCGCCGCCGCCGGTGGCGTCCACGAAGCCCGCCACCAGGCCGAGCGGGGTGAGGAAACGCTTCCGCAGCGGCTTGCCGAGGTTCGTCGTCGGCAGTCCGGCGAGCGTGAAGCGGGTGAAGACGTAGATGCCGAGGCTGAGCAGGATCAGGGCCATCAGCGGCTCGGCCGCCTCGGTGGAGAGGTTGGACAGCACGCTCGCGCCGATGAACGCGCCGACCGCGCCGGGCACGCCGATCTTGGCCACCACCCGCCAGTCGACGTTGCCGAACCGCCAGTGCGAGGCGCCGGAGACCAGCGTGGTGCCTATCTCCGCGAGGTGGACCGTTGCCGAGGCCGCCGCCGGGTTGGTGCCCACGGCGAGCAGCAGGGTCGTCGAGGTGACCCCGTATGCCATGCCCAGGCTGCCGTCGACCAGCTGGGCGCCCAGGCCGGCGAGGGCAAGCAGGATGAGCGTTCTCATGTGCACCACCTGTGGAGCCGATGACTGTCTTCCCGACGTTTCCCAGCGAATTTATAGGAAAATAGGCCGGGCGTCACCGGGGGGCGGCGCGAAATCTGCGTGGGCTCGGTCACCCGTTCGGCGCCGGCCCGGCGTGTCCCCCTACGGGTTCGTCCAGGCTTCCGGTGGTTCGACCAGGTTGGCCACCACGCTGGGCAGCTTGGCCGCGGCCACGTCGGCGAGCGTCACCTCGCCGAGGATCCGCCGGACGTTGGCCCGCACGGCGATCCACATCGGCTGCAACGATTCGGCAGGGCCCGTGTAGGACAGCTCGGGCGGCCGCTCGCCGCGCACCGAGACGAGCGGGCCGTCCACGGCCCGGATCACGTCGGCGATGCTGATCTTCTCCGGCGGCGCGGCCAGCCGGTATCCGCCGTTGCCACCGCGCTGGCTGACGACGATGCGGCCGCGCCGCATGTCGTTGAGGATGGACTCAAGGAACTTGTGTGGGATGCCTTGGGCCTCGGCGATCGCCTCGGCCTTGACCGGGTCGCCGTCCCGTGCGGCCGCCAGTTCGAGTGCGGCACGCACGGCGTAATCTGCTCTAGCCGAGACACGCATGTGACCATTATCCGCCACGCCGTGCGGATACCCTCTCCCCCCCGTTCGTACCTCTTCTATCTCACCTGTACCCTAGTTTTCCTATCGATAAGCTAGGGATTTCGCGATGGGCTAGCAAGGGGACGGAACATGGCGAGCACCACCCGAGGTCCGAGGGGTTCCCGCCCCGCGGGCGCACCCCAGCACCGCAGGTCCGCGCGTCCGGCGCCGGCCGGCACCCCGGCGCCGGGCGTGTCGGCGGTCCTCGCGAAACCCGACCGGCGCCCGGATCGCGAGCCGGGGTCCACCGGCGCGGGCGAGCAGGGGGCACGGCGCCGGCCCCGGCTGTACGTGCTCGACGGGCTCCGGCTGGTCGCGGCCCTGATGGTCGCCGCCCACCACTACGTCGGCACGTACCGGGTCAACAAGCCGAACACCTCGCCATGGGGCCGCCCGGTCGAGGAGATCTTCCCCAACGTCTTCCCGGTCGCCGCCTACGGGTGGATCGGCGTCGAGTTCTTCTTCGTCATCAGCGGCTTCGTCATCTGCATGTCCTGCTGGGGCAAGCGCCCGCGGGACTTCTTCGTCTCCCGGGTGGTCCGCCTCTACCCCGCCTACTGGTTCGCGGTGCTGCTCACCACGGCCGTCCTCACGATCTGGCCGATGGTGCGGCCCCCGCTGCGGCACGGCGAGATGCTGCTCAACCTCTCGATGCTCAACGAGGGCTTCGGCGTGCGCGGCGTGGACGGCGTCTACTGGACCCTCTGGTCCGAACTCCGCTTCTACCTGCTCTTCCTGCTGCTGATGGCCACCGGGCTGACCTACCGCAAGGTCGTCCTCTTCTGCTGCGGCTGGGGCCTCGCCGCCGCGGTCGCGGCCGAGGCGGACTCCGAACTGCTGACCCTGGTCGCCAACCCGTCGGGCGCGCCGTTCTTCATCGCCGGCCTGGTCCTCTACCTGATGCACCGCTTCGGGCCCGACCTGATGCTGTGGGGCATGCTCGGCATGACCTGGCTACTCGGCCAGTACCAGCTCATCGACCGGGTCGCGTACGAGAGCGTCTCCTCCTGGAAGGGCGCCACGCTGCTCTTCACCGCGTTCCTCGCGCTGATGGTGGCGATCGCGCTGGGCCGGCTGAACGGCCGCGCCACCCGGAGCCCAGAGGCCGGCGCCTCGGGACGGAAGGAGCGCGGGTCGCGGGGCAGGTGGCTGGTGTTCGCCGGCTCGTTGACCTACCCCTTCTACCTGATCCACTACGCGATCGGGCTGACCGCCATCCAGCTGCTGCACGACGACGTGGACCCGCGGCTGCTGGTGCTCGCCCTGTTCGCGGCCGGACTCACCGGGGCGTGGCTGATCCACCGCCTGATCGAACGGCCGGTCTCCCGCCTCCTGCGCACCCGCCTCAACGAGTCGCTCGACCGCATGAGAACCCTGCGCGAGGCGTAGCGCGCCCGCGCGACCTCGGAGAAATCCATGCGGCACGCCTGATCACGTCGTGGCATCCTCGGGCCTCCGGATTCGAGACGTGGCGAATGAGAGGCGGGTGCCGGCGGTGGTTGAGGGCTGGGAGTGGGACGACACCCTGTTCGCCGGCTCTGCCGGGTACTACCGCCGGGGGCGGCTGCCGTACGCGCCGGGGCTCGCGGAGACGCTGGCCGGGGCGCTGCGGCTCGACGGGCGCGGACGGCTGCTCGACGTGGGCTGCGGCCCCGGCATCCTCGCCCTGGACCTGGCGCATCTCTTCCACGAGGTCGTCGGCGTGGATCCGGACGCCGGGATGATCGCCGAGGCCGGGCGCCAGGCCGCGGCGGCCGGAGTGGCTGGGAAGACCCGGTGGGTCCGGGCGCGCGCCGAGGAACTTTCCGCGGATCTCGGCTCGTTCACGGTGGCGACCTTCGGCCAGTCCTTCCACTGGATGGACCGCGACCTGGTGGCCGCGACCGTCCGGGACCTGCTGCGGCCCGGCGGCGCGCTGGTGCACGTCTCGGACCTGAGGACCGAACCCCGCGGTGTCGACGACCTGCCGCATCCCCCGGCGCCCCAGGCGGCCATCGACGATCTGGTGAGGGACTACCTGGGCCCGGTGCGGCGAGCCGGCCGCGGCGTGCTGAGCCGGGGCACGCCCGACGGCGAGGCGACGATCCTCGCCCGGGCCGGCTACCTGGGCCCCGAGCGCCTCGTCGTGCCCGGCGGCCAGGCGCTGGAACGCGACGTCGACGACGTCGTCGCGGGCGTGTACTCGATGTCGTTCTCGGCCCCGCACCTCTTCGGCCCACGCCGCGAGAAGTTCGAGGCGGACCTGCGCCACCTGCTGCACGAAGCCTCCCCCACGGCCCGCTTCTCCGCCCGCCAACCCGCCACCGAGATCTTCCTCTGGCACACGCCGCCGCCCCTCGGGCGGCGGGACGCCCTCCCCGTCGAACCTGCCTGAGCTGCGGAGAAGGCGTACGATGTTGGTCGCGTATATTTTTATGTATGTCGCCAACATGACGGGAGGCTCGGTATGTCTGTCACGCAGATCGATATCGACGACGACGCTCTGCAGCGAGCCATGGCCCTGTCCAAGGTGAGGACCAAGAAGGAAGCGGTCAACCTCGCCCTCAACTTCTACGCGGAGCAGCAGGAGCGCGCCGCCCGCATCACGCGCCACTTCGAGAGGGCGCGTGCCTGGGGTGCCGTCGAGGACGCCGAGGCGCTGCATCAGGCGGAGAAGCGCGTCCAGTGATGTACCTGCTCGACACGTCGGGCCTCGTCCGGCTGTTGCGCGAGCCGAAGTTGCAGTCGGCCTGGTACGACGCGATCAACGCGGGCGCCATCGCGTCGTGCTACCCGCAGCGCGCGGAGTTCCTGTACAGCGCGCGGACCGGCCGAGAGTACGACGAGATCGCGGAGATGTTCGCCGACCTCTACCCCGACGTCGCGGTGCCGAAGGGCGCGGGGCGTTGGGTGGGGGCGGTACAGCACCGTATGGCCCAGGCCGGTGAGCATCGCGGCGCCTCGCCCGTGGACCTGATGATCGCCGCCACCGCCGCGCATCACGGCCTGGTGGTCCTGCACGACGACGCCGACTACCGCACCGTCGCCCGGCACGCCCAGGACCTGGGCGAGCACAGCGTTCACGACGTCGCCTGACGGGATCGACCGCGTGTGCGTCAGCGGGGCACGGGCTTCCCTTCGTCGGCCTCGGGGCGGGCCCTCGACGCGGTCAGGCCGTCGGGGTCCGGCTGGGCCACTGCCACCCCCGCCGCCTCCGCGACGCGACGGCCCTCGGCGACGGTCAGCCCCACCACGTCGGGAACGACGGCGGAGTCGTCCCCTGGTTTCCGCTCATGCCCTCAGCGTTCCCGTTCTCGGCCGCTTGACTTATACCCCCTAGGGGTATGTAATGCAGAGCATGAGAACTCTTCACAAGGTCGGCGCCTTCGGTGCCTGCCTCGCGCTCACTCTCGGTGCGGCCTACGGCGTGGGGAACGCCGTCGGGCCCGTGGACGCGGAGCCCGAGGCGGCTCCGCACGACAGTCACGCCGCCCAGGACGACGGCGCCGCCGGCGACGGCGGTGGCGGTGGGCACGGCGGACACGGCGGTGGCGGCGGTGGCGGCGCCGAGTCGTCCGGGGCGGCGCCCGCCGGGCTCCAGGTCACGGAGCGTGGCTACACGCTGCACCCGATGCTGACGGAGACGCCCGTGGCCGGCGAGGAGACCGACTTCGCCTTCCACATCCTCGGCCCGGACGGCCAGCCCGTCACCGGCTACCAGGAGAACCACGAGAAGGACCTGCACCTGATCGTGGTGCGCCGGGACCAGAGCGGCTACCAGCACGTCCACCCCACCCTCGGCGCCGACGGCCTCTGGACCGTGCCGCTGACCTTCGCCAGCGGCGGCGACCACCGCGTTTTCGCCGACTTCACCCCGGCCGGCGACCCCGAAGGACAGCTGACCCTGGGCGTGGACGTGGCGGTCGAGGGCCCATACCAGCCGGCCCCGCAGCCGGAGCACGCGGCGACGGCGACCGTGGACGGCTACACGGTCACCCTCGACGGCGAGCTCACCGCCGGCGGGGACAGCGAGTTGACGCTGTCCGTCAGCCGCGACGGCCGGCCGGTCACCGACCTCCAGCCGTACCTGGGCGCCTACGGCCACCTGGTGGTGCTGCGCGCCGGCGACCTGGCCTATCTGCACGTCCACCCCGAGGGCGAGCCGGGCGACGGCGAGACGCCGTCCGGGCCCGGCATCACCTTCCACACCGAGGCGCCCAGTGACGGCAGCTACCGCCTCTACCTGGACTTCCGGCACGACGGCGCGGTGCACACCGCCGAGTTCACCGTCACCGCCGGACACGACCACTAGCACCGACCGGCCCCACGTCCCTCCCCGCCCGGGCACCCGTGCGTGCCGCACATACCCCCCGGGTGTATCGTAGGAGAAGCGATGAGCACCGACACCGACATCGATCCCGAGACAGCCCACGTCGAGCTCGCCATCGGCGGGATGACCTGCGCTTCCTGCGCCAACCGCATCGAGCGCCGGCTGAACAAGCTGGACGGCGTCACCGCCTCGGTCAACTACGCCACCGAGCGGGCGCGGGTCAGCCACGCGGCCGGCGTCACCGTCGCGGACCTGGTGGCCCAGGTGGAGGCGGCCGGCTACACCGCCGAACCGCCCCCGCCGCCGGCGCCCCCCGCCGTGGCCGGCGCCGACCCGACCGCCGCCGACGCCGGCTCCGCGGCCGGCGCGCCGGCGACCGAGGACGACACCCGGCTGCGGGCGCTGCGCGACCGGCTGCTGGTCTCGGTCGCGCTCACCGTGCCGGTGATCGTGCTCGCCATGGTGTCCGCCTGGCAGTTCACCAACTGGCAGTGGCTCTCCCTCGCGCTCGCCTGGCCCGTCGTGGTCTACGGCGGCTGGCCGTTCCACCGCGCCGCCTGGACCAACCTCCGGCACGGCACCGCGACGATGGACACCCTGATCTCGATGGGCTCGCTCGCCGCGCTCGGCTGGTCGGTCTACGCCCTGTTCTGGGGCATGGCGGGCGAGCCGGGCATGACCCACCCGTTCCGGATCACCATCGAACGCACCGACGGCAGCGGCAGCCTCTACCTGGAGGCCGCCGCCGGGGTCACCACGTTCCTGCTCGCCGGCCGGTACTTCGAGGCGCGCGCCAAGCGCCGCTCGGGCGCCGCGCTGCGCGCCCTGCTCCAGCTGGGCGCCCGCGACGTCGCCGTGCTGCGGGCCGACGGACGCGAGGAACGGGTCCCCGTGGAACGCCTCGCCGTCGGCGACGTCTTCGTGGTCCGGCCCGGCGAGACGATCGCCACCGACGGCGTCGTCGAGGACGGCACCTCGGCCGTGGACGCCTCGATGCTGACCGGCGAGTCCGTGCCCGTCGAGGTCGGCCCCGGCGACGCCGTGGTGGGCGCCACGGTCAACGCCGGCGGGCGGCTCGTGGTGCGCGCCACCCGCATCGGCGCCGACACCCAGCTCGCGCAGATGGCGCGTCTGGTGACGGAGGCGCAGCACGGCAAGGCCCAGGTGCAGCGGCTGGCCGACCGGATCTCCGGCGTCTTCGTGCCCCTGGTCATCGCCCTCGCCGTCGCCACCCTGGGCTTCTGGTGGGGCGCCGGCGAGGAGACGGCCGCCGCGTTCACCGCCGCCGTCGCGGTGCTGATCATCGCCTGCCCGTGCGCGCTGGGCCTGGCCACGCCGACCGCGTTGCTGGTCGGCACCGGCCGCGGCGCGCAACTCGGCATCCTCATCAAGGGACCCGAGGTCCTGGAGAACACCCGGCGCATCGACACCATCGTGCTGGACAAGACCGGCACCGTCACCACGGGCCGGATGGCGCTGGTCGCCGTGCACCCGGCCGAGGGGGAGGACGAGGCCGAGGTGCTGCGGCTGGCGGGCGCGCTGGAGCACGCCTCCGAGCACCCGATCGCCCGGGCCGTCGCCGAGGCCGCGGCCATGGGGGCACCTCCCACGCCCTCGGCCTGGGGGAGCCTCCCGGAAGCGCTGCCGAAGGTGAGCGACTTCGGCACCACCGCGGGCCTGGGCGTGCAGGGCGTCGTGGACGGCCACGCGGTGCTCGTCGGCCGTCCCCAGCTCCTGGCGGACTGGGCGCAGCCGCTGCCCGCCGAGCTCGAACGGGTGCTGGCCGACGCCGAGTCCGAGGGCCACACCGCCGTCGCGGTCTCCTGGGACGGCAGGCCCCGCGGGGTGCTCGTCGTCTCCGACACCGTCAAGCCCACCTCGGCGGAGGCGATCCGCCGCTTCCGCGACCTCGGGCTCACCCCGATGCTGCTGACCGGCGACAACGCGGCTGCGGCCGCCGCGGTCGCCCGGCAGGTCGGCATCGCCGAGACGGACGTCATCGCCGGCGTGCTCCCGGAGGGCAAGGTGGCGGCGGTGGCGCGGCTGAAGGAGGAGGGCCGGGTGGTCGCCATGGTCGGCGACGGGGTCAACGACGCCGCCGCGCTGGCCACGGCCGACCTGGGCCTGGCGATGGGCACGGGCACCGACGTCGCGATCGAGGCCTCCGACCTCACCCTGGTGCGCGGCGACCTGCGCGCCGCCGCCGACGCGATCCGGCTCTCCCGGCGCACCCTTGCCGTCATCAAGGGCAATCTCTTCTGGGCCTTCGCCTATAACGTGGCCGGTCTGCCGCTCGCCGCGGCGGGCCTGCTGAACCCGATGCTGGCGGGCGCGGCGATGGCGTTCAGCTCGGTCTTCGTGGTCACCAACAGCCTCCGGCTCCGCCGTTTCCGGGCGACGGTTTCGGAGAATGCGCGGGCCGTGCGGAAATAAGCTCCGGATAAGCGCGAGCCAACCGTGTGGACGACATGTGGATGCCACCGGCACATTGCCGGTGGCATCCTTTGTCCGGAGTGTGAATTCCGGGATCAGCCGGGGTCAGCGAATGATGCCGTCCTCGCCGGGGTCGTCCATGGGCCGGATGTCCTCGCCGGGGTCGTCGACCGGCCGGATGTCCTCACCGGGGTCGTCGGCCGGCGTGGCACCGCTACCCTGGCCGCCACCTTCGCCGCCGCCCTGGCCGCCGCCTTCGCCGCCACCGCCGCCGCCGTCACCGGGGCAGGGGCCGACCGCCACCGACTGGGCCGGAGGGTCGATCGTGGACAGCCGGCTCTGCGGCGGGAGCTGGGTCTGCTTCCCCCGGAAGCCGGGCTCGGAGTAGAGGCAGACCGGGACATCGCTGGTGTTCACGGCGCTGGGCGCCGGGAACGGCAGCACCGGAATGTCCTCGAGGTCGCTGTAGAACGGCTGGCCGCGGAAGTCGGGCTGCGAGTAGAAGCACAGGGGAGCCGGGCAGTCCGGCTCCGTCGGCTGCTGCTGGGCGGACGCGTTCGTGGCGGGGAGCGCGAAGCTCATGATGGCGATCGCTGCGGCCAGGGCGCCGATCAGCCTGGCGAATGCACGTAACATGGGTTCTCCAATTCTCGTGCGGGAGTCAAAGCCAATCAGAGCCTTTTCCTGGCATCAAAAGCGGCAAACGAATGAAACATTAGTGTGAGAATAGGAAGAGCAATTTCCGGGCGCTTATGGAATCCTTATTCACCAAGCCTTGGCTATAAATTCCGACACTCAGTAATTCGGCTCTTTTCCACCCTTCCCCCCGCGATTGCCACCCGGCTCCTGCCCGATCCGGCGCGTCGCTCCCACGCCCGCCGGCCTCGGCTCTCGCCGCGTCGCCGCCGTTGACGCGTTCATGTGACGTAGGTCATGCCGCCCGAAAGCGGTTACTCGACGCCCGTATCGGCGCCGAGACAATGGAACCCCGCGGGCGCCGGGCCGGATGGGGCGGCTCGGAGCCCGCGGGGGACTGTGGGGGTGGGGCGGTTCGGTCGGCCGAGTCGGTCAGCAGCCGCCGCAGTTGTAGTACGTGACGTCCCAGTGGTTGCCCTCCAGGGCGTAGATGTTGCCGGAGCCCGACTCGTACAGGGCCGCCCCGTCGCTGCGCTCGCCGATGTAGGTGAAGCTGCCGGTGATGTAGTTGTTGATGCAGCTGCTCAGCGCGTAGTCGAGCTTGTAGCCGTTCCAGTGGCTGTAGGTGCCGCTCGCGTGGCCCGTCTCGGTGCCGCCGGTGATGTTCAACGCGCAGCCGCTGGCCGACTTCAGCGTCTGGGCGCCCTGCGCCGACATCAGGTTGAGCTGCTCGAAGGACGTGCAGGTCGGGTTGTTGCGGTCCGAGCAGCCGCCGGAGGAGGACCAGGTGATCCCGGAGGACTGGAACCGCGACGTCGCCTGCGAGTGGGTCAGCTTCGTGACCAGCGGCGTGACGTCGGTGACCTCCGCCGCGGTCGCCGGGGCCAGGCCGGTCGCCGGCGCGGCGAGGAACCCGCCGGCGGCGAGAGCGAGCGTGGCGAGGACGGAACGAACGCGCATCGAGAACCTCCTGCAGAGGATGTGGGGGAAATGCTGTGGGGAGAGCGAGTCGTGCAGGCGGTGCAAGCAGGATGATGCCCCAGATCTACGCGCGTAAGCCAGAGGTCGGAGGCGACGAACTTGCGGCGACTGGTTGTCGATCAGGTGTCGACGGAGTGTCAGAACAGGTCAGCGCGGCAACTCAGGGCGACGGCGTTAACACGTTGGGATGGTGATGATGTGTCTGTCGGCTGGATCCGGAGCGGACGCGGGTACGCCGGAGTCGATCATGATCCGCCGACCGAGGAGACACGCATGAGCACCGCTGTCACATCAGGTTCCTGGCCGTCCGCCACGGCCGACACGTCCACGTTCACCGGTCTGGGCACCGACCACGTCAGGTGGGGGAACGTCGCGGACGGCGCCAAGAGCGGCTACGTCTTCCGCGGCGGGACCGTCGAGGTCCAGCTGGACGGGACCGAGTTCACGCTCGGCACCTTCACCCACGAGAACTTCCCGATCCCCGCGCTGCCGACGCCGCAGTTCGACGTGGACCTCACGGTGCGGGTCGAGTTCGAGGACGGCACGACGAGCGACTTCAGCTTCCGCTTCCACCACAACGAGACGCCCAACGAGGGCCCGGCCCCGGAGGACCTGGTCGACCTGCCGACGTTCGTCTCGCCGGAGGAGGTCACCGTCGACGGCCAGAAGTACCAGGTCGTCATCAGCGGCTTCAAGCAGAACGGGCAGATCGTCCGGCAGTTCGTCAGCGCGGAGGGCGGCGCCAACAGCGCCGACGTGGTCGCGCTGTTCGCCCGCGCCGGCGAGCCGGACGTGGTGCTGACCAACGTCCACTACCGCGGCCAGGCGACCCAACAGGCGGACGAGTACGTCGAAATCATGAACCGCGGCTCCGAGCCCGCCGACATCTCCGGCTGGCGGCTCGGCGCGGACGACGCCGGCCAGGACTACGTCTTCCCGCAGGGCACGGTGCTCCAGCCGGGCGAGCGGATCCGCGTGTACACGAACGAGTCCCACCCGGAGTGGGGCGGCCACTCCTACGGCATCAACCGCCCGATCTGGAACAACCAGGGCGACACGGCCCTGCTGCAGAACGCCGACGGCGACACCGTCTCCGACCTCCCGTACGGCAACAAGGTGCCCGCCACGCCGTAGGCGGCTCCGTTGTCAGACCCGTGTGCTGAGATCGTCACAGCGTCACCGTCCGGTGACGCTGTGACGAGGGGGTGGGGATGAGGCAGCGGATCCCGCGCCCGAATCGGACCTCGCCGCCGCCGAGGCACGGCTGGCGGGTCCGGGTGCTCGCCGAGTTGATCACGCGGGAGCGGGGGCGGGGGGTCCTCGCCACCCCGCGTGGGTGACCGGTCGGCTTGGCCGCGCTACTCCGCGGTGGGCAGCAGGTCTTCGGTGTCGGAGTCGGTGTCGGTGTCCGTGTCGGCGTCGGGGGCTGGTGCGGGCTCGTCGTCGCCGAGGAGGGAGTCGGTGAGCTCGGTGAGGTCCAGCCGCAGGGCCGGGTCGGGTTCGGCCGCCTCCGGTTCCTCGGACAGCGGGGCCGGGTCGTCGGACACCAGCGGTTCCGTCTGGTCCGCGACCTCGTCCGCCGCCTCACGTCCCCGCTCCCGGGCCGTCTCCCGTGCCGGATCGCCGACCGCGTCGATCACGCCGTCCGTCTCGGGGGTGAGCTGATCGTCGGGGCCGGTGAGAACCGGGAGCAGCGGGGGCGCGGTCTCGACGGGGCAGCCGAGGTCGAGGACGACGAGGGTGAGGGCGGCCTGTCCTTCCGGGTCCGAGAGGCAGAGCAGGCCGGCGGGGTTCGCGCGGTCGGCGTCGGCGTCGTCCGGCGGGGCCTGGTCCCGGTGTTCGGCGGGGCCGGCGTCCTCGGCGCCGGCCGAGGGCCGGGAGCGCTCGGACGACGCGGCGGCGTCGTGGTGGGCCGCGGCGGTGGTGGCCGGCCGGGCCTCGGTGGCGCGGGCAGCGGCCTCGGCGGCGGTGGGGGCCGGCGAACCGGCCGTCAGCGCCAGGGTGGCGGCCGCGGCGACGGCGACCTGGCCCAGCACGCTGCCGACGCCACCGAGCCCGGTGGCGGTCGTGCCGGTCGCCACCCCGCCCGCGACGCCCGACGCCCAGGCCACGGACGACGCGGGCGGCGCCGCGGCCGTGGCCCACCAGCCGGCCACGGCGAACGGCACCAGACCGCGCAGCGTGGCGTTGACGTCGACCAACTCCAGGTAGGCCGCGCGGCAGCGGTCGCAGTCGTCCAGGTGGTGGCGCAGCCGCCGGGAGCAGGACGAGCCGCGGACCAGCGCGGCCAGCCTCCTGGCGTACCTGCGGCAGTCCTTCCGGTCGGTGAGCGCGTCGTTGACGTGGGCCTGGAGGTACGCCTGGCGGAGTCCCTCGCGGGCGCGGTGGGCCAGCACGGCGGCGGCGTTCGAGGTCAGCCCCAGCGCGTCGGACACCTCGCTGAGCGACTGCTGTTCGACCGCGGTGCGCCACAGCACCTCCCGCCAGCGCCGCGGCAGGCTCCGGAACGCCCGCACCAGCAGCGCCCGGTCGGCCTGGTCCAGCGCCTCCGCCTCGGCCGACGCGGCGGGGGGCCACACCGTGCGGAAGGCAGGGGTCGACTCCCCGGCCGTGCCGTCCAGGGCGCTGCCGTCCAGGGCGGTGCCGTCCGGGGTAGTGCCGTCATCGGTGGGCAGGGCGGAGGAGGGCTGCCGGGCCGGGCGGTCCGGGGCCGGGACGTCGGCCAGCGTGCGCTCGTGCCGCTCGTCCGCCGACCGCCCCGCCGCCAACCGCCGCACCGAGACCACCAGGTGGTCCCGCACCGACGCCGTCGGTCCGCCGCCCCGGCGCACCGCGCCCAGCGTCCTGGTGAACGCCTCGTCCGTCAGGTCCTCGGCCGTGTGCGCGTCCAGGCCGTCGCCCCGCGCCTGCCGCCGCACGGTCCGCGCGTGCCGCCGGTAGAGCTCCGCGAAGGCGTCGTCGTCGCCCTCGCGGGCGCACGCCAGCAACACGGTGTCGGGGGCGTTCCGATGGTCCACCCGGTGGTCGGCCCGGTGGTGAGCCTGTTGAACCGTCACGTGACCGCGTCCCCTCGTCGTGCTCCGTCGCGCGTGCCGCCGCTGCCCCCGCACGTCATCCCGGTGTGAGCCGGGTGGTGCCTGGGGCTCCTGCCGCACGCGTTGCGCGTGGTGTTCGTCTGCTCAGGTCTCGCGGCTCTACTCCTGGTTCCCCGCCGCCATCTGTCGGGGTCCGCCGCCGCCCGCGGCCCGTCGTCCGTCACCGCAGCTGCCGCCGCGCCAGCTCGTGGAAGAGGCCGCCGGTCTCGGCGAGCAGCGCCGCCGGCGGCCCCTCCTGGACGACCCGCCCGTCCGCCATCACGACCACCCGGTCGGCGTCCATGATCGTGGAGAGCCGGTGCGCGATCACGACCCGGGTCGCGCGCAGCGCCCGGGTGGACTCGATGACGACGCGCTGCGCCTCGTTGTCCAGCGCGCTGGTGGCCTCGTCGAAGAAGAGCACACGCGGCCGGCGGATCAGCGCCGCGGCGACCATCAGACGCTGCCGCTGGCCGCCCGACACGGCGCCGCCCCCGGCGGACAGGATGGTGTGCAGGCCCATCGGCATCGCCTTGATGTCGTCGGCCAGGCCGGCCATCGCGGCGGCCGCCCACACCTCGTCGAGCGAGTACGTGCCGGCGCCGCGGATGCAGTCCAGGATCGAGCCGGCCAGCGGCTGCGCGTTCTGCAGCACCACCCCGCACTGCCGGCGCACCGCCGCCTGGTCGAGCGCCGCCAGGTCCTGGCCGTCGTAGAGCACGCTGCCGGACAGCGGCTGGTCGAAGCCGATGAGCAGCCGCAGCAGCGTCGACTTGCCGCAGCCGCTCGGCCCGACGACGGCGAGGAACTCGCCCTCCCGGGCGTCGAGGGAGACCTCGTCGAGCACCAGCGGGCCGCTCTCCGCGTAGCGGTAGGACAGGTTCCTGACCTCGACGCGGCCGCGCAGCTCGCCGGGCGGGCTGCCGGCCGCCGGCGCGCCGTCCCGTTCCCCCTCCCGCTTCCCGGTCGCGGGGACGCCCTCGGGCGTCTCCTGGAAGATGGGCCTGACCTGCTCGAACATCGGCAGCACGGCGGCGGCCGAGAGCAGCGCGCCGGTCAGCTGGGTGACCGAGGACAGCATCATCGTCACGGCGGTGCTGAAGGTGAGGAACGAGGCCGCGGACATCGATCCGCGGGCCGGCCCGGCCAGCAGCATGAACATCACCAGCGTGCACAGCGGCAGGCAGACGGCGTTGAGCACGGTGACGGTGTTCTTGATCCGGCCGATGCGCTGTTGCAGCTCCCGGGTGCGGGCGAACTCCCGGGCCCAGGACGCGTAGGCGAAGCTCTCGGCGGCGGCGAGCCGCAGCTTCGGCAGGCCGCGCAGGGTCTGGTAGGCGCGGTTGTTGAGCTCGTTGCTCAGCTTGATCAACTGCCGCTGGTAGCGCAGTTGCCACAGCCCGAGGGAGAGGAAGACGGTCGCGATGACCAGCAGCATGGCCAGGGCGACCAGCGCCAGCGGCACGCTGTAGACCAGCAGCAGGACGAGGTTCATGGTGCCGACGCTGCCGGCCTGCACGCACACCGAGCCGACGCCCGACAGCACCCGGCGGATGGCGCTGATGCCCATCGCGGCGCTGGCCAGCTCGCCGGTGGAGCGGCCGGCGAAGAACCGGGTCGGCAGCCGCAGCAGCCGATCCCACACCGCGGGTTGCAGGGTGGCCTCGATCCGGCCCTCCATCCGGAGGATGGCGACGTTCTGCAGCAGCATGAACGCGGCGGCGACCACGCTGGTCGCGACGATCGCCACGCCGGCCTGCACGATGAGGTCGTGCTGGGCGCGCGGCACGTACTCGCCGAGCACCCGCCCGGTGGCGATGGGGACCAGCGCGCCGAGGCCGACCGCGACGAGCCCGCCCAGCACCAGGCGGCGCACCTCCGCGCCGGTGCCGCGCACGCTGAACCGCACGAGCTGCGGCAGTCCGAGCGGCCGGTCGGGCAGCGGGCGGTAGAACATCACGCCGCTGGGCTCGAACTCGTCCGCGTTCCGGGGACCGACGCGCTCGCGGGTGCCGGCGACCGGGTCGACGGCCAGGTAGCCGCCGCGCCGCCAGAGCAGGGCCACCGGCGCCCCGTCCCCCGCGCGCCGGCCCACCAACGGGCCGCTGGGCTCCGCCCACCAGCGCCCGGCGAGCCGGATCTCGCGGGTCCTGATCCGGGAGGCGAGCGCGACGCGTTCCACGGGGTCGGTGCGGTCGTCGTCGGCCCCGGCGGCGAGGCCGGAGCCGCGTGGTTCGGTCAGGGTGATGCCGTCCTCGCCGGCGACCAGCCGGCACGCGGCGAGGGTGGCGTCGGCGTCGGCCGCCGGGGTTCTCGCCGCGCGGTCGCGGCCGGTGCTGCCGATGGCGTCGAGCAGCGTCCGGTCGGCCTGGGACCTGGCCGTCTCGCCAGCCTTGATGCCGGCCGCGGTGCGGTCCTCGTGGGCCCGTTCCAGCTGGTCGATCCAGCGGTCGAGGGCGCTCAGCAGCCGCCGCTGCTGGTCCACCATGCCCTGCCACATCGCCGCGTCCACCAGCAGCGTGCCGGCGGCGCCGTCCTGGTACGCGGCGCCGTAGCGCACGCCGCCGGGCGGCACATGCATCCACAGGATGTCGTCGTCGGCGGCCCCGGCGCCCTCCTCGACGGTGGCGCGGCCGTCCAACGGGGCCTGGTACAGCGCCCGCAGGCCGCGGCCGATGCCGCGCGCGAAGGCGTCCTCCAACGGGCTCACCGGCGGGTGGCCCCCGCCCCAGCCGGCGTCGTACGGGCCGGGCCCGCCGGCGGGTCCGTACCCGCCGTACCCGGCGTATCCGGAGTGGTCGCCGTATCCGCCGTACCCTCCGTAGTCCCCGTATTCGCTGGGGCCCCCGAACGGGCCGCCCCCGAACGCCCCGTGCTCCGCGGCCGGGCCCTGGCCGTACCCGGCGTACTCCCCGGTCGAGCCGTAGCCCTCGAACTGCCCGTACCCCTCGTACCCCTCGTACCCGCCGGGCGCCGCCGCCGGCAGCTCCCCCAGTTCGATCCGGTGCAGCCGGCACCCGGGCAGCGGCCGGGCCACCAGCGTGTGCTCGGGCCCCTGCACGGGACCGAGCAGCAGCGTGCCCCCCTCCAGCCGGCCGAGGAAGTGCCAGTGCCCCGTCCCGCCCGCGTTCACCGCGAAGACGTCCAGCGCGCCGTCCACCACCAGCCACAGCACGGCCGGTCCCTCCAGGGACAGGCTGCGCAGCCCGGTGCAGTCGACCGCCTGTCCCAGTCCGCCCAGGGCCGCGACGACGGGATCGGTGGGCAGCGTGGCCTGCTGCGGGGCGTCGGTCATCCTGGCGCCCCCGCGCCGCCCGGATTGACCAGCCTGGCGTACGGGCCGCCGGCCGCGATCAGGTGTTCGTGCCGGCCGCGTTCGACCACCGTGCCCCGGTCCAACACGACGATCTCGTCGCTGTCCCGCACCGTGCTCAGCCGGTGCGCGATGACCACGCAGGCGCAGCCGCGGCGCCGCAGGTTGTCCATGATGAGCTGCTCGGTCACCGCGTCCAGGGCGCTGGTCACCTCGTCGAGCACCAGCACGCTGGGCCGGCGCACCAGCGCGCGGGCCAGTTCGAGGCGCTGGCGCTGGCCGCCGGAGAAGTTCCGGCCGTCCTGTTCGACCCGGCTGTGGATGCCGCCGGGGCGGCGCGCCACCGCGCCGTAGACCGCGGCGTCGCGCAGCGCGGCGACCACGGCCTCGTCGGTGACGGAGGGGTCCCACAGCGCGACGTTGTCGCGGACGCTGCCCTCGAAGAGGAACACGTCCTGGTCCACGAAGGCGACCGACGCGGCCATGGCGCCGCGCGGGATGTCCGCGAGCGGCATCCCGTCGATCCGGATGGTGCCCTGCCACGGCGTGTAGAGGCCGGCGAGCAGCCGGGAGACGGTGGACTTGCCGCTGCCCGAGCCGCCGACGAGGGCGAGTTGCTGCCCCGGGCCCACCGACAGCGTGAGGTCGGTCAACAGCGGCGCGTCCAGCGGGCTGTAGCCGAAGGTGACGTCGTCGAGTTCGACATGGCCGGTCAGACGGCGGGTGCTGGCGGCCGGCTCGCGCCGGGAGAACAGCGGGTCCACGGGGAAGTTCTCCACGTCCCGCAGCCGGGCCACGTCCGCGGCGAAGTCCTGGAGCCGCCCGGCCACGCCGTTGAGGCGGGTGATCGGCGCGGTGAAGCTGGTCACCAGGGCCTGGAAGGCGACGAGCAGGCCGACGGACAGGTGCCCCTCCACGGCCCGGGTGCCGCCGACCGTGAGGATCACCGCGCTGTTGAGCGCGGCCAGCGTCGGCGCGACGATCGCCAGCCAGGCGCTCGGCACGCCGAGCCGCTGCTGGGTGTCCAGGGTGGTGGCGTGCTGCCCGGCCCAGCGGCGGAAGAAGCCGTTCTCGCCGCCGGTGGCCTTCATCGTCTCGATGAGCGTCAGACCGCTGTACGCGGTGTTGGTCAGCCGGGCGCTGTCGGCGCGCAGCTTCTGGGTGCCGGTGGCCCGCAGCCCGATCACGATCCGCATGGCGACGACGTTCAGCAGCGCGATCCCGATGCCGACGACGGTGAGTTGCGGGTCGTAGGTCCACAACAGCACGGCGTAGAGCACCACCACCACGGCGTCCACGCCGGCGGCGGCCAGATCGCGGGCCAGGGTCTCGGCGACCGTGTCGTTGGACTGCAGGCGTTGCACCAGGTCGGCGGGGCCGCGCTGGGCGAAGAAGGTGACCGGCAGCCGCAGCAGATGCCGCAGGAAACGCGCGCTGCCCAGGGTCGAGGAGATGATCCGGCCGCGCAGCAGGTTGGCCTGCTGCAACGCGGTCAGCGTCGCGGTGAGCGCCAGGCTGGTGCCCATCGACAGGAAGAGCACGCTGAGCAGCGAGGTGTCGTTGCCGATGAGAAACGTGTCGATGTACGTGCGGCTCAGCGCGGGCACCGAGGCGCCGACGACGACCAGCAGCAGGCTGGCGAGCACGGCGGCGAACATGGTGCCCGAGGTGCCGCGCAGCCGGGCCGGCATGGCCTGGGTGACGCCCGGTTTCCGGCCGATCCGGCGGAACCGCTCGCCGGGCTCCATCACCAGCACCACGCCGGTGAAGCTGGTGTCGAACTCGTCCATCGGCACGAAACGGCGGCCCTTGGCCGGGTCGTTGACGTACACGCCGCGGCGGCCGAGGCGGCGGCCCAGCCCGTCGAAGACGACGTAGTGGTTGAACTCCCAGAACAGCACGGCGGGCGCGGAGACCTCGGCCAGCGCGGCCAGGTCCATCTGCATGCCCTTGGCGGTCAGGCCGTAACTCCGGGCCGCCTTGAGGAGGTTACTGGCGCGGGAGCCGTCGCGGGACACGCCGCAGGCGATGCGCAGCTCCTCCAGCGGGACGAACCGGCCGTGGTGGGCGAGCACTATCGCCAGCGCGGCGGCGCCGCACTCCACGGCCTCCATCTGCAGCACGGTGGGCGTGCGGACGCGCTTGCCGCGCGGGAGGCGCGACGGGCGCCGGCCGCCGTGTCGTGCCCCGGGACGGCGACCCCCGCCCCGGGGCACGGTCCGCCGCCGGCGGCCACCGGCGGCCGTCTTCCCGGCCTCGGCCGCGCGCGGCACCGGCGCCTGGGCCCGCGCCGCCGCGCGGCCCCCGGTCCGAGCCGGGCCGGGGGCCGACCCCTGAACCGACCCCCGGCCCGGAGCCTGCGCATTGCCGCCGACCAGCGTCTGGCCCTGTGCCCGGGCCTGCGCTCGGCCGTCGGCCTGGTTGTGGCCCTGTGCCTGTGCCTGCGCCTGCGCCTGCGCTCGGCCGTCGGCCTGGTTGTGGTTCTGGCCGTGTGCCTGGGCCCGGGCCTGTGCCTGCGCTCGGCCGTCGGCCTGGTTCTGGTCGTGTGGGCGCGCCTGTGCCCGGCCGTCGGTCCAGGTCTGGCCCTGGTCCTGGGCGGGCCCGGTCACGGGAGGAGCCAGTCGACGGGGCGTTGGGTGGACAGCTCCACGGAGCCGGAGACCAGCGTTCGGGAGGCGATCGGGTAGGGCGGGCCGTCCGTCGAGGACCACAGGTAGCCGGACTCGGTGTCGGCGGACCGTTCCAGCCGCACCACCACCGCGACGGGGTTGCCCTGCTGGGCGAACTGCGCGGCCAGTTGCGCGTCCCCGAGGAAGCCGCCGAGCTGCGCCTGGGTCTGCGGCGCGCGGCCGACCGACTCGACCCGGCCGCGCAGCACGCCGAACTGCTCCTGCGGCACGGACTGGACGGTCACGTTCACCGACGCGCCCTCGCGGACCGTGGATCCGCTCGCCGCCGGCAGGTAGAGCATCGCGACCAGCGGTTCGTCCGGATCGTCGACGTGCTCCAGGGTCGCCACGTCGGAGCCGGCCGTGACCACCGTGCCGGCCCGGGCGACGAGCGCCGTGACCCGCCCCCCGGCCACGGCCTCGACGTCCTGCTCGCCCGCCTCGGTGCGCACGGTCATCAACGGGGCGCCGGGGGGGAGCAGTTCGCCCTCGTCGGCGAGCAGCCTGGTGACCTGCCCGGCGACCGGGCTCTGCAGCACGTAGCTGCCCTCGACCTGGGTGAGGATGCCCGGCGCGGTGAGTGTGGAGGACACCGAGCCGGTGAACGCCCAGAAGCTCGCGGCGGCCATGACCAGGATCGTGACGGCCAGCACGAGCCGGCCCTGTGGGCGGGCGAAGCGCACGGGCAGGTCGAGTTCTTCCGGCGACTGGAGCTTGGCCAGCGCCTTGGTACGGAACTGCACGAGCTGGTCCCTCACCGGGGGCCGGCCGCCCGGCGGGCGCTCATGAACCCCGGAACTGGGGAGCATCCGGGGTTCATGGGGCACCTCACCGGCGCGACCGCGCACCCGTCAGATGTGGATGCCGCGGGATGTCGGGCCCGTGGGCGGAAATGTGCTCAGGTAGTGCTCAGCTGAGGGTCGGTGCTGATCACAGACCGGCCAGGCCGGTCACCCCGTCGAGGGTGACGTTGACGCCGGTCAGGCCGGCCACCTGGCTGGTCGCCTGGCCGGCCAGGCCCTGCACGTAGCCAACCGTCTCAAGCGAGTTGACGGCGTTGGTCAGGTCGGTGGTCACGGCACCGACCAGGCCCGTGGCGGCGGCGGCGACACCACCGGCAACGGCGTCCAGCTCGGAGTCGGCGATCTCGCGGGTCTCAAGGTCGTTACGCAAGGCGAGGGTCCCTTCACATGTGGTCGGCGTACTTCTCATCCCAGTGGCCCGAAGAGCGGGTCGCCTGGCGCCGGGATACAAACACGCGAACGTGGGCCGTGGCCAGCGTCGTTGAGCCTGGCCAGCGCACTCGGCGGCGCTGCGGTGACCGGCGTGCAGCTTCTTTTCCCAACTAGCGCCAACTTTTTCGCGTAATCAGGCAACGGCCCCGACCATCACACCGCCACTACGGGGGATCAAACGGTCAGAATGTGGACCATGAGCGTCATGTCCGCCATCAACCCGATCGAGAAGAGAAACGCTCCGGTTGCGCGGAAGAAGTGAAGGTTTCTCGCCGAACGTCCTTCACCCGCCCGAATCGGTCCTCGTTCGAGCCCTCGGCGGCGGCGCCGACCGCGCCCACGGGGACGACCGCCCGGACCGTCTTCCCGCCCTCCGGCGTGGCCCGCACGCTGACCGAACGGGCCAGCTGGTCCACGAGCTCCAGGCCGAACCCGCCGGCGGCGGCCGGTCTGCGGGTCTGCCGGCGCGGCCGACGCGGGCTGGCATCGCCGACCAGGATCTCCACGCCGTCCGGCGGCACCACGCGCAGCCGGAACTCGGTCACCCCGCCCGCGTGCCGGACGGCGTTGGTCACCAGCTCCGACACGACCAACGCCACCATCTCGGCGGTCTCCCGTGTGGCCGGCGGCGTCATCACCGACAGGAAGCCCCGCGTGATCTCCCGCGCCCGCCCGGCGCTGAGGGGGTAGCGCGACCCGATGCGGTCCTTCATCCCCGTTCACTCCCCACCCGCTCCGACACCTTGTACGTTGAGGAGCACCCGAGTGCCCGCCGCCTGGTGCCCGAAACGGCCGGTGCGGCGCGGTGGTGACGGTGCGTGTGGAGGGCGACCGGGTCAACGGCCGGGCGGCGGTGCCGTTCCGCCCGTTTCCGCTGGTGGTGGCCGCCCGCGGCGGACCGCCTCGGGCGCGCGTGGGATCCGGGTGAACCTCACGGGACGTCACCTAGCGTGGTTATGTCCGGCGGAGTTGGGTAACGGAACCATAACGCCAGCCTCGTGAGAGGGAGCCACCGCGGGAAGGACACGCCATGTCCACCGGGACAGCGATCATTCTCAGTGCCGTCGTCATCGCCATCGTGGCGCTCGCCTGCGCCCCCACCGTGTTGCAGAGCAGCCGCGCGCTGCGGCGCCGGTTCGGCCCCGAGTTCTCCCGGGTCGTCGAACGGCACGGCGGAGATGTGAAGGCGGCTCGCAAGGAGTTGAGCGAGCGCCTGTACCGCTACGGCGACCTCCAGCCCCGGCCGCTGGAGCCGGCCGCGCGCGAGCGGTACCGGAGGCAGTGGGCCGAGATCCAGGTGCGGTGGCTGACCGCCCCCGCCGAGGCCGTGGTCGCGGCCGAGGAGCTGGTCGGCCGGCTCGCGGCGGACCGCGGCTATCCGAGCGGCGACGCGGAGCAGACGAGCGACGCCCTGTCCGTGCGGCACGCCCGGCAGGTCGGCGGCTTCCGCCGGCTGTGCGCGGCGGCGCGGCGGGTGCGTTCGCGGGACGCGAGGACGGTCGAGCTGAGCGGGGTGCTGTCCGGCGCCGAGGGCATCTTCGAGCAGCTGGTGAGCGAGCGGCCGTACGGCCCTGGCCGCCGCGGCGGCGCGGGCCCTGACCAGGGCACCTCGCCCAGGCTGCCCCGCCAGCGGGCGCGGCACTTCCCCAGCCGCGCGTGACGCGCCCCTGAGCACACCCCGGGACGGGAAGGGCTCACACCATGTCGCGGCTGCTGTCGAACGGACGCCCCACGCCGGCGCGCCCGCGGCCCCCCGCGAGCCGCGGGCGGCGCTGGGCGCGCTACCGGAACGCGCTGCGCAGGACCCCGGCCACCATGTGGCGTGACGACGTCGCCGACTCGGCGGCGGCGCTGACCTACTACGCCATCCTCACCGTGCTGCCCACCCTCTTCGTGACCATCACCCTCCTCGGGCTCGCCGACCCCGCGGACACCGAGGAGTTGATCCGCTACGTCGCCGGGCTCGCCCCGGCCGAGTCGGGCTCCGCCCTGAACCAGGCGCTGCACGACGTCAGCCGGGAGGGCTCCGCAGCCTGGGTGTTGACCGTCGTGGGCGCGGCCAGCGCCGTCTGGTCCGCGTGCAGCTATCTGGCGGTCTTCCGCCGCGCCCTGTACGCGATGCACCGGGCCACCGACACCCGTTCCGCGCGGCGTCGGGCGCCGGTGCTGGTGGCGACCGCGCTGCTGCTGTTGACCCTGCTGGTCTCCGCCGCGGTGGCGCTGGTCGTCACCGACCCGCTGGCCCGCACGCTCGGCCGCGGCGTCGGCCTGGGGGAGCCCGCGGCCGTGGCCTGGAGCGTGCTGCGCTGGCCGTTCCTGGCCTGCCTGGCCACGCTGCTGGTGGCGCTGCTCTTCCACTCGGGACCGCCCCAGTCACGCAGCAAGGCCAGGGCCACGGCCGGCGGCGTCCTCGCGGGCGGGCTGTGGCTGCTGTCCTCCGCCGGTTTCACGCTGTACGCGTCGTACGCCGAGGGCACCTACAGCCGGCTGTACGGATCGCTCGCCGGCGTCGTCGTCTTCCTCGTCTGGCTGTGGTTCAGCAACCTCGCGCTGCTCTTCGGCGCCCAGTTCAACGCCCTGCTGAGCCGCACCCCGACCGACCCGGTGGCGGGTCAGGCGGGCGTGTCGGTGCGCAGCAGGCCGTAGACCACGCCGTCCCGCCACGCGCCGTCCCGCCAGGCGCAGCCCCGCAGCACGCCCTCCTGGCGGACCCCGGCCTTCTCCAGGGCCCGTCGCTCGGCGACGTTCTCCACCTCGGTGTCCGCCTCGATCCGGTGGACCGTGGTGTGCGCGAACAGGTAGCGCGTCAGCAGCCGGTGCGCCTCGGTGCCGTACCCGTGGCCGCGCGCCCGCGGCAACATCGCTATCCCCATGGACCAGCAGTAGGACGCCGGCGTCGTCTGCCGGCGGTTCCAGGTCACGAAGCCGAGCTGCTCGCCCCCGCGGACCACCATCAGCGCCCCGCCGTCCTGGCCGAGCAGCCCGTTCTCCGCCCACCTGCGCCGCCACCGACCCGGATCGAACCACCCGAACCGCGCGAACTCGCCGGCCGTCTCCGGATCCTGGGTCAGCGCTTCCAACACGGTCAGATCATCCTCGGCCACCGGCCGGAGGCTCAGCTCCTCAGTCACACCGACGATCATGCCGCAGGAGTCTGACGCCCGGCCGTCCCGGCCCGGCGGAACCGCGCGGGTCCTAGGATCGGGCCATGAGCAGGACCGACCGCGCCAGCAGGGTGATCGCCGCGTCCCCGACGACCGTCTACGCCGCCCTCCTGGACCGGGAGTCCCTGGAGGCGTGGCTGCCGCCGGACGGCATGCGGGGACGGGTCGAGCGGTGGGATCCCCGGCCCGGTGGCGGGTTCCGGATGGCCCTCACCTACCTCGACGCCGCCGACAGCCCCGGCAAGACGTCCGACGCGACGGACGTCGTCGACGTCTCGTTCGCCGCCCTGGTGCCACGGGAACGCGTGGTGCAGCGAGCGGTGTTCGAGGCCGACGACCCGTCGTTCGCGGGCACCATGACGATGACCTGGGACCTCGCCGCCGTCGGTGACGGGACCGAGGTGACCGTCACCGCCACGGACGTGCCACCCGGCATCGACCAGGCGGACCACGAGGCCGGCATCGCCTCCTCACTGGCCAACCTGGCGTCGCACGTCGAGACGACGGCGAACTGACCCGGGTTCGACGAGCCCCGCCCCGGCACCCAGCGGGGCCACCAACGGGGGTCCCTGAGACGGAACCCCGGACTTCCGGGTCCCGTGTATCGCGGGCGTATCGAGAAGCACATACGTCACCGCAACGGTCCTCGATCTTCGATGGCGTCAAAGGACCACGCAGGGGGTGATCGGCCGCCGACAGCGGTCGCTGACCGACACGCGGTGGTCGGGTTGTCGATCAGGAGAGGACCGTGACCATGGACTCGGGTTCGGTACGGGGCGGCATCGACCGGCGGCGGCTGCTCCGGCGGGGCGGACTAACGGCGGCCGGCATGATGGCGACTGGCGCGGTGGCCGCCGGCGTGGTGGCGACCGGCACACCGCTGGTGGGCGCCCGAACCGGCCACGCCGCTCCCGCCCTCAGCGACGCCGACATCCCGCCGGACGCCCTGCCCGGCGGCGCCTACGACCAGTACATAGAGCGGCTGGCCGCCGAGGACAGGTTCTCCGGCGTGGTGCTGTTGGCGCACCAGGGTCGGACGGTGCTGTCCCGCAGCTACGGGATGGCCGACGAGGAGCGGGGAATCGAGAACCACGAGGGCGTCGCGTTCAACCTCGCCTCGGCGAGTCAGCCGTTCCTCGCGGTCGCCGTCCTGCAACTGCTGCAGCGGGGCGAGCTGACGCTGTCGGACACGGTGGGCACCCACCTCGACGGCATCGCCACGGACATCGCCGAACAGGTGACCATCCATCACCTGCTCACCAGCACCTCCGGGATCGACGCCCCGATGCCGGACTGGCAACGCGTCTTCACCAGCAAGGAGGAGGTGCACGAGCACAACCTGCAGTGGGCCCGGCAGGCAACGCTGGTGGGCGTCCCCGGCGCGGGGGCCGACGCCCACCTCCCCGGCGGCGGCGCCGGCCTCGCCATGGCCGCGCAGATCGTCGAGACCGTGACCGGCCTGACCTTCTGGGACTACGTGCACGAGCACATCCTCGGGCGGTCCGGCATGACCGGCTCGGCGTACTTCACCAGGACGCAGTGGCTCGAGGACGAGCACATCGCGCACCCGTACATGCTCCAGTCCGACGGCAGCCGGGTGGACGCCGTCCGCAACCTGGACAAGGGCAGCCTGGGGCAGGCGCCCGACAGGAACCCGGGCCGCAGCTTCATCGGCTACTCCTCGGGCGAGGGCTTCGCCACCGCACCTGACCTGGTCCGCTTCGGGCAGGCGCTGCTCGACGGCACGGTGCTGGGAGGGCCCTACGCCGACCTGCTCACCGGGGCCAAGGCGCCCGGCGGCACGCCCACGTCGTTCGCGACGTACGCGGGTCCGCTCCACCTCGTCAACGGCAGCCAGTGGGTGTTCGGGCGCGGCGGGGGCGGGGGCGGCATCGCCGCCAACTGGAACATCTACCTGGACACCGGCTGGGTCGGCGTCGTCCTCAGCAACTACGACGGCATCCCGATCCAGGAGATCCTGCAGCAGGAGCGGCAGGCCCTCACCGGCGAAGACCAGCGCTGACGCGCGGCCACCGCCGAACATCGCCGGGCCACACCGGCGCCGTTCAGACCTCCGGCAACTTCCGCGCCTCCGATCCCCTCGGTTCCCCTCAGCGGACGTGCCGAGCGGGGCGCGCGGCCGCGGCCACCCTCGCCCGCCGGCGACCGCCAGCCCAGCGGACCCGGCAGCGCGAACACCAACGGGGCCCCCACAGACGGGGCCCCGTGTTGTCGCTGGTCAGAGAAGTACCCCCGACGGGATTCGAACCCGCGCTACCGCCTTGAAAGGGCGGCGTCCTGGGCCACTAGACGACGGGGGCTGGAGAGGCCGCCTGGGCACCTGGGAGATGCCGTCGGAGACGCCAGAAGCATAGGGGATCTCGCGACTGATCAGCAAAACGGTATCCCCGCCCGGCGCCGGGCCACGCCGCGGCCGTGGCTCAGGCCCAGCCCAGGTCGTGGAGCCGGGCGTCGTCGATGCCGAAGTGGTGCGCCACCTCGTGCACCACGGTGGTGGCGGCCTCCTCCACGACCTCCTCGCGCGTCTCGCACAGCCGCAGCGTGGGGCCCATGTAGATGGTGATGCGGTCGGGCAGCGCCCCGGCGTACCACTCGCCGCGTTCCGTCAGCGGCGTGCCCTCGTACAGCCCGAGCAGCTCGGGATCCTCCGGCGGCGGCTCGTCCTCGACGAAGATGGCGACGTTGTCCATCAGCCGTGTCAGCTCGGGCGGGATCCGGTCCAGCCCCTCGCTGACCAGTTCCTCGAACTCCTCGCGCGTCATCTTCAGCACCCGTCCATTCTCCCGCGCCCGCCGGCGAACGGCGGGCCCGGGTCACCGTCCCCCAGCCTTCGGCCGGGGGTGCCCCCAGGCGGGCGCGCGGCCGTGGGACGGCAGGGATTCGACGGTTCGGGCCAGGCTGGCCGCGCCGTGGCCGGCGTCGACCTCCCGCCGGAAGAGCTCCTGCAACGGCGCCAGCAGCGCGTCGCCGATCCCGCGGGCGCGGCTGGCGGTGAGGATCGCGCCGAGGCCCCACGCGTTGATGTCGAGGGTGGACGTCTCCGTGGTGTAGTCGCCCGCGTCGATCTCGGCCGCGAACCCGGGCAGCGCCGCGGCCGCCTCCGTCAGCCACCGCGTCATGTGCCGGGTGATGTCCGCGGCGCTGATGCCCTCCGTGCCGGCCAGCGCCACGCCGTGGAAGAACCCGGCGAACATCCCGTACATCCCGCTGAGCACCGCCATGTCGTGCACCGACGCCAGGGCCGGGTCCGCGCCGGTGAAGGTGCCGCCGCCGAGCACCGCGTCCAGCGTGTCGCGGTGGGCCTCGAACACGGCCCGCGACCCGCTGTAGAGCACGAACGCCTCGGGCGTGCCGATCGTCTGCGGGACGGCGTAGACCGCGCCCGCGAGGTAGTCCGCGCCGTGCCCGGCCGCCCAGTCCGCCAGCTCCCGCACCGGCTCCGGCGTGCCCGAGGTGATGTTGACCACCGCCCGACCGGCGAGTGCGCCGGCGCCCTGGGCCAGTACCGCGCGGGCGGCGTCCTGGTCCAGCAGGCAGACGATCACCAGCTCGCCGGCCTCCAGCGCCTCGCCGACCGTGTCCGCGCGCCGCGCACCCCGGGCGACCAGGTCGTCGGCCCGGCCGGCCGTGCGGTTCCACACGGTGGTGGGGTGGCCGCGCTCGACGAGCGCCGCGGCCAGCGCCCGGCCCAGGTTGCCCAGGCCGATGACGCTGACCGGGGTGCGGGGCGGCGTGCTCTCGGGTGCGCTGTTCATCTGCTTCCTCCGTGCGAACGATGCGAACGACTGGCCCCAGGGTGGGTGCCCGCCCTTGCGGTCCACTGCCGGTCCACTGTGGGTTCGCCGCCGGTTCGCCGTGCTCCGCCGCGGTTCGCCGCGGCTCGCCGTGCTCCGCCGCGCCCGACCTATCGTTGCGGTGTGCGATTCGGAGTGCTGGGCCCGCTGGCGGTGTGGGCGGCCAACGGCGCTCCCGTGCGCGTTCCGGAGCGCAAGGTCCGCGCGGTGCTCGCGCGGCTGCTGGTCCGCCCAGGACATCCGGTGTCCGCCGACCGGCTGGCCGACCAGCTGTGGGGCACCCGACCGCCCAGGAACCCCGCCGGCGCCCTCCAGGGCAAGATCGCGCACCTGCGCCGCGCCCTGGACGAGGCCGAGCCCGGCGGCCGGCGGCTGGTGGTCTCCGGACCCGCCGGGTACCGGCTGGACGTCCCGCCCGGGGACGTGGACGCCGGCCGGTTCGCCGAGCTCGCCGCCCGGGCCGGGGCCACCGCGGACCCGGCGCGGCGCGCCGGCCTGCTCGTCGAGGCCCTGGACCTGTGGCGCGGCCCGGCCTTCGCGGACCACGCCGACGAACCGTTCGCCCGCGCGGCGATCGACCGGCTCACCGAGGACCGGCTCGGCGCGCTGGAGCAGCTCGCCGAGGCCCGCCTGGCGCTCGGCGAACACGCGCTGGTGCTCGGCGAGCTCGCCGACCTGGTGGCCCGGCACCCGCTGCGCGAACGCCTCCGCGCCGCCCAGCTGCGCGCCCTGTACCGCGCGGGCCGGCAGGGCGAGGCGCTGGCCGGATACGAGGCGTTCCGCCGCCGGCTGGCCGACGAACTCGGCCTGGACCCGGGCCCCGAGCTGACCGCCCTGCACCAGGCGATCCTCCGCCAGGACCCCGCGCTGAACCCCGCGCCGGATCGTGCCCCGTACTGCGCGCCGGACTCCGCGCCGGTCGCCCGGCCGCGGACCAACCTGCCCGCGCCGCTCACCGATCTGGTCGGCAGGTCCGGCGCCGTCGCCGACCTGCGCGGCCTGCTGCGCACCGCCCGCCTGGTGACGCTCACCGGCCCCGGCGGGGTCGGCAAGTCCCGGCTGGCGGTGGAGACGGCACGCGGCCTGCTCGACGCGTACCCCGAGGGCGCCTGGCTGGTCGAACTGGCCGGGCTCGCCGCCGACGCGCCCGCCGAGGAGGTGGTGTGCGCGCTGGCCGAGTCCGTCCTGCAGGCCCTGGCCGTCCGGCCGGACGCCGCACCCGCCTCCGGCATCGACTGGCTGGCCGCCGCGCTGCGCGGCCGGCGTCCGCTGCTGCTCGTGCTGGACAACTGCGAGCACGTCGTCGAGCCGGTGGCCGGGTTCGCCGAGGCGCTGCTGCGGGCCGTGCCCGACCTGCGGATCCTGGCCACCAGCCGGGAGCCGCTGGGCCTCGGCGGCGAGACCGTGTGGCGGGTCCCGCCGCTGGCGCCCGCCGACGCCACCCGGCTCTTCCTGTCCCGGGCCGGCCGCCCGCCGGACGCGGAGCTCGACCCGGCCGACGCCGAGGCCGTGGCGGCGATCTGCCGGCGGCTCGACGGTCTGCCGGTCGCCCTGGAGCTGGCCGCCTCGCGGGTCAGGACGCTCGGCCTGCACGGCCTGCACGCCCGCCTGGACGACCGGTTCTCCGTGCTGACCAGCGGCTACCGGGACGCGCCGCCCCGGCAGCGCACCCTGCGCGCGGTGCTCGACTGGAGCTGGGAACTGCTGACCGCCGGCGAACGCACGGTGCTGCGCCGGCTGGCCGTGCAGGTGGACGGCTGCACCCTGGAGGCGGCGGAGCAGCTGTGCGCCGGGGGCGGAGTGCGGCCGGCGGAGGTCCTGGACGCGCTGGCCCGGCTCGTCGACCGGTCCCTGGTGGTGCTCGACGACCGGCCGGGCGACCCGCGCTACCGGCTGCTGGAGTCCGTCCGCGAGTACTGCGCCGAACGGCTGCGGGAGGCCGGAGAGTTCCACGAGGCGGAGCGCCGGCACGTCCACTACTACGCCGAACTCGCCGAAGAGGCGGAACCGTTGCTTCGCGGGCCGGAACAACGGCGCTGGCTGGCCCGGCTCGACGCGGAGAGCGGCAACCTGCGCCGGGCGATCGACCTGGCCGCCACCCGGGGCGCCGCCGAGGCGGCGCTGCGCCTGGTCAACGCCCTGACCTGGTACTGGGTCCTTCGCGGCCGCCTGAGCGAGGCCCACAGAGCCCTCACCCGAACCACGACCTTGCCGGCGCCCGCCGGCGCGGCCACGGTCGCAGCCGAGCCGAGGCCCGCCGTCGCGGCGCCGGCCGCCACGAGCTCCACCGCCCCGGTCGTGGGCGACCCGACGCCGGCCGCCGTGGCCGCTGATCTGACCGTCGTGGCGCCAGCCGACCGGGCAACCGCCGACCCGGCCTCGGCGAATCCGGTCCCCGCCGCCGCGGACCGGGCGGACCGGGCGGCTCGGGTGCCCGGCGCGGCGGTCGTGCCGGGCTCGGGTCCGGCCTCGGTTGCGGCCGGCAGGGCCGCTGCCTGGCGGGCCGGGGTCGTGTTGTTGGTGTCCCGGGAGGAGAGTGCAGATCCGCGGCCCGTGCTGGACGGGTTGGCCGCCGCCGGTGACCGGGCGGGGCTGGCCGTCGCGCGGTGGTTTCTGGCGTTCGCCCAGCTGGGGACGGCCGCCGTGGCCGGCGGGGAGCGCCTGAGCCGGCAGGCCGTCGCGGACTTCCGGGAACTCGGCGACCGCTGGGGCGAGGCCGCGGCGCTCAGCGTGCTGGCCCGGCACGCCCTGGCGCGCGGCGCGCTGGCGGCGGCCCGGGACCACGGGGAGCGCGCGGACCGTGTCTTCCGCGCGCTCGGCGACCGCTGGGGGCAGGCGCACACGGTCTTCCCGCTGGCCACCCTCGCCGAGATCGCCGGCGACTACCCGCGGGCCGCGGCCCTCCACCGGACCGGGCTCGGCATGGCCGAGGAACTGGGCCTGTGGGCCGAGGTCGTCAACCGGCTGTGCGGTCTCGGCCGGATCGCGCTGCTGACCGGGGACCACGCCGGGGCCGACGCCCTGCACGGCCGGGCGCTGGCGCTGGCCACCGAGCAGAACCTCCGGCGGGGCCAGGCCAGCGCGGAACTCGGCCTCGCCCTCGGGGCCCGCCGCGCGGGCGACCTCGACGCGGCGGAGTCCCGGCTGCGGCGCCTGCTGGACTGGTTCCGGGCCACCGACTACGGACCCGGGCTGGGCGTGGTCCTCGCCGAGCTCGGCTTCGTGGCGGAGCTGCGCGGCGATCCGGAGACCGCGCGGTCCCGGCACGCGGAGGGACTCGCCCAGGCCCGGCTGCTGGGCGACCCGCGGGCCGTGGCCCTGGCCTGGGAGGGCCTGGCCGGCGCGGCGGCCGGGGCCGGGCGGCACCGCCGGGCCGCCACGCTGCTCGGCGCCGCCGCGGCGGCCCGCGAGTCCGCGCGGGCCCCGTTGCCCGCGGCGGAACGCGCCGACGTGGACCGGATCGCCGCCGCCGCGCGCGCCGCGCTGGGGGAGGAGGCGTTCGCCGCCGCGTTCGCCCACGGAGCCACGCTCGACGAGCCGGACGCGTAGAGCCGGACGCGCGGGTCGGACGTCGGCCGGACGTGGCGCGGGCGTCCGGCCCGCCCGGACCCGCGCAAACGTGCCCCCGTGCGGGGCGTGTCCTCCGCCGGGCACGGGAGTTGAGCAGCGGACAGGCCGAGCCCCACCGTCCGTTGCCCAGCCGCCGTCCCCGCCCTCGGAGGTAGTCCGCCGTGCGCCGATCCGCCCGCCGTCTCGTTCCCGCCGCCGCCGTGTCCCTCATCGCCGTCGCCGTGGGGGCGCTCGCGGGGTGCGTGAGCGCCGGCTCGGACGACGCGCACCAGAACGATCCCGCCGAGATGGGGAACGCGTCGCCCGATCCGGGACACTCCGTCGAGGTGAGCGTCGAACCGCGTGGCGAGCGCTCGGACCGGCCGGAGGCGGACGGCGGGGGAGCCGCCGCCGGCGCGACCGACGGCCCCGGGCCGACCACGGCGGCCAGCACGTCGGGCGACGCGGATCCGGGGTCCACCACCGAGCGGGACCCGTCGGCGGACGACCAGGGGAACGCGGGGTCCGACGCCCCCGACTCCCGCGACCCGGCGCGCACGCCGACGCCCACCACCACCCACGCGCCGGAGCCCACGAAGAAGCCCGCGCCCTCCTCGGATCCGACGCCCTCCCCCGAGCCGAGCGACGAGCCCAGCCCCACGTCCGAGGAGCCGGACCCGACCCCCACGCCGACGCCGACCGGCGGCGACGGTGACACCCAGGGAAACGGGGGTGGCGGAGGCGGCGACGGGGGGAACTGATGCACGAGGGGTGAATCCCGTTTGCATGGCAGACGGCGCCCTGCGTATGCTTGTAGATCGTTTGATCCCACTTGCCCGGCGCCCCACATAGCGCGCCGTGTGGCGCGTTCCTCGTTAAGCCGTGGCTGACCGCATCTAGGCGGTCATGAGCACCTACGGAGCAAAGGCGCGTGCCGACCCGACTCCGGAAGGTTCTCATCTCGCATGTCCGTCACCACGCCTGAAGCCGTCCTACCCCTGGACGAGCCGACGGTCACCTTCGCCGACCTCGGCCTGCCGCAGCAGATCGTGCGGAAGCTCGCCGAGAACGGTGTCACCACCCCGTTCCCCATCCAGGCCGCCACCATCCCCGACGCCATGGCCGGGCGCGACGTCCTCGGCCGGGGCCGCACCGGCTCCGGCAAGACCCTCAGCTTCGGTCTGCCGGTGCTGACCCGGCTGGCCGGCGAGCGCACCCGCCCAGGACACCCGCGGGCCGTCATCCTGACGCCCACCCGCGAGCTGGCCATGCAGGTCTCCGCCGCCCTGGAGCCGTACGGCGAGCTGCTCGGCCTGCGGATGAAGGTCGTCTGCGGCGGCACCTCCATGGGCAACCAGATCTACGCCCTGGAGCGCGGCGTCGACATCCTGGTCGCCACCCCGGGCCGGCTGCGCGACGTGATCAAGCGCGGCGCGTGCTCGCTGGACGACGTCCAGGTCGCCGTGCTCGACGAGGCCGACCAGATGGCCGACCTCGGCTTCCTGCCCGAGGTCACCGAGCTGCTCGACATGGTGCCGCCGGGCGGACAGCGGATGCTGTTCTCCGCCACCCTGGAGCGCGAGATCGACACCCTGGTCAAGCGCTACCTCGTCGACCCGGTCAGCCACCAGGTCGACGCCGCCCAGGGCGCGGTCGCGACCATGAGCCACCACGTACTGGTGGTCAAGCCGCAGGACAAGGCGCCGCTCACCGCCGCCATCGCGGGGCGCGACGGCCGCACCATCGTCTTCGTCCGCACCCAGCTCGGCGCGGACCGGGTCGCGGAGCAGCTGCGGGACGCCGGCGTGCGCGCCGACGCGCTGCACGGCGGCATGACGCAGGGCGCCCGCACCCGCACCCTCGCCGACTTCAAGGACGGCCGGATCGGGGTGCTGGTGGCCACCGACGTCGCCGCCCGCGGCATCCACGTCGAGGGCATCGACGTCGTGCTGAACGTCGACCCGGCCGGCGACCACAAGGACTACCTGCACCGTTCCGGGCGCACGGCGCGGGCCGGGCGCTCCGGCACCGTCGTCTCGCTGGCCCTGCCGCACCAGCGGCGCACCATCTTCCGGCTGATGGAGGACGCCGGCGTGGACGCCGCCCGGCACGTCATCGGCCGGGGTGACCTGTTCCACGACGACCTCGCCGACATCATCGGCGCCCGGTCGCTGAGCGAGGTCCAGGCCGAGTCCTCGTCGCGTTCCGCCCGGCACGCCGAACGCGAGGTCGCGCGGCTCTCCCGGGAGCTGGAGCGGGCCAGGGAGCGCGCCACCGAGCTGCGCGGCGACGCCGAGCGGCTCATCGGGCGCGCCGCCAGGGAGCGCGGCGACGACCCGGCCGAGGCGATCGCCCGCGCCGCCGCCGAGGCGGCGGCCGAGGCCGAGCGCGAGGCCGCCCGTGAGGCGGAGCGTGAGGCCCGCGAGGCCGCCCGTGCCGCGGCCGCCGCGGCCCGCGCCGAACAGCGCGGCCGCCGGGACGACCGGGACCGGGAGCGCGGCGACCGTCGCCCGTTCCACAACAACCGCAGGGACGGCGGCTTCCGCCGGGACGACCGGGACCGGGACCGAGGCCGCCGGGACGACCGTCGCGGCGGCTTCCGCCGCGACGACCGCGACCGCGACCGGGACCGTGATCGGGACCGCGACCGCCGCCCGTTCGGCCACAACCGCAGCGACGGCGGCTTCCGCCGCGACGACCACCGCGACGAGCACCGCCGCACCGACAAACCCCGCTGGAAGCGGAGCTGACCCCCACGCCGCCGGCGGGCCCCGGGCCCCCCCGCGGCACCCCGG